>CAVPZO010000026.1:0-60983 GCA_963710045.1 uncultured Alphaproteobacteria bacterium | reverse complement strand
ATTCACATCGCCTTCGACACCCGCGAGACGATCCTGTCCTTCAACACGGAGTGGACGCCCCCCAGCGGCGGACGTGGGATGGCGCTGGCGTTCCTGTGCGAGTCGCCGGACGAGGTGGACGCGGCGTACGCCGAGCTCCCGCGCGCCGAAGGGAAGGGCGCGCAAGGAACCGTGGGACGCCTTCTGGGCGTGCGCCGCGCGATGGTGCACGACCCGGACGGCAACCCGGTCGACCTGTTCGCGCCGCTCGGCTGACTACGAGCATCCCCGGCCGTCCTGGTCAGCTCGGTGATCTCCCGGTAGGCCGCCTCCGGGGAGACCACCCGGCAGCCGAGCTGCTCGGCGCGCGCCACGACGGCGCGCTGGTCGGCGAGCAGGTGCAGGCCCCGCCGCAGCAGGTAGAACGGCGGCTTGCGGTGCTCGCGCAGGTCGCGGGACGAGTCGGCGTACGAACGTGACCAGGGGATGCTGGGTCACGCACACAAGCGTCCCGAGCAAATCGCGGCGCACGCACTCGGTGACGATCTCCTGGGCGAAGATCCCCTCGGCCACGAAGTACGCCGAACCGCCGATCTCCACGGACCCCTGCCGGTCGGCTGTTGGTCGCGATGTCGTAGACCGGCGCTTGTGTGCGCCCGGTCGGCACAGCTGCTCGACCGCTGTCACGGCGCCTCGCTGTTCCAGGACCCGGCGTGGTCCCAGTCGACGATCGGATCCCCTCCGGCCAGGTCGAGGTGCGGCAGCGTCGGGTCGTCGCCTTCCTTGTAGAAGTCGTCGAGGCGCAGCACTGGCAGTCCCAGGCGCAGGGCTAGGTGGGACTTGCCCGCCCCGGAAGGCCCGGCCAGGACGACGACCCGGGCAACTCCAGGGAAAGGATACGCCCGCCGGTGTCACAGCCCGATCGGGTGCCAGACGGTCTTGGTCTCGAGGAACGTCGTCATCCGGTCAGCCGGGGGTCGCCAGCAGGTCCTCGTCGCCGGGCCGGCGGACCCGCTTGAGGTTCTCGGCCGCCGCGGCCTCGAGGTCGCTTCGCGAGCTCGGCGTCGCCGACGCCGGTCAGGTCGACCCCGTTGACGTCCATGTGCGACGCCAGCCACGGCGCGATCTCAGCGAGCGGGCCGGTCAGGATGTTCACCACCCCGCCGGGCACGTCGGAGGTCGCCATCACCTCGGCGAGCGTGATCGCCGGTCAGCGGGTGCGACTCGCTGGCGATCACCACGCGGTGTTGCCGGTGACGATCACCGGCGCGACCACGCTGACCAGACCGAGCAGGGACCCTGCGGGCGACGACGGCGATCACGCCGCTCGGCTCGGGCACGGTGTGGTTGAAGTACGGCCCCGCGACCGGGTTGGCGCCGCCGATGACCTGGGCGATCTTGTCGGCCCACCCGGCGTACCAGACCAGGCGGTCGACGCCGCGTCGACGTAGGTCCGCGCCTTGGCCGCGGTGACGCCCTCGGCTGCGCGCAGCTCGGCCTCGAACTGGTCGCGCCGGCCCTCGAGCACCTCGGCGATCCGGTAGACCACCTGCCCGCGGTTGTACGCCGTCCGGCCGGACCACCCGCCGAACGCCTTGCGGGCGGCCTGGACCGCGTCCCGCGCGTCCTTGCGCGAGGCGTGCGCGGCGTTGGCCAGGAACCGTCCCTTGGCGTCCTTGACCACGTAGGTGCGGCCCGACTCCGAGCGGGGGAACGCCCCGCCGATGTAGAGCTTGTAGGTCTTGCGGACGTCGATCCGGCGTCTCATCGCGGTCCGCCATCCACTGACGCCCTTCAGGTAGCCCTCCAGCCCGTGCCGGCCGCCCTCGCGGCCGTAGCCCGACTCCTTGTAGCCACCGAACGGGCTGGCCGGGTCGAACCGGTTGAAGGTGTTCGCCCAGACCACGCCGGCACGCAGCTGGTCGGCCATCCAGAGGATGCGGGAGCCCTTGTCGGTCCAGATGCCCGCGGAGAGGCCGTACGGCGTGTTGTTCGCCTTCTCGACCGCCTCCTTCGGGGTGCGGAACGTCAACACCGACAGCACCGGCCCGAAGATCTCCTCGCGGGCGATCCGGTGGGCCTGGCTGACCCCGGTGAAGATGGTCGGCGGGAACCAGAAGCCGTGGTCGGGCAGGTCGCACGGCGGGGACCAGCGGCCGGCGCCCTCGGCCTCGCCGATATCGGAGAGCTCGCGGATCTTGGCCAGCTGCTCGGCGGAGTTGATCGCGCCGACGTCGGTGTTCTTGTCCAGCGGGTCGCCGACGCGGAGCGTGGCCATCCGGCGCTTCAGCCGGTCCAGCACCTCCTCGGCCACGGACTCCTGCACCAGCAGCCGCGAGCCCGCGCAGCAGACGTGGCCCTGGTTGAAGAAGATCCCGTTGACGATGCCCTCGACGGCCTGGTCGATCGGGGCGTCGTCGAAGACGATGTTGGCGGCCTTGCCACCGAGCTCCAGGGTGACCTTCTTCTCGGTCCCGGCGACGGCCTTGGCGATCGCCCGGCCGACGTCGGTGGAGCCGGTGAACGCCACCTTGTCGACGTCGGGGTGGGCGACGATCGCGCGGCCGGTCTCGCCGGCGCCGGTGACGATGTTGACCACGCCCGGCGGCAGGTCGGCCTGCTGGCAGATCTCGGCGAACAGCAGCGCGGTCAGCGGCGTCGTCTCGGCGGGCTTGAGCACGACGGTGTTGCCGCAGGCCAGCGCCGGCGCGATCTTCCAGGCCAGCATCAGCAACGGGAAGTTCCAGGGGATCACCTGGCCGGCGACCCCCAGCGGCTGCGGGTCCGGCCCGAAGCCGCGTACTCGAGCTTGTCGGCCCATCCCGCGTAGTAGAAGAAGTGCGCCGCGGCCGTCGGGATGTCGACGTCGCGCGACTCCCTGATCGGCTTGCCGTTGTCGATCGACTCCAGCACGGCGAGCTCGCGGGCCCGCTCCTGGATGATCCGCGCGATCCGGAAGAGGTACTTGCCGCGCTCGGCGCCGCTCATCCGCGACCAGACCCGGGTGTAGGCGCGCGGGCGGCCTTCACCGCGTTGTCGACGTCGGTCTCGTCGGCCTCGGCGACCTCGGCCAGCACCTCCTCGGTGCCCGGGCTGATCGTCTTGAAGGCCTTGCCGCCGCCGTCGATGAACTCGCCGTTGATGAACAGCCCGTACGACGACTTGATGTCGACGACCGAGCGTGACTCGGGCGCCGGCGCGTACTCGAACCACGGTCGTGTCGAGCTTATCGAGACCTCTCAGTCCAGGGTGAAGTAGTCGGGGCCGGAGTAGCGGCCGGTCTGCATCTTGGTGCGCTGCATCAGCAGGTCGTTGAGCAGCGTGGAGGCCCCGAACCGGAACCAGTCGGGGTCGAGCCAGTCGGGTCCGGCCACCTCGTTGACCATCACGAGGTACTTGATCGCGTCCTTGGAGGTACGGATGCCGCCGGCCGGCTTCACGCCGATCTCTGCCGGTGGCCTCGCGGAAGTCGCGCACCGCCTCGAGCATCACCAGCGTCACCGGCAGCGTGGCGGCCGGCTGGACCTTGCCGGTGGAGGTCTTGATGAAGTCGGCGCCGGCCAGCATCGCCAGCCACCGACCCGGCGTACGTTGTCGTAGGTCTGCAGCTCACCGGTCTCGAAGATCACCTTGAGGTGCGCGCTCGCCGCAGGCCTGGCGCACGGCCACGATCTCCTCGAACACCTCGAGGTAGCGGCCGGAGAGGAACGCGCCCCGGTCGATGACCATGTCGATCTCGTCGGCTCCCGCGTCGACCGCGTCCTTGACGTCGGCGAGCTTGATGTCCATGCGCCGCCCGGCCGCGGGGAAGGCGGTGGCCACCGAGGCGATGTGGACGCCGGAGGCCGCCAGCGTCTCCTTGGCGAAGGCCACCATGTCGGGGTACACGCAGACGGCGCGGCGGGCGGGCAGGTCGGGTCGGCCGGGTCGGGTCGCATCGCCTTGGTGGACAGGGCGCGCACCTTGCCGGGGGTGTCCGTCCCTCCAGCGTGGTCAGGTCGACCATCCGGATCGCCAGGTCGATCGCGTACGCCTTGGCGGGTCTTGATCGATCGGGTGCCGAGCCCGGCGGCGCGGTGCTCCGCGCCGACCTGGTCGACGCCCGGAGGCCGTGCAGGAACCGGCGCAGCGCCGAGTCGGACGACGTCGCATCGCCAGCGAACTCGCCGTTGAGTTCGTGGGAGTCACCCCGTTTGCAGTCACTAGGGGATCAGTAAGCCAGACGCTAATCCTGCCGACGCTGGTTGTGCGCCTGCGTCAGCCGGTCGATGAGGACCTCCCACTGCACTCCCGATGCGGTCCATCTCGTAAGACCGACCATGTTCTCGAGGGCAGCGGCCCCCATGCGTCGACGAAGCTCGACGTCACTGACGAGTCCGCGCAGCGCCTCGGTGAAGCCGACGACGTCATCGTCCGGGATCAGGCGGCCGTTCCAGCCGTCGGTGATGATCTCCGCGGGGCCCCGGGGGCAGTCCATCGCGATGGCGGGAAGTCCCTGGGACATGGCCTCGATCAGCACCATCGGGAACCCCTCGGCACGCGAGGTCATGGCGAGGAAGGCTGCGTCCCCGCTCCGCTCCCGGAGGTCGTCGACATGGCCGAGCAGGCGGAACCTGGTCGGGTCATCTCGTGGCCGCTGATCTGTTGCTGCAGCTCGTCCTTGTCCGGCCCGACCCCACAGATGTGCAGCTGCCAGTCGGGATGCTCGGCGGCGATCGGTGCCCACGCGTCGATGAGGCGCGGGAAGCCCTTGACCGGGTGCAGCCGACCTGCGGCCAGGACGACCTTGTTGCTCCGTGGGGGTGCCCTCCGCTGCCACCTCGAACGAGCCTGGCGTTGCGCATCACCAGGATCTCGGCCGGCGCGTCGGGGTAGTGGTTGCGGTAGTCCTTCGCGTCTGCCTCGGTCAGCACGGCGAAGCAGTCCAGTCTCTGGAGCGACTCGGCGAGCACCTCACGCACCCACGGCCAGGACATCCGGGTCTCGAAGTTGAGGTGGTCCTGCCCGATCAGCACGTGCCGGTCGTGGCCGTAGCGGGTCAGGGTTCCGGTGCACGATCGTGCGGGTGCTGATCACCACGGAGGGACGCCGCTCGACTAGCAGGTTGCCGAGCACCTCCTCGGACTCATCACCCAGGTAGGTGATCCGCACCTTGTCCGACACCGGAAACTTCGGCCCTCGCCCGCGCTTGACCACGCTGACCACCTCGACGTCGCGCGTCTTCGAGAGATGGTTGGCCAGGTTGTGCCACCGTCCGGGCGACGCCGCCGGGACCGTTCGCGTTCCAGGTCACCAGCACGACCCGTCGCGGGTCGACCAGGTCGCGCTTGGAGGAGCCTGGCCACCAGCTGGGTCGTTTCACCGGCTCAGTGAACCGGGCCGAGGCTGCTGGAGCAAACCCGTCCGCACCAACTCACGCCCGGCACACCTGGCGGTAGCGTACCATTCCATGTCGTTCGAGCTCTCCGAGGACCACGAGCAGTTCCGTCGTACGGTGCACGACTTCGCAGAGAAGGAGATCGCTCCGCACGCCGCCCAGTGGGACCGCGACCACCACTTCCCGGTGGACGTGGTGCAGAAGATGGGCCCACCCCAGGTACTGTTCGGCCTGAACGCGCCCGAGGAGTACGGCGGAGCCGACGGTGACTTCACCAGCCTGTGCGTGGCCATCGAGGAGCTCGGCCGCGTCGACCAGTCGCTCGGCATCACCCTCGAGGCGGCCGTTGGTCTCGGCATCAACCCGATCCTCGCGCTTCGGGCCGACGAAGCAGAAGCAGACACTGGCTGCCGGACCTCGTCGAGGGGCGCAAGCTCGCCGGTTTCGGGCTGACCGAGCCCGGTGCCGGCTCCGACGCCGGCGCCACGAAGACCAAGGCCGAGCTCCGCGACGGCGAGTGGGTGATCAACGGCAGCAAGCAGTTCATCACCAACTCCGGCTCCGAGATCACCAGCCCCTCGTGACCGTCACCGCACGGACAGGTGAGGTGGAGGGAGAGACGGGGAGAAGAAGGCCGAGATCTCGACGATCATCGTGCCCAGCGGCCCGCCCAGGTTTCCACTGCCGAGAAGGCCTACGACAAGCTCGGCTGGCACGCGTCGGACACCCACCCGTTCGAGCTTCAGCGACGCGCGCGTGCCCGAGTCCAACCTGCTGGGCGAACGCGGGCGTGGCTTCGCGCAGTTCCTGGCCATCCTCGACGACGGCCGCGTTGCTATCGCCGCGCTGGCTGTCGGCTGCATCCAGGCGTGCCTCGAGATGAGCCTTCGCGTCGCCGGTGAAACGGACCACGTTCGGCGCGCCCCATCGGGCGCAAGCAGGGGGTCGCCTTCCAGATCGCCGACATCGAGGTGATGCTCGCTGCCAGCCGGCAGCTCACCTACAAGGCGGCCTGGATGAAGGACTCGATGACCAACGGCGGGGGCGCATCAATGAAGGAGTTCAAGCAGGCGGCCTCGATCGCCAAGCTGTACGCCACCGAGTCCGCCGTGACCGCGACTCGGATCGCCACGCAGGTCTTCGGTGGCTACGGGTTCATGGAGGAGTACCCCGTGGCGCGGTTCTACCGCGACGCCGAGGTGCTCGAGATCGGCGAGGGCACCTGGGAGGTCCAGCGGATGCTGATCGCCCGCGGTCTCGGCCTGCCCGTGGAGTGACCGCTCTGAACCTCATGTAAATCGGGGTTATGGACGCTCATCAAGAGCTATGCCAGCCCGGGACCGTCCACATCACCGCGCTACATGGTGAGGCGCGAGGCAAGGGCCGACGGAGTGAGCAGACCCGCTGTCAGCGCTCGGCGGTCTGGCGGCGCAACTCGTTCCAGTTGGCGTTAACGGCTGACGCGCCGGCCAGCATGCGCGGCGTCGCGGCCCGCTATCCCGCGTTCGACAAAACGCTGGGACGCCCCGTCAATCTGGAGCAACGGATAAACCTGTGCCGCGCACAGCAACAGCAGGCCACGCCCCTCGCCTACGAAAGCCGCGACCTGCTCGCGCTCGCCGCGTTCGTCGCGCAGCAGTCGCGTGGAATGCCGGTCGAGGCCGGCACCGATCCGCGGCTTGAGCCGTCTACCGCAAAAGGCCGCGAGTTGTTCATGCAGCGGCAAGGCCAGCTCAATCTGGCTTGCGCCAATTGCCACGACGACAACTGGGACAAGCGCCTCGCCGGCTCCGCGATCACGCAAGGACACCCGACCGGCTATCCGCTGTACCGGCTGGAGTGGCAGTCGCTGGGTTCGCTGCAACGCCGGCTGCGCGCCTGCATCTCCGGCATACGCGCGCAGCCTTACGACTATGGCGCGCAGGAACTGGTCGACATGGAGCTCTATCTGATGTCGCGCGCGCGCGGCATGCCGATCGAGACGCCGGCGGTGCGGCCTTGAACGGCGTGGGTTCGGTCCGTATGCGGGGAGTGTGGCGACAAAGCAATCGAGTTTGCGCCGCGGCTCCGGTTGCCTCTTCGCTCCCAATGAACACGAATCACGCTCTAATGTTGCGTAGTGGACACCTTGCTCGCATCCATCTTGATCGATGAATCCAGCAGCCTGGTCGAAAACGCGCTTTCCACCGCAAACGGCTTTTCCATACCGAGATAGCTCTGGACCAAGTCGTAATCCTGCTGCATCCGCCCGGCGTCGATCCAGCCCAGCGCTTTTGTCGTGGTGAACTCGTCGGCCATTAGATATTTGATGCGTCCCCACTGCTGCTCCTGCTCCTGTCGGTCAAGACCGGTGACCTGATCGAGCAGCGCTCTCAGGCAAGGTTCGAAGTCGGCGACGCAAGCGGCATAGGCTTTCTGGGTTATCTTCACGAAATCCTCTGCCAGTTTCGGATTTTTCTGCAGAAACACGCCGTTGACGATCAACGAATTGCCGTAGGCATTTAGCCCGATATCCTTCCAGTTCAGCGAGCCGAGGTCGCTGCCGAATTCCTTGAGCTTCACGTCATGGGAGTTGTAAAAATCGCTAACGATATCGACGGTACGGCTTTTCAATGCCGCCGTCTTGGCGGTGGGGCCGACATTGACGAATGTAACCGCCTCCGGCGCCACGCTCACGGCCTTGGCAAAGGCGGGCCACATCACGCGCGAGGCATCACCGGGCGGATTGCCTATCTTGCGGCCGGCGAAATCCTTCGGACCGTTGATGCCAGTGCTCTTGAGCCAATAGAATGTCTGCCCGGTGTTGGCATAGATGCTCATCAACGCGACGGCGTCGGCTCCCTTGCTGCGTGCCACCAGCATCGTCGCAAGGTCCGCGATGCCGAAGGGCGCGCCACCCGATCCAACCTTGAGGGACGAGACGCCGGAGCCCTTGCCGACCTCGATGCCGAGATCGATTCCCGCTTTCTCGTACCATCCCTGCGCCCGGGCGTAATAGAACGGCGAATGATCCGCGGCCGGCGTCCAGTTCAGAATGAGTTGAACGGTCTGGGCCGCGTGGCTGGGGACGGCCGGCGCGAGACACGCGAGCGCCAATCCCAGCATCCCGAGCCTGTGCACGATGGCGCTCCCTTCGAGTTTCAGTTGCGAAAATCAATACACCGACGTTCTGAGCGGCGCTGTGAGTGTTTTCCAGACACCGATTTGTGATAGTCCTAACTTGTATCACAGCGGAAGGACAGTCGATTGCCGTTCAACATCTCATTCTACGACATTTCGGTCTGGGTCATCCCGCTTGTCATCGCGATCACATTTCACGAGGCGGCGCATGCCTTCGTCGCCCGCCGCCTCGGCGACGACACCGCCTGGAAACTCGGCCGCGTCAGTTTCAATCCGCTCAAACATATCGACCCGTTCGGCACCATCCTGCTGCCGGGGCTGCTGCTGCTGTCGCACGCGCCGTTCCTGTTCGGCTACGCCAAGCCGGTGCCGGTCAACTTTCGCGCGCTCAATCATCCTCGGATCGATATGGTCTGGGTCGCGCTGGCCGGTCCCGCGATCAACATCGCGCTGGCGGCGCTCGCAGCAGCTGCATTTCATCTGATCGGCCTGGTACCCGCAGGTTCGGCGCAATGGGTCGCCGACAACCTCAAGAATGCGCTGATCATCAATGTCCTGCTTGCGGTGTTCAACATGCTGCCGCTGCCGCCGCTGGATGGCGGACGCGTTGCGGTCGGGCTGCTGCCGGACGTACTGGCCCGGCCGCTGTCCCGGCTGGAGCCGTACGGGATGCTGATCCTGATCGCAATCCTGATCGCGCTGCCGCTGCTCGGCGCGCAATTCGGCCAAAATCTCGATTTTATTTCGCAGTGGATTTGCGCCGCGACCGGGTTTGTGATCCGGCTGCTGCTGATGCTGACGGGGAATGTGTAGGCGAAATTGCGGGTCAGCGGGATGCGCGAGGTTGGCACGGCCGTGGTTCGCCCGTCACGCCGGCCCGCGCTGCGCTTCAAGGCCACGGCTGTAGCGGGACATGGCAAAGCAGAAAGCGAAATAAATCAGTCCCACGAACAGGTAGACCTCGACGCTGAACGACTGCCATGCGGGGTCGATGATGGCGGTCTTCGCTGTCGTCAGCAGGTCGAAGATACCGATGACCAGAACCAGACTGGTGTCCTTGAAGAACGCGATGAACGTATTCACCAGTGGCGGAATCACATGGCGGATCGCTTGCGGCAAAATGATCAGGCCGTTTCTCTGCCAGTACGACAGGCCGAGCGCTTCCGCCGCCTCATGCTGTCCCCTCGGCACCGCCTGCAGGCCGCCACGCACGACTTCCGCAAGATAGGCGCCGGCGAATAGCACGAACGCGATCTGGGCCCGCAGCAGCTTGTCGATGTTGACGCCATCCGGCATGAACAGCGGAAACATGACGCTCGCCATGAACAGCAGGCTGATCAGCGGAACGCCGCGGATGAGCTCGACATAGAGCACGCAAAGCGACCGGATCGCGGGCAGCTTGGAACGGCGGCCGAGCGCGACGACAATCCCGAGCGGAAAGCCGAAGGCAAGCCCGAATGTCGCGAGGATCAGTGTAACCGGCAGCCCGCCCCAGCGATCCTGGGAAACATGGGAAAGCCCGAAAATCCCACCCCACATCAGCAAGCCGATCAAGACCAGCGCTGCGACCCACACCAGAATCAGCTCCTTGCGCCAAAAGCTGCGCCGGCTCGACACGAAGAACAGCGCAATGAACGCCAGGGTCGCGAGTGCGGGCCGCCACTGCTGATCGAAGGGATACGTGCCGAACAGAATGAAGCGATACTTCTCAGGGATCACGGCCCAGCAGGCGCCAAGCCCGCGGATCGCCCGGCAGGCGCTGGTCTGATTGTCGGGAACGGTCCAGATTGCGTTCCAGAAACCCCACTGCACGAAGCTCACGCACGCCTTTGCGAGCAGGAAGATCAGCACCAGCGAGATGACGGTCGAAGGGATCGACGAGAACAGATTGGCGCGCAGCCATCGAATCGCGCGGCCGCTTCCGACGCTGCGCGGACGCGACCGGCCGAACGGAAGCGGATTTTCCGGCGCATCCGTTATGGAAGTCATCGATCAGCGCTCCACCAGCGCGATGCGCGCATTGTACCAGTTCATGAACAGGCTGATGCCGAGGCTGATGGTCAGGAACACCAGCATGATCAGCGCGATGGCTTCGATGGCCTGGCCGGTCTGGTTCAGCGTGGTGTTGGCGATCGACACGATGTCCTGATAGCCGACCGCAACGGCCAGCGAGGAATTCTTGGTCAGGTTCAGATATTGGCTGGTCATCGGCGGAATGATGACGCGCAGCGCCTGCGGCAGGACGATATGCCGAAGCATGAAGCTGCGGCGCAGGCCGAGCGCCATCGCGGCATCCCATTGACCCACGTGAACGGCCTGGATGCCGCTGCGTACGATCTCGGCGATGAAGGCGGAGGTATAGGTGACCAGCGCGACCAGCAGCGCAAAGTATTCCGGAGACAGCGTCAATCCGCCGACAAAATTGAAGCCGCGCAACTCGGGGATCGTGATGGCCCAGGATACGCCCAGACCCCACGACAGCAGCGCCGGCAATCCGGCCACCAGAACAAGCGCGTAAGGCCAGAGGCGGCGCGGTCGGCCGTCCAGCAGCTGCCGCGCGACCAATCGGCGGTTCAGCGCAACCGACGCGACCAGCCCGGCCACAGCCGTAGCGATCACCCAAAGGTGTCCTTCCTCGATCGGAAGCGACGGCAGCACCAGGCCACGATTGGAAAGATATACGCCGTCGATCGGCATCCATGCGGCGCGGGCCACCGGAAGGCCCTGCATCAACACGTACCAGAACAAGAGCTGCAGCAGCAGCGGAAGGTCACGGAGCACTTCGACATAGACCGCGGCCAGCCGGGACAGCAGCCAATTGGCCGACAGCCGCGCGATGCCGATCATCGTCCCGAGCACGGTCGCAAGCACGATGCCGATGACCGCGACACGGAGCGTGTTGACGAGGCCGACGATGAAGGCGCGCAGATAGGTATTCCTGGGACTGTAGTCGATCCAGGCGTCGGCGATCGGCATGCCCGCCTCGCGGCCGAGAAAGGCAAAGCCGGTCGAGATGCGGCGGACCGACAGGTTGTGAAGGGCATTCGACCAGAGCCAGGCGACGACGGCGATCGCGAGGCCCACCACCACGATCTGCCAGGCAAGTCCGGCGAGGCGCTCACGGGTCAGTGGACGGCGCAACCGCTTGCGCCGGGCAGGTTCGGGCGTGGACATCGTCACAGCACAAGATCCTTCCGGTAGCAGCGATCTTCGGCCATGCGCTCACGAAGCGCGTTTCGGCACGGCGCCAGTCTACTTGCAAAGTTCCGGGCTGGAAAAGGGGCGGTTTGCGGGGCATAGTCATCCATGGGAGCGGCGGTCACGTTCGTGCTGAGCGGCGTGGGGGGAAAACGGCGGCTCGAATAGACGAAGCCCGCCTCGCGGCGATGTCGCAATATTTTGCCGAGAAAGGTTGAACCGCATGGGCGCCAGCCACAGCCGCGTACTGCATCGAAGCCTGCGCGAAACACCGCCGAAGGCCGTCGGCGGCGATGGGGTGTGGCTCATTGCCGAGGATGGCCGCCGGATTCTCGACGGCTCCGGCGGCGCTGCCGTTTCCTGTCTCGGACATCAACACCCGCGCGTGATCGAAGCCATCTCCAGGCAGGCCTCGAAGCTCGCTTATGCCCATACAGGCTTTTTCTCGTCGGAGCCGGCGGAGGCGCTGGCCGAGCGGCTGGTCGGCGACGAACCCGGCGGCCTCGCCTATGCTTACCTGGTCAGCGGCGGGTCGGAAGCCATCGAAGCCAGCATCAAGCTGGCGCGGCAATATTTTATCGAACGCGGTCAGCCACAGCGCCAGCGCTTCATCGCCCGTCGCCAGAGCTACCATGGCAATACGCTCGGCGCGTTGGCGGCAGGCGGAAACGCTTGGCGCCGCGAGCCTTATGCGCCGTTGCTGTCATCCGCCTTCAGCCACGTGACACCAGCATTTGCCTATCACGAGAAGCGCGACGATGAATCCGAAGCCGATTTCGTGGCGCGGCTGGCGGCCGAACTGGAAGCCGAATTCCAACGGCTCGGCCCCGACACGGTGGCCGCATTCATTGCCGAGCCCGTCGTCGGGGCCACATCCGGATGCGTGCCGCCGCCCGAAGGCTACTTCAAGGCCGTGCGCGACATCTGCAACCGGCACGGCGCCCTGCTCATCCTCGACGAGGTGATGTGCGGCATGGGCCGCACCGGCACGCTTCACGCCTGGCAACAGGAGGGTATCGCGCCGGACATCCAGGCCATCGCCAAGGGGCTAGGCGGCGGCTACCAGCCGATCGGCGCGATGCTCGCAAGCGCCGATGTCATCGACACCATCCGGCAGGGCTCGGGAGCTTTCCAGCACGGACATACCTATCTCGCGCATCCCCTCGCCTGCGCGGCAGCGCTGGAGGTGCAGCGGATTATTGGCGAAGAGAAGCTGCTCGAACGGGTCAGGGATCTCGGCAATCACCTCGAGCGGCGGCTGACCGAGCGTTTCGGCAATCATCGGCACGTCGGCGATATCCGCGGCCGCGGCCTGTTCCAGGCCATCGAACTGGTCGCCGATCGCGCCAGCCGCGCGCCGTTCGAGCCCGGCCTCAAGCTCAACCAGCGCATCAAGGCCGCCGCGCTCGAAAACGGCCTTGCCTGTTATCCAGGCGGCGGGACGGTGGACGGCCGCAGCGGCGACCATGTCCTGCTCGCACCGCCCTACATCGCGACATCGGACGACATCGACATGATCGTCGACAGACTCGGCGTTGCGGTAGACAGCGCATTGAAAACGGTTGGTCACCAGGCAGGAGGAACGGAATGAAGAGAATCATTATCGCTACAGGATTGCTCGCGGCTTCGGTTTCGGCAGCGGCCGCTGGAACACTCGATACGGTCAAGCAGCGCGGCACATTGGTGTGCGGCGTCAGCGCAGGCTTTGCCGGATTCTCCGCCCCGGACTCGCAAGGCAACTACAAGGGGCTCGACTCCGATTATTGCCGTGCGTTGGCAGCGGGGGTCCTCGGCGACGCCAACAAGGTACGCTACGTCGCGCTCACGGCGCAAAACCGGTTCACCGCGCTGCAGTCGGGCGAGGTCGACGTGCTCTATCGCAATTCGACGCAGACTTTTCTGCGCGGCGTAACGCTCGGGCTGCGGCAGGGACCGGTCAATTTCTATGACGGCCAGGGTTTTGTCGTTAAGCGCGACAGCGGCGTGAAGGATCTGAAGGCGCTGAATGGCGCCACCATTTGCGTCGCGCAGGGAACGACCCATGAGGTGACGCTCGGTGATTACGGTCGTTCCAACGCGATCGAATGGAAGCCGCTGGTGTTCGATCGCACCGATACGATGTTGCAGGCATTCTTCGGCGGGCGCTGCGATGCCATGACCCAGGACGCCTCGGCATTGGCAGGCTCCGTCACAACCGCTGCGCCGAATCCGGCCGACTACACCATCCTGCCGATGACGATCAGCAAGGAACCGCTCGGGCCGTTCACCCGCAATGGCGACGAAGTGTGGAGCGACATTGTCGCCTGGCTTCATTACGGCCTGATCGAGGCGGAGGAACTCGGCGTGACCGCGGCCAATGCCGACGAAATGGCAAAATCCAACGTGCCGGCCATCCAGCGCCTGCTCGGCAGCTCGGGCGACCTCGGATCCCGGCTCGGTCTCGACAACAAGTGGATGTCGCAGGCCATCAAGGCGACAGGCAATTACGGCGAGATGTTCGAGCGCAATGTCGGCAAGTCAAGCCCGCTGAAGCTTGATCGCGGCTTGAACGCGACCTGGAGCAAGGGCGGCCTGATGTACGCTCTCCCCGTCAAGTGAGCGCCTGACGCAGCAGTTCGGCGGGCGAACTCGAACCCCGCCGGGCTGCTGCCGGACTGAACAAGATGCGCATCGCCCTCGTCCATGCCCTGAAACATTCGATTGCGCCGATCGAGGCGTCGTTCGCCCGGCTTTGGCCGGATGCCCGTCTGATGAACCTGCTCGACGACAGCCTGTCGGCCGACCTGGCGCGCGATGGCAGGCTTACCGAGGCAATGACCGGACGCTTCCTGTCGCTCGGACGTTATGCGGCCGGTACCTGTGCCGACGCGATCCTTTTCACATGCTCGGCCTTCGGGCCTTGCATCGAGGCCGTCGCGCGCGAGCACGCGCCGATGCCGGTGCTCAAGCCCAATGAAGCGATGATCGAACAGGCCGCCGCACGGGGCCGCAAGATCGGTTTGCTCGCGACGTTCGCGCCGACACTGGTTTCGATGCCGCCGGAATTCCCCGGCTCCGTTCAGGTCGTGCCCAAACTGGCGGTAGGCGCACTCGCAGCGCTGGATCGGGGTGAGCGTGCGGAGCACGATCGCCTGGTGGCGGAAGCATCGCGGGAATTGCGCGACTGCGATCTGATTGCGATGGCGCAGTACAGCATGGCGCCAGCCGCGGCACTGGTCGCCGAAGCCTCGGGCCGGCCGGTGCTCACGACGCCGGATAGCGCCGTGCAGAAGTTGAAGGAATTGCTAACTGCCTGAAGGCGTGGTGGGCGCACCAGGGCTCGAACCTGGAACCCGATGATTAAGAATTAGCGTGGCAAGTCCTGAAATATAGCGATAGTTTTTTTCAAAAACGGACCGAAATCACGCCATTGGAAATTAATGCCTTATAGCGAAATTACAAAACGGCCTGTTGCGGCAGAGGGAGTGAGAGATGGCGGAGCAAACCAGCAGCATCTTGTCCGTTCTGACAGAAGCCGAACAAGCCGATGTGACTGCCGGCACGAACGCAATCGACATCACGGCCAAGATTCAAAGCTGGCTGGCGAACGCGCCACCAGGCGCCGTTCTCGACGCCACGGCATTGCATGGCACCGTAAACCTGTCCGCCGATCCGTTCTACGGCCTGCATACCGTGGACGCGACCTTAAAGACGGGGCGCGTCACTCTCACCATCAATACCTCCTCCACCCGAATTACGCGGCCGTCCCTGCTGAACTGGGTCATGGACGGCACCATCATTACGCCGTTCAATACCAATGGCGGCAACCCCCCGACACCTTCCGACGTCGAAGATTCGGTCGTGGGGACATGGACCGGCGAAACGACGTGCAGCGGCACGCCCGGAAGTGCTGTTTTCACTTTTGCCTCAACGGCTGGCCTGCACGTCGGCTCCCGTGTTGCGATTGCGGGCAATGTTCTTGACGCCTCGATGGTGTTTACCCTTTCGGGCAACATCAACAGCAGCGCCGCTGCCTTATCACTTTCCCAAAATACCGCACACCTGATCGCGGGCACGGAAGTTTACCTGCGCATTGACGACGAGACGATGCGTTGTTCGATCCCATATGGTTCGAATACCAGCGTGACGGTGCTTGAGCGCGCGGTTCATGGCAGTACGGCGGCATCGCATAGCAATGGGGCGAATGCGTATCTCGCGCTGGCCCTGATGGGCAATGTGATAGGCGTCTCCGGCTCGACCGTAACGCTGGACACACCTTGCGTCGGGCTTTGCGGCGGCACGTCCGCGAAGGCCACCCGGGTTCGCATCGGCGCGTATCGGTCCGACATCGACATCGTCAGCAGTGCGACAATCGATTATAGATACGACCGTTACCTGACGCCCTTCACGGTGACGATCTCCCATGCATCCCCGGCGGTGATCACGAAAACGGCGCACGGACTGACGGAGGGAACCGGTTTTCGGCTCGACACTACCGGCGCTCTGCCGGCGGGTTTTTCTTCCGGCGTCACCTACTATGTTCTTGCGACCGGTTTTACCGTGAACGCGTTCCAGGCCAGTCTGACCGCGGGTGGGTCCGCGATCGTTACATCGAGCGCAGGTTCGGGCACCCATACCGTGATCGCTGACCGGATGCAGTCCGGCCAATGTTTCGGCATGGCGCTTGCCCGTAAATGCAATGTGCGGGGCAAGCTCAACCTCCAGAACGCTCCGCACGGCGGCGCGATGTTGACGGGCACCGCCGATTGCAATGTCGAATTCGGCGAGATCGTCCACTGCGCTCGACCCGTGGTCGGCCTCGGCGCCGGCATCTGGATATTCGGCGCGAACGAGCGAACTATTGTCAGTGCCGACCGCGTGCATGATTGCAACGGCGGCTTCTTTTTTGACGACAAGACCGAAAGCGCCACGATTTGGGGTATGGATTGGCCCAATATCAACTGCCATCTTTCGATCGGAAATAATACCGGCCACGTCACCAGCGGCACCATTACCACATCGATCGGATGCACAGCCGACATCAAATATCAGGATGCATCGGCTCAGGGCGTGGGGATTGAAAATGACGAGGGCCAGCGCCTAACGGTGCTCTCAGACTACTGCAAGAACAATACGATCACGGTTCATGCCTCGTCGCGATATCTGCCGCCCGCAGGTGATGCCGTTGGCATCAATGGCAATAATGTCATTCTTGTCGGGGCGGACGTTAAGCGAACGATCACGCTCGGCACGACCCCGATTGCCGCGAATAGCTCTGCCGATGTTTCGGCGAGTTTTGCGGAAGCCATCGCGGGCGCGCTTGTCCGGGTGATACCTCTCGCTGATCTCCCGACCGGCCTCGGCATTGGCTATGCCCGCTCGCAGAGCGACGGGAATGTGAAAATCCGCTTCACGAACTCGACTGCGGGCAGCTTGAGCGCTGCCGGGAGTTACCTGGTCTGGGTTCACAACAATCCGTAGCCCCAGAACCGTTTCAGGAATGTCGTAGTCGAAACGCAAGAAACGCCTGCGCGGCGATGGTGGGCGCACCAGGGCTCGAACCTGGGACCCGATGATTAAGAGTCATCTGCTCTACCAACTGAGCTATGCGCCCGGAACCGGTCCGGAAATCCTTGGGTGAGGACGGCGTCGTTTAGCAAAGCGAACCGGCGATGTCCAGCAAGGGTCGGGCGCTTTTCCCCGGTGCGGGCCCCTGCTCGCAAACATTCAAAAGCCGCCGGAATCCGGCGGCTTTCTCGCATTCGCCGGCATATCGCGTGGCGCGGTTACAGCCGCTCGGGGCCCCGGCTGTCACGGTCGCGGTCGCGACCCGGGCTGCGATCCCGGTCGTAACCACGATCCCGGTCGCCGCCGCGATCGCCGCCGTCGTCGCGCTCAAAGCCGCGCTGACGCCAGCCTTCGTGCCCGAAACGGCGTTCCATATGCGTCAGGATCGCGAGGCGGCGCTTCTGGCCGTCGTCGAGGGTCTTGTAGAGCGGATCGGCGGCGTCGGCGATCTTCTTCATCGCAGCTGCCGTGGCTCCCATGGCCTCGGCGCGTTCGCGCAGGCGCGCCACCGGATCGTCGGGCCTCTGCCGGTCGCGGCTGTCGTCGCGCATCGCATTCATCCGCGCATTGGCGCGATCGATTCTGAGCTTGGCGAATTCCTTCACCGCGGTTTCAACCGGCGGCCAGAGCTTTTCCTGATCCGGGGTGAGTTTCAGCCCGGCGCGGACCGCGGCAATCCGGGCATCCGCAAACGCCGCCCGGTCCTCGGCGCTCATGCGCATGTGACCGTGGGACCAGGGACGATGCTGGGCATAGACGGCGGTGGAGCCGGCGATGGCGAGCACCGCGACACCGGCGAGAAGGACTTTCCTCATGCGAACCTCCATTGGAAAAGGTGCCCGAGGATGAGCGCATGGCGCGGCGCAATCAAATTACATCTTGGACAGGGAACGTCTGTTACCAAGATTTAATCGGGCGCCGTTCATCGACCGTTCAGAGCATGCCGAGCGTGCGCGGCAGCCACAGCGACAATTCCGGGATGTAGGTCACGAGTCCGAGGAAAACTAGCAGCGTGATCAGCCATGGCAGTACCGCGATCGACAGTTCGGTAATGCCCATCTTGGCTATTCCGGAGGCGACATAGAGATTGAGCCCGACCGGCGGATGGCACATGCCGATTTCCATATTGACCACGACGATGATGCCGAAATGGACCGGATGAATCCCGAGCTTGACCGCGATCGGATAAAGGATCGGCGCCATGATCAGTACGATTGAGGACGGCTCCATCACATTGCCCGCCAGCAGCAGCAGCAGGTTGACCACCAGCAGGAAGGTGATCCAGTTGATGCCGCTGTTGGTGATCCAGTTCGACATCGCCTGCGGGATCTGCTCGCTCGTCATCAGGAACGAGAACAGCACCGCGTTGGTGACGATGTAGAGGATCATCGCGCTCATGTTCGCCGAAGCGAGCAGGACCTTGGGCACGTCCTTCCATGCCAGGTCCTTGTAGATGAACATTTCGATCAGGAAGGCGTACACCGCGCTCATGGCCGCGGCTTCCGTCGGCGTGAACCAGCCGAGATAGATGCCGCCGAGCACCACGACGATCAGCGAAATGCCCCAGATCGATTCCCGAAAGGCGCGCCAGCTCTCGCCCCATGTCGCTTTCGGGATCCGCGGATAGTTATTCTTCCACGCGCGATACCAGGTGGTCATGGAGAGCATGATCGCCAGGATTATTCCCGGCACCATGCCGGCCATGAACAATTGCCCCACCGAGGCCGAGCCGACCCGTTCGCCGGCCGGCCCGAAATACACCGCGCCGCTGGTCGATACCGCGTAGATCACCATGATGATCGAAGGCGGAATCAGATTGCCGAGGGCGCCGCCGGTCACGATAACCCCCGCGGCAAAGCGCCGGGGATAGCCGACCGACAGCATCGCCGGCAGCATGATCGATCCGATCGCCACCACGGTTGCAGGCGACGATCCCGACACCGCCGAGAACAGCGCCGCCGCCATGGTAGCGGCGATTCCGAGGCCTCCGGCCCAGTGGCCGATCATGGTCCGCGCGAATTCGATCATTCGCCGCGCGACCCCGCCATGGGTAAGGAAATTTCCGGCCAGGATGAAGAACGGGATCGCCATGATCTCGAACTTCTCGATACCGGTGAACAGCTTCAGCGCCACCGATTCGATCGGCACCGTGGTCATGAAAAACAGGAATGTCAGGACCGTCAGGCCGAGCGAAATCGAGATCGGCATGCCGGTCAGCATCAGCACGATCAGCAGGCTGAAGATGATGGCGGCGGTCATCGGGTTATTCCCGCGGCGCCGGCGCCGGGAGCTTCGACGTCGAGGCCCTCGACCTGGGTTTCATCGTGATGGGGCAAATAGCCGGTGAGCCAGAAGTTGCGCGCCACCTGCAGGAAGCGGAAACACATCAGATAGGAGCCGAGCGGAACGCAGAGGTAGATGATCCAGCTTGGCAATTCGAGGTCGGGCGTGACCTGATCGGTGTGCATCAGTCCGTAAACGAATTTCGCGCCCATGCTGCCGACCACGAAGGTGAACAGCGCGCCGCACAACAGGCCGAACAGGACGGTGCTCTTGCGCCAGGGCGGACTAAGCTGGTTGACCACCACGTCGACGCCGACATGAATGCCGGTCCGCACGCCATAGGCGGCGCCGAACTTCGCCATCCACACGAACATCAGGATGCACAATTCCTGTGCCCAGGACAGATTGATCGGGAACAGGATGGGATACAGAAAGGGAATGCCGACCAGATAGCGGTGAGCCACCGCGATGAAAATAATCACGGTGGCCGCGGCGATCAGAAATGTGATCAGCAGTTCCTCAAGCCGGTCGAGGATGCGAAGAAACATCAATCCCCCTCATGAAGGCGTCGATCACATCAGTGAGCGAAGCCCCAACCCCCGTCATGGCCGGGCTTGTCCCGGCCATCCACGTCTTCTTCCGTTGATCTACCAAAGACGTGGATGCCCGGGACAAGCCCGGGCATGACGCATCTCAGTTGGTCGCCCCCCTGGTCTCTTTCAGGAATTCGTCGATCAGCGGCTGGCCGACGCGGCCCGCGACGTCCTTGTAGACCGGGTCCATCGCCTTGCGCATCGCGGCATCCTGGGCAGGCGTCAGCGTCAGGATTTCGCTCTTGCCGGATTTCTTGACTTCGGCAAACGCGTCTTCGTTTTCCTTCGCCGACTGGCCGTTGCCGTAGTCGGTGGCCTCCTTCATGGCCTTCTCAAGCTGGCCACGAATGTCGGCAGGCAGTCCATCCCAGAATTTCTTGTTGGTCACGACGACGTAGCCGATGTAGCCGTGATTGGTCTGCGTGATGTACTTCTGCACTTCATGCATTTTCTGGGTGTAGATATTCGACCAGGAATTTTCCTGGCCATCGACGACGCCGGTCTGCAGCGCCTGATAGACTTCGGAGAACGCCATCACTTGCGGGATGACGCCCAGCGTGCGGAACTGGGCTTCCAGCACCTTGGACGACTGGATCCGGAATTTCAGGCCCTTGTAGTCCTCCGGTGCGATCAGTTTCTTGTTGGCGCTCATCACCTTGAAGCCGTTATCCCAATAGGCGAGCCCGGTCATGCCCTTGGCGTCGAGCAGCTTCAGGAGTTTTGCGCCGAGCGGCCCGTTGGTGACTTTGCGCAACGTCGGAAGATCCGGAAGGATGTAGGGAAGATCGAATACCTCGAATTCCTTGACGCCGATCGGTCCGAATTTGGCGTTCGACGGCGCCAGCATCTGCACCGCGCCGAGCTGCAGCGCTTCCAGCTCTTCCTTGTCCTTGTAGAGCTGCGAGTTCGGATAGACTTCCACCTTCACCTTGCCGCCGGTGTATTTCTCGGCAAGCTCCTTGAATTTCTCGGAAGCAAGGCCTTTCGGCGTATTCGGCGCTACCACATGGCTGAACTTGATGATGATCGGCGATTGCGCCGAGGCCGGTCCGGCCAAGCCTAAGGCCGCGACCGATGCCGCAGCCAAGATCAGTTTGCGCATGTTTCCTCCTGATTGATTATTGGAAGCGCGCACCGTGCCGCTCCTGTGGATGTTTGTCGGTGGCCAGCGGCACCAATACAGAGAAGCGGATCGAAACGCTATTGCCCGTTAGCAGGGACCCGGCCTAACCATTGCTGCAACGCAAAAACGCGGCGCCTTGAGCGCCGCGTTTCAATATTTTTGTAATTTGGCTGCGACTTTTTTACGCAATCAGCTCGCGGCCGCTTCCGGCATATCGCGCTGCCGCTTCATGACGATCTTGTTGAGCGCCCCGAGATAGGCTTTTGCCGAGGCCACCAGCGTGTCCGGGTCGGCGGCCTTGGCCGTCATCGAGCGGCCTTCGTGGGCCAGCCGCACCGACACCTCGGCCTGCGCGTCGGTACCCTCGGTCACGGCGTGGACCTGATAGAGCTCCAGTTTTGCTTCGTGCGGGACCAGCAACTTGATGCAATTGAAAACCGCATCGACCGGGCCGTTGCCTTCGGCTTCCTCGATTTTGATCTGGCCACCGATATTGAGCTTCATGGTGGCGCGCTGCGGACCATGGGTGCCGGCGATCACCGTCAGTGAGGCGAGCTTGATGTGGTCATGCGCGTTGGCGATCTCCTGGTCGACCAGCGCCTCGATGTCCTCGTCGTAGATGTCCTTCTTGCGGTCGGCCAGCGCCTTCATCCGCACGAACGCGTCCTCCAGCTGGTTGGCGCCGAGCTTGTAGCCCATCTCCTCCAGCTTGTGCACGAAGGCGTGCCGCCCGGAATGCTTGCCCAGCACCAGCGACGACTGCTTCAGGCCGACCGTTTCCGGCCGCATGATCTCATAGGTCGCGGCATCCTTGAGCACGCCGTCCTGATGAATGCCGCTCTCATGGGCGAACGCGTTGCGGCCGACGATGGCCTTGTTGTACTGCACCGGAAACGACGTCGCCGCCGCGACCAGCTTCGACGCACGCGTCAGCATGGTGGTGTCGATCTTGTTCCAGTACGGAAACTTGTCGTTACGGACGTTGATCGCCATCACGACCTCTTCGAGCGCGGCATTGCCCGCCCGCTCGCCGATGCCGTTAATGGTGCATTCGATCTGCCGCGCGCCGCCGGCCAGGCCCGCCAGCGAATTCGCCACCGCCATGCCGAGATCGTTGTGGCAATGCACCGAGAATACCGCCTTGTCGGAGTTCGGCACCCGCTCGATCAGGGTGCGCATGAAATGGGTGTATTCCTCCGGCACGGTGTAGCCGACGGTGTCCGGAATGTTGACCGTGGTGGCGCCGGCCTTGATCACGGCCTCGACGATGCGGCAGAGATAATCCATCTCGCTGCGGGTGCCGTCTTCCGCCGACCACTCGACGTCGTCGATGTGGTTGCGCGCGCGGGTGACATTGGCGATCGACAATTCGAGCACCTGCTCCGGCGTCATGTTCAGCTTCACCCGCATGTGCAGCGGCGAGGTGGCGATCACGGTGTGGACGCGGCCGCGCCGGGCGAACTTCACGGCTTCCGCGCAGCGGTCGATGTCTTTCGGATGCGCCCGCGACAGGCCGGCGATCACCGCGTTCTTGGAGCGCCGGGCGATCTCGCTGACCGCCTGGAAATCACCTTCGGAGGTGATCGGAAAGCCGGCCTCGATGACATCGACGCCCATGTCGTCGAGCATCTCGGCGATGTCGAGTTTTTCCTCGAAGGTCATGGTCGCGCCGGGGCACTGCTCGCCGTCGCGCAAGGTGGTATCGAATATAACGACGCGGTCCTTGTCGGACTTGTTCACGGTGGTCATGGAAGAATTCCTTGTGGTGATGCGCCGCTCTGGGGCGCTCGGGTTTCAATGCTTCGTCGATCCCCTGAGGTCCCAGGCGCACGCGCCCAGACGGCTCTCAGGGGCCGATAAGAAGCAGCAGCCCGCCGATGAGCAGGGTGGGCAGGGACGCAGCCGGAATCGCACAGGGACGGACGGCGTGGGCCGCTCCCCCTGGAATTCCGTCGATTTCGCTGCGAATCAGCATTGCCAAACCCTTTGGAGCAGAATTCTCGGGCAAAACCATTGACGGTTGGTTGCCGGGGACGTGCTCCGGGACGGTTCTAAACGAGATTTGGGGGACATCGCAATGCCAAAAGAGAGGCAGCAGGGGTGACCTAATGCAAAGCTCACTTGGCTTTCTTCACCACCTGCTTCACCGCCCCACCCTTCCCCTCGTTCTCCAGCGCCTCGCGCACTTTCTTGAATTCCTGCAGTGAGGCAGCGTCGACTTTCGGGAATCGCAGATCGAGCTTGTCCAGCGCGCTGACGATGGTGGAGCCGATCACCACCCGCGCGAACCATTTATGGTCCGCCGGCACCACATGCCACGGCGCAGCCGCGGTCGAGGTGTGGCGAATCAGGTCCTGATAGGCCGCCTGGTACTTGTCCCACAGCGCCCGTTCGGCAACATCGGCCATGGAAAATTTCCAGTTCTTCGAGGGCTCCTCCAGCCGGTCGAGAAAACGCTGGCGCTGTTCTTGCTTCGACACGTTGAGGAAGAATTTCACGACCACGGTGCCGTTGCGCGCAAGATACTTTTCGAACGCGGCGATGTCCTCAAAACGCTCGCGCCAGATCGTCTTTTTCACCAGCACGCGCGGAATCTTCTGTTTGGCGAGGATCTCCGGATGCACCCGCACCACCAGCACCTCTTCGTAGTAGGAGCGGTTGAAGATGCCGATGCGGCCACGCTCCGGCAGGCTGATGGTGCTGCGCCACATGAAATCGTGGTCGAGTTCCCGCGTCGAGGGCGCCTTGAACGAAGCCACCTGGCAACCCTGCGGGTTGACGCCGTCGAACACGCTCTTGATGGCGCTGTCCTTGCCGGCGGCATCCATGCCCTGAAAGATCAGCAGCAGCGACCAGTTGTCCTGCGCGTAGAGCTTTGCCTGAAAATCGGCGAGCCGCTTGCGGTTGGCCTCGATGATCTTTTCGCCTTTTTCCTTGTCGAGGCCGCCCTTCTCGTTGGTCCTGTGCGATTTGAGATGAAACTCGCCCGATCCGTCGAACTGAAACGGCGCGACATAGGGCTTCAATTCAGCCGCGAGGGGTTGCTTCTGCTTGTTCTTGCCCATCCAGCGCCATGCTCCTGTTTCGACCCGCGAAGCTACATGCCGATCGCCCGCCGCGCCAGTGTGCGGACAGGTTGACGCGGGCCGCGATCCCTCCATCATAGCCACGCGGCTGCCGCAGAGCGGTTCGTCAAAAGGGAGGCCCGCTTGATCGACCGGCTAAAGGAAAAGGTCAACGCTGACGCATCGCTCACCCGGCGCGGGCGATTTCTCACCACCACGTTCCTGATCGAGGTCGGGTCGGCGCAGTGGCTTGTCAGCATCGTCGAGGGGAAAATCGCTTCGGTCACGCAAGGGCCGTTGGTGATGCCGTCATGGTCGTTTGCGCTGCGGGCCTCGCAGGAGGAGTGGCAGAAATTCTGGAGCGCCGATCCCCGCCCCGGCTGCAACGATCTGATGGCCCTGATCAAGCGCCGCGTGCTCAAGGCCGAAGGCAACCTTCAGGTCTTCATGGCCAATCTGCGCTATTTCAAGGAAAGTCTCGAAAAGCTCCGCGCCGCGGGAGTAGCGGCATGAGCGCGACATTCGAGCCCGTCACCGGGCGCTACATGCATCTCGATCTGTTCGGCCGCGCGCATCGCATCTATGTCGAGGAAGCCGGACACGGCACGCCGCTGCTATGCCTGCATACCGCGGGGTCGGACGGGCGGCAGTATCGCGGCCTGATGAACCATCCCGGCATACTCGCCAACCATCGCGTCATCGCCTTCGACATGCCGTGGCACGGCAAATCGTCGCCGCCGGCCGGCTGGCACGACGAGGAATATCAACTCACCTCGGCGCACTACACCACCATGATCCTCGGCATCATGGCCGCGCTGGAACTCGACAGGCCGATCGTGATGGGTTGTTCGATCGGCGGACGTATCGCGCTGCATCTGGCGCTGGAACATCCGGAGCGATTCAGGGCGATCATCGGATTGCAGGCCGGCGCGCATGTCGATCCCTATTACGATCTGAACTTTTTGCACCGGCCCGATGTTCACGGCGGCGAAGTGTCCGCCGCGATCGTATCGGGGCTGGTTGGACCGACTGCGCCGGTGAAAGAGCGATGGGAAACCCTCTGGCACTACATGCAAGGTGGTCCCGGCGTCTTCAAAGGCGATCTGTATTTCTACAAGATCGACGGCGACATCCGCGACCGGGTCGGCCGGATCGACACCAGGCGTTGCCCGCTGTTTCTGCTGTCGGGCGAATACGACTATTCCTGCACGCCCGAGGAGACTCTGGCCGTTGCCGCCAGCATTCCCGGCGCCGAAGTGACCATCATGAAGGGGCTCGGGCATTTTCCGATGAGCGAGAATCCGGAAGCTTTCATCGGCCATTTGTTGCCGGTGCTGGACAGGATCAGGACGCAACCTGCGCCTCGATAAACGCCGTGACAAAGCGCGGCATTGCCAGGGTGAAATCCGCAGGCCCGCGCACCAGATGGATTGCGGCAAGTTCCGGCGACACATGGTTCGCGAGGTTGGATGCGATCTTCGCTCGCAGCGCCTGGCCCGTCATATCCACGTTGAGAATGCGGATGAAGGCAATCGCAGCACCCGAGACGACGCAATCCCAATGATCGAAAGCCGTATAG
This sequence comes from uncultured Alphaproteobacteria bacterium, assembly GCA_963710045.1. Lineage (GTDB taxonomy): Bacteria > Pseudomonadota > Alphaproteobacteria > Rhizobiales > Xanthobacteraceae > Bradyrhizobium. The sequence continues at coordinate 35,119 of CAVPZO010000026.1, read as the reverse complement.
TCCGCTGTCGTCAGGCCGGTTTCTTCCTCGACTTCGCGCGCGACGCTGCCGGGGATATCGACCATTCCGTCGCGGAGGTCATCGAGATCGGGCGTGCCCGAGGGAAAATAAATCCGCCCGCCATTCGCGGTATGAGCGGCCATCTCGCCGAGCACGAACACGCCGTCGCTGCCGCGCAGCGCGCCCATCCCGAATCCGTTGAACACACTGTTGTCGGGAAAACCCCAGTCGCGCCACGCCAGAAAGCTGGCGAAATCGGCCTCGAAATAGTCGGCGCTGAAGCGATCCCCGCTGAAGACCGGGTTGCGGCCCAGCAACACGCGGCCGTTCCAGAGCTGCGGCTTCTCCGCCTGCTTTAGCGCAAAATGCGCGTCGATGTCCGCGCGGCGCTCAGCCGCGAACGGCCACGTCCACCAACCGCATTTCAGATCGAGCTGCGTGACGCGATGGATGGCGAGCGGCACGGCGCCCGCTATTTCGCGTTCATCCCCGTCGTCTTGTTGGCCTGATCGACATATTTATTGGTGTAGGTCTTGGTGACGTCGATATTGGCCTTGGCGATTTCCGGCGAACTCTCGCTGAACACCGCCAGCACCGCATCGGCGCCTTTGGGGTCCATCAGGCCGGTTTCCGAATACATCGGAATGGTGTTCTTCAGTGCGGCGAGATACAGCGCCTTGTCCTTGCCGACCATTTCCGGCGGCATTTTCGCCATGATTTCCTCCGGCGAATGCGAGTGAATCCATTTCAGGGTATTCACGATCGCGTTGGTCAATGCCTGCGTTTCCTTCTGGTGCGAAGCGATCCACGCCGTGGTGGTGTAGAGCGCGCCACCCGGGTAATCGCCGCCGAACACCGCCTGATTGTCTTTCTGGGTGCGGGTATCGCTTAAAATTCGCAAGTCGGCATGGCCGCCTTGCAGCACGGTGACCGCCGGATCCAGCATGATAGCCGCATCGATCTGGCCCTGCTGCATCGCCGCGACCGCGGTCGCGCCGAGGCCGACGCCGATCACGGCGACGTTGGTGGCGTCGACGCCGTTTTTCTTCAGCAGGTATTTGAGAAAGAAGTCGGTCGAGGAACCCGGCGCGCTGACGCCGACCTTCTTGCCGGCCAGATCCTTGATCGATTTGACTTCGTCGTTGTGCTTCGGCGACACCACCAGCACAAATCCCGGATAGCGGTCGTACACGACGAAGGACTGCAGTTCCTGCTTCTTGGCGGCGAGATTGACGCAGTGGTCGAAATAGCCGGACACCACGTCGGCGCTGCCGCCGAGCACGGCCTTGAGTGCGTCCGAACCGCCCTTCAGATCGACCAGTTCGACGGCAAGGCCGGCCTTTTCGTATTCACCGAGCTGTTTCGCCAGCACGGTCGGCAGGTAGCAGAGGCAGGCGCCGCCCCCGACCGCGATCGTGACCTTGGTTTGCGCTGCGGCAAGACCGGACATCAGCAGCGACGCCAATAGTGTCGCAACAAGCCTGACCGTCCTCATGATTTCCTCCATCGCCTGTTCCGTCACAGGATAGAGCAGCGCATCCGGCTTGAGAAGCCGACTTAAGCAGCCTAGTCAGGCGTGCTTTGCCGACGTAGCATCGGCCCACAAGAAACCACAGGGAGAAGTTTCCATGAACCGTACTGCCACTGCCATTGCCGTCGCCACCGCGTTCGCCGCCGGCTGCGGCGTCACACATCTGCTACGGCCGGCGCTGGCCGCCGAAAACATCATGGCGCAGGTCATTTCCACCGGAGATTTGAAGGACGACGCGCTCGGCCAGCCCAACGCCGGCGGCACGCGTTCCAAGATGTTCGTTTCCGCCGATGGCGCCACCATCTCTATACAGAACGGCATGGTGCCCAAGCACATGCATCCCAACACCAACGAGATGCAGTACATCCTCGAAGGCACCGGGACGATCTGGCTCGGCGACAAGCAAGTGACGGTGAAGCCCGGCGACCTCGTCGTCATCCCCAAGGGCACCGCGCATGGCGGCACCAGCCACCCGCTCAAGGCGATCGCAATCAAGACGCCGCCGCAGGCGCCGGACGATACCAAGATGCTGAACTGACGGCGTAGCCGTCATTCCGGGGCGCGCCTCTTCGGGCGAACCCGGAATCCAGAACCCAAACGCTCCGGATTCCGGGTCCACGCGAAGACGCGTGTCCCGGAATGACGGAGTCTAGCCGCGCCCTTCCGCCGCGTCCGGCCGCCACACCAGCAGGCGCCGTTCGACCAGCGTCACGCCGAAGTCGATCAGGATGACGAACGCCGACAGCACGAACATGCCGGCGAACACGCCGGCCACGTCAAAAATGCCTTCGGCCTGCTGGATCAAATAGCCAAGCCCGGCCGCGGAGCCGAGATATTCGCCGACCACAGCACCAACCACGGCAAAGCCCACCGAAGTGTGCAGCGACGAAAACATCCAGGACAGCGCCGAGGGCCAGAACACGTGCCGCATCAGCTGCTTTTCGCTCATGCCCAGCATGCGGCCATTGGCGAGCACGGTGGGGCTGACTTCCTTGACGCCCTGATAGACGTTGAAGAACACGATGAAGAACACCAGCGTGACCCCGAGTGCTACCTTCGACCAGATGCCTAACCCCAGCCACAGCGCAAAAATCGGCGCTAGCACGACGCGCGGCAATGCGTTGGCCATCTTCACATAGGGATCGAAGATCGCTGCGATCCTTGGCTGACGCGCGAACCAGAACCCGACCAAGATGCCGGCAAGCGAGCCGATCGTGAAAGCGAGAGTCGACTCCAGCAGCGTGATCCAAAGATGTTTCCAGATCACGCCGCTCACGAACCAGGCGACGATCTGGCTGCCGACATCGACCGGATTGGAAAAGAAGAACGGCGGCAGCAGCATGCGCCCGAAGATCGGCACCGTGGTGAGCAATTGCCAGAGCCCGAGGAAGACGACGGCGACCAGGAACTGGCACAACAACAGCACGGGCCGGCTCACGATGCTGCCCCCGCTGCCGCCTGCGACGATTGCGCATAGCCCTTCATCACTTCGTCCTTGAGCACGCCCCATATTTCCTTGTGAAGCGCGTGAAACTCGCTCGAAAGCCGGACCTCGAAGATGTCGCGCGGCCGCGGCAGCGGCACGCGCCAGTTGCCGATGATGCGCGCGTTCGGTCCCGCCGACATGATCACCACGCGGTCCGCCAGCGCGATCGCCTCCTCGAGGTCGTGGGTCACGAACAGCACCGCCTTGCGGTCCGCGGTCCATAATTGCAGCAGCAGATTGCCCATGATCTGCCGGGTCTGGGCATCGAGCGGCCCGAACGGCTCGTCCATCAGCAGGATTTTTGGGTCGCGGATCAGCACCTGGGCGAGACCGACGCGCTTGCGCTGGCCGCCCGACAGCATGTGCGGATAGCGGTTGGCGAAGGCGCCCAACCCCACCGACGTCAGCCACTCCTGCGCGCGCCCAAGCGCCTCCGCGCGCGGCACGCCCTTGACTTCCAGTCCGATCGCTACGTTGTCGATGGCGGTCTTCCATGGAAACAGCGCGTCGGCCTGAAACAGATAGCCGGCCTCGCGGTTCAGGCCCGTCAGCGGCTGGTCGAAGATTCGCACCGAGCCCGACGCCGGCTTAAGCAGGCCGGCCACGATGTTCAGCAGGGTCGATTTTCCGCATCCGGTCGGCCCGACAATGGCGACGAACTCGCCCTGCTCGACCGACAGCGCGGCCTTCTCCACCGCCGTGTAAATCCGCGCGTCGGGCAGCCGGAACGCCACCGTCGCGTCGTCAAGCACGACCGCCGTCGATGCCGCGGCCTGATTTGCCTGCACGCGTTTCCCCGAATTCAAGTGTGGTTCAGCGGATGGATTACCGCCCTCGCCCCGACAATTCAACGGTCAACCGCAACATGCAAGCGCCGCGTCGGCTTGGTGGGTCGAAGGCCCTGTGATAGTCCCACACCATGAGCGACGCCCCCCTGATCGCATTCGCGCATGTCGGCAAGAGCTTTGACGGCGGCCGGGTGAAAGCCGTCGACGATGTCTCGCTCGACGTCACGCAAGGCGAATTCCTCGCCATCGTCGGCGGCTCCGGTTCCGGCAAGACCACGCTGTTGCGGCTGGCCAACCGGCTGATCGAGGCCGACAGCGGCAGCATCCGGGTCGAGGGCGAGGACGTGCGCGCGGTCGATCCGATCGGCCTGCGGCGGCGCATCGGCTATGTGTTCCAGAGCGGCGGGTTATTTCCGCATATGAGCGTCGCCGACAATATCGGCATCACGCCGAAACTGTTGGGCACGCCGGCCGCGGCAATCTCGACGCGGGTGGACGAGCTGCTCGATCTGGTGCGGCTCGACCGCAAGCAGCATCGCGACCGGTTTCCGCATGAACTGTCGGGGGGACAGCGCCAGCGCGTCGGCGTTGCCCGGGCGCTCGCCGCAAAACCGCGCATCGTGCTGATGGATGAGCCGTTCGGCGCGCTCGATCCCCTCACCCGTGACGCGCTCGGCGACGATTTTCGCGCGCTGCATCGCAAGTTGGGGCTGACCACGATCATGATCACCCACGACATGACCGAGGCGGTTCTGCTGGCCGACCGCGTCGCGGTGATGCGCGCGGGGCGGCTGCTGGCGCAGGGCACGCCGAGCGAACTTGCCAGGAGCGACAATGCTTATGTCGGCGAACTGCTGGGCACGCCGCGGCGGCAGGCCGAGCGGTTGGCGATGCTGTTGCCCAAGGAAACGCACCGGGATGGCGCGGCATGAGCCTGTTGTCCGATCCGCGCTGGAGCGAGGCGCTCGGCCATCTGCCGGACTATCTCGGCAACCACGTCCGCGTCAGCGTCACCGCGCTGGCGCTTGGCCTCTTGGTCAGCCTGCCGCTGGCGCTGATCGCGCGCAACAGGCCGGTGCTGCGCGGCGCGCTGCTCGGCTTCGCCAGTGTGGTGCAGACGGTGCCGGGGCTGGCGCTGCTGGCGCTGTTCTATCCGCTGCTGCTGGCGCTGGCAGCGCTGGCGCTGACATGGCTGGGCGTAAGCTTCTCCGCGTTCGGTTTCCTTCCCGCCGTGCTGGCGCTGGCGCTCTATTCCATGCTGCCGGTGCTGCGCAACACCATCACCGGGCTGCAAGGGGTCGATCCGGCTATCACCGAGGCCGCGCAAGGCGTCGGCATGACATCGCGGCAATCATTGTTCATGGTGGAATTGCCGCTGGCGCTGCCGGTGATGATGGCAGGCATCCGCACCGCGGCGGTGTGGGTGATCGGAACCGCGACGCTGTCGACGCCGATCGGCCAGACCAGCCTCGGCAATTACATCTTCGCCGGCCTGCAGACGCAGAACTGGGTGTTCGTGCTGTTCGGCTGTTTTGCCGCGGCGGCGCTGGCGCTGGCGGTCGATCAGTTGCTGGCATTGGTCGAAACCGGCATTCGCAATCGCAGCCGGGTGCGCATCGCGCTCGGCGGCATCGGCGTGCTGGCGCTGGTGGCGGCGACCTTGGTGCCGTCGATGGCGCGTTCGCAATCGACTTACATTGTCGGCGCAAAAACCTTTACCGAGCAATATGTGCTGGCGGCGCTGATGGCGCAGCGATTGCGGGCGGCGGGGTTGTCGGCCTCATCGCGCGAGGGGCTCGGCTCCAATGTGATCTTCGACGCGCTGGCCGCCAATGACATCGACGTCTATGTCGACTATTCCGGCACGCTGTGGGCCAACCAGTTTCACCGCACCGACATCAAGCCGCGCACCGAATTGCTCGCTGATCTGAAAACCACGCTGGCGAAGTCGAACATCACCCTGCTCGGCGAACTCGGATTTGAAAACGCCTATGCGCTGGTGATGCCGAAGAAGCGCGCCGACGCGCTCGGCATCCGTTCCATCGCCGACCTCGCCTCGCGCGCCGGGACGATGTCGATCGCCGGCGATTATGAATTCTTCTCACGGCCGGAATGGGCCGGCCTGCAGAAGGCGTACGGCCTTACGTTTCGCGCGCAGCGGCAGATGCAGCCGGACTTCATGTATGCCGCGGTCGCCTCCAGCGAGGTCGATGTCATCGCGGGCTACACCAGCGACGGGCTGATCGCGAAATATGATCTGGTGGTGCTGGACGATTCGAAGCATGCGATCCCGCCTTATGACGCGATCGTCTTGATCTCGCCCAAACGCGCCGAAGACCAGGCTTTGCGCGCGGCGCTCAAGCCGCTGCTCGGCCGCATCGATATCGCCACCATGCGCGAGGCCAATCTTCGCGCCGCCGGCAACGACGCCAACAGTTCGCCGGACGCGGTGGCGAAGTGGCTGTGGGAGAAAATCGGGAAGAAATAAGGGACTTCGTAGGGTGGGCAAAGCGAAGCGTGCCCACCATGGACGCTGCAATGGCGGGCACGGCGCAAGAGCGCGCCTTTGCCCACCCTACGAAGACCCTACAAACCCTTGATGATCCCGGCGTCGATCAAGAGCCGGTTGAAGCGCCGCGCCTCGGCGCCGTCCTGGCAGCCATAGAACAGGCCCTTGCAGCGGAGCATGATCTTCTTCTGCTCCTCGAACGACGGGTCGAGCGGGATGCCGGCGGCTTCCTGGATTACCAGCGGCAGATAGGCGGCGTCGATGGTGTCCATCACCGCCGGGCTCGTCACCGGCTCGAAATTGATCGCGTCGATCGCGTAATACGTCGCGTAATAGCGCGGATCGTAATTCAGCAGGCGATCCGCCAGCTCCCGCGGCGCAAGCCGCGGCTCGATCAGCCTGTGCGAGATCGCAGGCTGGTGATCGCCAAACCGCACGATCAAGAATGAATCATCCGGAAAATCCGATTTCAACCGCGCCGTGAATTGCTGGTAGGCCCGGGCGGTCATCATCTGCCGGCGGATGTATTCGTCGATTTCGGGGGTGTTGCCGGGAGCCTGCCAGTCCGGCGTCAAATCCGGGCGATAGACCGACGTCCACGGAAAGTGGTTCGCGGTGAGATAGACGAAAGCAAACAGCGGCGCCTGCTTCTGCCGCTCCCGCGCGATCAGGCTTTGCGCGTGGTCGAAATAAAATTTATCCGGCTGCATGTCCTCGCTCACGCCCATCTCGGCCATGTCGATCAAGCGGTCGATGCCGGTGGAGTGCTGATATTCGCGCGCGTCGAGAAAGTTGCCATAGGTCGGATACAGCGAAAACGTCCGGTAACCGCAGTCGCGCAATGCCATCGGCAGGCCGCGCGCGATACGCCCGGCTGCGATCCTCGTGACGTAGAACTTCATCTTGCCGAACGACCGCACCGATAATCCGCTGAGCACGTTGAACTCGGTGTACCAGGTCGGACCGCCGGTTGCCTCGGCAACAAAGGTGCGCTGCCGGCCGTCGATCGATTTGAACAGATCGCCGTAGTCCGCCGGAACCTTGATGCCGGGCACGGCGCGGATATCGAAGCTGGATTCATCGAGCAGCATGATGATATGCGGCCGGCGCGTGTTCGCCGCGCAGCCCGCGCCCGCCGCCGGCATCGGCGTGTCGCCGGGCGATGTTGCCGCGGCCTCGAGCCAGCCGTCGGAGGCGAGCTGCGAGGCCGACGCGACGCCGGAGCGCGCCAGATTGGAGATATGGTTGATGCCCTGGAACGGCTCCCACGGCTGTTCCGGCACCGCGACCGACAGCGCGACGATTGCCGCCAGCGACGCCACCGCGCCCGCGAGCGCCGTCAAGCGCCGGATGCGAAACGGATCGAACCGCCAGAGCAGCCAGAGCACCGGGATGGACAACAGCGCGGCCAGCGCCAACTGCCCCCGCAGGCTGGGAAAAACGCTGTTCATGAACGAGAAGGTGGCAGAATCGATGATCAGGAAATCGAGGAATGTCAGGGTCAGTTCAAGAATGCGGTGTTTGAACTGCGACAGCGCGATCAGCACCGCAAACAACGCAAGGGGCAGCACCGCGGCAATTCCGGGGCGCCCGAAAATCGCGATGCCTGTAAAGACCAGCAGCGCCAAGGTAAGGAATGACAGCACGATTCCGAACGGACCGTATTCCGTCAGGATCAGAACCGCTCCCGCCGCCGCATAGACCGCGGCGACGAGGGTTGCACGCAGCCACCATCCCCGCACCGCTGCGACCGCCAGCGGACGATCGCCATGAAGCGGAAGCGCCGTCATGACCCTACAGCGCCTTGATGAAACCGGCGTCGATCAGCAGCCGGTTGAACCGCCGCGCCTCGGCGCCGTCCTTGCACGAATAGAACAGGCCTTTGCAGCGGAGCATGATCTTCTTCTGCTCCTCGAACGACGGATCCAGTGGAAGGCCGGCGGCCTCCTGGATCACCAGCGGCAGATACGCCGCGTCGATAGTCTCCATCGCGGTCGGAGCGCCGGCGGGTTTGAAGTTGACGGAATCGATGGCGTAATAGGTCGCGTAGTAGCGCGGATCATAGGTCATCAGCCGCTTGGCGATTTCCGGATCGGTAAGGTTCGGCTCGATGATCAGCGACGAGAACTCCGGCTGGTGATCGCCATAACGCACGATGAGAAACTGCTCGGTCGGGAATTGCTTCTTCAGCCTGGCGACGAATGCGTCGTAGTCCTGCGCGCTCATGGTCTGGCGGCGCAGATACTCGTCGATCGACGGCTTGTTGCCGAGGCTGCGCCAGTCCGGCGTCGTCTCCGGGCGGAACGTGGACGCCCACGGGAAGTGATTGGCGCCGAGATAGACGAACATGAACAGCGGCGTGCTGGGCGATTCCTGCGACATCAGCTTCAGTGCGGAATCGTAAAAGAAGCTGTCGGGCTCCGCCCCTTTGGCGCCGAGGTCGCGGGCATCGTAAAAACGCTGGATGCCGGTGGTGGTCTGGAAACTGCGCGCGCTCATGAAGGCGCCAAAGGCCGGATACAACGAAATGGTATTGTAGCCGCAGCGGCGCAGCGCCAGCGGCAATCCGCGCTCGACACGGCCGGAAGCGATCCGCGTCACGAAATAGGAAAACCGCCCGAACGAGCGCGACGACAGGCCGGTCAGCACATTGTACTCGGTGAGCCAGCTCGAACCGCCATTGCTCTCGGCGAGGAATTTGCGCGTCTTGCCGTCGCCCGACACGAAATGGCTGCCGTAGCCGGCAGGCACCTTGATCTGCGGCGCCGAGCGGATGTCGTAGCTCGACTCGTCGTGGATCATGATGATGTGCGGCCGCCGCCCCGCCGGATGGCAGGAATCCTCCAGCGGCATTTTCAGGCGCTCGGCGACCACGGCGTCGGATTCCATGAACCCGTAATTCATGAAATCCGACACCGCGGTGACGCCGGAGTAGGCGAATTTCGACAGGTAGCCGTTGTCGTAGTAGCCGCGCCAGGCTTCATCAGGCCATGTGAAGGAATATCCGGCCAGCGCCGCCAGACACGCCAGCGCGGCGCCCGCGGCCGGCAGGCGGCGAATCCGGAACGGATCCAGCCACCACAGCGCGTACATCAACGGAATGGTGACAAGAGCCGCGCCAATCACCGACCAGCGCAGATTGGGGAAGATCGTAAACAGGAACGCGGCGGTGTCGCGGTCGATCATCATCAGATCGACGAAGTTCGCGGTCATCTGCACGACATCGTGCTTGAGCCGCGACAGCAGCACCAGAATGACGATCAGGGTCAGCGACAGCGCGCCCGACAGCGCCGGCCGGCGCAGCAGCGCGATCCAGAAAAAATTCAGGATTCCCCACGCCAGCAGAAACCCGACCCGCGCGTCGAAATCGGTTTCGGTCTGCAGCATGACGGCCAGCGCGCCGGCGTGAGGCGCCGCAACGGCAAGCAGGCGCCAGATTCCGATCGAAGCAATGCCGCTCGCGATGACGGCAGCGGAGGAAGATGAATTCGGCGGCACCATGGCCTGAACGCAACAAGACCCGGCACTGCTGGCCTGTGCTGGCGGCAGCCAGAAGGCGGACATCGCAACCGGAAACTGCGAGGTGTCATGAAAACGTAATGGAACCGTCATGAACGCGCAATGAATTACTTGCCTCCGAAACTCGTCGTCCCCGCGAAGGCGGGGACCCATACGCCGTGTCGGTCATGAGAAAGGCAGCGCTCGTAGCCTTGTGTTGCAAACGCATGATGCAACAGCAGCGCCAGGGGTTATGGGTCCCCGCCCGCGCGGGGACGACGGAGAGAGTGTTGATGTGCATCACATTCTCCTTTCCTCCAGGCAAGCGTCATCGCTGCCCGCAAATCCCTTCGCGTGAATGGGAGTTTCAGTGGACCTCCCTCGAAGCGAAAAGAGGGAGACGGAACGCCGAAAGGCGCACCTTGGTAACGGCCGCGGCTTATTTCCCGGATTGCCGGGAAACAGAGGCACACGGCAACGCCTTTCAGCGTCCCGCCACGGCGTCTTAAAACCTCGGTCCGTTCTTCCGGGGACTTGGCTCACAGCGATTTCGCGCCGCTCGCCTGTCCCCGTCCAGCCACACCAGTGGCAGAGCCCCGTAGTGGGCTCGGACGGAAACCCAAGGCCTCCCGAGTGCGCAGGGCACGACCCCCACGCCCGCAGGCGCCGCTCCCACCCCCACGTTCCAAAGCGTCCCAGGTAACGCTCCCTCAAGCTAGGATGAGATGACTAGGAATATACACCATACGGGAAATATGTCAAAGCTCAACTGATCAACAAATCGTGAATACATTCCTACAACGACCGGCCGGTCGCGACCGCTGCTCAACTCTTGGGCAACAGCCCCAGCCGCCTGGCGATGATCCGGTCGACCATGCGCTTGGGCAGGATCGCCGTCATCAAATGCCGCATCGGGTCCGGCGTGATCTGGTAGCGCACGCGCGGGTTTGGCGCGGTCAAGGCATGGTGAATCAGTTCGCCGATCTTCTCGGCGGGCAATCCGTTCTCGCCGAGCAAAGCCACGAATTTCCGGATCCGCTGCAGCGCCGGAAAGAACGGCGAGTTGCTGTAGCCGGAAATATCGACCTCCTCGGCCTTGGCCCAGATCGGCGTCTTCACCGGACCCGGCGCGACAATGATGACGTCGATGCCGAACAGCATCATTTCGCGGCGCAGGCTTTCCGAAAGCCCTTCGACTGCGAATTTGGAGGCCGAATAGGCCGACATCAGCGGATTGCCGTTTTTCCCCGCCACCGAGCTGATCATCACGATCCGCCCCTTCGGTCCGTGCAGCGACGGGTCGGCGCCGAGCAGCGGACCGAACGCCTGCGTGGCGATGATCGGCCCGATCACATTGACGTCCATCTGGCGGCGGAATTCGTCGGCCGAAAGATCGAGCACCGGGCCTGCCACCGCGATGCCGGCATTGTTGACAAGACCGGCCAGGGTTTTGCCTGCCAGTTCGGCACGAACCTCGCGCGCGGCCGCCAGAACCTGCGCCTCGTCGGTGACGTCGAACAACAGCGGCGTGAAGTTGGCGCCGAACTCCTGGGCGAGGCGATCCGCATCGGCCTGTTTGCGCACGCTGCCGAACACGCGAAAGCCGCGGTCGAGCAGCACCTTCGCCGTGCCCCAGCCGATACCGGTCGAGGTCCCCGTGATGACGACAGATTGCATTGGTTGGTCCTGATATCCCACGTCAGTTGTAGCCCGGATGGAGCGCAGCGCAATCCGGGACTTGGCATCAACGCGTGCTACAACGTACGCAAACGTTGCCGTTTTTGATCCACGGCATCATGATCGCAGCCGAAATCCACACGCCGCAGGAGCTGGAATTCCATGGATCAACTTACCGCCGCGCGCATCCAGACCGTGCGCGATCACATGCGGCTGGAATGCGAGGGCGACTGGGACGGCGTCATCGCCACCTTCGAACATCCGCGTTATGAGCTGTATGGCGCGGGCACCGTGTTCGACGGCGAAGCGGCCGTGCGCGGCTATTTCGCCGCCTCACGCACGCCGTTTCCCGATCAGGCCAACGAGATCATCGCCATCGGCGCCGGCGGCGATACGGTGCTGGTGGAATTCTGGCTGACGGGGACGCATCTCGGCCCGCTGCGCACACCGAAAGGCGAGATCGCGCCCACCGGCAAGGCGTTTCGCGTGCGCATGATGGCCAGCTTCGAGTTCGCGCCGGGCTCGGACCGGATCGTCTGCGAGCGGCCCTATTTCGACCAGCGCGCGGTGACAAGGGCGCTGGGGTTGGGCTGAGCGTTCCCTTCACCGTCATGGCCGGGCTCGTCCCGGCCATCCACGTCTTTCTTGCTTTTGATGCCGGAAAAGACGTGGATGCCCGGGACAAGCCCGGGCATGACGAATGTTAGACGCTGGAGCACATGCTCAATTCTTCGTCTTGTCGACCAGCGCGCCCTTCTTGATCCACGGCATCATGTCGCGGAGCTTTTCGCCGACTTCCTCGATCGGATGCGCGGCGAGCTTGGCGCGGGTGGCCTTGAACGAGGTCTGGTTGACCTTGTTCTCCAGCATCCAGTCGCGGGCGAATTTGCCGGACTGGATGTCGTTCAAGACGCGCTTCATCTCCGCCCTGGTCTCCGCGGTGACGATGCGCGGGCCGGTGACGTATTCGCCGTATTCGGCGGTGTTGGAGATCGAATAGTTCATGTTGGCGATGCCGCCTTCATAGATCAGGTCGACGATCAACTTCACCTCGTGCAGGCATTCGAAATACGCCATCTCGGGCGCGTAGCCGGCTTCCACCAGCGTCTCGAAGCCGCCCTTGATCAGTTCGACCAGGCCGCCGCACAGCACCACCTGCTCGCCGAACAGGTCGGTCTCGCATTCCTCCTTGAACGAGGTCTCGATGATGCCCGCGCGGCCGCCGCCGATCGCGGAAGCATAGCTGAGGCCGAGGTCGTGGGCGTTGCCCGACGGGTCCTTGTGAATGGCGATCAGGCACGGCACGCCGCCGCCGCGCTGGTATTCCGAGCGCACGGTGTGGCCGGGGCCCTTCGGCGCGATCATCAGCACGTCGAGATCGGGCCGCGGATCCAGCAAATTGAAATGCACGTTGAGGCCGTGCGCGAACACCAGTGCCGCGCCCTTCTTCATGTTATCGTGCAGGTGCTCGCGATAGATATCGCCCTGCAGTTCATCGGGCGTCAGCATCATCACGAGGTCGGCCCATTTGGCGGCCTCGGCGACTTCCATCACCTTGAAGTCCGCGGTTTCCGCCTTTTTGGCCGAGGCCGAGCCCTTGCGCAGCGCGATCGCGACGTCCTTGACGCCGGAATCCTTCAGGTTCAGCGCGTGGGCATGGCCCTGGCTGCCATAGCCGACGATGACAACCTTCTTGCCCTTGATCAGGTTGATGTCGGCGTCGCGATCGTAATAAACCCGCATTGGTCGTTCCTCTCCTATGGCGGCCGCTTCCCGGCCCGCCTGATCTCGAATTGCCGCCGGTTTCTAGGGCGGCAGGTGCCGCGAGACAAGCCCGCGACGGCGATTTCTGCATCACGCCAGTCTCATGGCTCGCTCAGGACCGGGTACAGCGAGGCCAGCAGCAGCACCGCCATGACGATGTTGAAAGCCCGCACCGCCCTCGGCGAGGTCAGGAGCGGCCGCAGCGCGCTGCCGAACAGCGCCCAGACCGAGCAGGACACCGCTCCCAGCAGCAGGCTGAGCACGACCTGGATGACGATGTTCCAGGGAAAGCCGGCGATGCCGGCATAGGCGGTGATGGTGCCGATCACCATCACCCAGCCCTTGACGTTGATCCACTGGAACATCGCCGCACCCCAGAAGGTCATCGGACCGCGCCGGTTGTCCTGTCCGGGCGTGACCGGGCCGGACATCGCGATCGCCGCGGCGAGATAGATCAGATAGGCGATGCCGGCATATTTGAGGATGGTCTGCAGCACCGGCCAGGCGATGAAGACGGTGCCGAGGCCGAGCCCGACCGCCCCGACCATGAAGGCAAAACCGATGGTGATGCCCGCGATATGCGGCAAGGTCGGGCGAAAACCGTAGGTCAGACCCGAAGACAGCAGCATGATGTTGTTGGGGCCGGGCGTAAAAAACATCACGGTGGCGAACACGACGAAGGCGATGAAAAGCTGCTGGGACATCGTCGGGACTCAGACGCCTTCAACGACGGCCTGCGGCCGCTTCGACAGCAGCATGATGGCGATGCCGCAGACCACGATGACCATGCCCGCCAGCCGCAGCGGCCCGAAGCGTTCGCCGAACACGATGCTGGACGCCGCGGCGCCGACGAACGGCACCAGCAGCGCGAACGGCACTACCTGCGCCGCGGTGTGATCGCGCAGCAGCCGGCCCCACAGCCAGTAGGCGATGCTGGTGGAGACCGCGCCGATGGCCAGGATGCTGACGACGCCGGTTGGCGACATATTTTGGAGCGAATGCCACGCGATCTGCGGTCCGTCCACGATCAGCGTCAGCATCGCCAACGGCACCGCAGCGACGAGACAAAGCCATGCAAACAGGTCGAACATCGGCACATCCCGCGCCCGCCGCAGCAGCAGATTGCCGATCGCGAAAACGACCGGCGAGATCATTAGCACGGCAAAGGCAGCGACGCTGAAATCGTAGCCGACGGTGCCGCAAATCATCAGCAGGCCGGCCGCGGCGACGCCGATTCCGATGACCTGCATGCGCGTCGGGGCCTCGCCAAACGCGATCACGGCGAACGCGACCGTGAACAGCGCCTGGCTCTGCACGATCACGCTGGCAAGCCCCACCGGCACGCCATGTGCGATGCCGAAAGCCTGCGCCAGGAACTGACCGAGAAACAGCGTGAAGCTGATCGCGATCAGCAGCGGCCAGCTTACGTTCGGCCTGCGCAAAAACAGGCACGGCACCGCCGCGATGGCAAAGCGCAGCGTCGTCATCAGCGTCGGCGGCAATTCGTCGAGCGCCAGCCGGCTCGCGACGAAGCCAAGCCCCCAGATCACGGCGACGAAGGTCGCGAGGAAGATGTCGGCGGGTTTCATGCTATCGCGCAAGATCGGTACATAGTCATCCAGGGACGCCATCAAAATTGATATCGAGCAGCGCTGCGAGTTTCTTGTCCAGCCTACATCCCCTCCGGCCCGCGGCCGATGGCGGCGACGCCCGTGCGCGATACCTCCACGAGGCCAAGCGGCCGCATCAGGTCGACGAACTGGTTGATCTTGGCGGAGTTGCCGGTGATCTCGAACACAAGGCTCTCGGTCGAGGCATCGATCACCCGGGCGCGGAACGCATCCGCCAGCCGCATCGCCTCGATGCGGGGCTCGCCGATGCCGCGCACTTTCACCATCGCCAGTTCGCGCTCGATGGAGCGCGCGCCGGTCAGCGTCATGTCGACCACCTTGTAGATCGGGATCATGCGGTCGAGCTGATGCTTGATCTGCTGGATCACCATCGGCGTGCCCGTGGTGACGATGGTGATGCGCGAGAGATGCTTCTGGCTCTCGGTTTCGGAGACTGTGAGACTCTCGATATTGTAGCCGCGCCCTGAGAACAGCCCGATGACACGCGCGAGCACGCCCGGCTCGTTCTGCACCAGCACCGTGAGGGTGTGCGTCTCGTTGGGGTCGTGGCGGTCTTCCATGAAATAGGCGGATGCGGGCTGGTTCATTGTCTTGTTCTCTGTTGGAGCCGAATTCGTTTCAGTCGTCATTGCCGGGCTTGACCCGGCCATCCATCGTCTTCCTAAAATGCATTTCGTGAAGCGGGATGGATGCGCGGATCAAGTCCGCGCATGACGCAGCAAACGTGGCGAGGGTTCGCGCATTCTCTGACATCTTCACACCGGCACTCTGCGATCAATGACGCCGGCAGCTTCCGGCATCGCCCATCGTTGAAACAAATCGAGATCGATATTGCCGCCGCTCAGGATGAGGCCGATCCGCTTGCCGCGGATTTTCTGCTTTTCCTGCGTGGCGGCGGCGAGCGCCGCGGCACCGGCGCCTTCGGCGAGGTTATGGGTGTCGGTCCAATAGGCCCGTATCGCGGCGCCAATCTCGTCGTCGCTGACCTGCACGATGCGCGAGGCGCCCTTGCGGATGATCGCCAGCGCGTCGGGATCGGGAATCCGCGTCGCCATGCCGTCGGCAAACGTATTGCTGGTCGCGGTGGTGACCACCGTGCCGACCGCGAACGACAGCGCGTAGGACGGCGCCTCGGTCGATTGCACACCGACGATGTCCGTGCGCAATCCGAGCAGATCGCGCGCCAGGATACAGCCGCAGATACCGGACCCCTGCCCGATCGGGACATAGAGAAGGTCGAGGTCGGGTGCTTTCCTAAACAATTCCAGCGCATAGGTTGCCACGCCCAGCACCAGGTCGGGATGAAAGGCCGGCACGAACTCCAGACCGCCGGCGGCGGCGCGGCGATGGGCTTCCTCGCGCGCGGCCTGAAAATCCTCGCCGTGTTCGATGAGGTCGGCGCCCAACGCCTTCATGGCGCGATTTTTTTCGACCGAATTTTCGCGCGGCACCAGGATTGTCACCGGCACGCCGTGACGGCGCCCGGCAAAGGCAAGGCTCTGGCCATGATTGCCGCGCGTCGCCGAGATCAGTCCGGCGGTGTCGGGACGCTCGCGCTTCATGCGGTCGACATAGACCAGCCCGCCGCGAACCTTGAAGGCGCCGGTCGGCGTGTGGTTCTCATGCTTGACCACGATTTCGGCACCGAGCCGCCCGGACAGCAGCGGCCATGCATGCGCCGGCGTCGGCGGCACCGCCGCCCCGACCAACGCATGCGCGCGCTCCAATTGTCCGAGATCGAACATCGGCTTGCTCACACCAGCGCCTTGCCGCCGGAAAATGCCGCGGCAGTGGCTTCTTCATTGGCTTCCGCCGGCAGCAGCATTTCATTGTGCGCCTTGCCGGAAGGAATCATCGGGAAGCAGTTTTCCAGCGCCGCCACCCGGCAATCGAACAGCACCGGCCGCTTGACGGTGATCATCTCCCTGATCGCGCCGTCGAGATCGCCGGGTTTTATGGCCTGAAGCCCGACGCAGCCGAAGGCGTCCGCCAGCTTGACGAAATCCGGCAGCGCTTCCGAATAGGAGTGCGACAGCCGGTTGCCGTGCAGCAGCTGCTGCCACTGCCGCACCATGCCCATATACTGGTTGTTGAGGATGAAGATCTTGATCGGCAGTTCGTATTGAACCGCGGTGGACATCTCCTGCATGGTCATCTGCACCGAGGCGTCGCCGGCGATGTCGATCACGAGGCTGTCGGGATGCGCGACCTGCACGCCGAGCGCCGCCGGCAGGCCGTAGCCCATGGTGCCGAGGCCGCCGGAGGTCATCCAGCGGTGCGGCTCTTCGAAGCCGAAGAACTGCGCCGCCCACATCTGGTGCTGGCCGACTTCGGTGGTGATGTAGGTATCGCGCCCGCGCACCGCTTCGAACAGCGTCTGAATCGCGAACTGCGGCAGGATCACGTCGTTGTTCTTCCTGTAGGCAAGCGAGTTGCGCGCGCGCCAGCGCCCGATCTCGAACCACCACGGATCGATTTTCGGTTTCTTGGCCTCCGCCTTGAACACCTGCAGCATGTCGCCGAGCACGTTGGCGACGTCGCCGATGATCGGCACGTCGACGCGGATGTTCTTGTTGATCGAAGACGGATCGATGTCGATGTGGATCTTTTTCGAGTTCGGCGAGAACGCGTCGGTGCGGCCGGTGATGCGGTCGTCGAAGCGCGCGCCGACGCACAGCATGACGTCGCAATCATGCATCGCCATATTGGCTTCGTAGGTGCCGTGCATGCCGAGCATGCCGAGCCAGTTCTTGCCCGACGCGGGGTAGGCGCCTAGTCCCATCAGCGTGGAGGTGATCGGAAATCCCGTCACCTCGACCAGTTCGCGCAGCAGCTTTGAGGCCTCAAGGCCGGAATTGATCACGCCGCCGCCGGAATAGATCACCGGACGCCTGGCGGACGCCAGCAGCGCCACGGCCTTGCGGATCTGCGCGGCATCCCCTTTCACCCGCGGCGAATAGGAGATGTGCACGTCGGACTTGCGCGGCGGATGATAGGTGCCGACGGCGAACTGCACGTCCTTCGGCACGTCCACCACCACGGGACCGGGGCGGCCGGTGGTCGCGACATAGAACGCCTCATGCAGCACCTTGGGCAGGTCCTCGATCCGCCGCACCAGCCAGTTGTGCTTGGTGCAGGGCCGGGTGATGCCGACGGTGTCGCATTCCTGGAACGCGTCATTGCCGATCAAATGAGTAGGAACTTGCCCGGTGATGCAGACCAGCGGAATCGAATCCATCAGCGCGTCGGTCAGCGGCGTCACCATGTTGGTGGCGCCGGGGCCCGAGGTCACCAGCACCACGCCGGGCAGTCCGGTGGAGCGCGCATAGCCTTCGGCGGCGTGGCCGGCGCCCTGCTCGTGCCGCACCAGGATGTGCTCGACCTCGCTCTGCTGGAAAATCTCGTCATAGATCGGCAGCACCGCGCCGCCGGGATAGCCGAAGATGTGCTTGACGCCATGATCGGCCAGCGCGCGCACGATCATCGCGGCGCCGGTCATCTGGTTGGGATTGTGGCTGTTGTGGTCGCTCATGGCTGGCTCCGGAGGCGCCCTTTGGCGCGACGCTGTCAGTTGTTTTCGGAAAATAAAAAAGGGCCCAAGAGGCCCCATGCACACCGCCCGGTTCTGGGATGGCCTCAGCCAGCCCCGGCGGTGCGCCTGGGTACGACGACAATAAGCAGTTTGGTAATTTTATTGCTCATTTCGGTGCTCGGACTTCCCAAAGGTTGCGGAACATAACGGCCAAACCCGGAAAGTCAAGGAAGGCGGCCATTGCGTTGGCCGGAGATTAGCGGGCTTTAGCCGGTTCGGCGAGCATTTTCATCGTCATTCCGGGATGCGTGCGAAGCACGCAGACCCGGAATCCAGAAGTTCGGAATGACTTTGCTGGATTCCGGGTTCGCGCTACGCGCGCCCCGGAATGACACCAGTGAACCACCCCCGCGCCTCGCCCGGCTTCACCCACTCGAATTCCGGCAATTGATGCCGGAACCAGGTGAACTGCCGCTTGGCATAGTGCCGGGTGTCGGCGCGTCCGATCACGGCCGCCTCTTCCAGCGTGATCTCACCGTTGAGATGCCGGATCAACGCCGGCACGCCATGCGCCTTCATCGCCGGCAGCAGCGGATCGAGTTTTCGCGATGCCAACGTTGCGACTTCGTCGAGCGCGCCCGCTAGCAGCATCGCGTCGAACCGCGCGTCGATGCGCGCATAGAGTTCGTCGCGCTCCGGCGCGAGAAACAGCGCGATGAACGCGCCCGGCGGCAACAGCGGCGGCAGTCCGTCGCGATGCCAGTCGGTCAGCGAACGCCCGGTGGCCTCGACGACTTCGAGCGCGCGCGCGATGCGAATCTTGTCGCGCGGCTTCAGGCGTTCGGCCGACGCCGGATCGCGCTGCATCAGCGCCGCATGCAGCGCCTCGACGCCATCGCGCTGCAGCCGTGTCCGCACACTCTCGCGGACATCCGGCGGGATCGGCGGCACCGCCGACAGCCCGCGCGTCAGCGCCTTGAAATACAGCCCGGAGCCGCCGACAAAGATCGGCAGGCGATTTTGCGCGCGCGCCTCCGCAAGCACGGCCGCCGCCTCGGCGACCCAGGCGCCGGCGGAAAAATTCACCGCGGCATCGACAGTGCCATACAGCCGGTGCGTCGCGACGGCCTCCTGTTCCGGCGCCGGCCGCGCCGTGAGCACGCGCAGGTCGCGATACATCTGCATGGAATTGGCGTTGATGATCACGCCGTTGTGTGTTTCCGCCAGCGCCAGCGCCAGCGCCGACTTGCCGCTGGCGGTCGGCCCTGCGATAAGCACCGCCTCGTCGTTCTCTCGGTCCGAAGTCACGTCAGATGTCTCTCGTCGCCACGCTGATCTGCAATCCCGCCAATCCCGCGCTCGATAGCACGATCGTCGATGGCGCGCGCGCGCTTCTTCCCGGCTGCGGTCCGGCGCGATGGCTGTTCGGCGAAGTCGCGGTCGACATTCCCTTCACCTCAGCCGACGATATCGGCGCCATCGCCAACCGCCTGCGCGTGGCAAGAGGCGACCTGCCGATCGATGTCGTGGTGCAGCCCGAGATCGCCAGGCGCAAGAAGCTTTTTCTGGCCGACATGGATTCCACCATGATCGGCCAGGAATGCATCGACGAACTGGCGGATTTCGTCGGCCTGAAAGCGCATGTCGCCGCCATCACCGAGCGCGCCATGCGCGGCGAGATCGAATTCGAGCCGGCGCTGCGCGAGCGGGTGGCGCTGCTCAAGGGTTTGCCGGTCGGCGTGGTCGACGAGGTGCTGGCCAGGCGCATCACGCCGACACCGGGCGGCCGCGAACTGGTCGCGACCATGCGCGCGCACGGCGCCTACAGCTGCCTGATCTCCGGCGGTTTTACCCTGTTCACCAATGCCATCGCCGAGAAGATCGGATTTCAGGAGAACCGCGGCAATGAGCTGCTGGTCGAGAATGGCAAATTGACCGGCAAGGTGGCCGCGCCGATTCTGGGCCGCGCCGCCAAGCTGGCGACGTTGATCGAGCTGCGCGAAGCCTTCGACCTCGACGATCTCGACACGCTGGTGGTCGGCGACGGCGCCAACGACCTCGGCATGATCCAGAGCGCCGGCCTCGGCATCGCCTACCACGCCAAGCCCGCGGTCGCGGCCGCGGCCCATGCGCGGATCGACCATGGCGATCTCACCGCACTGCTGTATGCGCAGGGCTATCGGCGGGACGAGTTTGCGGGGTAGCTCTCCGATGTCCTGTAGCCCGGATGGAGCGAAGCGCAATCCGGGAATCCGCGATCCCGGGTTTCGCTTCGCTTCACCCGGGCTACGGTTACAAGGCTACTGCACGCTCAGCGCCACGAAGCGCAGTTCACCCTCGGCATTGGACACCAGCAGCAGGATGGATTTCTTGCCGTCCTTCTTCAGCTGATCGACGCGCTTCTTCACGTCGGCGGCGTTGGTCACCGCTTCCTGCGCCACCTCGACGATCACCTCGCCGGCGCTGAGCCGCTTTTCGGCGGCGTCCGAGGAGGAGTCGACACTGGTGATGACGACGCCCTTGACGCTGTCCTTGATCTTGTAGCGGGTGCGCAGATCCCTGCTGAGGCCGGCGAGATCGAGACCGAGCGCCTTCTGGGTCGCCGGCTTCTCGGCTTCGGGCTGGGTCTTGCTGGACGCCTGCACCGCCTTGTCGCCATCCTCAAGACGGCCGAGCGTGACCTGCTTGGTCTGTTCCTGGCCCTTGCGGATGATGATGACATCGACCGCCTTGCCGACCGCGGTGTCGGCGACCACGCGCGACAGGTCCTTCGGCTCCTTGATGTCCTTGCCGTCGAATTTTATCACGACGTCGCCAGGCTCGATGCCGGCGGGTTTTGCAGGGCCCTTCTCCTCGACGCCGGCAATCAGCGCGCCGCGCGCGGGCTTGATGCTGAGACTCTCGGCGATCTCGTCGGTGACCTGCTGGATGCGGACGCCGAGCCAGCCGCGGCGAAGCTCGCCGAACTGACGCAACGAATCTACCACGCCGACCACGGTCTTGGAGGGCACCGCAAAGCCGATGCCGATCGAGCCGCCCGAGGGCGAGATGATCAGCGTGTTGACGCCGATGACCTCGCCGTCGAGGTTGAACAGCGGCCCGCCGGAATTGCCGCGGTTGATGGCGGCGTCAGTCTGGATGTAGCTGTCATAGGGTCCGGAATTGATGTCGCGGTTGCGCGCCGAGACGATGCCGGCGGTGACGGTGCCGCCAAGGCTGAACGGGTTGCCGATCGCGATCACCCATTCGCCAAGACGCAGCTTGTCGGAATCGCCGAATTTCACCGCGACCAGCGGTTTCGCCGGCGGGGTGAATTTCAGCACTGCCAGGTCGGTCTTCTTGTCGACCCCGACCAGCGTCGCCTTGATCTTGGTGCCGTCGTTCATGATGAGGTTGATTTCGTCGGCATCGGCAATGACGTGGTTGTTGGTCACCGCGATGCCCGCGGTATCGACGATGAAGCCGGAGCCGAGCGAGTTGGTCTTGCGCGGCTGCATGCCGCCGCCACCCTTGTCGCCGCCCGATCCGCCGCGGCGGTTCTTGAAGAAATCGTCGAAAAATTCCTCGAATGGCGAACCCGGGGGCAATTGCGGCATGGCGCCGCGATCCCCGCCGCCACCGCCGGCCTTGGCCTCGACTGTCTGGGTGGTCGAAATATTGACGACGGCATCGATCACCTTCTCGGCGACGTCGGCGATGCCGTCGGGGCCTCGCGCAGACGCCGGCACGGCAAGCAGGGTGGTCGCGGCGCCAAGGCAGATGGCCGCTGCCCAAATACTTACGGCTCGAGGGCGCAGGCGATGGCTCAAGGCGGGAATCGCACCGGTCATGTCTGGTCTCTCTCCTGGAAAAGGGGCCGAAAATGTGAGCCTACAGTGCGCCCGAACGGGGCAAAGGCGCAAGCATGCGCGCCGTGCAATTTTGCCGATGGCGCGCCCGGATTACGGCGAAAAACGGACGCCCCGGCTCACGATGACGTTGATCCCTATGGTATTTTCTTAAGGCTCGGGGCCGGGTTGCCCGAATCGGTTAGCGCCGTACAAACCATATCAGAATCAGGCCCGCGACCGCCGATCCAATTCCCACGGCGCGCAGGATGTTGTCCGGCGTCGCCAGCGCACTCTTCATCGCCCGCCGCATCCACGCCGGGCTTGCCGCGAACAGCAGGCCTTCGAGCACAAGCAGAATACCCACGCCGATGAGGAAGTCGGCGAACGCTATGGACCTCATCCGACTGCAACCTCCCGCAAGGTGTTCTTCTGCACACTTCCAGAGCGAGACGAACCAGGGTCCGCCTAGCCAGCGTGCATTCATAGAGGAGAGCGGGTTCGAACGCAAAACGGCGTTCGAGCCTTATCCTGCGTCCCGCAGCCTGCGCGCTCTAGGGCTTTGGCGCGGCGCTCGCCGCCGGCGGGGCCGGCGCGACCGGCGGATGGCCGGACGAGTTGCTGAAGAACTTGAAGAAGTCGGAGTCCGGACGCAGCAGGAATCGGGTGTCGCTGCTCTTCAGCCCGTTCTCATACGCCGTCATCGAGCGGTAGAACGCGAAGAAGTCGGGATCCTTGCCGTAGGCTTCGGCGAACAGCCGGTTGCGCTCGCCGTCGCCCGCGCCGCGCACCTGCTCGGCAGTGGAATTGGCTTCGGCAACAATCACGGTCGCTTCGCGATCGGCCCTGGAGCGGATTTCCTGCGCCTTCTGGCCGCCCTGGGCGCGGAATTCGGCCGCCTCGCGCTGCCGCTCGGTCTGCATGCGCTGGTAGACCGCCTGGCTGTTCTGCTCCGGCAGATCGGCGCGGCGAATCCGCACGTCGACCACCTGGATGCCGTAGCCGTCGGCCTCCTTGTCAAGCTGCTCGCGAATTCGCGCCATCAGCGCCTCGCGCTCGTCACGCACCACCTGGATGAAGGTGACTTCGCCGAGCACCCTTCGCAGCGACGCGTTGAGCAACGTCGTCAGCTGGATATTGGCGGCCTGGATCGAGCCGATGCTTTGATAGAACCGCAGCGCGTTCTTGATGCGGTAGCGCGCGAAGGCGTCGACCACCAGCCGCTTCTGGTCGGAGGCGATGACTTCCTGCGACGGATTTTCCAGATCGAGAATCCGCTTGTCGATGCTGATCACGGTGTCGATGAACGGCGCCTTGAAATTCAGCCCGGGTTCGGTGACTACCTTGACCGGCTCGCCGAGCCGCACCACCAGCGCCTGTTGGGTCTGGTTCACCGTGAAGACCGAGCTGTAGCCGACGATGACAACGACCAGCAGCACGAGGATCGCGACAACTCCTGAAATTCCTGCTCTCATCGGGTGCTCCCGCCCTGCTGTTGCGGCTGGCCCGACGTCGCCGGCGGACGCCGCGGCGTGAGCTCGCTCAATGGCAGATACGGCACGATGCTCTGTCCGGAGCCGCCGCCGTCATAGACCAGCTTTTCGGCATTGCCGAGAATGCGCTCCATGGTTTCCAGATAGATGCGCTGCCGGGTCACGTCTTTTGCTTTTGCGTATTCGTCGTACACCTTCAGGAAGCGCGCGCTCTGGCCCTTGGCTTCGGCGACGGCCTGCTCCTTGTAACCTTCGGCGACCTGCAAAATCTGCGCGGCGCGTCCGCGCGCATCGGGGACGACGCGGTTGGCGTAGGTCTGGGCTTCGTTCTGCAACCGCTCGAGGTCGGCGCGCGCGGCCTGCACGTCGCGGAAGGCGTCGATCACCTGCGCCGGCGGATCGACCTTCTGCATCTGCACCTGCTGGATCAAAACCCCGGAGCCGTAGCTGTCGAGGGTCTTCTGCATCAGGTCCTGCACCCCGGCCTCGGTGGTGGTGCGGGCGCCGGTCAGGATCGGCTGGATGTTGGAGCGGCCGATCACTTCGCGCATCGCGCTTTCGGCGACCGCCTTCACGGTGCCTTCGGGATTCTGGATATTGAAGAGATAATTGCCGACGCCGTCCGGCTTGATCCGCCACAGCACCGTGAAATCCACGTCGACGATATTCTCGTCGCCGGTAAGCATCAGGCTTTCTTCCGGCACGTCGCGCATGGTCCGGCCGCGCCGCGCCGGATCCTCGATCAGCGTCATGCCGATAGAGATGGTCGAGACGCGCAGCGCCTTCGGCAGCAGCACGGTCTCGATCGGATACGGCAGATGATAGTTCAAGCCCGGCTGCACGGTGCGCACATGCTTGCCGAAACGAAGCACGACGCCGAGTTCTTCGGACTGCACACGGAAGAAGCCGGACAGCCCCCAGATCGCCAGCGCGCCGATCAACAGCAGCGCGATGCCCATGCCGCTGAAATAGCCGCCCGGCAGGATCTGCTGCAGCTTGTCCTGGCCGCGGCGCAGCAAGTCTTCAAGATCAGGCGGACGCGGTCCGACCGGTTGCGGGCCGGAGCCCCACGGTCCCTTGGGACCCGAGCCCCACGGGCCTCCGCCTTGATTCTTCCACGGCATCGACAGTCTCCTCCGCGGGCCTGGGAAAGACGCCCGGCCTCGCAAACTCTGCATGGCCTTATAGGGGACGGCCCCGGCCCTTACAACGCGGCTTGTTGCCTGCAAGCAGCTAAGCCCGAACCCATAATTGTCAATGTAAACATCGACCGAAGCGGTTAAGGCCGCATCCGGCGGCTATACGGGGCGTGGGCTTCGGCTATGCCGTCTATATGTGACGTAGGAGAAATCGGCCGTATCATCGTCGGTCCTCACCTGGGATGTGCGCGCGACTTCTTCCCATTCCTTCAGGTCAATCGGGGCGAGGTGGGTGTCGCCTTCCGGTTTTAAGTGAACTTCGGTGACTTCCAGCCGGTCGGCAAACTCCATCCACTGCGCGTAGATTTCCGCGCCGCCGATCACCGCGATCTCAGTGGCTAAACGCCGCAGCGCGTCGCCAAGGGCCGTCGCTCGCGCGTCTGCAAAGGAGGTTGTCACCACCGCCCCCGCCGCGCGAAAATTCGCATCACGGGTGATGACGATGTTGGTTCGTCCGGGGAGCGGCCTGCGCAATGACTGGAACGTCTTGCGGCCCATCACGACGGGCTTGCCCATCGTCATCGTCTTGAGGCGCAGCACATCGGATTTCAGCCGCCACGGAATAGCACCGGCGGAGCCGATCACGCCGTTCTCGGCGACGGCAACGATGAGGACGATTTCAGGACGTGGCATATGAAGCGCGAATCGAAAATCCCCTGATGATCAGGCCACGTGAAAATGCGTCATCAGTTCCGGCGCCAGATAAACCGGCACCACACTCTCGAAATACTCTCCACCTGTAAACGTCGTATCGATACGCCGGCCGACATACGGCTCTAAACGAATGTACGCTCCGAGTGCGCGAGCACGGTCGATCTGGTGACTGTCTACGGTCGGATCGGACAGCGAAAATACGACTCGATAAGGTGGTTCGATTAAAAGCGTAGACGTTTGCTCAATAAGACGCCGCTCATCTGAACGCGACTTTGGAACAAGCACAAGTATCCACCGTTCCAAGTCATTATCGTAGTCCCAAAAAGCGGCAAGCAAGGGGCTGCCCTGTTTCAGCAACTTGTTCGCAAGATCTACGGAAGCATCCAATTTGCTTTTTACCAGCGACTCCGCAGCCATTGCATTAATCCTCTATCTCCGCCGACAGCTTCAAGCATATCTGAAGCCTCTTCAAGGCTACAGAGCTTGTAGCGGGTCTCGGCCTTCCATTTTGTTGTAATTGTCCAATAACGACGTAGCTCCGAATCGTTACTTACGGCCTCGGCTTGCTCTTCCTTCAGATTTGCCAAACTTAGCAACTCGTTCAAGTCATGCTTGTATACATTATTCACCAACGTTTTGTCTGGAATTTCGTCCGCTCTAAACTGTGACGCTATCTTGGCCTTCAAAGCGCATTCAATCGCATATCCAGCGAGATAGTAGGCTCCCGACGGCTGTCCGTTCTCGAGCAGCAGCCTTGCTTCTTCCAATCTTATTTCCGCAAGCCGCTGGAACGTCGCCCGATCCTGAGCCATAGGTCACACCGCGACCTCGGCCTTGATGTGCGGGTGCGGGTCGTAGCCTTCGAGCACGAAGTCCTCGTAGCGGAAGGCGAAGATGTCCTTGACGGCCGGGTTAATCTTCATCGCCGGAAGCGCGCGCGTCGGTCGCGTCAGTTGCAGCCGCGCCTGCTCGAGGTGGTTGGAATAGAGATGCGCATCGCCGAGCGAGTGAACGAAATCGCCGGGCTTTAGCCCCGTGACCTGCGCCACCATCATGGTCAGCAGCGCATAGGATGCGATGTTGAAGGGCACCCCGAGGAACACATCAGCCGAACGCTGATAGAGCTGGCATGACAGCTTGCCGTTCGCGACATAGAACTGGAACAGGCAGTGGCATGGCGGCAGCGCCATCCTGTCGACATCGGCCGGATTCCACGCGCTCACGATCAGCCGGCGCGAATCCGGATTGCGCTTTATCATCTCGATCACGTTGGAAATCTGATCGATGCTGCGTCCGTCCGGCGCCGGCCACGACCGCCACTGCGATCCATAGACCGGGCCGAGATCGCCATTGGCGTCGGCCCATTCGTCCCAGATCGAAACGCCGTTGTCCTTGAGATATTTGATGTTGGTGTCGCCTTTGAGAAACCACAGCAGCTCATGCACGATCGACTTGAGCGGCAGCTTCTTGGTGGTCAGCATCGGAAAGCCCGAAGCCAGATTGAACCGCATCTGGTGCCCGAACACCGACAGCGTGCCGGTGCCGGTGCGGTCGTGCTTTTCCGCGCCGTCGCTGAGGATACGTTCGAGCAGGTCGTGATACTGGTTCATGGCGGTCGTTTGCAGGTTCCGGGGCGGCGAACCTATCGTCCGGGCCGCCGATCCGACAGCGCCGATTCGGCGACATAAGTCGATTATACCCGGAAAAATGGCATCCAGGACCGAAACGGCAAGGGCGGAACTTGCGTCCCGCCCTCGCCTTCAATCGGGTTCTGCAGCCTGATCAGTTGGTTGCGGGCTTCAGCACCGCCGACCACTTTTCAATTTCGCTCTTCACCAGCGCCGCCAGGGCGGCCTGCGTGCGGGCGTCCGTCTTGGGAATGTCGGATCCAAGATCGAGCAGGCGCTTGCGAACATTCTCGTCGTCCAGCGCCTTCCCCACCGCCGCGTTCAGTTTGGCGAGGATAGGCGCAGGCGTGCCCTTCGGCGCGAAAATCGCGTTCCAGGCCGAGGCCTGATATTTCGGCAAGCCGGCTTCCGTCGTCGTCGGCAGATTTGGCAGCGACGGATTGCGCTCCGGCGTTGCGATCGCATAGGCCTTGATAGTGCCGCCGTTGATCTGCGGCACCGCGTTGACGATCTGGTCGCACATGTAATCGACCTGGCCGCCGACCAGCGCGTTCATGGCCGGACCGGTGCCGTTGAACGGGACGCCGACCGGCTTGATCTCAAGCACCGCGCTCAGCAGTTCGCAGGACGAATAGGACACCGAGCCGACGCCGGCATGGGCCATATTCATCTTGTCGGTATTGGCCTTTACGTAAGCCACGAATTCCTTGAGATCCTTGGCCGGAAAATCCTTCTTGGCCAGGATCAGGATCGGCGTGCCGGCCAGCAGCCCGACCGGCTCGAAATCCTTTTCCGGATGATAGGCAAGCTTCGGATACAGCGGCACCGACGCCGCATGGGTGCCCATGTGGCCGGTGATCAGCGTGTATCCGTCATTGGTGGCGCGCGCCGCGCGGGCGGTCGCGGTGGTGCCGCCTGCACCGACGACGTTCTCGATAATGATGGTCTGCCCGAGCGTCTGCGCCATATGCCCGGTGACGATGCGCGCGATAACGTCGGTGGGGCCGCCGGCCGCGAACGGCACGATCATGGTGATGGTGCGCGTCGGATAATCCTGCGCCTGGGCGGGGTTGGCGATCGCGCCGAAGCCGGCCAGTGCAGCCAGACTGCCGGTCGCAAGCATGCGACTATACAAATTCATCATATTCCTCCGAGAGGGCGCGTTGCGCGAATACCGCTGCGAACGGGCCAGATTTCAACTCAATACACCACCGCGCCCGAAGTCCATTCGACTTCGGGACGCGGCGCAACGCCGCAGCTAGTTTTCGGACTCCACGAACACCTCGTCGCGCTTCTTGCGCAGCGCCGGCAGCACTGCCAGCACCAGCAGGAAGGCCGCCACCGCCAGGAGAACTCCCGACAGCGGGCGCGTAACAAATACAGTCACGTCGCCGCGCGAGATCAGCAGCGCCCGCCGCAGGTTCTCTTCCATCAACGGCCCGAGCACCATGCCCAGCAACAGCGGGGCCGGTTCGAAATCGTGCTTGATCAGCCAGTAACCGACCAGGCCGAACGCCCCTGCGAGGATAACGTCGACCGGAGCATTGTTGAGCGAGTAGATGCCGATCGCGCAAAAGATCACGATCGCGGGGAATAACAGCCGATACGGCACCCGCAACAACCGCACCCAGATTCCGACCATCGGCAGGTTGATGACCAGCAACATCAGATTACCGACCCACATCGAGGCAATCATGCCCCACACCAGTTCGGGCTGTTTCTGCATGACCTGGGGTCCAGGCACGATGCCGTGAATGGTCATCGCGCCGACCATCAGCGCCATCACCGCATTAGGCGGGATACCAAGCGTCAGCAGCGGAATGAACGAGGTTTGCGCCGCCGCATTGTTGGCGCTTTCCGGCGCTGCGACGCCTTCAATCGCACCCCGGCCGAACCGCGATGGGTCCTTGGAGATCTTTTTTTCCAGCGTATAGGCCGCGAACGACGCGATAACCGCGCCCCCGCCCGGCAGAATGCCAAGAATGGAACCCAGGGCCGTGCCGCGGAGAATCGCCGGTGCCGAGGCAATCAGGTCCTTCTTGGTCGGCATCAGCCCGGTGACCTTCTCCTGCACCAGTTTGCGGTCCATTTCCGCGCCGGCATCGAGATTGCGGATGATTTCCGCGAACCCGAACACGCCCATCGCCACCGTGGCAAAGCCGAGACCGTCGGCCAGTTCGGGGATATTGAAGGCCATCCGCGATGCGCCGGTCTCGATGTCGGATCCGACCATCGACAGCAGCAATCCGAATACGATCATCGCGATCGCCTTCAGCACCGACCCCTTCGCCAGCACCACGGCGAAGATCAGGCCAAGCACCATCAGCGAGAAATATTCGGCGGGACCGAACGCCAGAGCGAGCCTGGTCAGCGGCGCACCCAGCACCGCGATCAGGATGGTCGCGACGCAGCCGGCGAAAAACGAGCCGATCGCGGCAATGGCAAGCGCCGGCCCGGCGCGGCCTTGCTTGGCCATCTGGAAACCGTCGAGCGTGGTGACGACCGAACCGGCCTCCCCTGGAATATTGACCAGGATCGACGTGGTCGAGCCGCCATACTGCGCGCCGTAATAAATGCCGGCGAGCATGATCAGCGCGCCGACCGGCGGCAAGCCGAAGGTGATCGGCAGCAGCATGGCGACCGTGGCGATGGTGCCAACTCCGGGCAGCACGCCGACCAGGGTGCCGACCAGCGCGCCGATCAGGCAGAGCATGAGGTTCATCGGCGTGAAGGCGACGCCGAAACCAAGGGCAAGATTTGCAAAAAGATCAGCCATCACGCCCTCATTGAATCATGAAACGCGGCAGCAGCTGCAGCGGCAGCCCCAACGCATAGGGAAACAGAAAGCTGCAGAATGCCGTCAAGCAAACTCCGACGATGAGGGTTTCGGTCCACCGGGTTTCCGGCGTTCCCATCGCTGCGATCACGAAGCTGGCCATCGCCGAAACCACCAGACCCAGCGGCCGGATCGTGAACGCAAACGAAAGGATCGCCAGCGACACGAACAGCGGGCCGCGCCAGGCGTAGGTCCCTACATGCGGTCCCTTGGTCAAAAGCCCGACAACGGCAATCGCGGCGCCTAGCCCCAGCAGGAGGATCGCGAACATGCGCGGTGCGGTACCGGCACCGAATGAAAAGCCTTGCTTGCCCTGCAGGTCGCTCGACGCCCACAGGGCGAACACCGCGATCGCGACCAACGCCAATCCGCCGACAAAATCCTGCGGATTGCCGATCCATTTCGGCATGATGGACTTGACCGGCCCCTCGCTCGGCACATCACTCATCGATTTCCCTCCCGCGTATCGGACTTTTCGCCCATTCTGTTGGATGGCTGCTGATGCCGCCCCGCCCCAGTCTTGCCTAGCGATTTTCGTCAGACAACGCCAGCAAAACCGAGACATCCCCCCGCGAGCAATAACCACAGCGGGTTGACGCGGGTGGCAAGCGTCAAAATTGCCGCAGTTGCGGTCAGGACGACCGCGAGCCAGGTCCGGTCGGCGGCCTGTGCCAGCACCAGCGCGCTCGCGGACATCAGCCCGATCGATAGCGGAACCAGCGCCGCCCGGATGATGGCGGGCCATTTCGATTGACTGGAGCGATGCAGCAGGCGGCTGACATTATAGGCCATGACCGCGGTCGGCCCGCACATCGCCAGCGTCGCCACCAGTCCGCCGGCGACCCCGGCAACCTGGTAGCCGATCAGGGTGACAATCAGGATGTTGGGGCCGGGCGACAGTTGCGAAATCGCAAAAGCGTCGGCGAATTGCGCATCCGTCATCCAGTGATGGGTATCGACGGCGATGCGGTGCATTTCGGGAATGGCCGAAGCAGCGCCCCCGATCGCGAACAGCGACAGCAACCCGAAAGTCCATGCCAGGGTCCAGATGTCGCCGGTGCCGCCGTTCATGACGCAACGTTCCGCCGCATCGCCCAGCTAACCGCGATGCTCAGGGGAATCGCGGCGAGGAGAACCGGGGGCAGCGGCAACCGCAGCAGGCCGATCGCCACAAATACCGCGATCAGAAAGCCGAGGGCGACGGGATCCCGCCGCTTCACCAGCGGCCCCATCATCCGGGCCGCGACGCCGATCACCAGTCCGACCGCCGCGCAGGAAACGCCCGCAAGGGTTCTTTGCAGCGCCGGAATCTCGCCGTAGCGCGCATAAATCATCGCCAGCGCAGAGACAATAATGACCGGCGGACCGACCAGACCCGTAAAGGCCGCAAGACTCCCGGGGATGCCTCTTATGCGGGCACCGAAAACAACCGACAGATTGCAGATATTGGGCCCCGGCAGGAAGTGGCAGAGGGCGTAGGTCTCGTTGAACTCGTCCGCCGTCATCCAGCGGTATTTCTCGACGATGGCGCGGCGGGCGAACACCAGAACGCCGCCGAAGCCGGAAAGCGATATTTTGGCGAAGGCCAGGAACAGTTGAAGAAGGCCGGGCGGCTCCGCAGAAGCCTGGATATCGGGCGCGGGGTGAGCGGCGGGCGGCGAATCCGGAGGCATGACCGAGATTTAGAACGAAGGCTGCGCGAGGCCAACCGATTTTCCCGCCTTTCGTCCTTGCGCACTGTTCCGTGACTAAATGCCCTGATCGGGCTCTGTTTTTCTCAATCTTTGCACCCTATATTGAAGCTGCCGGTTCGCCGGCTATGGAAATAAATGGCCGTCGTAATAAACCATTCGGACCCGGGGGCGGTACCCGGCGCCTCCACCAAAGCCCGTCACGACCAATCGAGACAGCGGGCTTCGGCGGGGGCGAAATAGCATCGACGAGGGCGTAAAGGGCTCGCTTTTTCTCGGTATGGTTCCGCCGTTATCGGGCTATGCAATAGTTGCAAACGACAACTATGCTCCGGTTGCTCAGGCCGCGTAAGCGGTTTGAAAAACCAAGTCTAAAGTCCTGACGGGTTAAGCTCCGTTTGGCGGGGTTCGGAGGCACCTGGCAACAGAAGCCTCCACTTCTCTTTTCCCTGCTTTCATGGCGGCCCGTCTTTACAGGGGTAGAATTTCCACGATTGGCGGGAACCCTGCTGACCTCAGCCCATTGCCGGGGTAGCATGGCGGACGGCGCGAGTCGGCTACGGACAATCGCCGAAAATGCGCGTGGCACCCAAACGCGACGGGACTTAACCGATGGCCACCGACCATATCCGATACGACGTTCTGGCGCGCGACGCATTGCGCGGCGTATTGCGCCGCGTGCTGACCGACGCCGCCGAGCACGGGTTGCCGGGCGAGCATCACTTTTTCATCACATTCGTGTCCACCGCCGAGGGCGTCAAACTGTCGCCGCGGCTGCTGGCGCAATATCCGGAAGAGATGACGGTGATCCTCCAGCATCAGTTCTGGGACCTGGTGGTCACCGAGGATCGCTTCGAGGTCGGGCTGTCGTTCGGCGGCATTCCGGAGCGGCTGGTGGTTCCCTTCAACTCCATCAAGAGCTTCTTCGATCCGTCGGTGCAGTTCGGCCTGCAGTTCGATCCTTCGGAATCCGCGACCGAGGCGCCTGCGGCCAACCTGCCTGCCGTGGCGCCGGCGTCAGCCCTGGCCGTTCCCTCGCCCGCCGCCTCCCCCGCACCCGAAAATCAGGGCGAGCCGGCAAAGCCCAGCGAAGGCGCCGAAGTGGTGCGGCTGGACCGCTTCCGCAAGAAATAATCCGCGCTTCCATATAAGGTGATGCGTCCTGCCGCGGATGCGTGGCTGGACGCATGAACCGCTGCCATATTGAGCACGGTCATCGCAATGGACAGGATCATGGCTGCATCATCCAAAGCTTCGCGTTCCGCCAAAACGGCCAAGGCCACCCGCACCGAAACCGACAGCTTCGGCCCGATCGAGGTCGCCGCCGACCGCTATTGGGGAGCGCAGACCGAGCGCTCACGGCAGAATTTCCGCATCGGCCAGGACCGCATGCCGATGCCGATCATCCGCGCTTTCGCGATCGTCAAGCTCGCAGCGGCGCAAACCAATCGCGAACTCGGCCTGCTCGACCGCCGCCGCGCCGAGGCCATTGCGCGTGCCGCGCGCGAGGTGATCGACGGCAAGCTCGACGATCACTTCCCGCTGGTGGTCTGGCAAACCGGCTCCGGCACGCAAACCAACATGAACCTCAACGAGGTGATCGCCAACCGCGCCAATGAACTGCTTGGCGGCGAACGCGGGACCAAGAAGCCGGTTCATCCCAACGATCACGTCAACATGAGCCAGTCGTCGAATGACTCGTTCCCGACCGCGATGCACATCGCCGCGGCCGAGCGGATCACCGCCGATCTCATTCCGGCACTGGGCGAGCTTCACGCCGCGTTGCGCAAAAAACAAAAGGAGTTTGCGAAGATCGTCAAAATCGGGCGAACCCACACCCAGGATGCAACGCCGCTCACGCTCGGCCAGGAATTTTCCGGCTACGCATCGCAGGTCGAGAGCGGAATCGCACGATTACGCACCGCGGTGAAAGACCTGTATCCCCTCGCCCAGGGCGGAACCGCGGTCGGCACCGGCCTCAATTCGAAGCCGGGATTCGCAAAGCTGTTTGCGAAACATGCCGCTGCGATCACCAAACTCCGGTTCACCAGCGCGCCCAACAAATTCGAGGCGCTGGCGTCCAACGACGCTTACGTGTTCGTGCACGGCGCGATCAATTCGGTAGCCACCGGCCTGTTCAAGATCGCCAACGATATTCGATTTCTGGGTTCAGGACCGCGTTCCGGCCTCGGCGAACTGATCCTGCCGGAGAACGAGCCCGGCTCGTCGATCATGCCGGGCAAGGTCAACCCGACGCAGTGCGAGGCGATGACCATGGTCTGCTGCCAGGTGTTCGGCAATCACACCGCCATCACCGTCGCCGGCAGCCAGGGCCATTTCGAGCTGAACGTCTACAAGCCGGTGCTGGCATATTGTATGATGCATTCCATACAACTGCTCGCCGACGTCGCACGCTCGTTTACCGAGCATTGCGTCAGCGGCATCCGCGCCGATGAAAAACGCATACATGAGCTGATGCAGCGTTCGTTGATGCTGGTCACCGCGCTGGCGCCGAAGATCGGCTATGACAATGCCGCCAAGGTCGCGAAGTCGGCCCATGCGCGAGGCACGACATTGAAAGAAGAGGCTGTGCGGCAGGGCTTTGTCACCGCTTCGGAATTTGACCGGCTGGTGCAGCCGGACAAAATGACACACCCCGGATGACGATTTGCGCAGTCAATTTTTATTGAGATAACGGTTCTACGAAATAGTTATAATTTATACCGACCTAAATAATTAGATTGACCATCTACCGTCGTTGGTTTGTGTCTGGTAGAGCACAAAAATATGCCGCTTTCGCAGAGCGAAAATGTGATTCTTGGCTTTTGAGGCGACGGGGATTTTTCTCAATGAACACTGAATTGATGAGAGCCGTGCGCGAAAATTTGCGCTGGCGCAGAATCATCCCGCGATACCAACCGTTCGGATGATGGAAATGGTCATGGGGGAAACCATCAATCTGAAACAATTCAAGAAGCGCGCGGAACGCGACCGATCGGCGAAACAGGCCGAGACCAATCGTGCACGCTTTGGCCGCAGCAAATCCGAACGCGCCCGCGACGAGCAGCGCGAGCAACGTGCCGCCGAATTGTTGAACCAGCATCGTCTCAACGGCGAGGACGCGTCATGAAATCGCCGGTCGTGAAACGCTCCATCGTGGTCGCCGGCCACAAGACCAGCGTCAGCCTCGAAGAAGCATTCTGGAACGGCATGAAGGAAATCTCCGGCCTGCGCGACATGACCTTGTCCGAACTGGTGGGCGAGATCGACAGCAACCGCCAGCAGGGCAACCTGTCCTCCGCGATTCGCCTGTTCGTGCTGGATTATTTCCGAAGCCGCGCGATGCCGGCTGCAACGGATAAGGCGCAGCCGTAA
>CAVPZO010000025.1:0-16319 GCA_963710045.1 uncultured Alphaproteobacteria bacterium | reverse complement strand
GACGTGCGCATTGCCGGTTTGAGGCTTCGCGCCTTGCGACGGACGCGACGGCTCGTGCCGGTTGGTTTGCGGCGCACCGCCATGACCGCCGGGACGGCGGCGGCGAGGCCCCTTCGAGCCCGGCGCTGCTTCACTGGTTCTGCCGCCGCGGCCATGGGGCGCGGATCGCGCGCCGCGATGCTGCGACGGCGCTGGCGCCGTGTCGCGATGCCCCGGCGTACGGCGATCTTCCTTTGGCAGCGTAATGCGGATCAGTTTCTCGATATCGCGCAGAAATGCGTTCTCTTCTCCGGCGACCAGCGAGATGGCGACGCCGTCCGCGCCGGCCCGCGCGGTGCGGCCGATGCGATGGACGTAAGTCTCGGGAACGTTCGGAAGATCGAAATTCACCACATGGCTGATGCCGTCGACGTCGATGCCGCGGGCGGCAATGTCGGTGGCGACCAAAGTGCGGATCTCGCCGGTGCGGAACGCCGCCAGCACGCGCTCGCGATGGTTCTGCGACTTGTTGCCGTGAATGGCGTCAGCAGTGATGCCGGCCCTTTGCAGGCCCTTCACGACCTTGTCGGCGCCATGCTTGGTGCGGGTAAAGATCAGCGCGCGATCGACCGGCTCCTGCTTCAGCAGCTGTGCCAGCAGTGCGGGCTTAGCCGAATGATCGACCTGGATAATTCGCTGGGTAACGCGCTCGACCGTCGAGGCCACCGGCGTTACCGCGACGCGCGCCGGATCGCGCAGCATCTGTTCGGCAAGCTCGGCGATATCCTTCGGCATCGTCGCCGAGAAGAACAGCGTCTGCCGCTTGACCGGCGTCTTCGAGACGATTTTGCGGATGTCGTTGATGAAGCCCATGTCGAGCATGCGGTCGGCTTCGTCGAGCACGAGAAACTCGACCTGGCCGAGTTTCAGCCCGTTGCTCTGCACGAGATCGAGCAGGCGGCCGGGGGTAGCGACCATTACCTCGACGCCCTGCATGACGGAACGGACCTGGCGGCCCATCGGAACGCCACCGATCGCCAGCGCCGACGTCAGGCGCATGTGGCGGCCATAGGCGTTGAAACTCTCGAGAATCTGTCCCGACAATTCGCGCGTCGGGCTCAGCACCAGCACGCGGCAGGCTTTGGGCTGCGGCTTGATGCGGTTCTGCAGGATGCGATGCAGGATGGGAAGGGCGAAGGCCGCGGTCTTGCCGGTGCCGGTCTGGGCGATGCCGACGACGTCACGGCCGGCGAGTGCGAGAGGAATGGTCTGGGTCTGGATGGGCGTGGGCGTGAGGTAGTTCTCTTCTTTGAGCGCACGCGAGATTGGATCGGCGAGGCCGAAATCCTGAAAGGAGGTCAAAAGTCTGGTTCTTTCCATAATGAAAGCAGGCGCCCGGCTGAATCAGCCAGGAGCGCGCGAGGGTGTCTGAGACACCCGCGTGTTTGGGGCGTCGGTTTTGGTTAGCTGAAGGGGCAAGCCAGAAACCGTTGGACGGGCTCAGAACACGCGGCTCGCAATGACCTGATGATTCTCAAGGATATGATTCTCAAGGTCTTGGCGCTGATATGGAACACGAACGCGGCGCTTTCAAGGTGAATCGTCAAAAGTCGCGCCCAATGGGTTAATCCGGTTAATAATGGCCGGTAAACTTCATCGTGGCTGCTGCTAGAAATTTAGACAATCGCGTTCGTTTGCACATTATTTATACATATTGCCAAGCAAGCATACATTTTTTCAGCCCAATATTTAGGCAGTCGCGCCCTGAAAGGCCGCGGCTATTTGCGATTCTTTAGCAAACCCATCCAGTTACGCCGTTTGTGCACCGTGGCATGCTTCTTGCGATTCCGTTAACGCAGGCGGCCGTGGGGCCGTTTCGCAGCGTCTTTACGTCTGCGTCAGGGAGATGACAGCACATGATCCACGATTTGACTTATGCCATAGCGAAACCGGTGAGCCGGCGCCGTTGGCTGGCGGCAAGTGCCGGCCTGGTTTTGGGCCTGGCGGCAGTTACAACCGCGAAAGCGCAGGAGACCATCAAGGTCGGCGTCCTGCACTCGCTCTCGGGCACCATGGCCATCAGCGAAACCACGCTGAAGGACACGGTCCTGTTCCTGATCGACGAGCAGAACAAGAAGGGCGGCGTTCTCGGCAAGAAGCTGGAGGCTGTGGTCGTCGACCCGGCGTCGAACTGGCCGCTGTTTGCGGAAAAGGCCCGCGAGCTGATCACCAAGGACAAGGTTTCGGTGGTGTTCGGCTGCTGGACCTCGGTGTCGCGCAAGTCCGTGCTGCCGGTGTTCAAGGAACTGAACTCGATCCTGTTCTACCCCGTGCAGTATGAAGGCGAGGAGAGCGAGCGCAACGTGTTCTACACGGGTGCCGCGCCGAACCAGCAGGCGATCCCCGCGGTCGACTATCTCGCCAAGGAAGAAAAGGTGAAGCGCTGGGTGCTGGCCGGCACCGACTACGTCTATCCGCGCACCACCAACAAGATCCTCGAGGCGTACCTGAAGTCGAAGGGCGTCGCGCAGGAAGACATCATGATCAACTACACGCCGTTCGGTCATTCCGACTGGCAGACCATCGTCGCCGACATCAAGAAGTTCGGCTCGGCCGGCAAGAAGACCGCGGTGGTCTCGACCATCAACGGCGACGCCAACGTTCCGTTCTACAAGGAGCTCGGTAACCAGGGCATCAAGGCAACCGACATTCCGGTGGTCGCGTTCTCGGTGGGTGAAGAAGAACTCGCCGGCATCGATACCAAGCCGCTGCTCGGCCATCTCGCCGCCTGGAACTACTTCCAGTCGATCAAGGACCCGGAGAACGAGAAGTTCATCAAGGCCTGGCAGGCCTACACCAAGAACCCGAAGCGCGTGACCAACGATCCGATGGAGGCACACGTCATCGGCTTCGACATGTGGGTCAAGGCGGTCGAGAAGACGAAATCGGTCGACGCCGACAAGGTGATCGACGCGCTGCCCGGCATCACGGCCAAGAATCTCACCGGCGGCACCTCGGAGATGCTTCCGAACCACCACATCACCAAGCCGGTGTTCATCGGCGAAATCAAAGCCAACGGCCAGTTCGACGTGGTGTGGAAGACGCCGGGCCTGGTGGCCGGCGATGCTTGGTCGAAGGAGCTCGACGGCTCCAAGGACCTGATCGGCGACTGGGTTGGCAAGAAGTGCGGCAACTACAACACCAAGACCAACAAGTGCGGCGGTCAGGGTTCCTGATCCGCTCCGTCATTGCGAGCGAAGCGAAGCAATCCAGAGCCACGAGTGAAGACTGGATTGCTTCGTCGCGGAGTTTATCATCGGGCCGGCCAAAGGCCGGACCCGTTGGCTCCTCGCAATGACGAATCTCCAACAGTGAGAAGGCGGCGATGTCCGCCGCCTTCTCTCTACCTCTGCCGGGGTCGCATCAGTGCTCACCAAAATCCGTGAAGGCTTTCGCGCGTTCGCGTGCGCAGTTCTGCTGATTACCGCCGCCGCCTTCCCGGCGCTCGCGGCTCCGTTCGAAGACGCGGTCGCGCAATTCGCCAACGATTCATTTTCCGATACTGCAGAAGCCGTGGGTACGCTCGCGACGTCGGGCAATCCGCTGGCCTATCCTATCATCAGCGCGCTGCAGGACGGCCGCTTGATGGCCGATCCGGGAACCAAGAAGGTTTTCGTCAAGCAGTCCGACGGCAAGATCATCGACGCCGCGACCGGCGTCGCCGTCGCGGCCCTCCCGGACGGCGCGGTTGCCGTGCGCCTCAACAATCGGCTCCGCCGCACAGTCGAGGCGGCACTCGGCGGCCTTACGCTGCTGTCGCCGGATCCCGTCAAGCGAGTCCAGGCCGCACAATCGGTATTCAAGACCCACGACGAAACCATGCTGCCGGTCATCGACGGCGCCTTGGCGAAGGAGACCAACAAGGCCGCGAAGCTTGCCTTTACCGAGGCGCGGGCGGCGATCCTGCTGTTCAAGCCCGACGCCACCGAGGTCGAGAAGCTGGAGGCCATCGCCACCATCAAGGCGCGGGGCGATCAGGAAGCGCTGGCGCTGCTGACCGGCCTGTCCGGCGACCAGCCGCTGGCGGTGGCGCGCGCCGCGGCTAGCGCCACCTCGGCTATTCAAGGCAATCTCGCGCTGTGGTCGACCGTACAGAATGCCTGGTACGGCCTCTCGCTCGGGTCGGTCCTGCTGCTGGCCGCCATCGGTCTTGCCATCACCTTCGGGGTGATGGGAGTCATCAACATGGCGCATGGCGAGATGGTGATGATCGGCGCCTACGTCACCTTCGTGGTGCAGGAAACCATCCGCACCCGCTATCCCGGCCTGTTCGACGTTTCGCTGCTGATGGCGGTGCCGCTGGCCTTCATCGTGGCCGGCTCAATCGGCATCCTGATCGAGCGCAGCATCA
Source organism: uncultured Alphaproteobacteria bacterium (assembly GCA_963710045.1). GTDB lineage: Bacteria > Pseudomonadota > Alphaproteobacteria > Rhizobiales > Xanthobacteraceae > Bradyrhizobium. Next base: position 11,929 of record CAVPZO010000025.1, on the reverse strand, counting down.
TCCGCTTTCTCTATGGCCGTCCGCTGGAAACCCTGCTGGCGACCTGGGGCCTGTCGCTGGTGCTGCAGCAGGCGGTGCGCACCATGTTCGGCCCCACCAACCGCGAGGTCGGCAATCCCTCATGGATGAGCGGCGCGTTCGAGATCGGCCAGATCACCATCACCTACAACCGGCTCTGGATCCTGTGCTTCACGCTGGCGGTGTTCGCGATCCTGCTGGCGATGCTGCGCTATACCAGCCTCGGGCTTGAGATGCGCGCGGTGACGCAAAACCGGCGCATGGCGGCGTCGATGGGGATCGCGACCTCGCGCGTCGATGCGCTGACCTTCGGACTCGGCTCCGGCATCGCCGGTATTGCCGGCGTGGCGCTGTCGCAGATCGACAATGTCAGCCCCAATCTCGGCCAGAGCTATATCATCGACAGTTTCATGGTGGTGGTGTTCGGCGGCGTCGGTAATCTGTGGGGCACGCTGGTCGGCGCGTTCACGCTCGGCATCGCCAACAAATTCCTCGAGCCGGTCGCGGGTGCGGTGCTCGGCAAGATCGCGATTCTCGTCCTCATCATCCTGTTCATCCAGAAACGCCCGCGCGGCCTGTTCGCGCTCAAGGGGCGGGCGGTGGAAGCATGATGATGGTCGGCTCATATCCTCTGGTCATTGCGAGGAGCACTTGCGACGAAGCAATCCAGTCTTTGCTTGCGGCCTCTGGATTGCTTCGCTTCGCTCGCAATGACGACTCGCGGCGAGGTCTTCCATGACCTCGCACATCCTCACGCGTTCGCTGGACCGCAGCGCGACGGTGTTTCTGATCATCGTCGCCGCGGTCGGCGTGCTGCTGCCGCTGTCCAACCTGCTGCTGCCGGCCGGCTCGATGTTTCACGTGCCGACTTACCTGGTGGCGCTGTTCGGCAAATATGTCTGCTACGCGATCCTGGCGCTCTCGATCGATCTGATCTGGGGCTATTGCGGCATTCTCTCGCTCGGCCATGGCGCGTTCTTCGCGCTCGGCGGCTACGCGATGGGCATGTATCTGATGCGCCAGATCGGCAACCGCGGCGTCTATGGCAATCCGCTGCTGCCGGACTTCATGGTGTTCCTGAACTACCCAAAACTGCCGTGGTACTGGCACGGTTTCGATATGTTCTGGTTCGCGGCATTGATGGTCATTGTGGTGCCGGGTTTGCTGGCCTTCGTATTCGGGTGGTTCGCGTTCCGCTCCCGCGTCACCGGCGTCTATCTCTCGATCATCACCCAGGCGATGACCTACGCGCTGCTGCTGGGCTTCTTCCGCAACGATTTCGGCTTCGGCGGCAACAACGGTCTCACCGACTTCAAGGATATTCTCGGTTTTAGCGTGCAGGCCGAAGGTACCCGCGCAGCACTATTCGCGCTGAGTTGTCTGGCGCTGATCATCGGATTCCTGATCTGCCGCGCCGTGGTGACGTCAAAACTCGGCAAGGTGCTGATCGCGGTGCGCGACGCCGAGTCCCGCACCCGGTTTCTCGGCTACCGCGTCGAATCCTACAAATTGTTCGTGTTCACGCTGTCGGCCTGCATGGCCGGCGTCGCCGGCGCGCTGTATGTGCCGCAGGTCGGTATCATCAATCCCGGCGAATTCGCGCCGGGAAACTCCATCGAGGCGGTGATCTGGGTCGCCGTCGGCGGCCGCGGCACGCTGACTGGTGCTGCGCTGGGCGCGGTGGTGGTCAACTACGCAAAAACCGTGTTCACGTCGGGTCCGCTGGCGCCGTACTGGCTGTTCATGCTGGGCGCGCTGTTCATCCTGGTCACTCTGCTGCTGCCCAAGGGCATCATCGGCACCTTCAACGCCTGGTGGGAACCGTACAAGGCGCAGCGCATGTCGGCCGCCGCCGAGAGTGCCGCGCTCGAAGACGGCGTCAGCGAACCGAATGCGGCGGAGTGAGCGCATGAACGTCTTGGATAGCCGTGCCACTTCCGCGATGCTGTATCTCGACGGCGTGCATGTCTCGTTCGACGGCTTTCACGCCATCAACAACCTGTCGCTGACGCTCGAACCCGGCGAGATGCGCGCTATCATCGGCCCCAACGGCGCCGGCAAGACCACGATGATGGATATCATCACCGGCAAGACCAAACCCGACGAAGGTGACGTGCTGTTCGACGGCACCACCGACCTGACCCGGCTCGACGAGACGCGGATCGCCGAACTCGGGATCGGCCGCAAATTCCAGAAGCCGACCGTGTTCGAGAGCCAGACCATCCAGGATAATCTGCTGCTGGCGCTCAATGTCGATCACAGCGTCCGGGGAACGCTGTTCTGGCGGGAAACCAAAGACGAGTCCGAGCGGATCGAGCGGGTGCTGGAAACCATCCGCCTGAAGGATTCGCGCAACCGTTTGGCCGGCAGCCTGTCGCACGGCCAGAAGCAGTGGCTCGAGATCGGCATGCTGCTGGCGCAGGATCCGAAACTGCTGCTGGTCGACGAGCCCGTTGCCGGCATGACCGACGTCGAAACCCATCAGACCGCGGAGTTGCTGAAGGAAATCAATAAAGACAAGACCATCATGGTGGTCGAGCATGACATGACCTTCGTGCGCGAGCTCGGCGTGAAAGTCACCTGTCTGCATGAAGGGTCGGTGCTGGCCGAAGGCACCATCGACCAGGTGTCGTCGAACGAGCGCGTGATCGAAGTGTATCTGGGGCGGTGACATGCTGAACGTCAACAACATCAGCCTGTATTACGGCGCGGCGCAGGCGCTGCGCGGCGTCTCGATCGCAGCCGAGCCCGGCAAGGTGACCTGCGTGCTCGGCCGCAACGGCGTCGGCAAGACCAGCCTGTTGCGCGCCATGGTCGGGCAATATCCGATCGCCTCCGGCTCGATCACTTTCGACGGCGTCGATATCTCGCATCTGCGGCCCTACGAGCGGGCGCGCCGCGGCATCGGCTTCGTGCCGCAGGGCCGCGAGATTTTCCCGCTGCTGACGGTGGAGGAGAATCTCAAGACCGGGTTCGGGCCGCTGAAGCGCCACGACCGCAACATCCCGGACGACGTGTTCTCGCTGTTTCCGGTGCTGCAATCGATGTTGGGCCGGCGCGGCGGCGATCTCTCCGGCGGCCAGCAGCAGCAGTTGGCCATCGGCCGCGCGCTGGTGATGCGCCCGAAACTGCTGCTGCTCGACGAGCCGACCGAAGGCATCCAGCCGTCTATCATCAAGGATATCGGCCGGGCGATCTCCTATTTGCGCAGCCTCGGCAACATCGCCATCGTGCTGGTCGAGCAGTATCTCGACTTCGCCTGCGAACTCGGCGACCAGTTCGCGGTAATGGATCGCGGCGCGGTCAAATACAGCTGCGACCGCAGCAATCTGGACCCCGGCGCGATCAGCCGGGCTATGGCGCTGTAGAATTGGCGCTGTAGCGCCGGCGCTGTAAGATGGTTCTGTAACGATCAATTCAGGTCGCTGCCGGGGGGCGGATGCAGATCAATATGACCGATGCGGCGTCGGAGGTTTTCGCAGCCAATCGCGCGGTCGGCGCGGTGACGTTCGACGTCGCTTTGGTCGATGGTGTCACGCGCCGAAGGCAGCTGCACGAATCCGGCTCGTTACGCGTGCGGTTTCCATCGCCGGAAGCGCGGGGACTTTCCGCGGTGTTCGTCAACACCGCCGGTGGCATCGCCGGCGGCGACCGTTTTGACATCGACATCGCGGCCGGTGAGGGCGCGCGGCTTACGGTAACGACGGCCGCGGCCGAAAAAATCTATCGCGCGCAGGGACCGGCGGCGCAGCTCAACATCGCGCTGAAGGCTGCGGCAGGTTCGCATCTGGCCTGGCTGCCGCAGGAAACCATCCTGTTCGACCGGGCGCGGGTATCGCGCAAGATCGAGATCGATCTTGCCGAGAGCGCCTCGCTGCTGCTGTGCGAAATCGTGGTGTTCGGCCGCGCCGCGATGGGCGAGACAATGCTGGCTGGGAGCTTTGTAGACCGCTGGCGACTGCGGCGCGGCGGCAGGCTGGTGTTCGCCGAAACCGTGCGGCTTCACGGCGACATTGGCGAAAAGCTCAAGCGCCCCGCAATTGCAAAAGGCGGCGTCGCTATCGGCACCGCGCTGATCGTGCCGGGCGATAAGTCGTTGGTGGCGCGAATTCGTGAGGCCTCGAACTCGTTCGGCGGCGAGGTCGGCATCTCCGCCTGGAACGGCTTTGCAATGGCGCGCTTCTGTGCACAAGATGCGGCCAAACTCCGCGCCGACATGATCGCGGTGCTCGGCAGCATCGGCGGCCCGGCGTTGCCGCGGCTGTGGCTGAACTAGATTTTTAAACGCGATAGAGTGCCTACATGAATCTCTCCCCCCGCGAAAAGGACAAGTTGCTGATCTCGATGGCAGCGTTAGTGGCGCGCCGCCGGCTGGAACGCGGCGTCAAGCTCAACCATCCCGAAGCGATCGCGATCATCTCCGATTTCATCGTCGAAGGCGCCCGCGACGGCCGCACCGTGGCGGACCTGATGAAAGCAGGCGCCGAAGTCATTACCCGCGCGCAGTGCATGGACGGGATCGCCGAGATGATTCACGACATTCAGGTCGAAGCGACGTTTCCGGATGGGACGAAGCTGGTGACGGTGCATGAGCCGATAAGGTAGCAATGCGACATGATCCCCGGTGAACTTTTTATCCAGGACGGTGAGATCGAACTCAATGCCGGCCGCAAGACCGTGACGCTTACCGTCGCCAACACCGGCGACCGCCCGATTCAGGTGGGCTCGCACTATCATTTCTTCGAAACCAATCCGGCGCTGAAATTCGACCGCAAAAAGGCCCGCGGCATGCGGCTCGATATCGCCGCCGGCACCGCGGTGCGCTTCGAACCGGGCCAGACCCGCGACGTGCAACTGGTCGCGCTGGCCGGCAAGCGCGTCGTCTACGGCTTTCGCGGCGACGTGATGGGGAAACTCTAATGTCCGTAAAAATCTCCCGATCCGTCTACGCCGACATGTTCGGCCCCACTACCGGCGACCGGGTGCGGCTGGCCGATACCGATCTGATCATCGAGGTGGAGAAGGATTTCACCACCTATGGCGAGGAAGTGAAATTCGGCGGCGGCAAGGTGATCCGCGACGGCATGGGGCAATCGCAGGTGACCAACAAGCAGGGCGCGGCCGATACCGTCATCACCAACGCGCTGATCGTCGATCACTGGGGAATTGTGAAAGCCGACGTCGCCATCAAGGAAGGCTACATCTCGGCGATCGGCAAGGCGGGCAATCCGGACATCCAGCCCGGCGTCACCATCGTGATCGGCCCCGGCACCGACGTGATCGCGGGCGAGGGCAAGATTCTCACCGCCGGCGGGTTCGACAGCCACATCCATTTCATCTGCCCGCAGCAGATCGAGCATGCGCTGATGAGCGGCGTCACCTCGATGCTCGGCGGCGGCACCGGGCCGTCGCACGGCACCTTTGCGACCACCTGCACGCCCGGCCCCTGGCACATGGGCCGCATGATCCAGTCATTCGACGCCTTCCCGGTCAATCTCGGAATTTCAGGCAAGGGCAACGCGTCGCGGCCCGCAGCCCTGGTCGAGATGATCAAGGCCGGCGCCTGCGCGCTGAAGCTGCACGAGGACTGGGGCACCACGCCGGCCGCGATCGACAATTGCCTGTCGGTCGCCGACGATTTTGACGTGCAGGTCATGCTCCATTCCGACACGCTGAACGAATCCGGCTTTGTCGAGGACACCATAAAAGCCTTCAAGGGCCGCACCATCCACGCCTTCCACACCGAAGGCGCGGGCGGCGGCCACGCGCCGGATATCATCAAGATAGCCGGCCTGAAAAACGTGCTGCCGTCCTCGACCAATCCGACCCGGCCGTTCACCCGCAACACCATCGACGAGCATCTCGACATGCTGATGGTGTGCCATCATCTCGATCCGTCGATCGCCGAAGACCTGGCGTTCGCGGAAAGCCGCATCCGCAAGGAAACCATTGCCGCGGAAGATATCCTGCACGACCTCGGCGCGCTGTCGATGATGTCGTCGGACAGCCAGGCCATGGGCCGGCTCGGCGAAGTCATCATCCGGACCTGGCAGACCGCCGACAAGATGAAGAAGCAGCGCGGCTCGCTGCCGCAGGACAAGGGCAACAACGACAACTTTCGCGTAAAACGCTACATCGCGAAATACACCATCAACCCCGCGATCGCCCATGGCGTCTCGAAACTGATCGGCTCGGTGGAGAAGGGCAAGCTCGCCGATCTGGTGCTGTGGTCGCCGGCCTTCTTCGGCGTCAAGCCGGACTGCATCATCAAGGGCGGCTCGATTGTGGCAGCACCTATGGGCGATCCCAACGCCTCGATCCCGACCCCGCAGCCGGTGCATTATCAGCCGATGTTCGCGGCCTACGGCAAGTCGCTTACCGCCTCATCGGTGATATTTTCATCGAAGGCGGCGATTTCATCGGGGTTGGCGAAAAAGCTCGGTATCGAGAAGACGCTGTACCCGGTGCAAAACACCCGCGGAAAAATCTCCAAGAAGAGCATGATTCACAACGACGCCACCCCCAATATCGAGGTCGATCCGGAAACCTATGAGGTCCGCGCCGACGGCGAATTGTTGACTTGCGCGCCGGCGGAAGTGCTGCCCATGGCGCAGCGGTATTTTATGTTCTAGGTATCCTTGTAGCCCGGATGGAGCGAAGCGAAATCCGGGGCCGCATCCCCGTGGGACCTCAAACCCCGGATTACGCTTCGCTCCATCCGGGCTACCAGACCGCCATAAGCAAAAACAACCGGGAGGATTTCGTGATTTACGTCGTCGCCACACTGACCATCAAGCCGGGAACGGCCGCCGAGTTCATCGCGGGCGCCAAAGCCTGCATCGCCGAAACCGTCAAGGAGCCGGGCTGCATTTCCTACGACCTGACCGAGAGCGTCACCGATCCCTCGAAATTCGTGTTCGTCGAGCAATGGGAAAATGCCGAGGCGCTCGGCCCGCACGGTGCGAGCGATCACATGCGCGCCTGGCGCAGGATCGTGAAAGAGTGCATCAGCGCGCCGCCGAAAATCGAGATCATCACGCCGGAAAAAGTCGACGTCCGATAATAAGAAGAACAGGGAGAATCATCCATGATCTATGTCGTTGCCACCACGCAAGTGAAGCCGGAATCGCGGGACGCCTTCATCAAGGGCGCCAAGGACTGCATTGCCGAGACCCGAAAGGAAAAGGGCTGCATCGCCTATGAGAGCCACACCAGCATCAATGACCCCAACACCTTCGTGGTGGTCGAGCGTTGGGAAAGCCGCGAGGACCTCAACGCGCATGGCCGCGCGCCGCATATGAAAATCTGGCGCGAATATTCCGCACCGCTAAAGGTGTCCCCGACCGTGATCGAGATCATCAGCGACGGCAAGGTGGAGAAGCTGTGAAAATTGCACACCGTCATCCTGAGGAGGCCGCGCAGCGGTCCTCTCGAAGGATGAGCTCCGGGCGCATGCTTCGAGACGGTCCTTCGGACCTCCTCAGCATGACGGAGGGGACTTTGCCGTGATCCGCGCCACGCGGGTGCAGGGACAATACCCCTGGAAGGAGGCGGCAGCCGACACCGTGGTGCTCGGCTTCGACGACCGGCACCGGCGGCGGATGGCAATGACCGGCACGCGCGGGCTGGAATTCCTGCTCGACCTCGAAAACGCGGTGGCGCTGCGCGGCGGCGATGCGCTGGTGCTGGAAGACGGGCGCCTGATCGAAGTGGTGGCGGCGCCGGAGCCGCTGGCTGAAATCCGCTGCAACGATCCGCAGCATCTGGTTCGCGTCGCCTGGCATCTCGGCAACCGTCATCTGCCGACGCAAATCACAGCAAGGGGCCTGCGCATCCGCCGCGATCATGTGATCGAAGCGATGGTGAAGGGGCTCGGCGCCCGCGTGATCGAGATCGAGGCGCCATTCGATCCGGAAGGCGGCGCCTACGCCGGCGGCGGCCATGTGCACGCCCCGGAACACCATGCCCATGACCACGCGGCGCATGATCATGACGGCCATCATCATCATGACGGACATTGCGACCACGAGCATCACCACGGCCATTCCCATGCTCATGACCACAAATAAGCCGGCCGGGCCGCGGCGACGGGCGGATGTCGTGCTCCCGGCCGCGGAAGCCACCGGCCTCAGCGCCGATGAGGCCGCGGCGCTGTACCGGCTGATGACCTGGCTGTCGCCGGCGTTTCCGGTCGGCGCATTCTCCTATTCCAGCGGCATCGAATGGGCGGTGGAAGCCGGCGATATCGTCGATGGCGCCACGCTGCAGGATTGGCTTTCGTCGATGCTCGCGGACGGCCCCGGCTTCTGCGACGGCGTGTTGCTGGCGCATGCGCACCGCGCGGCGGCGTCTTCCGACGGCGCAGGATTGCGCGAGGTGGCGGAGCTTGCCGCAGCGTTTGCACCTTCGCGCGAGCGCCATCTGGAAACATCAGCACAAGGCCGCGCCTTTATCGAGATCGCGCGTGCGGCGTGGAATTGCGATGGGCTCGATCGCCTGATCGCGGCCTGCGATGGCGCCATCGTCTACCCCGTCGCGGTCGGCATCGTCAGCGCGTCGCATGGGATCCCTCTTGCGCCGACGATGCACGCGTTTCTGCACGCGCTGACCTCGAACTGGATTTCGGCCGGTGCGCGGCTCATCCCGCTCGGGCAAACCGACAGCCAGCGCGCGCTGGCGGCACTGGAGCCGGTCGTGGTCGACACCGGAAAACGCGCGCTCGGCGCATCGCTGGACGATCTCGGCAGCGCGACCTTCCGCGCCGATCTCGCCAGCATGCGGCATGAAACGCAGTACACGAGGCTGTTCAGGTCGTGACGACGACGCAACAATAGTGGAAAGAACATCTTACATGCCCAACCCCCACGGCCCGCTTCGCGTCGGCATCGGTGGTCCCGTCGGCTCCGGAAAGACCGCGCTGATGGATCTGCTCTGCAAGACCATGCGCGAGCGCTATGACATCGCCGCCATCACCAACGACATCTACACCAAGTGGGACGCCGAATTTCTGGTGCGCTCGGGATCGCTGACGCCCGATCGCATCGCCGGCGTCGAAACCGGCGGCTGCCCGCACACCGCGATTCGCGAGGACGCCTCGATGAATTTGGCCGCGGTGGCCGACATGCGCGCGAAATTTCCGGATCTCGACATGGTACTGATCGAATCCGGCGGCGATAATCTTGCCGCGACCTTTTCGCCCGAGCTGGCGGACCTGACGATTTACGTCATCGACGTTGCGGCGGGAGACAAGATCCCGTCGAAAGGCGGCCCCGGCATCACGCGATCGGATCTGCTGGTCATCAACAAGATCGATCTGGCGCCACATGTCGGCGCGTCGCTGGAAAAAATGGACACCGACGCCAAACGCATGCGCGGCGAGCGGCCTTTTGTCATGACCAATCTCAAGAAGAGCGAGGGGCTCGACCGCATCATCCAGTTCATCGTGACCAAGGGCGGGCTCAGCCGCCCGGCCCAAGCCAAGGCAATCTAGAAGAAGTCTAAACCGCGTTAACGATTGTGGCCGTCAAGCGAAGGCGGACATCGTTGAAATTATTTCAGCGATACCTGGAACGAAATCGACGCCGCGCGATTAGCGTCCTTCAGACTTCGCCAGCCGACGCGCATGGCAGTCGCTTGTCCCTTAACCACAGTTGCGTACCGATGATCGCTTCTTCATTATCCCGCTCGACTTCGCGTAATCCGGTTTTCAATCCAAAGGTCATGCCGCGAACGGCAGATATTCTTCTCATTTCCGAGTAAGCGCGTGGTTCGGCTGGGTTTCATCATCGGTCTGGTGGCGCTTGTTGGGGTTCTGCTCTCCGGCCTCGCGGCCTATCGCGTCCACGATCAGGAATTGACCATCGACGGGATTGCGCTGGCGCGCGCCATCGATATTCACGCCAGCCTGGTCCAGGACAGGTTGACCGAGCGCGAATTGCTGGCGCGGGTCGCTTCGGGCCTGTTCCGCGCACCCTCGGTGATGAAAGCGAACATGCTGCAGCCGCTGCGGTCATCGATCTACGCCTTCAAGACCGATTTCCTCGTCGCCAGTTGGGTCGCCCGGCTGCAGACGAACGAACTGGATTCAGCGCGCGCCGAACTCGCCAGCGCCGGCTTCTCCAATCCGGCGATCCGCGACTTCGATGATAAGCCGCTGGATACGCGCATCCTCGACCGGCCGATCGATGTCGTGATGGACGTCGAGCCGCGCACCGCGCAGACGGCGGGCTTTCCCGGCCGTTCGCTTGACCGAAGCCCGGTGCTGGGACCCATGCTGGCGCGCGCGATGACCGAGGGCAAGCCGGTGGCGTCCGATCCGATACCGCTGCTGCACCCGGACGGCGAGATCGGGCTCGTCCTTGCAGCACCTGTCCTGCAGGAAGGCAGCGATTCGCCCGCGGGATTCGTGACATTTTCATACGAGTTGGCGTCGCTGATGCTGACCAACGACGACCTGTCGGTGTTCTCCGTGGTGCTCAAGGATCCGCGCAACGAGAACGCCGAACTGATCGCCGACGATCGCGGCAATGTCACCTCGAGGGTCACAACCGACAGCAGCCCGGCGCCCTCGATAGTTCGCACGGTGACATTCGGCGGCCGCGACTGGTCGCTGGGCTATTATGCCAAGACCAACGCGATGAAGCGCGCGCAGCAAACGGCCGCGATCGTGGCTGCGATCGGCATCGCGCTGACCAGCATCGTCTGCGGACTGTTCGGGTATGTCACCTACAACAATCTACGGCTTCGCCGCGAGATCGAGGTAAGAATCGGGTTCGAGCGCCGCCTCACGGCCGTGATCGACGAACTCAATCATCGCGTCAAGAACATCCTGGCGGTGATTCAGTCGATCGTGACGCGCACGCTGCGTCACGGCTCGGATATCGATGTCGCGCGTGAATTGTTGATCGGCCGCATCCACGCCATGTCGAATGTGGTGTCGCTGCTGAGCGAGAGCCAGTGGCAGGGCGTCAAACTGAAAGGACTGTTCGAGTCGCGCTCCATTCCCCACGCCGACCGCATCGCGGTGACCGGGCCGGATATCGTGGTGAGCGCGCGCGCGGCGCAGAGCCTGTCGCTGCTGTTCTTTGAACTGGCGTCGCATTCCGACGAAGGGCTTTCGCTGGTCGGCAAGCACCCCAACATCGTCGCCAGCTGGGAAGTAACGGGAGAGGGAGCCGAGGCGACGTTTCGTTTCCGCTGGGAAGAATCCAATACCAGTGCCGCGACGCGCCGCGCCGACAGCGATTTCGGCATCATCCTGCTCGACCGGGTCGCGCCGGAGGCGCTCGGCGGCACGTCGAAGCGCTACTTCACCGAAATGAGCTACGTCTATGAACTCACGGCACCGATGGAAACCGTCATCGACATGACGGAAAGAGATCGCACCGAAGCGCTGTCGGCGCCGGTGAAGCAGCTGTCTTAGCCGCCGCTTCTCTTAACCTCGCCCCGCTCTTCGCGGGGAGAGGTCGGCGCGCAGCGCCGGGTGAGGGGCCAGGCACTGCTTTCGCAACGATTGCGACTTCTCGGGTCGGACTTGTGCGACCCGAGAGTCATGCTCTTGTTTGCCACCGCGCCTTGCCCCTCACCCGAAGCCTTCGCTGCGCTCCGGCTTCGACCTCTCCCCGCGAAGAGCGGGGAGAGGTAAGCAAGAAAAAAGCGGCCACCGAAGTGGCCGCTTTTTTTGGCATTCCCAAATTCGCAACGGGACTTAACCCCCGCTGCCGCCGATCACGGCGCGGACGGTGTCGTCGGGGCCGAAATCTTCCGCGCCATCGACATACAACAGCGCCGAGAGTTTCGAGCGCGCGCGGTTGACGCGGCTCTTGATGGTGCCGACCGCGCAGCCGCAGATGGCCGCTGCGTCCTCATAGGAGAAGCCCGACGCGCCGACCAGAATCAGCGCTTCGCGCTG
>CAVPZO010000024.1:0-41026 GCA_963710045.1 uncultured Alphaproteobacteria bacterium | reverse complement strand
ATCTTCCCATGGCCCTGTTCCTGATTTTCCTGCTGTTCCCGTTCTACTGGATGGTGATCACCTCGGTGCGGCCGGATGGCGAGCTGTACCGGCCCTGGAATGCGGTCAACTACAATCCGTTCTGGACCTGGAAACCGACCCTTGATCACGTCAGATACCTGTTCGAGGAGACGCTGTTCGCAGCGTGGCTCTGGAACACGATGTTCATCGCACTGGTGTCCACCGCGATCTCGCTGGTGTGCGGCGTGTTCGCCGGCTATGCGCTGTCGCGGCTGAATTTCCCCTTCGCCGGCAGCCTCGGCACCGGCATCTTCATCACCTATCTGGTGCCGCAGACGCTGCTGTTCATTCCGCTGGCCGAGATCATCCGCAACTACCGGCTGGGCGATACGCCGTGGTCGCTGATCCTGACCTATCCGACCTTCCTGATTCCGTTCTGCACCTGGCTGATGATGGGCTACTTCAAGGCGGTGCCCAAGGAGCTGGAGGAATGCGCGCGCATCGACGGCGCATCGCGCTGGCAGGCGATGCTTTACATCGTCATCCCGGTGGCGATCCCGGGCATTCTCTCGGCCGGCATCTTCGCCTTCACGCTGTCGTGGAACGAGTTCATCTATGCACTCGTATTCCTGTCCTCGCCCGAGCAGAAGACCGTGCCGGTCGGCGTCACGTCCGAACTGATCCGCGGCGATGTGTTCTTCTGGGGACCGCTGATGGCCGGCGCCCTCTTGGGATCGATACCGGTCGCCATCGCCTATTCGTTCTTCGTCGAGCATTACGTCGCGGGATTGACCGGATCGGTGAAGGGCTGACACCCCGGATCACCCGGATTGGAAAGCGCGCATGAGGATGCGCATGGCCGTTGGGAGGCAGGTGGGAGCGAATGGGACAGGTCGTCCTCAAGGGGATCAACAAGTTCTACGACAGCGTGCACGCCGTCAAAGACGTCAACCTGCAGATCCGCGACAAGGAGTTCGTGGTGTTCGTCGGACCGTCCGGCTGCGGCAAGACGACGACGCTCAGGATGATCGCCGGGCTTGAGGCGATCAGCTCCGGCGATATCTCAATCGACGGCACCGTGATCAATGCACTGGCGCCGATGGACCGCGACATCGCCATGGTGTTCCAGAACTACGCGCTCTACCCGCATATGAGCGTGTACGACAACATGGCGTTCGGCCTGAAAATGCGCAAATTCGAAAAGCCCGAGATCGAGCAGCGCGTGCGGGACGCGGCCGACATCCTCGGCATCGGCGAATTGCTGAAGCGCAAGCCGCGCCAGCTTTCCGGCGGCCAGCGCCAGCGCGTGGCGCTGGGCCGCGCCATCGTGCGCCACCCCCGCGTGTTCCTGTTCGACGAGCCGCTGTCGAACCTCGATGCCAAGCTGCGGGTGCAGATGCGCGTCGAGCTCAAGAAGCTGCATCTGCGTCTCGGTACCACCGCCATTTACGTTACCCACGATCAGGTGGAGGCCATGACGCTGGGCGACCGGGTCGTCGTGATGAAGGACGGCGTGGTGCAGCAGGTGGGCGAGCCGCTCGAGCTGTACAATCAGCCCGCCAACAAGTTCGTCGCCGGCTTCATCGGCTCCCCGGCGATGAATTTCGCCCCCGTGATAGTGACCGAGGTGAACGGATCGCTGGTCGCCGAGAACTCCGGCTTGCGCATCAAGCTGCCGGACGAGACCGCGCAGCGCCTGCGCGGCCATATCGGCCAGGAGGTCACGCTGGGCGTGCGCCCGGAGGACCTCACCGTGGCGGGCAGCGCTGATCCCGACCACCTCTGCTTCGATGCCGTGATCGAGGTCGTGGAGCAGCTCGGCTCGGAAATCCTGCTCGACATGAAGGTCGGCGACGGCGTCATGGTGGCGAGCGTCGAGCCGACCACGCGGGTCAAGGTGCGCGACAGACTGCGCCTCGCGATGCGCCCTTCCAGGCTTCACATTTTCGACGCGAAGACGGAGGGGGCAATCTAGCGCCGCCGCCTAACGCAAATCCGGGGTCGCTTCAAAAAGCCTCTGGTGCTCGGTAATGGCAAAACGGTCGGTCATCCCCGCGATGAAATTGCCGATCCGGCGCGCCCGGTCGGTCTCGCTCTCCGCGCCCTCGCCGTCCCGCCGCAGCCATTCCGGCGGCAGGTCGTGCGGCGATCGTTGATAGCGCGCGAACAGGTCGAACAGGATCGATCCCGCCTCGCCCATCACCCGCATCACCCGGGGATGGCGGTACATCCGCTGTTTCAGAAAGATCTTGATCATTTGCTCGGCCTCTTCCGCTTCGGGCGGAAACGCGACCAGGACGCTGCCGTGGTTGCGGACGTCTTCGGCGGATTTCGGCCTGGCGGCGTCCAGGCGCCGGCGGGATTCCGAGAACACCGCCTCGATCAAATATGAAATCAGCTCACGCACCAGTTCCGCGCCGCGCCTGTCGTCATCGAGCCAGGAATAACGCTTCGCGATGTCCGCGATCATGCCCGATGTCAGCGGCATGACTTTCAAATCGTCGACCGCAAACAAGCCGGCGCGCAGGCCATCGTCGATGTCATGGGCGTCGTAGGCGATGTCATCCGATATCGCGGCCACCTGCGCTTCAAGCGACGCAAAGCTCCATAGCTCCAGATCCCAGCTCCGGTCGTATTCGGAAATGCCAAGGGGAACGCCGTGACCGGCATAACGTCCGGCCGGCTGTCCGGCCCTATCGGTCAGCGGCCCGTTGTGCTTGACGATGCCTTCCAGCGATTCCCAGGTCAGGTTGAGGCCGTCGAAACCGGGATAGCGATGCTCCAGCGATGTCACCACCCGCAGCGTCTGGGCGTTGTGGTCGAAACCGCCATGGGTCCGCAGGCAGCTGTCCAGCGCGCGCTCGCCGGCATGGCCGAACGGCGGATGGCCGAGGTCGTGCGCCAGCGCCAGCGTCTCGGTGAGGTCTTCGTCGAGGCCGAGTTGCCGGGCCAGCGCGCGGGCGATCTGGGCGACTTCCAGGGTATGGGTCAGCCGGGTGCGGTAGTGATCGCCTTCATGGAACACGAACACCTGGGTTTTGTGCTTCAACCGGCGGAACGCGGTGGAATGGATCACCCGGTCGCAATCGCGCCGGAACGGGCTGCGGGTCTTGGCCGGAGGCTCATCGACCAGCCGGCCCCGGCTGCGGTCGGGGTCGCAGGCATAGGCCATGCGGGGGGCAGCCATTCCGACCGGCACGGTGCTTTAATCCCTTAAACGTTTGATTCTGCGGCTCGGCGCACTTAACTACGCCTTGCGGGCAATTCAAAACTCTTGAACAGTCCCGCGGGGATGGCCTCGGAGTCGAATTATGGCAGAAGCAAGCGTCACCATCAGCGAGCGGGCAGCCCGCCGCATCGGGGAAATCCTTAAAGTCGAGGGCGACGGCGCCATGCTCCGCATCAGCGTCGAGGGCGGCGGCTGCTCCGGCTTCCAGTACAAATTCGATGTCGAACGGGCGCAGGCCGAGGATGACCTCGTGATCGCCCGCGACAGCGCGGTGGTGCTGGTCGATCCGGCCTCGGTACCGTTCCTGGCGGGCTCCGAAGTCGATTTCGTCGACGACCTGATTGGCGCCTCGTTCCGGGTAGTCAATCCGAATGCGACCGCGTCGTGTGGCTGCGGGACCAGTTTTTCGATCTAATCAGGCCATCCGAGCTTAACTGTTTCTTAACCTTGTTTGCCCACCATCGAATCGATTAATCGGCGGGCCGGATGTACGTTCGCGGATTAAGTATGGCTCGGAGCAAATCGCTTCGGGCCATTTCCATTTCCAACTGACCGCGCGCAGAGCCCCTTTGGCGCCCTCGTTCCATCCGCTCACGCGGCCTCCCCAGGCCAGCTTTTCGATCCAATCACTCAGGCAATCCGAGCTTGCGGAGCTGTTCTGCCATACGGTCGAGGACGGCCGGCGAGAACACCATCGCTTGCTTGTATTTTGCAATCGTCAGATCAGGATAGTGACGCATCAACTCCGCAAAGGCTTGTTTGGCCTCTTCGGCGCGGCCGGCCGCCGACAGGGACGATGTCAGATTGCGGTATATCCAGCCGGCATTTGGCCGTTCCTCTAGGGCACGCCGGTAGAATGCGGCGGCTTCATCGTATTCCTGCGCCACTTCATGCGCCGAGGCTAACCCTACAAAATTGTTGAAATTCATCGGATCGATCGGGCTCAGGCGCAGGGCGCGCTCGAAATTGCCGATCGCCTTTTGCGGTTGATCGGCATAGGCCTCCAGCCACCCGAGCCTGCTCCAGGCCCATGCCGCGTTGGGATCGAGCGTGACGGCGCGCTCCAGCAGCACACGCGCGGTTCCGTAGTTGCGCACAAAGGTATGTACCGCGCCGAGTACCGCCAGAATAACGGAGTCGTCGCCGCTCATCTCCGCTGCCCGCTCGGCCAGCGATCGCGCCAGTGCCTGGCTCACCGCGATATCATCCGACCAGTTGTAGACCGAGCGCTGGGCGTGGCACCAGCCGGCAAGCGACAGGGCCAACGGGTAGTCGGGATCAATGGCGAGCGCCTGTTCGAGCAGTTCGAGCGCCTTGGCGCTTTCTTCCTTCTCCAGCGCCCAGACATGAGGCAGCGCCCTCATGGTATAGTCGTAACTGCTCAGGTCCTGCGGCCGCTTGCGTCGCGACCGCTCGATCTCGGCGATGCGGATCGAAGGTTGCAGGGCGCCGGCCACCTGCTCCGTTATCCGATCTTCGAGATCGAAAAATTCATCGATCGCGCCGTCGAAACGCGAACTCCAGACGTGGGCGCCCCCTTCGGTCTCGATCAGCTGAACGATGATACGAAGCCGGTTGCCGGCTTTCTGCACGCTGCCTTCGAGCAAATAGGCAACGCCGAGCTCCTTACCCACATCGCGCGCGTTGGTCGCGCGGCCCTTGTAGGTGAAGGCTGAAGTGCGTGCGATGACGAAAAACGAGCGGATGCACGACAACGCCGCGGTAATGGCCTCGACGATGCCATCGGCGAGATAGTCCTGGCCCGGCTCCGCCGACATGTTGTCGAACGGCAGCACGACGATCGACGGTTTGTCGGGCAGGGTCAGATCCTGAATTTTTGAAGCTGAAACAGCGCCGGCGGCTGGAGCGGCATCCCCGGCAGGCCGCATTTGCCACGCCTCCATCGGCTCGGCGATATTCTTCAAGGTTTGTTTCCCGATATTTTCGAAGGCGATATCGATCTTGCCGCGAATTTGCCGGTAGGCATCATCGGAGATACAGACGCCGCCGGGCTCGGCAATTCCTTCAAGACGTGCAGCGATGTTGACGCCGTCTCCGAAAATATCGTCGTCATCGATGATGATGTCGCCGACGTGGATGCCGATGCGAAACTCGATGCGGAGTTCAGGCTGTTCTCCTGCTCCGCGGTCGGCCATCTCCCGTTGAATTTCGGTCGCGAATCGCGCGGCGTCGACAGCACTGGCGAACTCCACCAGCATGCCATCGCCAGTGGTCTTGACGATGCGGCCCCGGTGGGTGGCGATGGCCGGATCGACCAGCGTCTTTCGAAGCGTCTTCAACTGCGCAAGGGTGCGTTCCTCGTCGAGGCCCATCAGCCGGCTATAGCCGGCGACATCCGCCGCCAGCACGGCCGCCAGTCGTCGCTGCACGCGTTCGCCGGGCAAAATGCTCCCCTGCGTGGTAAAATTATCTCACTTTATCAAAGCATAGGCAGTTGCTCTCCCGCCAGAACCAATCTCCGAACTCCGGCGGATCGTTGTCAACTCTGCGGCATGCGGCAAATTCACTTGACCTCGCCGATTGCCCGAAGACGTTGATCCGGATAGCGTCCGCCGCGATGCCGAACATTGCCACTCGCGCAATGTCTGTCGGCACACAGGACACGAAGTCGAGGGCAGCATGGGACGAAAATATCAAAGCATTCTCGAAACGGTGGGCAATACGCCGGTGGTGCGGATCAATCGTCTGGCGCCGCAGGGGGTGAATCTTTTCGTAAAAATTGAAGCCTTCAACCCGCTCGGTTCGGTGAAGGACCGATTGGCTCTCGGCGTCATCGAAGCGGCGGAAAAATCCGGCGAGCTCAAGCCCGGCCAGACCGTGATAGAGGCCACGAGCGGAAATACCGGGATCGGTCTTGCGATGGTCTGCGCCGCCAAGGGATATCCGCTGGTGGTCACCATGGCGGAACCGTTCAGCGTCGAGCGGCGCAGGCTGATGCGGTTTTTGGGCGCGAAGGTCATCGTCACTCCGGCCGCCGAGCGCGCGGTAGGAATGATCAACAAGACCATCGAGCTTGCCAAGGCCCATGGCTGGTTCATGACCAGGCAATTTGAAAACGAAGCCAATCCCGACATTCATTCGCGCACGACCGCGCGCGAGATACTCGACGATTTCGCCGGCGAACGGCTGGACTATTGGGTTACGGGTTATGGAACCGGCGGAACCTTGAAAGGCGTCGGGCGTGTGCTCGCCAAGGAGCGTCCCGAAACAAAGATTATCGTTTGCGAGCCGGAGGACGCGCAGCTGTTGGGCAGTGGTCTGGAACAGGCGCGCAACCCGGATGGTACTCCCGCCGCACCACACCCGACCTTCAAGCCGCATCCGATGCAGGGTTGGACCCCGGACTTCATCCCCAAGCTGACCGACGATGCCGTCGCTATGAAGGTGATCGACCGCATCCTGCCGATCCCGGGTCCGGAGGCCATTCGCTGCAGCAAGGATCTCGCAGCCAAGGAGGGAATTTTCGTCGGCATTACCGCAGGCGCCACCTTTGCCGGGGCTCTGAGGGTCGCGGCCGAAGCGGAGAAGGGAGCAAATATTCTCTGCATGCTTCCCGACACCGGCGAGCGTTACCTCAGCACGCCGCTTTTCGCCGACGTATCGGCTGACATGAATGAGGAAGAGCTCCGAATCTCGCGCTCCACGCCGGGCTCACAACTCACTCCCTGAGCGGCCAATTTCGCGGCGGTCCTCCGATTGGGGTGGGCAAAGGCGCGGCTCGCGCCGTGCCCTCCAACAATCGTTGAGCAAGCCGATAGGGCGTTGGTGGGCACGCGGAGTATATCATCGGGCGCGCATTTCGCGACCCGTTGGCATGAAGTTCTGGACAAGTGACCCATGGAGCGGTACATTAGCTCATCTATGGATGAGGCAAATGAACGTCAATTTTCGGGACGGTTGGTTGCGCGAATTTTTTGTGGATGACGTCCGATCGAGAAACATCCCATCCGATCTGGAAGGCAGGTTGTTTCGTCGACTGCAGATGATCGACGATGCCAGCACCGATCAGGACTTGCGCATACCGCCGAGCAATCATTTCGAAAAGTTGCGCGGCAAGCTGGCTGATTTTCATTCGATCCGCGTCAACAAGCAGTGGCGACTGATTTTCAGATGGGACGGCAACCGGGGCGAAGCGGCAGATGTCTATCTCGATGACCATGGCTACAAATGAGGTGAAGGATGCTGATGACCAAACGCAAGCCGGCGAGCATCGGCGAAATCCTGACCCAGGAATTCATCGAGCCGATGGGGTTGACGCAGGGCGCGTTGGCTGAGGCCATGGGCGTACAACGCAAGCACGTCAACGAACTATGCAACAATCGTCGGGCCGTGACAGCGCCGACAGCGCTTATCCTCGCGCGTGTATTCGGTAACAGCCCGGATTTCTGGCTGAACGTGCAACGGCGCAGCGATCTGTGGGAAGCGATGCACTCGCCGCGCGAGCGAGCGCGAATCAAACGCGCCCGGCCGCTGGGCGCCGCCGCTTAGCCGCCCGGCGCTTGATCCACGGGGCGGACAAGCCAACCCGCTACGCCTACCGGCCGTCGGCGAACAGCGCCCGCGCGTTGCCGTGGGCAATCTGCTTTGCCACTGCCGGAGGCAGTTGCGCCAGCCAGCCGCGATAGCCGGCGATGATCTCGCCATAGCTGGCCCAACGCTCGGAGATCCAGGTGTCGGAACCGAGCAGGAAGCGGTCGGGATATCGCTCGAACAAAGCGCGCCACTCCGGCGTCAGCTTGCCCGACCCGTCGACGATGCCGCTGCGGTACGACAGTTCGCCCCATAATTTCGGATATTTGGCGAGCATCGCCGAAACGCGCTCGCTGCCGAGACTGAACCCGGTATGCGCCCAGATGATCCGTGCCCGCGGATTGTGCCGCATCAGGATTTCGACGGCTTCGTCATCGGCATGGGCGTGCAGATAGAGATTATTGGCTACCGCGAAGTTGACGGTCTTTTTCACCATCTCGGTGTCGGCGGCCTTGCCCGACAGATGGAATTCGCCGATGCCGCGATAGTAGCCGCGTTTGAATTCGTCCTGCACCAGATCGAAGATGACGGGGTCGTTGAACCAGCTGCCGATGTCGGCGCGGACGCGGTACGGGCGGATGAACGGAACGACCCACAGGCCTTCCGCTTTGGCATCCATCAGCGCATGGGTGCCGGTATTGGGACGGCTGGTCGCAAGAATGCCGGTCACGCGGTGCTTTTTGAACAGCGCCAGCACCTCGTCCGGTTGGTAGTAAGGTTTGGGCTCCCAGTTGTAGTGCAGATGGGCGTCGAATATTTCGATGCGCTCATCCGCGACGGCGCGATTGCCGGCGTTGATGCTCAGCATGACGGCAACAATCGCGGCGTGCCTGAAAACAAACCGCATCGTTGAGCCGGATCCCATCACTCCGCGGCGACCACGCGCGGCCGCTCGGCCTCGGTCTCGTCGAATTGCGGTTCGAGGCGGCGCTTCAGGCGGCGGTCGATGCGGTCGAGATAGATGTAGATCACCGGCGTGATGAACAGCGTCAGCAGTTGCGACAAGCAAAGGCCGCCGACAACGGCGACGCCGAGCGGCTGACGCAACTCCGCCCCCGCTCCGGCGCCCATGGCGATCGGCAGCGTGCCGAAGATCGCCGCAAACGTGGTCATCATGATGGGCCTGAACCGCAGTAACGCCGCCTCGCGAATGGCATGCTCGGCGCTCAAACCGACGCGGCGGCGCTCCAGCGCAAAATCCACCATCATGATGGCGTTCTTCTTGACGATGCCGACCAGCATCACGATGCCGATCATCGCAATCACCGACATCTCCATATTGAACGCCATCAGGGTCAGGATCGCACCGATGCCCGCAGACGGCAGGCCGGAAATGATGGTGATCGGATGGATGAAGCTTTCATAGAGAATGCCGAGGATCACGAACGCCGCGAATACCGCGGCCAGGATCAGCACGCCCTGCCCCCGCAGTAAATCCTGGAACACCTGCGCGGTGCCGGAGAAGCCGGTGGCGATGGTTACCGGCAGATTGGACGCCCGTTCGAGCGCGGTGATCTGATCCACCGCGTAGCCCAGCGAATAGCCGGGCTGCAGGTTGAAGGAGATCGTCACCGCCGGCTGCTGGCCCTGATGGTTGATCTGCAGTGGACCGACGGACGGCACCATTTTCGCCACAGCATCGAGCGGTATGGTCTGGTTGTTGGCCGTCTTCATGTAAAGCTTCGAGAGATCCGATGGATCGACGCGGAACCGCGGCTGCGCCTCCAGGATTATCTGATAATCGTTGGTCGGCATGTAGATGGTGCCGACCTGGCGCGCGCCGTAGGCATTGTATAGCTGGTTGCGCACCTGATCGACGGTGATGCCGTAGACCGCGGCCTTTTCGCGGTCGATATCGACGGTCATCTGCGGGTTCTTGATGTAGAGATCGGTGGTGACGTCGAGCAGTCCCGGCACCTTCGCGATCTTTTCGCGCATATCCGGCGCCACCCGATAGAGCGCTTCGGTATCGCCGCTCTGCAGAACGTACTGATACTGACCCTTTGAGATCCGGCCGCCGATGTTCAGGTTCTGAATGCTCTGGAAAAAGGCCTGCATGCCCGGAATCTGGGTCGCCTTCTGGCGCAGGCGGCCGATCACCTTGGCTGCGCCATCGCGCTCTTTTTGAGGCTTCAGCCCGATAAACAGCCGGCCGTAATTCGCGGTCGGATTGGGACCGCCCGACCCCACCGTGCTGTTGATGTAATCCACCGCCGGATCGGTTTTCAGGACATCGACCAGCGCCTGCTGACGGATCGTCATCGCCTCGAACGAGGTATCGGTGGCGGCTTCGGTGACGCCGATCAGAAAACCCGTGTCCTCCTGCGGGAAAAATCCTTTTGGAACGATCATGTACAGGTAGATCGTTCCGCCGAGAGTGGCGAGCGTGACGATCAGCATCAGCGCCTTCCTCGCCAGCACCCAGTCGAGCGCCCATTCATACGCCCGCAACCAGGAAGCAAACATCCGTTCGAACAAGCGAAGAATGAAATTTTCTTTCTTGTCGGGATCGTGCGCCTTCAGCACGCGCGCGCACAGCATCGGCGTCAGCGTCAGCGACACGAAACCGGACACCACGATCGCGACCGAGATCGTCACCGCGAATTCGCGGAACACACGGCCGACGATGCCGCCCATCAGCAACACCGGAATGAACACGGCGATCAGCGAGAACGTGATCGAGATGATGGTGAAGCCGATTTCGCGCGCACCCTTGAGCGCCGCCTCGTAAGGCTTCATGCCGTGCTCGATATGCCGCACGATGTTTTCCAGCATGACGATGGCGTCGTCGACCACGAAACCGACCGACAATGTCAGCGCCAGCAGCGTCATGTTGTTGATGGAGTAATCCAGCATGTACATGACCGCGCAGGTTCCAAGCAGCGAGATCGGCACGGCGAGCGCGGGAATGAATGTGGCCGAAGCCGAGCGCAGGAACAGGAAGATCACAAGGATCACCAGACAGACGGCGATGCCGAGGGTTTCCTGGACGTCGGCTACTGCCTGGCGGACCGAGACCGAGCGGTCCAGCATCACGCTCATGGTCACGGAAGGCGGTATTTGCGCCCGTAATGCCGGGAGCTTGGCCCGTACCGCATCGACGACGGCAACCGTGTTGGCGTCCGGCTGCTTCTGAATCGCGACCACGATGGAACGCTCGCCGTTCAACCAGCTCGCGATCTTGTCGTTCTCGACGCTTTCGTAGATCTTGGCGACCTCGTCGAGCTTGACCGGCGACCCGTTACGCCACGCCACGACGACCCGGCTGTAGTCTGCCGCCTTGTCCATCTGCCCGGAGGCCTGCAGTGCTACATCCTGCTTCGGCCCGTTCAGCGTCCCCACCGGAGTCGACGAATTGGCGCGCGAGACGGCGGCCCTTATGTCCTCGAGCGACAGGCCGCGCGCCGCCGCGGCCTCCGGATCGGCCTGCACGCGGATGGCGAATTTCTGCGCGCCGTAGATGATGGCCTGCGCCACGCCGGGGATTTGCGACAGCGCCTGCCCGATGGTGATGTCGCCGTATTCATTGACGGCGGACAATGGCAGCGTCGACGATTGCAGTGCGACGAACAGCACCGGAAAATCGGCCGGATTCACTTTGCGGAAACTTGGCGGAGTGGTCATCTCGATCGGCAGCCGGCGCTGCGCGATGGTCAGCGCGGTCTGCACGTCGAGTGCGGCGGCGTCGATGTTGCGATTGAGATCGAACTGGATGGTGATTTGCGTCGTACCTTGCGACGAACTCGACGACATCGACGAGATGCCGGCGATGGTCGACAGCTGACGCTCGATGATGCCGGCGACGGAGGCGCCCATGGTATCCGCGCTGGCGCCCGGCAGGGTCGCAGTCACGGCGATGGTGGGAAAATCGACCCTCGGCAACGCCGACACCGGCAGCAGCCGGAACGCGAACACGCCGAAGGCGATGATCGAGGCGGTGATGAGGGTGGTCATCACCGGCCGGCGGATACAAAGTTCCGAGAGCGTCATCGCGTCACGCCCCGGCCTTGCGCGTCCGCGGCTCGACCCGCGTGCCGTCGGACAGCAGCAACTGGCCGTCCACCACGACGTCTTCGCCGCCGGACAAGCCCTCGGTGATCACGGACTGCCCCTGCAAGGTGCGGTCGACCTTCACCGGCTGAACTTTTGCCACGCCGTCCTTGACCACGAACACGAAATTGCCAGTCTGGCTGCGCTGCACCGCGACCGTAGGCAGCACCACGGCATTTTCCGTGCGAATGGTCAGTTTGGTAGCGACCAAAATTCCCGGCCACAGCGTTTCGCTGCTGTTGTTCATGATCCCGCGCACCGTCGCCATGCCGGTCGTCGAATCCACGGTGTTTTCGACCATCGCGATCTTGCCTTCTTCGGACCGCTGATGGCCGGGGATGGTCGCACTCACCTTGGACGATCCTGTAGCCATCGCCTCGCGCAGATCGACCAGGACGCGCTGCGGAATGGCGAAGGTCACGTAGACCGGCGCCATCTGGTTGATGACAGCCAGCGGCGCGGTATCGGCGGGGCGGACGAAATTCCCGATTTTCACGTTGGCGGCGCTGATCCGTCCCGAGAATGGCGCGCGGATGCTGGTGTAGCTCTTTTGGACCTTCAGATTGTCCAGGGCGGCCTGATCGGCCTTGATGGTGCCGATCAGGACATCGGCCTGGGTCTTGGCGTTGTCGAGGTTGACCTGGGTGGTGGCGCCCTTGCCGATCAGATCGCTATAACGTTTCACATCACGCTGCGCGCCTTCGAGTTGCGCCTGATCCTTCGCCAGCACACCTTCGGCCTGCTCGATCTGGGCCTCGATCTGGCGGGAGTCGAGGGTGAACAGCAGATCGCCCTCGTTGACCTTGGCGCCGTCCTCGAAATGCACGCCGGTGATGGTGGTTTCGACGCGGGACTTCAGCGCCGCGCTCGAGATCGGCGTTACCGTCCCGATCGAATCGACATCGACCGGCACCGGCTTGCGTTCGGCCCTGGCCAGTTCAACCGAGACCACGCGCGGACGCTGCGGGCCCTGCGCACTGGCACCGGTGCCCATCCAGGATGAGCGCGTCACAAACGCGGCAACCAGCGCGCCGACAACCAGCACGCCTCCGCAAATCATCAGATTACGTTTTTTCATGACATCTCACGTCGACCGGTCCACAAGGGATCGGGACGGCCCGGTTTTTCCAACCCTTGATGGCGACTTTTGCGCCTTATTCTAACGGCTTATCACAGCCACGTTGATCATGGTATGCCAGTGACGAAAATTTAATATCGTTGTTACCGGACCACGCCCATGCGGATAGCCACCTGGAACGTCAATTCGATCCGGCAGCGGCTCGATCACCTGCTGACCTGGCTGCGCGACTGCGCGCCCGACATCGTCTGCCTGCAGGAAATCAAGTGCGTCGATGAGGCGTTTCCGCGCGAAGCCATCGAGGCGCTCGGCTACAACGTCGTCAGCCATGGCCAAAAGACCTTCAACGGCGTGGCGCTGCTGTCGAAATACCCGCTCGAAGAAGCCACCCCGCGGCTCGGCGGAGACGAGGAGGATGTCCACGCCCGATTCCTCGAGGGCGTGGTGTCGCTGAAATCCGGCGTGGTGCGGGTGGCGTGCCTGTATCTGCCCAATGGCAACCCGGTCGGAACCGATAAATATCCTTATAAACTCAAATGGATGTCGCGGCTTCTTGAGTATTCAAGAGAGCGGCTGAAGACCGAAGAACCGCTGGTGCTGGCCGGCGATTTCAACGTCATTCCGGCGCCGCCGGATGTCCATAACCCGGCGGCCTGGGTCAACGACGCGCTGTTCAAGCCGCAGACCCGCGAGAGTTTTCAGGCGCTGCTTGGACTGGGACTGACCGACGCGCTGCGCGCGGTCACCGACGAACCCGGCCAATATACCTTCTGGGACTATCAGGCCGGCGCCTGGCAGAAGAACTGGGGCATCCGCATCGACCATATGCTGCTGTCGCCGCAGGCCAGCGACCGGTTGATCGATGCCGGAATCGATAAATATGTCCGGGCCTGGGAGAAGCCGTCCGATCACGTTCCAGTGTGGATCGACCTGGATCTCGAGGCGGCCTGAGCTGCGTAGGGTGGGTTAGGCGCGAAGCGCCGTAACCCACCATCCGGATTCGCGGAAAGCGCAGCCGGTGGGTTACGCGCCTTCGGCGCTAACCCACCCTACGCTCTTGCAGCCTCAGTCCTTGCGGCCCTGGACCCAGTGCTCGAGCATCTGCAGCGCCATCGCGCGGTCGTTCTCGGACGCTTTCGCGATCGCCTTGTTGTAGCTTTCCTTGATCCAGGTCTCGTCCGGTGCTGCGCTGTCGCGCGCCAGCGTCAGCCACATCAGCCCGCGCGCGGCCTGCCGCGGCAGCTGATCGCCGTTGAACAGCATCTGGCCAAGCGTAGCCTGCGCCTGATGCTGGCCCTTCTGGGCGGCAAGGCCGAGCCAGCGCGCGCCGTAGCGGGAATCACGGGGCGTGCCGATGCCATTGAGATACAGCCGGGCCAGGTCGTATTGCGCGTCGGCATTGCCGAAATACGACGCGGCGTAGGAGAACATCTCCCGCGCCCGGTCGGCGTCGACCTTGATCTTGGTGTTCGGAATGCCGCTCAGATAATACCGGCCGAGCGAGACAAAGGCGTTGGCGACGATCGCCGCCTGCGGCGCCGACGGGCTGTCTTCGGCGTGGGCGTTGGCGATCCGGCTGAAATATTCGAAGGCGCGCAAATCGTCCTGGGCAACGCCGTCACCGTCGGCGTACATCCGCCCCAGTTTCCACTGCGCCACCGGGTGACCGCCCTCGGCGGCGTATTGCAGCGACGTCAGCGAGGTGGCCGTGGTGCTCGGCGGCACGGCCTTCTTCAGCGCCTGCACGGCGCCGGGCTGGGCGGCGACCACCGGGATAGCGGTATCCTGAGGCGCAACAGGTGTGCCTTCGAACGCAAACGCCGGCGCCGCCACCGGCGCGGCACTCAAAATCAACGCAAAAATGAACTCAGATATCCGCATAACACTGTTTCTCGCGTGCCCCACCCGGATGGGTAACGGCACCATCCACCGCGGGTCCGACCTGCTGGGCGTACTTCCACAGAGCGCCGGACGTATGGTCTGTCTCGCGAGCCCGCCATTTGGTTTTACGTTCGGCGAGTTCCGCGTCAGTCAATTTTACGTTAAGTGTGCCGACGTCGGCGTCGATCTCGATGATGTCGCCATCGCGCAGCAGCGCGATCGGTCCGCCGATGGCGGCTTCCGGCCCGACATGGCCGATACAGAAGCCGCGGGTAGCACCGGAAAACCGGCCGTCGGTGATCAGCGCGATCTTGCCGCCCATGCCCTGGCCGGTCAGCGCCGCCGTGGTCGAGAGCATTTCGCGCATGCCGGGGCCGCCCTTGGGGCCCTCATAGCGGATCACGAGGACTTCGCCTTCCTTGTAGGTCTTGTTCTGCACCGACTCGAACGCATCCTCTTCGCGGTCGAAGCAGCGGGCAGGTCCGGTGAATTTCAAATTCGACATTCCGGCGACCTTCACGATCGCGCCTTCCGGCGCGAGATTTCCCTTCAGGCCGACCACGCCGCCTGTGACGGTGATCGGCTTGTCGGCACTCCGCACCACGTCCTGATGCGGATTCCATTTCACGCCCTTGAGATTTTCCGCAATCGTCCGGCCGGTAACGGTCAGACAGTCGCCGTGAAGGTATCCATGGTCGAGCAATGTCTTCATCAGAAGCGGTATGCCGCCAACCTCGAACATGTCTTTGGCAACATAACGACCGCCCGGCTTCAAATCCGCGACATACGGTGTCTTTTTGAAGATTTCCGCCACGTCGAACAGGTCGAACTTGATGCCGCATTCATGCGCGATCGCCGGCAGATGCAGTCCGGCGTTGGTCGATCCGCCGGATGCGGCTACCACCGCCGCGGCGTTCTGAAGCGCCTTCAGGGTCACGATGTCGCGCGGCCGGATATTGGCCGCGATCAGTTCCATCACCTTCTCGCCCGCGGTCATGCAGAACGCGTCGCGGATTTCGTAGGGCGCCGGAGCGCCAGCAGAGTATGGCAACGCAAGCCCAATGGCCTCCGATACCGTCGCCATGGTGTTGGCGGTGAATTGTGCGCCGCACGCGCCGGCGGACGGGCACGCCACCCGCTCGATTTCGTCCAAATCCTCGTCGGACATCTCGCCGACCGAGTGTTTGCCGACCGCCTCGAACATGTCCTGCACCGTGACCTGTTGGCCGCGGAAATTGCCGGGCAGGATCGAGCCGCCATAGATGAAGATCGAGGGCACGTTGAGGCGGACCATCGCCATCATCATGCCCGGCAGCGACTTGTCGCAGCCGGCCAGCCCAACCAGCGCGTCATAGGCATGGCCCCGCATGGTCAGTTCGACCGAATCGGCGATGCATTCGCGCGACGGCAGCGACGAGCGCATGCCGTCATGGCCCATGGCGATGCCGTCGGTGACGGTGATGGTGCAGAACTCGCGGGGGGTACCGCCGGCGGAGGCGACGCCCTTCTTGACCGCCTGAGCCTGGCGCATCAGCGAAATGTTGCAGGGCGCGGCCTCGTTCCAGCACGACGCCACGCCGACGAACGGCTGGTGAATCTGCTGGGTGGTCAGACCCATGGCATAGAGATACGAGCGATGCGGGGCGCGCGAAGGCCCTTCCGTCACATGGCGGCTGGGCAGTCTCGATTTGAGTTTGGTCTTGGCGTCCATCGCGAACCCGTTTCCCCAGCCATCTCCTTTTGGTCCCGGGAAAACTTCCCTTCGCCTTCGCGAGTGCCGTGGCTATCAGCCTACGAAGGAATGATTTCATGAACCGGTGTGGCTAAATAGCGGCGCGCGCAAGAGCCGGCCGGGTTGTCCAGCAAATGTTAGTCGAGTGTTGCGTTGACGCCACATCCGTTGCAGCCGGGCAACCACGTCGATTCGACGTCATGCCCCGTAGCCCGGATGGAGCGGAAGCGAAATCCGGGGGGCGCGAATGCTGAAGCGGTGATCCCGGATTGCGCTGCGCTCCATCCGGGCTACGAGCCAAGCCCCGCATCCGGGACACCAAGGGCTACATATTCAGCACGCGGCCATAGGCATCGAGCACCGCTTCCTTCATCATTTCCGACAGTGTCGGATGCGGGAAGATGGTGTGCATTAGCTCTTCCTCGGTGGTCTCGAGATTCATCGCAACCACATAGCCCTGGATAAGCTCAGTCACTTCGGCGCCGACCATATGCGCGCCAAGCAGCTGTCCGGTCTTCTTGTCGAAGATCACCTTGACCAGGCCCTGATCCTCGCCGAGCGCGATCGCCTTGCCGTTGCCGACGAACGGAAAACGGCCGACCCGGATTTCGCGGCCCCCCTCCTTCGCTCTTGCCTCGGTCAGGCCGACTGACGCCACCTGCGGATGGCAATAAGTGCATCCTGGAATGAGGTTCTTGTCCATCGGATGCGGATGCATGCCCTTGATCGCCTCGATGCAGACCACGCCTTCATGTTCGGCCTTGTGCGCCAGCATCGGCGGTCCGGCGACATCGCCGATGGCGTAGATGCCGGGCACGTTGGTCTTGCCGTAGCCGTCGATCACGATGCAGCCGCGCTCGGTCTTGACGCCGAGTTTTTCTAACCCAAGATTTTCGATGTTGCCGACCACCCCGACCGCCGAGATCACCCGGTCGACTTCGAGTGTCTGCGGCTTGCCCTTGCCGTCGTCGATGGTGGCGACCACGCTGTCGCTTTTCTTCTCCAGTTTTGTGACTTTGGTGTTGCTGAGGATTTTGATGCCCTGCTTCTCGAGCTGCTTGCGCGCCAGCACCGCAATTTCCGCGTCTTCTACGGGCAATATCTGCGGCAGCACCTCGACCACGGTCACCTCGGCGCCCATGGTGTGGAAGAACGACGCGAATTCGATGCCGATGGCGCCGGAGCCGACCACCAGCA
This sequence comes from uncultured Alphaproteobacteria bacterium, assembly GCA_963710045.1. Lineage (GTDB taxonomy): Bacteria > Pseudomonadota > Alphaproteobacteria > Rhizobiales > Xanthobacteraceae > Bradyrhizobium. The sequence continues at coordinate 23,308 of CAVPZO010000024.1, read as the reverse complement.
GCGATTTCGGCATTTTTTCCGGGACCATCGCTTCGAAATAAGTCCAGATCAGCTTCTTGTCCGGCTCCAGCCCCGGCAACACTCGCGGCCGCGCGCCGGTGGCGAGGATGATGTGCTTGGCTTGATAGGCCCCCTCGCCCAGCGCACCCTTCGGCGCATCGACACTGGATTTCTTCACCATGACCTTGCCAGGCGCATCGATCGACGCATCACCCCAGATGATCGTCACCTTGTTCTTCTTCATCAGAAAGCCGACGCCATCGTTGAGGCGTTTGGAGACGCCGCGCGAGCGCTGCACCACGGCTTTGGCGTCGAACGACACTTTCTCGGCCGACAGTCCGTAGTCCTTGGCATGCTGCATGTAGTGGTAGATCTCGGCCGAGCGCAGCAGCGCCTTGGTCGGGATGCATCCCCAGTTCAGGCAGATGCCGCCGAGATAGGATTTTTCGACAATCGCGGTCTTGAACCCAAGCTGCGCCGCGCGGATGGCGGTGACGTAGCCGCCGGGGCCGGAGCCGATGATGATGACGTCGAAGGATGTATCGGCCATGTCGGCTCCGTTCAGGCAGTGTTACGCGTGCTGCGTTTCAAGATGTGTAACCTGACGGCCCATTCCAGCAGCACGATCGTTGCGAGGATCGCAATTCCGATCCATGCGATGGACCCCCAGATGTTTCGCGATAGCTGCTCACCCGACAAAAACGCACCGTAGAAAATATCGAGTCCGATCGGATTGAGCACTACGGCGGCTGCCAGCAGCGCCGTGATCCAGGGCCATCGGGTCCTCAGCTTCATGCGAATGCTTCAGGCATATTGCGCGATGCCGTTGCCGAACGACCAGTCTTTCTTGGGCACATCGTAGACGGCGTCGCCGATCGCACGCTTGTAATCGTCCGGTTTTCCCTTGCGCAACGAAACCCCTACTCGCGGCATCTTACACCACCATCATCACCGGATTTTCGATCAGCATCTTGAACGCGCCGATCAGCTCCGCGCCAAGCGCGCCGTCGACCGCGCGATGATCGCAACTTAGCGTCACGCTCATGATGGTCGCCGGCACGATCTGCCCGTTGCGCACCACTGCGCGCTGCTCTCCCGTGCCGACAGCGAGGATCGACGACTGCGGCGGATTGATCACCGCGGTGAAATCCTTGATGCCGTACATGCCGAGATTGGACACCGACGACGTGCCGCCCTGGTATTCATTCGGCTTCAGCTTCTTGGCCCGGGCACGCGCGGCAAGATCCTTCATCTCGTTCGAGATCGCCGACAGCGACTTGGTCTCGGCCTTGCGGATGATCGGCGTGATCAGGCCGAACGGCAGCGCGACCGCGACGCCGATGTCGGAATGCTTGTGCTTGAGCATCGCAGCCTCCGACCAGCTGACGTTGGCCTCGGGGATGCGTTGCAGCGCCAGCGCCATCGCCTTGATGACGAAGTCGTTGACCGAGAGCTTGTAGAGCGGCTTCTTGTCCTTGTCCTTCGGCGCCGCGGCGTTGATCTCTTCGCGCGCCGCGCTGAGCTTGCCGATGTCGCAATCGATGGTGAGGTAGAATGTCGGCATCGACTGGGTCGCTGCGGTAAGCCGCTGCGCGATGGTTCGCCGCATGCCGTCATGCGGGACAAGATCGTACGAACCTTCCTCGTAAAGTCCGAGAATCTGCTTGTCCGACATCGACGGCGCAATGCTGGGCGCGCCGGCGGCCGGCGCCGCGGCCGGAGCTTTCAGCCCCTTGCCGGATTTGGCTTCCTCGACATCGCGCGCGATGACGCGGCCATGCGGCCCGGAACCGTTGATGCGCGCCACGTCGATGCCGGCTTCCTTGGCGAGACGCCGCGCCAGCGGCGAAGAGAAGATGCGGGCGTGGCCGTTGCTTTGCGGCGCGGACTCCTTTGGAGCTGGCGCAGGCGCTGCGGCGGCCGGTGCCGGCGCCTTCTCGGCAGGCGCAGGTGCCGGCTTCTCCTTGGGCGCGTCGGTTTTGGTTTCAGGTTTTGCCTCGGCTTTGGCCTCGGCCTTGGCTTCAGCCTTGGCCGGCTGAGGCGCTGCGCCCGCAGCTTTCACATCCTCGCCGTCGCCGGCGAGCACCGCGATCACGTCATTGACCGGCACATCCTGCGTGCCCTCGGGCACCAATATCTTCGCCAGCGTGCCCTCGTCGACCGCCTCCACCTCCATGGTCGCCTTGTCGGTCTCGATCTCCGCGATGACGTCGCCGGACTTGACCTTGTCGCCCTCTTTCTTGAGCCATCTGGCAAGGTTGCCTTTTTCCATCGTCGGCGACAGCGCGGGCATCAGGATGTTGATTGGCATTGTCAGTGACCTTGTTGCGACCGCGGCGTGGTATTGCCGATGTCGGTCGGCCGCGCGATTTCGGCGTCGAACATTGTGATGATGCGCGTCAGCGCCTCGTCCTCGGTATAATCGCTTTCGCGCGCATAGGCGCGCGCGGCATGGCGCGCGATATCGACCAGCAGCAGGCCCCACATATCCGGTTCATCGAATGCCCGCATGAACGCGATCGAAAGCCCTTGATCGACAACAAACGCCCGCAACACTTCCGCGGCATCCTCGCGGCCTATCACGTCCGGCGGCAATGGCTGCTCTTTCGGGCCGGCCATGGCTTACCTGTAGCAAACGGCTTTGGCGGCTTCGACCACCTCGGCCACCGAGGGCAGCGCCAGCTTTTCCAGATTGGCGGCATAAGGCATCGGCACGTCCTTGCCCGACACCCGCGCTACCGGCGCATCGAGATAATCGAAGGCCTGTTCCATGATGCGGGCGGCGATTTCGGCGCCGACCCCGCATTGTTGCCAGCCTTCTTCCACCGTCACGGCGCGGCCGGTCTTTTTCACGGATGCCAGGATAGTGTCGGTGTCGAGCGGACGCAGCGTGCGCAGATCGATCACCTCCGCCTCGATGCCCTCTTTCGCCAGCTCATCGGCGGCTTTCAGCGCGTAGCTCATGCCGTTCGACCATGACACCACCGTGACATGGCCACCTGCGCGAACGATGCGCGCCTTGCCGATCGGGATCACATAGTCGTCGAGTTTCGGCACCGGACCCGACTGCCCGTACAGCATTTCGTTTTCGAGGAAGATCACCGGATTGGGATCGCGGATCGCAGCCTTCAGCAGACCCTTGTAATCGGCGGCCGAATACGGCGCGATCACCTTCAGTCCGGGAATCTGCGAATACCACGCCGAATAATCCTGGCTGTGCTGCGCGGCGACGCGGGCTGCGGCGCCGTTCGGTCCGCGGAACACGATCGAGCAGCCCATCTGGCCGCCGGACATGTACAGCGTCTTGGCGGCGGAGTTGATGATCTGGTCGATCGCCTGCATTGCGAAATTGAAGGTCATGAATTCGACGATGGGTTTCAGGCCGGCCATGCCCGCACCGACGCCGACGCCGGCAAAGCCGTGCTCGGTGATCGGGGTGTCGATCACGCGCTTGGCGCCGAATTCCTGCAGCAGCCCCTGCGTGACCTTGTAGGCGCCCTGATATTCCGCGACCTCCTCGCCCATGATGAAGACGTCGGGATCCCTGCGCATTTCCTCGGCCATGGCGTCGCGCAGCGCCTCGCGGATCGTCATGGTCACCATCTCGGTGCCTTCGGGCACTTCTGGATCGGGCTCGGTTGCGGCTTTCGGCGCGGCGGGCGCTTTCTTCTCCTCTCCGCCGCCGGATTTGGCTTCGGCAGGAGCTTCTGACTTTGCTTCCGCGGGGGCTGCGGATTCCGCGGCCTTCTCTTTTGCTGGCGGAGGTGCCTTGCCCAGATCGGCAGCGCTTTCGCCGTCGGCCAGAATGGTGGCAATCGGCGTGTTGACCGCGACGTCGGCGGTGCCTTCGGGGATCAGGATCTTGCCGAGGGTGCCCTCATCGGTGGCCTCGACTTCCATGGTGGCTTTGTCGGTTTCGATCTCGGCGATGACGTCGCCGGACTTGATGGTCTCGCCTTCCTTCTTCAGCCATTTGGAGAGGTTACCCTTCTCCATGGTCGGCGACAGCGCAGGCATCAATACTTGAATTGGCATATCAACTCCGAAAACTCTGGCTTGCGCGTTCAGCGATAGATGTCGGTCCACAATTCGGACGCGTCGGGCTCGGGATCATTCTGCGCAAAGTCCGCCGACGCGTTGACGATTTCGCGCACTTCGGCGTCGATCTGCTTCAAATCCTGCTCGGTCATTTTTGCGGCAAGCAGACGGTTGCGCACCTGCTCGATCGGGTCCTGGTCGTGGCGAACCTTGTCGACCTCCTCGCGGGTACGATATTTCGCAGGATCCGACATCGAATGGCCGCGATAGCGGTAGGTCTGCATCTCCAGAATGAACGGCCCCTTGCCGGCGCGGCACCATGCGACCGCCTTGTCGGCCGCGGCTTTCACGGCGCGGACATCCATGCCGTCGACCTGTTCGCCGGGGATGTTGAAGGAGATGCCGCGCTTGGAAAAATCGGTTTGCGCCGAGGAGCGCGTCACCGATGTGCCCATGGCGTAGCGGTTGTTCTCGATGACGTAGATGACGGGAAGCTTCCAAAGCTCCGCCATATTAAAACTTTCATAGACCTGGCCCTGATTGGACGCGCCGTCGCCGAAATAGGCCAGGCTGACATTGTCGTTGCCGCGATAGCGGTTGGCGAAGGCAAGACCGGTGCCGAGCGAAACCTGCGCGCCGACAATGCCGTGGCCGCCGTAAAAATGCTTCTCCTTGCTGAACATGTGCATGGAGCCGCCCTTGCCCTTGGAATAGCCGCCGTGGCGTCCGGTCAGCTCGGCCATCACGCCCTTGGCTTCCATGCCGCAGGCCAGCATGTGCCCGTGGTCGCGGTATCCGGTTATGACCTGATCGCCTTGCTTCAGGGCCATCTGCATGCCGACGACGATGGCTTCCTGGCCGATGTAGAGATGACAGAAGCCGCCGATCGCGCCCATTCCGTAGAGCTGGCCGGCTTTTTCCTCAAAGCGCCGGATCAGCAGCATGTCGCGCAGCGCCTTGAGTTCCTCGTCTCTGGTGAATTCAGGAATTGGCGGATTCTTCGTGCCGTTGCCCTTTTCCTGCGCCTTGTCCTGGCCTTTTTCGCTTGCGGGATTTTTCTTCTGAGCGGCCATGGACAATTCCGTCTTGGAGAGAGGTCATCCCTCTCTACCCCAACTTATTTCTCCTTAAAAGGATTGCGTGACGGGACCGCGAATTCGCTATGCCGCAGTGCAGCGTGAGCGAAATTTTCGATATTCAATATGCCAGGTTTTGTAATTTGCAGAATTCAAGTAACCCACAGCGTCATCCTGAGGTGCTCGCCGTCTTCGGCGAGCCTCGAAGGATCGGCCACGGGCGCAAGCAGCCGATCCTTCGAGACGCGCGCAAGAGCGCGCTTCTCAGGATGACGGTGGTGTGCGTGAATAAATCAGTTCGCAGGCCTGGTAGTCCTGATCAGTTCGCGCGGATCGGCATAATGGAGCTGGTAGCGCACGCGCTCGTCGAGCATGTCGGGATCGACCCGGTCCGAGCGCAGCAGCGACACCCGCTGCTCGCCCTCGCTACGCTCGCGCTTCAGCCGCACCAGTTCGGAGGTCAGCGCGATGATTTCCTGATCGAGTTCCTGCCGCGCGTTCAAGCCGTATTTGCCGGTATAGGCATTGACGCCGAAATAGCCGACCATCATCGCCGCGACCGCATAAAGCGCGAGGCCGGTGAGCAGCGATTTGAGTTGGGTGCGCGAAACCATGCCGCGACGATGCGACGGTCGGGTTAAGGCAATGCTAACGATCGTCTTTGACGCGGCGCCGGCCGCCTATTTATTGTGCTTATCCACCCAGGCCGCATAGGCGTCGATGTACTGCTTCATCACCTTCTGCATCGGTTCCTTGGTGAGATTGCCCTCAGCGTCGAAGGCGTCGCCGACGCCGACCAGATAGATTTCCGGCTGGCCCATGATCGGGCCGGTAATGCCGGGAAGCAGCTGCTTCAGGTTCATCGCCGCGTTGACGCCGCCGAGCACGCCCGGCGAGTTGCTGACAATGCCGATCGGCTTGCCGAGGAATGAGCTCTTGCCATAGGGACGCGAGCCGACATCGATGGCGTTTTTCAGCACGCCGGGGATCGAGCGGTTGTATTCCGGCGTCACGAACAGCACGGCGTCGGATTTCTGCAGCTTTTCGCGGAACGCCAGCCAGTCCGCCGGCGGCGCCGCTTCAAGGTCCTGATTGAAGAACGAGATGTCATGCAGCGTAACGACATTCAGTTTCAACGAATCCGGAGCCAGCCTGGCCAACGCGTTGGCGACCTTGAGGGTGTGGCTGTCCTTGCGAAGGCTGCCGGCAATGACGACAACGTTATATGGCGTGGCCATGGAGGGGTCCTTTTGCTGGAGCGATCGCGGCTGCATAGCCGTGACAGCAGAAAGATGCAAGTGCATGAATTTGCCGTTTGTAGCGGTCGAGAAAAATTTCACCTATTCGGCGGCGTCCGAACGCCGCTGGGACAGCACCTCGTCATTATGCTGGCCCAGCTTCGGCGCATCGGAGCGCGGATACGGGCGTACGCCATCGAACACGATGGGCAGGCCGACGACGTTAAGCTCCGTGCCCGGCAAGTTGCGCAGCAAGTCGGCCGCCTTGAGCTGTTCGGTCCGGGACAGTTCGGGAATATCGTTGACCGGGCTGCAGGGCACGCCGGCCTGCTCCAGCCCGGCCATCCATTCGGCGCGGCCGCGCGCCTTCAGCACCGGCTTCATCAGATCGATCAGCGCGTGGCGATTGGCCGCCCGGTCGCGCACCTGCAGGAAGCGCGGATCGCTGGCCCATTCGGGATGACCGAGCACGCCGGCGCATTTCACGAACAGCCGGTCGTTTCCGGCGGCGATGCAGATCGGCCGGTCCGAGGTTTCGAACACCTGGTACGGCACCAGCGTAAAACTGGCGCCGCCGAAACGCTGCGGCGGTTTTCCGGTATGGTTGTAACCGTTGAGCGGCCCTTCGACCCAGGCCACCGCGCTGTCGAACAGCGCGGTATCGATCACGCATCCCTTGCCGGTTTGATGCCGCGCCTGCAGCGCGCCGAGCGCGCCGATCACGCACCATTGCGCGGTGGCGCGGTCGTTGATGGCCGGCGCGCAGAAGGTCGGTGGATCGTCGGGCCGGCCGGTCAGCGACATCACCCCGCCATAGGCCTGCAGCAGCGGATCGAACCCCGGCGCGTTACGCAGCGGGCCATTCTTGCCGAACGCCCACACCGAGCAATAGATCAGCCGCGGATTGAGCGCGCACATCACGTCGGGCCCGATACCGAGCTCGGCGACGACGCCGGAGCGCAAATTCTGGATCAGGATGTCGGCTGACTCAGCCAGCGTCTTCAGCTTGGCGACATCGTCGGGATTCTTGATATCGAGCGTCACCGACTTCTTGTTGCGGTTCATGGAGTGGAACAGCATGGAGTCGCCGTCAATGAACGGTGGCCCCCACCCCCGCGCGTCGTCGCCGCCATCGGGCTTCTCGATCTTGATCACCTCGGCGCCCATGTCGCCGAGGATCATGCCGGCCATCGGTCCCGCCACCGCCTGCCCGATCTCGATCACCCTGATGCCCGCGAGCGGCCCGTCCATTGCGTTTTCTCCGAAACTCTTTGGCCGCGAGTGTTCTCGCGCTGGCGGAGGATTGCAAGCCTGAACGCCGAAAGAAACCTTGGGCGCCTACTTGATCACTTCCCAGAATATCCCGGCAATCGCCACATAGCCGAGCGTGAAGATGATCGTCCGCACCACGGGAACGCCGAGCAGGTACACCACGGCGTGCGCCAGGCGCAGCCAGAAATAGCACATCGCCCAGAACGCCGTCATGGCGTTGGCCTTGCCGGCCAGATGCGCCACGATCACCAATGCCGCGAAAGGCGCGAAGGTTTCGACCGCGTTGAGATAGACGCGGTCGGCGCGCTTGCCCCAAAGCGGGGTCGGCCGCTTTGTCGGATCACGATAGTTTTGCGGCTTCAGCGGTCCGTTGGCCGTCACTTGCGCAACGACATAGGGAATCCACAGCGATGCGGTGAGGATTGCCGTAAATGCGAGGTACTTCAGGTCTGTCGACATTGAACTTCCCCCTGCGTTGAAAATTGCTGCGTGTCGTATTAGCCGTCCTTGTTCGGATTGATCAGATATTTGGTGCCAGTCGCGCGCTTGCCATAAACCGCGATGTTCTGCAGTTGCAGCGCTTCCTGCAGCGACACCACCTTGGTGTAGTGGCTGGCAAAGGTGGTCTTGAGCTCATCGACCACGCGCTGCCGTAGCTTCGCGCCGTCGGCAGGCCCGATCTTTTGCAGGAACGGAAACAGCAGCCAGCCGCCGACACCCCAAGCCATTCCGAAAGCACCGACCAGTTCAGTCGGACGCATATCGAGGCGACCGTAGATGTAGACCTGCTTGTGCACGCTCGAGCCGTAGCGGCTGTAGACTTTCGCGGTCTTGTTGGCGGCGGTTTCCATGCAGGTCAGTATCTGGCCCGCAAGCCTGCCGCCGCCGATGGCGTCGAATGCCAGCGTCGCGCCGGTCTCGACCAGCGCGTTGGTCAGGTCGTCCATGAAGGTTGGCTTCGAGGAATCGACAACGTGTTTTGCGCCCAGCTTGCGCAGGATGTCCTCCTGCTCCGCGTTGCGGACGATGTTGACGAGGCCGACGCCGTCCTTGAGGCAGATCTTGTTGAGCATCTGGCCAAGGTTCGATGCCGCCGCGGTATGCACCAGCGCCTTGTGGCCTTCCCGCCGCATGGTCTCGACCATGCCGAGCGAGGTCAGCGGATTGACAAAGCACGACGCGCCATCGGCCGGTGTGGTGCCCGGAGGAAGCGGCAGAACATCTTTTGCCCTCAGGCAGCGATACTGCGCATACATGGCGCCGCCGATCATCGCCACGGTCTTGCCGAGCAGCGCCTGCGCTGCGTCTGACGATCCGGCCTTGACCACAACGCCGGCGCCTTCGTTGCCGACCGGCATCGATTCATTGAGCCGTCCCGCCATGGCCTTCATCGCGCCATCCGGCACCTTCGCGGTAACGACCGCTGCATCGCCGGTGCCCGAGGCCTTGGCCGTAGACATGTCCGCGGCGCCGACAAGAAGGCCAAGGTCCGACGGATTGATCGGTGAGGCCTCGACTCTGACCAGGACTTCATCGGGACCGGGTTCAGGGATCGGCACGCTGGCCAGCGACAGTTCGAGTTCGCCGCTCTTCTTGATCAGCGACCGAAGTTCAAGTCCGGTTTTGTTGTCAGAAGCCATCTTAACTCTCCCTGCCTGAATTCTTGATGTTGTATGATTAGTCGAACCACGGCCAGTCCGCAGCCCCCGGATGTGTAACGGCACCGCCCGGCGCCTGCCCGACCAGCCTGGCATATTTGGACAATGCTCCGGCACGATGCCGCGGCGGCCGGGGCGTCCAGGCTTGCCGCCGCTGCGCCAGTTCTGCATCGTCGATCAGCAAGTCCATCCGGCGCGCGCCGGCATCGATCCGGATGCGGTCGCCTTCGCGGACCAGTGCAAGCGGGCCGCCGATAAAGGCCTCCGGCGACACATAGCCGATACACATGCCGCGCGTTGCGCCTGAGAACCGGCCGTCGGTGACAAGCGCCACCTTCTCGCCCATGCCCTGGCCATAGATCAAAGCGGTGACCCCGAGCATTTCCCGCATGCCGGGGCCGCCGACGGGTCCTTCATTTCGAATGATCAGGACGTCGCCTTCGCCGTAGCTACGCTGCCGAACGGCCTCGACGCACGCCTCTTCGTTTTCGAAAACACGCGCACTGCCTTCGAACACCAGCTTCTTCAGGCCGGCGATCTTGATAACGGCGCCGTCCGGACAAAGATTGCCTTTGAGCACGGCGACGCCGCCGTCAGGCATGATCGGCGCGCCGGTATGATAAATCACCTCGCCGTCGGTCTTGTTCGCCTGACCGTATTCTTCAGCGATGGTCCGGCCCGTGATCGTCAGACAGCCGCCATCGATGTGGCCGCTTTCGATCAGCGCGCGGATCACGACGGCGGTGCCGCCGATGTCGTGGACGTCCTTGGCGGTATATTTGCCACCCGGCCGCAGATTGCCGATCAGGGGTGTGCGCGCGAAGACTTCGCCGACGTCGTCGAGTGTGAAGGCAATTCCGGCTTCATTGGCGATCGCCGGCAGATGCAACGCGGCGTTGGTCGATCCCCCGGTGGCGGCCACGATCGCGGCGCCGTTTTCGAGCGCCTTTCGCGTCACCAGTTCGCGCGGCAACGGCCCGCCGCGTTCATGCATCTCCATCACCAGGCGTCCGGCCCGGCGCGCAATCTGCGCGCGCTCGGCATAGACGCCGGGCACCATGGAGACGTTTGGAATGGTCAGCCCCATCGCCTCGGAAACCATTGCCATGGTGTTGGCGGTGAATTGTCCGGCGCAGGCGCCGATGGTCGGCAGGCAGGCGCGCTCGATACCGGCGAGCGTCGCCTCGTCGATCTCGCCGGTCATGACGCCGCCGACCGCCTCGTAGGAATCCAGCACGGTCAGCGTTCGTCCCTCGAACCGCCCGGGCAGCGCGCTGCCGCCGTAGATGAAGATCGACGGAACGTTGCAGCGGACCATGCCCATCATCACGCCGGGAAGCGTCTTGTCGCAGCCGCCGAACCCGATCAGGGCGTCATAGGCGAGACCATGCACAACCGCTTCGATGGAATCGGCAATCAGTTCGCGAGAGAGCAGCGAAAATTTCATGCCCTCGTGGTTCATGCTGATGCCGTCGGACACCGAAATGGTGGAGAATTCGCGCGGCGTGCCGCCGGCCTCGAAAATTCCCGCCTTGGCGGCATCGACCTGGAAATCATGGGTCATGTTGCAGGGGGTCTGTTCGCCCTTCATGCTGACCACGCCGACCATCGGTTTTGCGATGGCCTCGTCGTCCAGCCCCATCGCACGCATGAAGGCGCGGTGCGGCGCGCGATCGAGGCCGTCGGTGGTTACGCGCGATCGCCATTTTTTCATCATTGTCGTCCCGGCGAACGCCGGGACCCTACTGCAACGGCGCGACGATGGTCGGATGCTTGAATTGCGCGACATCCAGTTTGGGCAGCATTCCCGTCGCGGCATAGATGTCGAGCATTTTCTGGATCGCATCGAAGTTCGGCGCGGCCCCGGGGTCACGGCCGAAATCATTGTCCTTGAGCAGGTAGGTGTCCAGCACAGGTATCGGCGCCTTCAACTGTTCGGACACCACCTTGAGGGTTTCCTCGCGATTGGCCAGCGCCTTCTTCATGCCTAAGGTGATGTCGCGCACATAGGCCTTCACCAGCTCCGGGTTCTTGTCGACGAAATCGGCGCGGCACGCCTCCAGAATGTGGACGATGTTCGGCATCTCCTCGGACAGCGAGAACAGTTTTCGCGTGCCGCCCTTGGCCTCCGCGCGCGCGGCGAAAGGCTGGTTCATGTTCACGGCGTCGACGCGTCCCTGCCGCAAGGCGTCCTCGGAAATCGAGAAGCCGGTTTCGACCAGCTTGATGTCTGTCTTGGGATCGACGCCGTTCTTCTTCAGCAGCAACTCGAACGGCCCCTGAGTGCCGCCCCCGATTACCGAAATGCCGATCGTCTTGCCCTTGAGGTCGGCGATTTTCTTGATCGGGGAATCCTCCATCACAGCCCAATAGACCGAGAACCCGCCCGGTTTTTCGTAGACGTGCTGCGCCACGATGTAGGCCTTCAGATTGCCGCCGACCACGCCGTTCGACAACGACAGCGGCGCCTGCGTCGCGCAATCCAGCGCGCCCGCCGCCAGCGCCTGCGTCATCGGCGAGGTGCCCTGGAACTGGGTCCATTCGACGTTGTAGGTCTTGCCGAGATTGGGGAATTCAGCCGGCCGCTTCATCATCCAGTATTTCGACTCTTCGGCCGGGATGGTCCAGCCGACGCGGATGGTTTGCTGCGCGTGAGAGGCACTGATGCTGCCAACCGCGCACGCAGCAACTACAGCCACCATGAACCAATTCGAACTCAGCCGCTTCATGCACACCCTCCCCGGATGACGGCCAAACATCGGCCATCGTAAGCCACAAGCTCGCACAAGCCTTTCATGCTTCAAACGGCCGGGCAAGCAATCCCGCGCGTTACGCCAGCGCCTTCAGCGCCGCCCGGCCCGCATATTTCGCCTGGCCGCCCAGTTGCTGCTCGATCCGCAACAGCTGGTTGTACTTGGCGGTGCGGTCGGAGCGCGCCAGCGAGCCGGTTTTGATCTGGCCGCAATTGGTGGCGACCGCGAGATCGGCGATGGTGTAATCCTCGGTTTCGCCGGAGCGGTGCGACATCACCGCGGTATAGCCGGCCTTGTAGGCCATCTCGACCGCGGAAAGCGTTTCGGTCAGGGTGCCGATCTGGTTGACCTTGATCAGGATGGAATTGGCGCGGCCGTGTTTGATGCCGTCGGCAAGCCGCGTCACATTGGTGACGAACAGGTCGTCGCCGACCAGTTGGCATTTTGCGCCGATCAGGCCGGTCAGTTCCTTCCAGCCGTCCATGTCGTCTTCCGACATGCCGTCCTCGATCGAAACGATCGGATAACGCGCCGCAAGATCGGCGAGATATCTGGCCTGCTCCGAACCGCTGCGGGTCTTGTTCTCCCCGCCATAGACGTAAGCGCCATCCTTGAAGAACTCGGTGGCGGCGCAGTCCAGCGCCAGCATCACGTCCTGGCCTGCCTTGTAGCCGGCCTTGCCGATCGCACCCATGACGAATTCGAGTGCTGCGTCCGCCGACGGCAGGTTCGGCGCAAAGCCGCCTTCGTCGCCGACATTGGTGTTGTGGCCGGCTTTCTTCAGTTCGCCGCGCAGCGTGTGGAAAATCTCCGAGCCGCAGCGCAGCGCTTCCGCGAAAGTCTTGGCGCCCACCGGCATGATCATGAATTCCTGGAAATCGATCGGGTTGTCGGCATGCACGCCGCCATTGATGATGTTCATCATCGGCACCGGCAGCGTCCGCGCCGAGGTGCCGCCGACGTAGCGATACAGCGGCATGTCGAAGGATTCCGCCGACGCCTTGGCGACCGCAAGGGAAACGCCGAGGATGGCGTTGGCGCCGAGCCGGCTCTTGTTCGGCGTGCCGTCGAGCGCGATCATGGTCTGGTCGATCTGGACCTGCTGCTCGGAATCCATGCCGCCGAGCGCGTCAAAAATTTCGCCGTTGACGGCGTCGACCGCCTTCTGCACGCCCTTGCCGAGATAGCGGCCCTTGTCGCCGTCGCGCAGCTCCACCGCTTCATGCGCGCCGGTCGAGGCGCCCGACGGCACCGCCGCACGCCCGATCGAGCCGTCCTCCAGCACCACATCGACCTCGACCGTGGGATTGCCGCGGCTGTCGAGAATTTCGCGGCCGATGATGTCGACGATGGCGGTCATGGTGATGCGCTTTCCTGCATGGTTCTGGCTGGTTCGGGGCGGGTCATACACGCCGGGCAAGGAAATGTGAACTTTTGCCGGCCGGCCTTTGGCCTGACGGACGGCCATAACCGCGTTATACTGCTCCCAGGTTGATCGACGCGTCCAAACCTTCCTTCTCACAGAGCCGGGGTAACGCAATAAATCGCCGCCAGTTTCTCGCCTCGACCGCCGCGGGGATGCTCGCCGCACCCGCAATGCTGCGTGGTGCCGCCGCACAGGAAAGCCCGTTCCGGGTAAAATACTATCCGGTCGCCGCCGGCATGGGCTCGCGCGACGTCACGCCCGCGCCGGATGGCACGATCTGGTTCTGCGGCCAGCGCAACGGCACGCTGGGGCGGCTCGATCCGCGGGACGGCTCATTCAAGCTGACCGATCTCGGCAAGGGCGCTGCCCCCCATGGCGTCATCATCGGACCCGACGGCGCGCCGTGGGTGACCGAGGGCGGACAGAATGCGATCGCGCGCGTCGATCCGGCGGACCACAAGGTGACGCTGTTCAAGCTTCCTGAAAGCGCCGGCTATGCCAATCTCAACACCGCGGTATTCGACAAGACCGGCATCTACTGGTTCACCGGGCAGAGCGGCATTTACGGCCGGCTCGATCCGAAGTCGGGCGACATGACGGTGTTCAAGGCTCCGCGCGGCCGCGGAGCCTACGGCATCACCATCACGCCGAAGGGCGACGTCTGGTACGCCTCGCTTGCCGGCAGCCACATCGCCAAAATCGACCTTGCGACCGGCAGCGCCAGCATCGTCGAGCCGCCGACCAAGGATCAGGGCGCGCGCCGGGTATGGTCGGACTCCAAGGGCCGCATCTGGGTCAGTGAGTGGAACAGCGGCAACGTCTCGATGCATGATCCGGCCGACGGCTCGTGGAAAGCCTGGAAGCTGCCGGGCGACAACCCGCGCACCTACGCGGTTTATGTCGATGACAAGGACAAGGTCTGGCTCACCGATTTCGGAGCCAACGCCATCGTGCGTTTCGATCCGTTGACGGAGAAGTTCAATTCGTTCCCGAGCGACAAGGCGAGCGCGAATGTGCGGCAAATGGACGGCAGGCCCGGCGAAACATGGGGTGGCGAATCCGGCACCAACCGGCTGGTAGTGATCCAGACCATCGCGCCGGTGTGAGATTTTTCGCGGGTTTGCTCTTGCTGCCAATTCTGACGGCTGCTCCGACAGCCGCGGAAGAAAATGGCGAACGCCTGTTCGCGCCCTGCCGCGCCTGCCACAGCCTCGATCCGGCGGAGCGAGGCCTGCCCGGCCCCAATCTGGCGGGCCTGATCGGACGCAAGATCGGCGGCGATGCGGCCTTCGACTACTCGCCGGTGCTGCGCAAGGCGCGCGATGAGGGCATGCACTGGGACGCACAGCGTCTCGATGGCTTCCTCGCCGATCCGGCGGAGATGTTTCCCGGTCTGTGGATGGCGATGCGCGGCATCGAGGATACGGCCGAACGGCAGTTGCTGGTGCGCTTTCTGGCCGATCCGGCGTCGCGTTGACGGTTGACGACGACGCCCGGCTGCGTCCATGTCTGCGCCGGTACAGGAAACCCAACGATGGCTCGAAAATCATTGCAGCTCGGCCGTGCCGTGGCGTGGCCCAAAACGCCGGACGAGGCGCAGATCGACCGGGTGCCCAACCCGCAGAAGGACACCAATTGCCTGGTGCGCTTCGCCGTGCCGGAATTCACCTCGATCTGTCCGGTCACCGGCCAGCCTGATTTCGCGCATCTGGTGATCGATTATGTGCCGGGGCAATGGCTGCTGGAATTGAAGTCGCTAAAACTCTATGTCGCCAGCTTCCGCAACCACGGCGCGTTCCACGAAGACTGCACGGTGTCGGTCGGCAAGCGCCTCGCCGCCGAGATCAAGCCGAAATGGCTGCGCATCGGCGGCTACTGGTATCCGCGCGGCGGCATTCCCATCGACGTGTTTTGGCAGACCGGCAAATTGCCGAAGGGGATGTGGGTTCCGGACCAGGGCGTCGCGCCCTATCGCGGGCGCGGCTAAGGCTGGACATCGGGCCTTGCGGCGGCGTCCGCCGGGCGGGTCTGACGCAATAGCTTTGCGCAAACGAAGCCGAGCGCGATCATGATGGCGGCGCTGGTCAGAAGCGTCGGAACCTTGCCGAGATAAGCCAGGCCGAAACCATAGGCGATCGGCCCGATGGTCTGGCCCATGAAGAAAAAGAACGAATGCAGCGACAGCGCGGTGGCGCGGGCTTCGACGGACAGCTCGCTGGCGAACACCTGCAAGCATCCATGGATCATGTAGAAGCCCCAGCCCATGAACAGCAGGCTCAACGCCTGAATGGTCCAACCCGGGCCGAATGCGATGACGACGAGCTGCAGCCCGACCAGCGCTCCGCCCGATATCATCATCCCCTTGACGCCAAGCCGCGGCAGGAATCGCGACACGCTCATGGTGTAGAACAGGCCGCCGACCGCGAAGCCGGCGATGACGATGCCTGCGATCGACAGGCTGGTTACACCCAGCTCAAACAAAAACGCCGCGATGAACGGAAACAGGCCGAGCACGCAGCAGCCCTCGATGAAAACCGCCGAATAGGAAACCGGCGCATTCGGATTGGCGAAGATCGTCCGGTAGCCTTGCTTGAGCACGGAAAAATTCGTCCGGGGCGCCCGCGTCAGCGCCGCGCCGCGAAAGCCGATGGCGACGGCAGCGGATGCTGCGATTACAAGCATGCCGAGGATCGCGAGCACGCCGCGCCAGCCCAGAAAATCGCCGATCAGGCCGGAGGCGGACGCGCCCAGCAGGTTGCCGGTCATGGCGCCCGCCAGCGTACGTCCGATCGCGACCTGCCGCCTGTCCGGCGCGACCAGGTCGCTGGTCAGACCGAGCGCAATCGGGAACACGCCGCCGGAGCCGATGCCGGCGAGGATACGGGAGGCGAACAGCATCGGAAACGAGGTCGACATTGCGCCGAGAATATTTGCGAGCCCAAGCAGCACCAGGCAGGCGATCATCAGCCGCGCCTTGCCGAACAGGTCCGCGGCGGCTCCCAGCACCGGCTGCACAATGGCGAAGGTGAACGCGAACGCGGCTGCAAAACTCGCCGCGGTGGCGATGCTCACGCTGAAATCATTGGCGACATGCGGCAGCACCGGATCGAGCGCCCGCGCCGATAGGCTCGCCGCAAACGTCGCCAGCGCGATGATATTCAGGACCGGCGGCATGTGCGGCTTCATGCCCTCCCCGCCCGCATCAACGCGTCCCGCGTGTTGCACCGGTTTTGGCGAGCGCGTCGAACGCCAGCAGCGTCCGCAGCAGCGCTTCGAATTCGCGCAGCGGCACCATGTTGGGGCCATCGGATGGCGCGGAATCGGGATCCGGATGGGTCTCAATGAACACCCCGGCGACGCCGACCGCGACCGCCGCGCGCGCCAGCACGGGCACGAATTCGCGCTCGCCGCCGGATGACGTGCCTTTGCCGCCGGGCTGCTGCACCGAATGGGTGGCATCGAAGATCACCGGCGCGCCGGTGGTGCGCGCGAGGATCGGCAATGCCCGCATGTCCGACACCAGCGTGTTGTAGCCGAACGACGCACCGCGCTCGGTGACCAGCACGTTACGGTTGCCGGCGCCGGTGATCTTGGCCACGACATTGGCCATGTCCCAAGGCGCCAGAAACTGCCCCTTTTTCACGTTGACGACCTTGCCGGTCGCAGCCGCTGCCAGCAGCAGGTCGGTCTGCCGGCACAGGAACGCCGGAATTTGCAGCACGTCGGCGGCTTGCGCGACCTCGGCGCATTGCGACGCCTCGTGGACATCGGTCAGCACCGGCATTCCAAGCGCAGAGCGAATTTCGGCGAAGATCGGCAGCGCCTGCATCAGCCCGATGCCGCGCGCGGACGAAGCGCTGGTGCGGTTGGCCTTGTCGAACGAGGTTTTATAGACGAGGCCGACCTTCAGCCGCGCCGCGATCTCCTTCAGCGCGGACGCCACCTCCAGTGCATGCGCGCGGCTTTCCAGCTGGCACGGGCCGGCGATGATCGAGATCGGCAGGTCGTTGCCGAACTTGACATGGCCGGCGGTGACGACCGGCGCGGCTGCGATGTTGGCGTTCAATGTTTTTCCCTTGTTCCGGCCCGACCATGCCGGGACGTCCGCCAGGGATCAACCCTGTTTAAGGGTCTCGAATATCAGGGTTGCGCCATGCGCCCCGTCCGGCGGCACGACAACGCTGCCGTTGCGTTCGGTAGCCGCGATGCCGCTGCCTTTTAGCGCTGACATCGCCGCCACCTCGTCGCGAACGATAAAGCGTATGGCCGCAAGATGCGCTCCACGCGTCAGGTCCGGGGGTTCGATCCCGGTAGTTGCGCGCCAGGCGGAAGGATTCATGACCTGGATGACGCCACGCGGCGTCGTTGCAGAAATTCCTGTTGCGTCCGCGTCGATATTTTGCTCGCCGGCAAACGCGCTGACAAAGTGGCGATGGTCCTCGGGATTCCTGGAGACCATAACAATCCCCGCGATACCCTCCGCACCGTTCAGATGCTTCTGGAATGCCGGATTCCAGAAATTCTCCGGATGGTGCTGCTGGCAGGTGAAGTATCCGATGTCGGGAGCCTTTTGGTCGGCCGCAAACACCAGCGAGAACGCGACCTTGGTCGGCGACCCGTCAGGGCGCTTCGCCTCCCGTTCAAAGTTGAACGGCTTGAAATCGCCGATGCCGGCGTCTCGAAACGCCGCGGCGTCCGCAGCTGCGCCCTTGCCTTCCAGCACCAGCATCGCCAGCCCCTCTTCGCGCGCAAGGAAATCGCGCAGGAAGGCGCCGAACGAGAATGTATCCGGCGCACCGATCCTGATCAGTTCGGGTTCGCCGATCGCGATCAGTTCGATGAACACGCCGGAGAACTGGACGATGTAGTTATGCGTACCCCAGGCATGTCGGTTGCGCGCGCCGACGGTAAAGCCGGCGCGGCGATAGAATTCCGCCGCCGCGTCGAGATCGCGGACGGCGTGCACGATATGGTCGAGGCCCCTGGGCATCGGGCGGATATCGGCCTTCCGCTTATTTCACCGAGGAGAACGCGGTCGGCACCAGCAACTGGCTGACGATATTGCCGATGATCTGGCCGTCCGCCTCGCTCTTGGCGCGCGCATCGATCCAGTCCGGATCGGCTTGGAACGCGGTCCATTTCTTCTCGCGCTCGGCCAGCGATTCCCACGCCAGGAAATAAGTTAGCTCTTGATTGGATTCGCCGATCAGCGTGGTGAAGAAACCGGCCTGCCGGATGCCGTGCTTCTCCCACAGCTTCAGCGTAACCGTTTCAAAGCGCTTCAGCAGTGCAGGCAACCGGGCCGGCAGGCAGCGATAGACACGCATCTCGTAAATCATAGGTTTCCTCCGTTTTCTTGCGCGGCGGTTATAGCGGGTGGCCGGGGGGATGTCTTGAGGGCAAACGATGCAGGCACAACTGCGCGTTAGTGGACGGGCATTTACAGCAGATCGTATATACGATAATGTCCGATTTCGACCCGAGCAAAGAAGCGATTAATCGATCGAAGCATGGCATATCGCTCGCCCGCTGGATTGATATCGACATGAAAATCACTTCCGTAGACAGCCGCCACGATTATGGAGAAATCCGATATCGCGGCTATGGATACATCGACGGTCTCGCTTACTGTCTGGTGTTTACCGACCGTAATGGACGGTGCGGCCGATCAGCCTTCGACGCGCGCACGACAAGGAAATGAGGCGCCATGTCCCGTAAGTTGAAACAACCGGTCTTCGACGACGATAATCCGGAATGGACCGAAGAGGATTTCGCGAAAGCCAGACCTCCTGAAGAAGTCCTGCCTCCGCACCTGCTCGCTCAGTTCAAAGCAACGCGCGGACCGCAGAAAGCGCCGACGAAGGTTGCGGTGTCGATCCGGCTGAGCCCCGAGGTCATTTCGTACTTCAAGGCCAAGGGTCCGGGCTGGCAATCGAAGATCGATGAGGCGTTGCGCAAGATTGCGAAGGTGAAAGCGAGTTGATCGGTAAGGTCTAATGCCCTCGCGGGCGGCAACTACTCCAGTGCCGGCATTTCTGCAGCCATGCCGGCGATCTCGAGAATCCGTCGGCCATGATGTTCGATCTCGGCGATGGTCGCCTTCAAATCGAACGCAGGCATCTCATCAATGGC
Organism: uncultured Alphaproteobacteria bacterium; assembly: GCA_963710045.1. Taxonomy (GTDB): domain Bacteria; phylum Pseudomonadota; class Alphaproteobacteria; order Rhizobiales; family Xanthobacteraceae; genus Bradyrhizobium. The sequence continues at coordinate 3,715 of CAVPZO010000024.1, read as the reverse complement.
TGGTTTGGAATCGGTCGAGCTGGCGCAATGCGGGCACACCTTTTCCGACGCGTAGATGTGTTCCTCGCAGGATTGGCACAACACGAGGCGCCCGCGCTTGCGCCGCTTGTCGTCAAGCCCCAATGAACGCGGCGCGCGCGATCCATCCTCGCGTTCGAGCCGGACCTCGAAGCGGCCGACGGCGAACGGCTCGTCCGGCGCCTCGGCGACCTTCACGATCCGCTCCCGCAATCCGCGGTTGGCGAGCGTCGTGGCGCGATAATAGCAATAGGGGTTGTCGCCGCGCTTACCCTCCAGCACGTGAGAGACCCAGGTGCAGCCGCCGCGGCAGGTGCTCCAGTAATAACACGAGCCGCAGAAGCTGCGGCCGCGATTGCCGTCGCGCCGGACCGTGCGGCTTTCCAGATTGCGCAGGGCGTCGTCGATCGACATCGAGCGGGTTTCGCCGGCGGCAAAATGCGATTTGGGCAGCGACGGGCAGCTCTTGATCGTGCCATCGGCCTCAAGGCCCAGCGCCGTCTCGCCCGCGGTGCAGCCGGTCCAGTGCTCGATTTCGCTGGTCAGCGAGCGCCAATGGGGTTCGTGGCGTCCGAAATAGCCGATGCTGTTGCCGGGCAGCAGCCGAAGACCGACGTCGCGGCCTTTGTGATAGAGACTTGCAAGGGTGTCGACGACGTCGATGATCTGATGCGGCTGCAATAGCAGCGCGGCGTTATCGACCGCGTTTCCCATCGCCACCGTCAATTGCACCTGCCAGTATTTGGCGCCCGCCGCGACGATCTCCTCGAATATCTGCGGCAACTGAGGCATCGACAGCGCATTGATCTGGGTATTGGCGCCGGGCTCGATGCCCACCTCGCTGATATCCCGGATCGCGCGGATCGCCTGATCGTGACTGCCCGCGACTCCCCGGATCGAATCATGCAGATCACGCAGGCCGTCGACCGAGACGCCCATCGCGCGCACCCCCGCAGCGTAGGCCGCCACGATCCGCTCTCTGGTCAGGCCGCGCGCGCCGGTCTGCACGCCGCAGTGAATGCCCAGCCGCGCGATTTCCGCGGCGATCTCCAGCCAATCGCGGCGCAGATAGGCCTCGCCACCGATCAGCGTGATTTCCCGGGTACCGGCGGCCGCCAGCTGACGAACGACATCAAGGCATTCGGCGGTCGACAATTCGTTCGCGCGCCGCTTTCCGGCGCGCGAGCCGCAGTGGCCGCATTTCAGATTGCAGGCGAGCGTGATTTCCCAGACCACATGGACCGGCACGTGAGCGCGCCGGTCCTGCACAGTCCGCAAACGCTGGGGCGCCGCCGGCTGCCCGCCGCTCACTTCCGCGATCGACACCGGCGCGTCACGCGCAGACGCGCGTCATTTCGTTTTCTTCTTCGCCGGCTTCTTGGCAACGCCCTTCTCACGCGCCTTGATCTCTTTTTCCAGCTTGCTGAGCGCGCCCTTCAGATCGCCTTGCGCCTTCATCAGCGACTGGGCGTGCCCCCGCAGCGCCTTGAGGTCTTCGAGTTTGGTTCGCGGATTTCTCAGGGCCGTATTGATGGCCGTGCCGTAGGCAATGAGAGTCATGGTCAACTCCAAATATTTTTTTAGGTTGCGCCAGTTTCAGATGGTCTCATAAGTTGCGGCACATGTCTAGCGAACGCCGTCCAGGTGCAGCCATCGTCCGGAAATTTCACACGCGAGCGGTGAAAGCCGCCGATTCGATTCTTGGACGCGCGCTGCAGATCGAGCCGGTTGACGAGAAGCATGCGGAGTTGCCTGCGCTGCTGCATCGCTACGGCAATCAGAATTTCTCGTTCTTCGGCGGCACCCCGTTTCACGAGGTCCGTGAAATTTTCCGCGCCATCAGCCCGCAACCGCACGAGGTGTTCTGCGATGCCGGCGCGGGATACGGCCACGTGGTGTTTTACGGCGCCTGCGTCGCGGCCTGCCGGTTTCGCGCCATCGAGATTCTGCCCGTCAGATGCGCCGCGATGCGCCGAACCGCGCAGGGCCTCGGCCTCGACAATGTCGAGATCGTCGAGGGTGACGCACTGACGCAAGACTACGATGACGTGTCGTATCTGCTGCTGAACAGCCCGTTCTTCCCGGACGTCGCCGGGCAATTCATCGGCAAGCTGAGGGCGTCGCCCAACCGGCAGGTGACGGTTATTGCGATGAACAATATCGTCGACGCGTTCCGCGAAGACGGAGGGTTTACCGAGATCGACATCAAGGTCGATATTCCGCACTATCGCTTCGGCATGTTTCGCCGGAAGCGCCGTTGACGCGTCCGGGACCGTAGCCGCGGCTTACACCAACCGGCTCTGCACCACCGCCGCCTGCACGAACGATGCGAACAGCGGATGCGGCTCGAATGGCCGCGACTTCAATTCGGGGTGGAATTGCACGCCGATGAACCAGGGGTGGTCCTCGTACTCGACGATCTCCGGCAGCACGCCGTCGGGTGAAAGGCCCGAAAACCGCAAGCCGTGTTGCTCGAGGCGGTCCTTGTAGGCGGTGTTGACCTCATAGCGGTGGCGGTGGCGTTCGGAAATCTCGATCGCGCCGCCATAGATGTCCGACACCCGGCTGCCGCGCCGCAGCGCCGCCGGATAGGCGCCGAGCCGCATGGTGCCGCCGAGATCGCCGGCCTTCGAGCGCTTCTCCAATTCGTTGCCGCGCAGCCATTCCGTCATCAGGCCGACCACGGGCTCGTTGGTCGGGCCGAACTCGGTCGAGTTGGCGTCCTCGATGCCGACCAGGTTTCGCGCCGCCTCGATCACCGCCATCTGCATCCCGAAACAGATGCCGAAATACGGCACGTCGCGTTCCCTCGCGAACTGCGCCGCCCGGATCTTGCCCTCGGCGCCGCGCTGGCCAAAACCGCCGGGCACCAGGATGCCGTTGACGTGTTCGAGGAACGGCGCAGGGTCTTTGTTTTCAAACACCTCGCTCTCGATCCAGTCGAGATTGACCTTCACCTTGTTGGCGATACCGCCGTGGCTCAGCGCCTCGATCAGCGATTTGTAGGCGTCCTTCATGCCGGTGTATTTGCCGACGATGGCGATGGTGACGGCGCCCTCGGGATTGCGCACCCGCTCGTTGATGACGTTCCAGCTCTGCAGCGCCGGCGGAATTTTCGGCTGTATGCCGAACGCCGCCAGTACCTCGTCGTCGAGGCCGGCGGCATGATAGGCCTCCGGCACGGCGTAGATGTTGTCGACGTCACGCGCCTCGATCACGGCGCTTTCGCGAACGTTGCAGAACAGCGCAAGCTTGGCGCGCTCGCCGGGGGGAATCGACCGGTCGGTGCGGCACAGCAGGATGTCCGGCTGGATGCCGATCGAGCGCAGCTCCTTGACCGAATGCTGAGTTGGTTTTGTCTTTAGCTCGCCGGCGCTCGGAATATAGGGCAACAGCGTCAAATGTACGTAGATGGCGTGGCCGCGCGGCAGGTCATTCTTGATCTGGCGGATCGCCTCGAAGAACGGCAGGCCCTCGATATCGCCGACGGTGCCGCCGATTTCGCACAGCACGAAGTCGTAGGGATCGTTACGGTCGAGGATGAAATCCTTGATGGCGTTGGTGACATGCGGGATCACCTGGATGGTGGCGCCGAGGTAGTCGCCGCGCCGCTCCTTGGTCAGGATGTCCTGATAGATCCGCCCGGTGGTGATGTTGTCGGCCTTGGTGGCGGGACGCCCGGTGAAACGCTCGTAAT
>CAVPZO010000023.1:0-91864 GCA_963710045.1 uncultured Alphaproteobacteria bacterium | reverse complement strand
CGCCCTGCATGCGGTCGGCTTCCGGCCGGGCGACGTCGCCTCGATCATCGCCAACGCGGTGCCGGAATGGGTGTTCGCCGACATGGGCATCCTGTGCGCCGGCGGCGTCTCATCCGGCATCTATCCGACCGATTCGGCGGCGCAGGTCGAATATCTCGTCAACGATTCCCGCACCAAAGTGATCTTCGCCGAGGATGAAGAGCAGCTCGACAAGATCCTGAGCTGCCGGGCGCGCTGCCCGACGCTGGAGCGGATCGTCGTGTTCGACATGGAGGGCTTGAGCGGCTTCATCGATCCCATGGTGATGTCATTGGCCGAATTCATGGCGCTCGGAAGCAATCACATCCAGGACCACGAGACGCTGTGGGACGAAATGGTTGCAAGCCGCGGCGCTTCCGATCTCGCGATCCTGGTCTACACCTCAGGCACCACCGGACCGCCGAAGGGCGCCATGCATTCCAACCGCGGCGTCACCCATCAGATGCGCCACGCCAACGATCTTTTCCCATCCACCGACAATGAAGAGCGTCTGGTGTTCCTGCCGCTCTGCCACGTCGCCGAGCGGATCGGCGGCTACTACATTTCGCTGGCGCTGGGTTCGGTGATGAACTTCGCCGAAAGCCCGGAAACGGTGCCCGACAATCTGCGCGAGGTGCAGCCCACCGCGTTCCTGGCGGTGCCGCGGATCTGGGAAAAATTCTATTCCGGCGTCACCATCGCGCTGAAAGACGCCACCCCGTTCCAGAACTGGATGTACCGCCACGCGCTGGCGGTGGGTTACCGTCAGACCGATTGCAAGCTTGCGGGCGACACGCCGTCATACTCGCTGCAGCTCGCCAACAAGGCGGCCTACTGGCTGGTGTTCCGCAATATCAGGCGCATGCTCGGGCTGGATCGCTGCCGGCTGGCGTTCACCGGCGCAGCGCCGATCGCGCCGGATCTGATCCGCTGGTATCTCGCTTTAGGCATCGACATGCGCGAGGTCTACGGCCAGACCGAAAATTGCGGCGTCGCCACCGTGATGCCGTCGGACCGCGTCAAGCTTGGCTCGGTCGGCAAGGCAGCACCCTGGGGCGAAGTCAGATCTCGGCTGCAGGCGAGATCCTGATCAGGGGCGACTTCCTGTTCATGGGCTATCTCAATCAGCCGGAAAAAACCGCCGAGACCGTCGACGCCCAGGGATGGCTGCATACCGGCGATGTCGGCTCGATCGACAATGAGGGCTTTGTCAAGATCACCGACCGCATGAAGGACATCATCATCACCTCCGGCGGCAAGAACATCACCCCGTCGGAGATCGAGAACCAGCTGAAATTCTCGCCCTACATTTCGGACACCGTCGTGATCGGCGACAAGCGCGCCTACCTGACCTGCCTTGTCATGATCGATCAGGAAAATGTCGAGAAATTCGCGCAGGACCATGACATCCCCTTCACCAACTATGCCAGCCTGTGCCGGGCGGCGGAGATCCAGGACCTGATCCAGCGCGAGATCGAGACGGTCAACGCCAACTTCGCGCGGGTCGAAACCATCAAGAAGTTCTTCCTGATCGAGCGGCAGCTGACGCCCGAGGATGAAGAGTTGACGCCGACCATGAAACTGAAGCGAAGCTTTGTGAACAAACGCTACGCCACCGAGATCGACGCCATGTACAAGGACAGGGCAGTGGCATAGCGCGGGATACGTCATTGCGAGCGCAGCGAAGCAATCCAGAAGCACAAAGAAAGACTGGATTGCTTCGTCGCTTCGCTCCTCGCAATGACGAGTTTCGAAAATGGCGAGGGACTGAAACGGCCTTACCCTTCGCAATCATAAGGGCCAACGGAGAGGAGATTGACATGTCGAAATCGTTGAAGGCGCTGGGCCTTGCGGTGGGGGCGCTCGCGCTGACCCATCTGCCGGCCTCGGCGCAAACCAAGATTACCAATGAAGGCATCTCGCCGACCGAGATCGTGATCGGTACCCATCAGGACCTGTCCGGGCCGATCAAGGTCTGGGGCGTGCCGGTGTCGAACGGCATGAAAATGGCCGTCGAGGAAATCAACACGGCCGGCGGCATCCACGGCCGCAAGCTCAAGCTGATCCTCGAGGACAGCGGCTACGATCCGAAGCGCGCGGTGCTGGCGTCGCAGAAGATGATCGAAAAAGACAAGATCTTCGCCATGGTCGGCCCGATGGGCTCGCCGACCGTGCTCGCAGCACAAGACGTCCTGTTCGATGCCGGGGTGATGCAGCTGTTCCCGCTGACCGCGGCCGAATTCACCTTCAAGTTCGATCCGGCCAAGCCGCAGGAACGGCTGAAGTTCAACAACCTCTTGCCCTATGTCGAGAGCACCCGCGCCGCAGTCAAATACATGGTGGAGTGGAAGAACTTCAAGAAGCCCTGCGTCATGTATCAGGACGACGAGTACGGCAAGAGCGTGCTCGACGGCTTCACCCAGCAGCTCGAGGCCATGAAGCTGACGCCTGCTTCCATCACCAGCTACAAGCGCGGCGCATCCGACTTCTCCGCGCAGGTCGCCAAGATGAAATCCGACGGCTGCGATATGGTCCACCTCGGCACGGTGATCCGCGAGACCATCGGCGCCATGAGCGAAGCCAGGAAGCTCGGCTGGGACGTCACCTTCCTCGGCGCCACCCCGACCAACGTGCTTGAGGTGCCGGCGCTCGGCAAGGAAGCCGTGGAAGGCCTCTACGCCGCCTCGGGTTTCGAGATTCCCTATGAGGATACGGCGAAGGGGAAAGTGAAGGACTGGCTGGCGAACTACAAGAAGATGTTCGGCTCGGACGCCAACACCCAGGCCATCATCGGCTACAACACGGTGACGACGTTCGCGCATTACGTGAACAAGGCCGGCAAGGACTTGACGGGCCAGAAGCTGCTGGACTTGCTGGAGTCAGGCGATCAGTTCCTGGATATCTTCAATTCGCCGCCGACCAAGTTCTCCAAGACCAACCATCTCGCCAACACCGTGACCCAGGTCCAGCAGATCAAGAACGGCCGCTGGGTGCTGGTGAAGGAAAGCCTGTCGTTCTGAGGGAGCGGTCGACAAACACGATGTCGTCCCCGCGAAAGCGGGGACCCATCACCCCCGGCCTCGGCTGGTGGAACAGGCAGTCCAACAAGGACACTGACGCTATCCGGAACATCGACGACACGGCGTATGGGTCCCCGCCTTCGCGGGGACGACGCCGTGTTTGTTGACCGCGGCTATTCCTTCACCGCGCCGGTCAGCGACGACACGTAATAATCCACGAACAGCGAATAGAAGATCGCCACCGGCAGCGAGCCGAGCAGCGAGCCTGCCATCAGCGCGCCCCACTGATACACATCGCCGGAAACCAGCTCGGTCAGGATCGCCACCGGAACGGTTTTGTTGGCGCTGCTCTGGATGAAGGCCAGCGCGTAGATGAATTCGTTCCAGGACAGCGTGAAACTGAAGATGCCCGCCGAGATCAGGCCCGGCACCGCCAGCGGCAATGTGATCCGCCACAGGATCTGCAAGCGCGTCGCACCGTCGACCAGCGCGCATTCCTCCAGTTCGTAAGGAATCGATTTGAAATAGCCGATCAAGAGCCAGGTGGAGAACGGCACCAGGAAGGTCGGATACACCAGGATCAAGGCCAGCGGACTGTCGAACAGTCCGAACTGGACCACCACCGTCGCCAGCGGAATGAACAGGATCGACGGCGGGACCAGATAGGCGAAATAGATGCCGAGGCCGACATAGGGGCTGCCCCGGAACCGCAGCCGTTCGATCGCGTAAGCCGCGAGCGTAGAGGAGAAAATCGAAATGAAGGTGGCGCCGACCGCAACCGACATCGTCGTCATCAGCCAGTGCGGATAGGCGGTGTTGAACAGCAGATGCTTAATGTGCGCCAGCGTCGGCGACGAGATCCAGAACGGGTTGTGCTCTTTGTAATTCAGCAGTTCGGCGTTCGGCTTGAACGACGTGATGGTCATCCAGTAGAACGGAAACAGCAGGATCAGCACGAAGCAGGCCAGCGGCAGATAGATCATCACCATGCGCCGCGCCCTGGAATCCCAATCCATCGTGTCGGGCGTGGAACTGGCGACGTTGCTGCTGCGGTCCGCCTTTGCGGCCTGCACGACGGTCTCAGTCATTGGCCTCTCCCTGCTGCCATTTGCGGCGCGCCAGGCCGAAGTAGCTGAACAGCGTGGCTACCACCAGGAACGGGATCATCGAGACCGCGATGGCAGCACCCTCGCCGAGTTCGCCGCCGGCGATGCCGCGCTGGAACGCCAGTGTCGCCAACAGATGGGTGGAGTTGACCGGTCCGCCGCGGGTGATGGCATAGACCAATTGGAAATCGGTGAAGGTGAAGATGATCGAGAACGTCATCACGATGGCGAGGATCGGCAGCATCATCGGAAAGGTGATGTATTTGAAACGCTGCCAGGCGGTGGCGCCGTCCAGCATCGCCGCTTCATAGAGCGCCGGCGAAATGGTCTGCAGCCCGGCCAGCAGCGAGATCGCCACAAAGGGAATGCCGCGCCAGATATTGGCCGCGATCAGCGAGAACCGCGCCGGCCACGGGCTGCCGAGGAAGTCGATATTGGTTGAGCGGATGTGCAGCACATCCACCAGCAGATAGGAGATGATGGAAAACTGCGGGTCGTAGATCCACCAGAACGCCAGCGCGGAGAGCACCGTCGGCACGATCCACGGCAGCAGCACGATGGCGCGCAGCAGGCTCTTGAACGGAAAATGGTTGTTCAACAGCAGCGCCAGCCAGAAGCCGAGCGCGAATTTTCCGACCGTCGCGACGCCGGTGTAGAACACGCTGTAGAACACCGCGTTCCACCACAGCGGATCGGTCAGCAAATACTGGAAATTCTCGAGCCCGACGTAAACGCCGCGGCGGCCGATGGTGGTGTCGGTGAATGCCAGCCAGACGCCCAGGCCCAGCGGATAGGTGAGAAACACCAGCAACAGGCCGATCGCCGGCGTAAGGCAGATGACGATCAGGAACGGCTTGTAGTCGAACAGCCGCACCAGCCAGTTAGGCTGGGCAAGTTCCGAACGTCGAGGAAGCGTTGTCGCGAGCGTCATGGTGACGTCCTGAGTTGTTCGTCATTGCGAGGAGCGAAGCGACGAAGCAATCCAGTTCTTGCTGTGGCTTCTGGATTGCTTCGCTGCGCTCGCAATGACGACTACCTGCGGAAATATCTCTTGGCGCGACGCTCGGCTTCCGCGGCCGCGGCTTCCGGCGTCGCGGCGTCGGTGGCGACCGAGGCGCACATCTGCACCAGCACGTAATCGGCGTTGACAGCACCCGTCGCCGTCGAAATCGGGCCCTTGTAGCCATTGTAATAGGGGCTCGCCATGGTGTCCTTGAAGATCTTGACCTTCGGATCGCCGGACCATACCGCCGCCTCCGCATAGGCGGCGAGCGGCTGCGACCAGTAGCCGCTGTTGGCGTTCAGCCACGGCTCGTACTGCTCGCGCTCCAGCATGAACTGCAAAAATGCCTTGGCCGCATTGGGATACTGGCTGTGCTTGAACACCATCGCGTTCAGCGTCAGGCCCGCCATCGGCGACTGCTTGGCCACGCCTTTCGGCAGCAGTTGATGCTCGCTGTCTTCGGCGATCGCCGCCGTGGCGGGATCGTTCTTCAGCGAGAAATACAGCGAGACGCCGTTCGCGGTCAGCGCGATTTCCCCGGACGAGTAGGCGCGGTTGTTGCTGACGTCGTTCCAGGAGGGGGTACCGGCGATGAAGGTCGGGTACAGTTCCTTCAGCCATTTGAGCGCGGCGATGGTTTCCTTGCTGTTGATGATGACATTGCCTTCCTCATCGAGCAGCGAGGCGTTGTGCGACCACAGCACCCAGTTCGCAAAGCCGTTGCCGTCGCCGACCGCATTGCCCAGCGCGAAGCCGGCCGGCTTGCCGGCCTTTTGCAGCTTGCGGCAAACGTCGAGAATGCCGGCGTGATCCTCTGGCACCTTGTCGAAGCCGATCGATTGCAGAATCGATTTGCGGTAGATCAGCGGTCCGCCGCTGGCGCCGAACGGCAAGCCGATCCAGGCATCGCTCTTGTGGCGCTTGCCGTATTTCTGCGCCAGCGGCCGCCAGCCGCCGTAACGCTTGTCGAGATAGTCGGCGACGTCGGTGAGTTCGATCAGCTTGTCGGCGTAGATGTGGGGCGCGTCGGAGAAGCCGATGATGATGTCGGGGCCGGCGCCGGAGTTCGAGGTCACCGCGGTCTGCTGGTTGATGTCTTCCCAGCCGACGAAGTCGACCTTGACCTCGACGCCCATCTTCTCTGTGAATTTCGCGGCATTGGCGCGGAACACGTCTTCGTCGGCTTTCACAAACCGCACCGGGCGCAGCATCTTCAGGCTGGCGCCTTTTTCGATGGCGAATTTCGGCGCCGGCACGTCGGCGGCCTTGATGGTCGAGGCGGTCTGCGCGGAAGCGCCGGTTGCGGCCAACGCGGCGGCCGAAACTCCGAGAGCGAGTGCGTCACGGCGGGTAATGTCCTTCATGGTTTCCTCCGGTATTTTCTTGTCTGGCGTGATCCGCCAATGAATTGAGAAACGGCTTAGCTGTTCGGACCTCGATCCATGCCGACCGGCTGCCAGCGGCGCAATGTGGTATTCTGCAGCACCGATGGGTTGACACAGCTCACCGGCCACAGCCCGGACAGCACCAGCGACAGTTCGTAGCCGACCCGCCGCTTGCGCGCCTCGTCGAACCGCGCCGAGGCCGACGCCACATGCGCCGTCAGCGTCACGTTCTCCATGCCCAGCATCGGGTTGTTGTGCGACGGCGGCTCCTGCTCCAGCACGTCGAGCGCGGCATGCGCGATCCAGCCTTCCTGCAAGGCTTTTATCAGCGCTTCCTCATCGACGGTCGGACCGCGGCCGGTATTGATGAAGGTGGCGGTCGGTTTCATCTGCCGAAAATGCTTTTCGCCGAGCATGTGGTGCACCTCGGGACGCGCCGGCGCATGCATCGAGATGAAATCGGATTGCGACAGCACTTCGGACAGCGTCGCCGGCAGCACGCCGTGATCGGAGATCAGCGTTTCCTGAAGGAACGGATCGTACGCCATCATGCGCAGTCCGAACGGCGCGGCGCGTTTGGCCACGGCGCGCGCCACCCGGCCGAACGAGATGAAGCCCAGGGTCTGCCCCATCAGCCGCGGAATTTTCAACAGCTGCGGCCGGCCTTCGCTCCAGCGGCCTTCCCGCACCATGCGGTCCTGCGCCACCAGCCGGCGGAATCCCGCCAGCAGCAGCATCATGGCGTGATCGGCGACTTCCTCGATGAAGGTGTCGGGGACGTTGGTGACCGGAATGCCGCGCGCGGTCGCGGCCTTGACGTCGACGCTGTCGACGCCGACGGTACCGAGCGTGATGACCTTGCAGTTCTCAAGGGCATCGATGATGGGCTTGGTAATCCGCATGCCCTTGCCATAAATGGCGTCGGCATTTTTCGCAGCGGCAATGAACTCCGCCTCATTGGCCGGCGCCTCGACGATCTCCGCGCCGATCGCCTCCAGCGCCTCCATCTCATAGCCGTAGCCGCCCCCGGCCACGGTAAAACTCGCGCCTTTCGGCGTCAGGATCGTGAATTTCGGCATTTCGTCTCCCGGTCGTCGGCCTGCTTGCCCTCCGAAAGAAGGCGCGGCCTGTTTGTTGCGGGCGCATCAAAGCATGGCGAGGCGGCGTCCGGCTAGGGCCGGGATGCATGAGGGGGGCACCAAATTGACGCGCGGGGATGCTATTGAGCCTCTAGGGCTTCTTCCGGTCATGCCGCTTCCGCGGCGAACGTTTCACGATACAACTCTTCAATTCTCGCAACCTCGTCCGCCGTCAGGTCCGCAAATTCGCTCTCTCGCGCGCGCTTGGATAGCTCCCCGCCGTTCTGTCGCAGAAATCCGAGCAGATTGTTGAGGGTGCGCTCCGGCATATCGACCAGGTTCTCGACGCCGGCCCGGAACGTATCGAAGTTTTGCAGATATCGCGTTTCGTTCGGGAGGTCCTGCTCGATCGTCCGGCGCACGCAAGCATACAGGAACTCCGCGTGCGGAGTCGCGTCGAAGAAGCGGTAGAAATCGGCCGTGTCGTTGAGAACCTTGACATTGCCGTTTTGGGTCGCTTCCCACTTGATGTGCGGAAGCAGCCTGCCGGAGTAACTTTCGAGCACGCGCTTGTACTCTCCGATTTTATCGAGGATCGCCGCCGAAACCGGGAAATGCATGCCTGCAGGATTGAACCCGCGCCGCGCGAGAACATGGTGCATGAGATAGCGATGAATACGTCCGTTGCCGTCTTCGAACGGATGGATGTAGACGAATCCGAAGGCGAGCACGGCTGCCGCGATGACAGGTTCGAGTTCATTCTCGGCGCCATGGTCGAAGGCGAGCAAGCCGTTGATGAGGGATGTAAGGTCCTCGTGCCGCGCGCTGATATGATCCGGGATAGGCCGCTGCGTGTCGCGGTCGTGTTCGCCGACAAATCCGCCTTCGTCGCGAAAACCCAGTTTCACAAAACGATCATCGCCGATCACGATGCGTTGTAGACGCAAAAATTCCTGTTCGTCGAGCGGCGCACGCCCTGCCTCACCTATGGCCCGGCCCCAGCGCTGGATGCGATCCTGCGGCGGTCTTTCGCCTTCGATGACGTAGCTCGACTTTGAGTCCTTAAGGAGAAGAAACGCGGCCGTGCGCGCGAGCAAATCCTTGGGGAATTCGCTGACAACGACGCGGGCACGCTCTTTCAGGTCCTGCGCGATGTATTGATTCAACGCCTCGGTTCGGAAGACCAGCGGACAGAATTCGGGGGTACCGGGAAGATTGTTGCGAACGCGGTGCCGCACTGAGTTTCGGCCGAGCCCTGCAAATTGCAGATCGGTGTCGACCGCATTGACGTAAGAGACCTTTTCTGCCGCGGGGAGGTTGAGTTGGCGCCCGAGTAGCCACTCGTAAAGAAACCAGATACGGCGCGTGTAAACGCCGGTGGGTTTTTGCCGGACGAGCTCTGCGATCTCGTCTTCCTTCACTGTCAGGGAAAGCCGCTTCAGGGCTGCGAGGTCAACTCCCTCGTTCTTGAGCGCAAAGGTCAGGTGTCCTTCCAAGGTAGCTTCCGGCGCATGGCGCGGCGTATAGATGCGCCACCCGGCGTCCTCAATGATGCGGTGTTTTGTTCCAATGGCGCACAAGGTGTGCGGTACCGGTACCGGCAGGTTATAGGCCTCGATGAGCGCAGCGTAACCGGCAGGCGTTGCCGTCTCCGGCAGTCTCCTGTCGTGAAAAATATTCACGGGTCCTGAAAAGTCCTTTGCCACGCACCGAACTCCTGAAAAACCTTATCTTGGGGTGAATTTCCTTCACATTTAGCCTATTCTTTGAAAAACCATTTTATATCATGAAAAAACTTCACACAATGACATTTTTACGAAAAATGTTCACCATGGGCTCCGAGGCGACGGCTCCGGAACGGCCGCCGGCTGATATCGCTGAGCAGCAGGGCCCGGTCGTGAAGGCATGACACCCAAAGGATACGCGCGCCGCGTACCGGCCCGGCCTCACCAATTCATGGTGGCCGCAACGAATTCGAGCAATTGCGGGTCGTCAAAATCCTTGGCGCTCATCACAGCGCCCGCCCCCACCATCACAACATGGGTCAGACTGGTCCGTATCCCAATCGTTGCAATGCCTGCGGAGGACGCGGATTGCACACCGGAGCGAGAATCCTCGAAAGCGACCGACGCCTCGGCAGCCGCGCCGACCGCGCGCAAACCTTCCAGATAAGGCATCGGATGCGGCTTTCCGTGCGGCAGCTCGTCGCCGATGACGAGGATCTTGAACCGGTCGGCGATACCCAGGGCCGGAAAGCAGCATCTCCGCATTCAGGCGCGGTGCGTTGGTGACGGCCACCATCGGAATATTTGCGCGATCCGCCAGCGCAAGCAGAGCGATCAAGCCCGGCAGCGGCTGAATTCGCCCGGCAACCAGCTTGCGGAAGGCCTGCTCCTTTTCTTCCATAATGGTGGTCCGCCGCTCCAGCGGCTCGCCCGCCAAAAACCGCTCACTGATCGAGGCATTTGAAAAGCCCTGAAGCTCCTTGCTGAAGCGCGCGTGATCGAACGCATGACCGTGCGGTCCGAGAACCTCGTTGAACGCTTCCAGATGCAGCGCATCGGTATCGGTCAGCGTGCCGTCAATGTCGAACAGCAACGCCTTCCCTGAAGTTGGCATCTGAGGCCCCCGAGCGATGCATCATCACGCCCGACAAAGCTGGGTGCTATCGAGCGATAGTTGTAAACAGCGATCCGCTCTCGGCAGACTAAAGGCGAAGATTCGCCTTGGCGCAGTGGCGTCGCGTCGAATATTCTGGGGACAATGCGCTGATCAACCGGCCCCAACCCGACGCCATGAGCCATTCAGCCGACGCCCTGTACAAGATGTCCGAGGTGGAACTGCTGGCGGCCTATGCCGAAGCCCGCCGACAGTTCGTGGAAAAGAAGTTTGCGCGCGATACGCAGCGTGCGCGGCTGGCGTGGATCAGGGCGAAAATGTTCACCAGCAGCAGCGGCGGCGTCACCGAGCGCAACATGGCGATCGACGTCTCGGAGGAGATCGCCCGCAAGGGGCAGGAAGTGCGCGAGATGACGCGCGACCTCGATCTGGTCAAGGTCGAAGTCGACATCATCGCGAGCGTCGTCCGCTTCCGCGGCGCACCGGCGCCGGCGAGCGTGCACGGCGAAGACGCGAGCGAAGGCGATTCCGGGCACGAAGGTGATCGGTCTGCGTCCGACGAGCGGTGAGGGCGCCCAGTCCGCGATTTGCCGATCGCGTCGCAGCAGCCGCGCCGCACCCGGCCCGCCATCAAATCACAAAAAACCCATGCGTCGCATCGCGCCGCAGCTGTTCGACCAGTCCGTATTCCCAATCGAGATAGGCCTGCATCGCGCCGCGATCGACGTCGGTTCCCTCATAAGGACGCCGGTAGCGGCGAGACGGATCGGGCTTTGGCAAAACTTCCGGCGGCCCTACCTCCAGCGCGCCATCATAGCCGCCATCGAGCACGTAGGTCTCCCACCCCATTTGCGCCAGCCAGGACGCGGTCATGTCCGCGCGCACGCCCCTGTCGTCCGTCAGCAGGATGCGCGCGCCGCGCACCGGCGCGGCCATGTCGATCTCCTGGACCAGCTGGCCTCCCGGATAGTGGCGGAAGCCGGGGAGGTGACCGGCCGTATAATCGTCCGCGGAGCGAACGTCGAAGCGATACAGCGTGCGGTGGGCCTGAGCCCGCAGCGCCATCGCGTCATCCGGGCTTACGTGCCGGACGCCGGCGCGATAGGCGACGTCACGGGCATTGCTTGCCGCTCCCTCGAACAGGCCGATCGCGCTGCGCCTGTCAGCGCCATGCTCGAGCTGCTGTTGTGCGAGTGTCCAGCCGATCGTCCCGTTGCGCAACGCCAGCACCTTGTTGGCGACGCCGGCATTGATCAGCGACTGGGTGCCGATGATCGACCGGGTGCGGCCGGCGCAATTGACGATGATGGTCGTCGCGGGATCCGGCGCAACGCCGCCGGCGCGCAGCACCAGCTCCGCGCCGGGCACGCTGACCGAGCCGGGGATGTTCATGGTGGCGTACTCGTCCGGCCTGCGCACATCGAGGATAGCGATGTTGGCGTCCGCCGCGATCAGCGCGGCGACCTCATCCGCGGGGAGCGAGGGCGTGTGCCGGCGGGACTCGACCAACTCGCCAAACGCCTTGGCATAGGAATTCACGTCCTGGAACATCTCATAGCCCGCGCTCTTCCAAGACTGCAGGCCGCCGCCGAGCTGGCGGACGTCGGTGTATCCCAATGCCGCAAGGCGATCCACCGCCTGCGCAACAAGGCCTTCGCCGTTGTCGTAAACGACGATCGGCACATCCTTGCGCGGCAGCCGGATTTCGGCTTCGAGCTCGACCCTGTCGGCCGCCATATTGGCGGCGAACAGCGGATGGCCGGTGGCGAAGGCGGCCTCGTGCCGCACATCGAGCAACGCAATCTCCTCGCGCAGCAGCAGCGCGCGGCGGATTTGCGAGGGGGTGACGGGGGTTGGGGTCATGGAGGGTGGACCTCGTAGGGCGCAATAGCGAAGCGTATTGCGCCGACCTGTCCATGCGAAGCGGCGGAATACGCTTCGCTATTCCGCCCTACGGGACACCATTGAGTAAAGGAGAATTTTACTGGCGCACCCGACACGATTCGAACGTGTGACCTTTGCCTTCGGAGGGCAACGCTCTATCCAGCTGAGCTACGGGTGCGTGGGGTCCATTTAGCCGATTGAGCGGGGGTCGGCAACGCCCCTGCAAGGGTGCGCCGAGCATCGTTCATTTCGCCTGCCGGGTGACCCCGGCGCGCAAATAAACTCCCGAAATCGTGCTAGGCTGCATTTGTCGGGTCGTGCGGAATTCGGGGGGCGTATCGTGTACAGAAAAGTTCTTCTTGCCTATGACGGTTCAATTGAAGGACGACGGGCCTTGCGGGAGGGCGCGAAGCTCGCGCAATTTTGTGGCGCCGATGTCTTCCTGCTTGCTGTCGTGGAGACGTTCGCCAGTGTCGCGACCCTGGAGGGCGGGGTCATGATCTCGATGGACGAACAGACCGCGACGTACAAAACCATCCTTGCCGAGGGCGTGGAGCGCCTGAAGGCGATGGGCTTCTCGCCGACGGCACGGCTGGGCATGGGAGACGCAGGCAAGGAGATCGCGGAAGTCGCCAGGGAGATCGGCGCAAATTTGGTCGTGGTCGGCCATCGTCCCACCGGGCCGCTGGCGCGATGGTGGTTCGGCTCGGTCGGCACCTATCTGATCGAGCACTTGCAATGCAGCGTCCTGGTTGCGCAAACCGAGATAGGCGACGATCAATTTGCTCAGCTGCTGGCCGCACCCGCCGCCCAGAGCTAGTGGAGCGCAACGGCTCGCAAGCGCGCTGCGGCGTGATGCGCCAATAGGGCGCTGCGGCAGCGTCTTTCCGGCAACGGCGAAATGCCCTAGCCTGACGTCTTCGCGCTGCGTGGGTTACGACGATGCGATCTCGCGTAAGAAGATTTGCCCACCTGCTGGAACGCGTCGGGCTTGCGATGGTCGGCGCGGCGAGCGGCTTGTTTGTGGCTGCCCATGTGGGGTCCAGCATCGCGTCGCTCACCTCCCAGGCTTTCCTGCTGATCATGATGATCGGCGGTGCCATCGGGTTTTACCTGGGAATTGACACGCCCCCTCTTCCGGAACCGAAGGGTGGGCCGGCAAGCGGTGCCGGACCAAAGGTCGATTCTGCGGATCTGCTCAGCGCCATCGGCACATTTCTCGCCGCCCTGGCCGCCTTCGCATCGGTCAGCGTCATTGTGCTCCGTGAAGACCTGCACCTCTTTGGGACAATGCTGATCATGCTGGGATGGGTCGTCGGCGTGATGATGCAGATCATTGCCGGCGCGATCGCGCGCACCCGCTCCTGATCTCCGTTCGCTTTAACAGCACGTTGTAGCCCGGATGAGCGAAGCGATATCCGGGACCGGCGCAGGGTTAAAATCCCGGATGCCGCTTCGCTCATCCGGGCTGCGGTTCAGGAATTCGCCTGGCACTGCCCCTGCAACAACCGCCTGGGATGAACGCCATCGACATGCCCCATGAACGGCGGATGGATCGAATAGCCGATCAGTTCGCGGGCGCGCTCGGGCAATTTTCCCGCAACTTCGGCGGGAACGGCGAGACTCATGTTCTCAAGCTGCCGCACCCAGCCGGCGCAATATTGCGGGGTAATGATCAGGCGCGGCCGGTCCGACCGATTGGCGCCGCCGCGGTGCCACAGCGTGCCCTTCGCGATCGCCAGCGATCCGGATGGCATGGTCATCTTCACGGCGTCCGGGCGATTGCCGGGATCGCGATCGAGATCCGGCGTCGTCTTGCTGGTAGTCGGCCGGCCTGGTCGCTCCCTCCACGGTCTGCGCGTCCCATAGATGGCTCCCCGGAATCACTTCAGTGCTTCCGTTCAGTTCAGTCGTATCGTCGATCGCCCAGAACGCGCTGACACCAAGTGCCGGGCGCGGCCGGGGTATCCTGGCGCCGGCATCGTCGAAATGCCAGGGCTGCACGGTCTCGCCAGGGTGCAGGTTGATCGCGAGCAGGGCCGACAGCAGGCAGCTTTCTCCGAGCTCGGCTTCGGCAAACGCCAGCGCTAACGGATGAATCGCAAGCTCTGCGAAGTGCGGCGACTTCGCCAGCAAGGCATATACGCGATTGGTCTTCAGGCCCTCGAAATCGTTGCGGCCGGTGAGATCGCGCGCAAGGAACGGCGCCAGCGCCTCCCGAAGTTCGGCGACATGGCGCGGCGAAAGCACGCGTTCGAAGATAAGGTAGCCGCGGGCATCGAACTCTTCCCGCCACGATGCGAATGATCGTCCCTTGAGCCAGGGTGCGGCCCGCTCAACCGTGGTCGGATCGCCCGCGTCATAAGGCATGCTTGTCATGGCTAGCCTCCTGAAGATCGTCATGAACAGGATAATCGGTATACCCAACCGCCTCGCCGCCATAGAACGTCGCGCGATTATAAGGCGTGAACGGAACGCCGTGCCTGATCCGCGCCGGCAGATCCGGATTGGAAATGAAATGACGGCCGAATGCAATCGCATCCGCATATCCCGCCGCGACCGCGGCTTCGGCCGAGGCGCCGTCAAAACCGCCGGCGGAGATCAGCACGCCGCGCCAGTGCGGGCGGAAAAGTTGCATCGCCGAGGGCACGTTCTGGTGGTTGACCTCGGCGCGGCCGGCGCCGCTGGAGCGCGGCTCGATGAAATGCAGATAGGCGAGGCCGAGCGCGTCCAGCGCGCGGATCACATGGCTGTAGAGCGGCATCGGGTCCGGCTCGCCGCTGCCATTGGCGACGCCGTAGGGCGACAGCCGCACCGCGACGCGGTCGGCGCCCCAGATGCCGATCGCTGCATCCACGATTTCGAGCAACAGCCGCGCGCGGTTGGCGATCGATCCGCCATACTGGTCGCTGCGCAGATTGGTGTGGGACTGCAGGAACTGCTCCAGCAGATAGCCGTTGGCGCCGTGAATCTCGACGCCATCGAACCCTGCCGCCATCGCGTTGCGTGCGCCCTGCCTGAACGCTTCGATCACATCGGCGATCTCATGCGTCTGCAATGCGCGCGGCGTCTCGTAGGGCTCCGGCTTGCCGGACGCCGTCATCGCCACCATGCCGTGTCCGGTGATCGGCACCGCCGATGGCGCCACCGGCAGCACGCCGCCCGGCTGCAACGAGGAGTGCGACACCCGCCCGACATGCCAGAGCTGCAGGAAAATGAATCCGCCCTTGGCGTGGACGGCGTCGGTAACTTTCCGCCAGCCCTCGATCTGGTCATCCGAGTAGATGCCGGGCGTGGCCGGATTTCCGCGTCCTGTCGCCGCCACCGGCGATGCTTCCGCGATGATCAGGCCGCCCGCGGTGGCGCGTTGCCCATAATATTCCGCGTTCAGCGGCCGCGGCGCAAAGCTCGATCGCTCCGCCCGCATCCGCGTCAGCGGCGCCATCACGACGCGATGGTTCAAGCGATAGGGTCCGACCTGCAGCGGCGAAAACAGGGAACTGCTCATGATACTCCGAGGTTGTTTGATTGACGAATGATATGGCGGCCGGAGCATATTCGGTTTGAGTCGGATCGTCATGCCCGGCCTTGTGCCGGGCATCCACGTCTTGGCACGAAGCAAAGACGTGGATGGCCGGGGGCGCAGACAAGTGTACGTAGTCTGCGCAAGGCAGACTACGATGCCCGGCCATGACGGAACTAGTGGCTTCGCACCGCGCCATCTGTATTGTCGGCGCGGGGTGTGGTTCACTCCTGCCTGCGGCCCTCGCCGCCGCCAAAAAGGTTGAACAATCGATGTGGAGGATTTCATGCGGATAACACGGCGTTCAATGATTGCCGGCGCGGCGCTGGCGCCGTTCTTGACGCACAGCCGGGTCGCGCGCGCGCAGAACTGGCCGTCGGGCATCATCAAGATCATCGTGCCGTTTCCGCCGGGCGGCACCGTGGACCCGATCGCGCGGCTGGCGCAGAACGGCCTGCAGCAGCGGCTCGGCGCCACCATCGTCATCGAAAACAAGTCCGGCGGCTCGGGCAGCGCCGGCACCGCGGCGGCAGCGAAAGCGGCGCCCGACGGCAATACCTGGCTGTTCGTGTTCGATACCCATGCGGTCAATCCGTTTTTGCAGAAGCTGCCGTTCGACACCGAAAAGGATCTCGATCCGGTGGTGCTGATCGGCACCGCGCCGAACGTGCTGGCGACGCACCCGTCACGCCCTTACAAAACGTTGGCCGATGTCATCGACGCCGCCAAGGCAAAACCGGACACGCTGACTTATGCGTCGGTAGGCTCCGGCAGCGTCGGCCACCTCACCATGACGCAGCTGACAAAACGCGCCGGCATCAAGATGGTGCACGTGCCGTATCGCGGCGGCGGACCGGCCATGAACGACGCCATCGCCGGCCATGTCGATTTCATCATCGGCAGCGCCGCCCTGGTGATGCCGCAGGTCAGCGCCGCGACCATCCGGCCGATCCTGCAAACCGGCAAGACCCGAATACCCACACTGCCGAACGTGCCTAACGCCATCGACAGCGGCTTTGCGGACTTCGAATCCTACGCGTGGTGGGGCGTGTTCGCGCCGGCCGGCACCCCAAAACCGATCAATGAGCGTTTCGGCAACGCGCTGATCGAAACCCTGCGCGAGCCCGGCATCTCAAAACAGATCTCGGAAAACCTGCAAGTCACCATGCTGCTCGGCGGGCCCGAGGACGAGCGCAAGTTCCTCAAGGCGCAGATGGACCTGTGGGGGCCCGTGGTGCAGGAGAACAATATCAAGGGCGAGTAGAGAACGAAGAGCTAAAGCCGTCATTGCGAGCGGAGCGAAGCAATCCAGAAACCACAAGTAAGAACTGGATTGCTTCGTCGCTTCGCTCCTCGCAATGACGAACTAACAGGGAGAAAAAAATGAAACGCCTTCTGACCTTCATCGCCGTTGCCGCATCGCTCGCCGCCGCACCCGCCGTTCGCGCCGACGAAATCACGCGCTTCCTGCCCATGAAGGCCGAGCAGCTCAACCCCGAGCAGAAGAAATGGGCGGACCTGATATCGGCCCCGCCGCGCAACGCGAAATTCGCCAACCCGCCGTATCGCGCCTATATCTACAATCCGGATCTGGCGAACCGCCTGTCGGCGCTGTCGGATTATCTGCGCTGGAACACTTCGCTGCCGCCGCGCCTGAGCGAGCTTGCCATCCTGATCACGGCGCGGCAATGGACCGCGCAATACGAATGGTACGCGCATTATCCGCTGGCGCTGAAGGGCGGCCTCGATGTGAAAATCGCGGACGCCATCGCGGCCGGCAAGCGGCCGGAAGGCATGAAAGAGGATGAGACGGCGCTGTATGATCTGGCGATCGAGCTTTATCGCGACAAGAAAGTCTCCGACCCGGCCTACAAGGCCGCTCTCAACCAGTTCGGCGAACGCGGCATCATGGATATCATCGGCATCATCGGATATTACGATCTGGTGTCGATGACGCTGATCACCATGCAGGCCGCCATGCCGGACGACAAGGTGAAGCCGCTGCCGGCGCTGACGAGGTAGCCGACTTCACCCGCGTCGTCCCCGCATTCGCGACGTTGCAAAATGCTCCGCCGTCATCCTGAGGTGCTCGCCCTCTTGGGCGAGCCTCGAAGGATGGAAGCGGGCGCGGTGCTCGCGGCGATCCTTCGAGACGCCGCGCAAGGGCGCGGCTCCTCAGGATGACGGCGGAGGTTGTTGCGGCCTTGGCGGGGACGACGGCGGAGGTTAACGCCCATACCCGTTGGCGCGGGAGTAGGCCGGGCGGGTTTCCGGCGCAGGCCGGGTTTCCGAGGCCGCGCGCACCGCGCTTGAGGTCCGGCCGAGCGCGCCGAGTTCTTCCAGGAAAATCGGCTTGGAAAAGTAATAACCCTGGGCGTAGCGGATTTTGGTGCACGCCTGCAGATAGGCCAGTTCCTCGAAGGTCTCGAGGCCCTCCGCGATCACGGTCATGCCGAGCGCCTCGCTCAAGGATTCGATGGCTTTCAGGATGCCCTGGCTGCGCGGGCGTTTGTGGATGTCGGTGATGAAGGAGCGGTCGATCTTGATCTCGTCGGCGGTGATGTCGGCCAGCGCCGACAATGACGAGTAACCGATGCCGAAATCGTCGATCGAGATTCCGACCCCGAGCCGCCGGAAGATCGGAAGGATCTCGTCCTGGAAATGCGTTTTCGCGACAAAGGCGTCCTCGGTGACTTCGATGATGAAGCGCCGCGGGCAACCGGTGGCTTCCAGCGCTCGCGCAAACGACTGCATGAATTCCGGATTGCCGGCCTGTTTTGCGGCGACATTGATGCTGATGCTGGTATTGGCGCCGAAGGTATCGTTGATGAGGTCGATCGACTTCATGATCTCGGCCAGCACCAGATGGGTGAGTTCGTCGATCAGTCCCAGTTCCACCGCGAGATTGATGAAGGTGCCGGGCGCCTGAAGCACGCCTTCGTCGTTGCGCAGCCGCACCAGCGCCTCGATGCCCTTGATCTCGCGGCTGCGGATATCGACCTTGGGCTGGAACGCGCAGCAGAACCGCTTGTCGAGGATCGCCAGCCGCAGCGACTGCTCCAGCTCCATGCGCGCCAGCGCCTCGCGTTCCATGCTGGTGTCGAAGAACACCGCGGCGCCCTTGCCCTCGTTCTTGACGCGGTACATCGCGATGTCGGCGTTCTGGCGCAGCGCGTCGTAGCTGTGGCCATGATCGGGATAGAGGCTGACGCCGATCGAGGCCGATGCGAACACTTCGGAACCATCGACGAAGAACGGCGCCCTTAGCCTCTGCAGCAGGAACTGAACGTATTCGGCAACCTCTTGCTGGCTCTGGATCGGGTTCAGCAGCAGCAGGAATTCGTCGCCGCTGATCCGCGACAGCATGTCGCTTTCGCGTAAATCGAGTCCGAGGCGGCGCGCGACTTCGACCAGCAAGGCATCGCCGATGGCGTGGCCGTAATAGTCGTTGATGTGCTTGAAATTGTCGATGTCGAGGAAGGCGAGCGCGAATTTGTCGGGTTCGTCCTCATGCAGCACGTCGTTGACGTGCCGTTCGATCACCCGCCGCGTCGGCAGCCCGGTCAGTTCGTCATAATAGGCGCGGCGGAACAATTCGTCCTGGATCGCCTTCTGTTCGCTGACGTCGGCGGAGCTGGTCAGCAGCAGTCTTGTGTCGGCGATGCGAACCGGCCGGTGTGCGTTAAGGAATGTCCGCCTGACATGTCCATCGCTGACGCATTCCTCGGTGGCGACGGCACGATCCGCGCGCAGCAATTCGATGCAGGTTTTACGGGCCAGCTCCGTCGTGGCCGACGAGGCGGCGAGCAGTTCCTCGGCGGAAACCTTCAACCGGGCCGCTGCGGCGTCGTTGACCAGCAGAAACCGGCCATTCTCGTCCTGCACTGTGATGCCGGCGGGAAGCAGCCTGACAATTTCGTTCAGGAGGTTCAGTTCGGCGTGGACGTCGCGCGGGTTTCCCGTGCCTTCTCCGGGGGACGAAGCGCTCGGGCGAACGGCGGGGCGTTCGCTGTCGGTCGCGAGGGTCGAGAGGCTATGATTGCCGGCACTTTGCATGGTCGCCGACCTTCGCAATCTCTCTTGTAGTTTTCGTTAAGTCATTGTCAGAAACACGATGACACGGCGCGGCGCGGGCGGTTTGCATGGAACCGCCGCGAGTTGTCATTAACAGAGTGTCAACGGCGATTGAGAGTCAGGCCGCGTCGTGCGGTATCCGGCATTTCAGGGTGCAGTGAACGCCGGTCCGCAAAAATGCGATCTCGGTGCTGCCGTCGAACGGCCTGAGCGCAGAATTCAGCAGCTTGGTCCCGAACCCGGCTGCACCGACCGTGCCGATCGGCGGACCCTCGTTTTCGTCCCAGACAACGGTGAGGCGGTCGCCGGCGACGGACCAGGACACCTGCAACAGGCCGCGCGGCGATGAAAACGCGCCGTATTTGCCGGCGTTGGTGGCCAGTTCGTGAAAAATCAGGGCGAAACTGACGGCGAGCTTTGCGGGGAGAAACAACGGCTCGCCGTTCAAGGTAAATCGCACGTGGTCGTAGGGGCCCAATTCGGAGAGCAGCAGCTCCTTGATCTCGCAGCCGCTGCGGTCGGCCCGCGCGATCAGGTCGTCGGTGACGGACAGCGCGCGGATTCGCCCATCGATGCTGGCCCAGACTTGCGGCTGATTGTGCAGCACCTGACGCAGCACGGCGTGGACGGTCGACAGCTTGTTTTTTAGCCGGTGCTGAAGCTCGTCGACCACCAGCTTTCGATAGGTTTCTTCCTCGGTCAGGCGCCTCGATATTTCGCGATGATGCGACGCGATCGATCGATAATGCCCGGCGCCCCAGATGATCAGTCCCGACACCGCCACATAGATCAGCAGCAGCAGCGGTCTTGCGGATTCCGGCGGGGCGTCGCCAAAAGCCACCACCGCGCCGAGCAGGCCGCCCACGGCCGCGGTGGCGAGACCGACGCGGAGGCCGCCAAAAGCCGTCGCGAACAGCACGGCCGGAAAATACAGCACGAAGGCCAGTTCGGGCCGGATCAGCGACAGGCCCCAGCGCGCCGCGGTCGCCAGCACAAGGCAGAAAGCTGCAAAGCCGACGCTCAAAAGCAGCGACGGTTGCGAGATTCCCTGCCAGCCCCGCCGAAATTCGTCAGTCCATCTCGCCATCTGTCTCATTCAGCCGACCGGCACATCGAAAATAAGGCCGACCATAGAGGAAAAATCCCGGTGGCAAAGGCAAATGGCTGCCAGCGGCGGGCATGGCTTGCTTTGCCCGCCGCAAGCCGGAATGATACCGGGACCAGATTTTCATAAAAAAAGGAGAGAACGCCATGGGGCGGCTGAACGGGAAGATCGCGGTCATCACCGGGGCTACCAGCGGCATCGGGTTACGGACGGCGGAAATCTTCATCGACGAAGGCGCAAAAATCGTGATCGCGGGACGCCGGGTGCCGGAGGGCGAGGCACTTGCGAAAAAACTCGGCGCCGACTGCGTGTTCCTCAAGACCGATGTGACGCAAGAGGATCAGATGCGCGCGCTGATCGGCGCCGCGGTCGACAAGTTCGGCCGCATCGATTGCCTGTTCAACAATGCCGGCGGCCCGGCGCAGACCGGCGGCATCGAAGGCCTTGAGGTGGCCAGGTTCGATGCCGCGATGGCGACCCTGGTGCGCAGCGTGATGCTCGGCATGAAGCACGCCGCACCTTATATGCGCAAACAGGGTTTTGGCAGCATCATCAACAACGGCAGCATTGCAGGAAGGCTCGCCGGCTTCTCGTCGTCGATCGTGTATGGCGCGGCCAAGGCTGCAGTGATTCATCTCACCAAATGCGTGGCGATGGAGCTTGGCGAATCCGGCATCCGGGTCAACAGCATTTCGCCGGGCGCGATCGCCACCGGCATTTTCGGCAAGGCGCTCGGCCTTTCGGTCGAGGCGGCGGAAAAGACGCCGGACATGATGCGCGAGATCTACAAGACCGCGCAGCCGATCCAGCGCGCCGGGCTGCCGGAAGACATCGCGCACGCCGCGGTGTTCCTCGCCAGCGACGAATCCTCCTTCATCAACGGCCACGATCTGGTGGTCGATGGCGCCATCACCTGCGGCCGCAACTGGACCCCGCAGCAGCAGGGCTTGGCGGACATTCGCAAGGCGTTCGGCGGCGGGGACGGGGCGGGCGTGTAGCCCGGATGAGCGAAGCGAAATCCGGGATTCTTAGCTTACGCGACCTATGACCCCGGGTGTCGCTGCGCTCACCCGGGCTACAGGCGACGTGTCGTTTCTTCCATGCTCGCGCAGAAAATCGCGTCCCGCCGCGGTCAGCCCGATCATCAGCTCGCGTCCCGGCGCCTGCTCGCGTACCGCAAATCCGCGATCCATCGCGTCCTCCCACACCGTCAGCCGCGGGCACGAGGTGCGCCAGGCGTCGATCACGTCGGCATAGGAGCGCGGCTCGCGGCCGATCCATTCCAGGAGGTCGAGGATCAATGGATCGAGATCATTGCGGATCATGACAGCCTCCGGGCTTTCCAATTCCTCAAGCGAACCGCATTTTGGACCTGTGTCCGGGAAAATCCAGTATCATTTCTGCAGGTGCGCTGCCGGCCAACGCAGCGGATGGAGTCCGTGTATAGTCGCGACAAGCCGGGGGTAGGCAGCATGGACGCAAGGCTCGAACGAAAGCTGCGGTTGTTTGCAGGCATTATCGCCAGCGGCATCATCGGGGGAACCGTGTTTCCTGTGATGCTGGGTCACACCTCTGCTTCAGGCGTAGCATCGGGTATTATATACGGACTCCTGATCTGTATCACGATTGGCGGTATCGAACTGTTCGTCGTGGACGGGCCGATGCGCGCCTGGCTCGGGGGTCTTTCCTTCACAAAGAACCTGATTGTGCGAAGCGCGATCTACGCTGCGATCATCATCCCGATCCAGTTCTTCCATCTGGGCGCGCTGCTTGCCGGGCTGCCGATCGAACCGTCCCAAGACACCTTCTGGGCCGCGACGATCTATTCCGGCGCCCTTGCAGTGGTCATGAATTTGGTCTTGGCGATTACCAACCTGGTCGGCCGGCGCGCATTGCTCAACTTCATCACCGGGCGCTACCATTCGCCGGTCGAGGAGAACCGTTTCGTGCTGTTCGTCGACATCGCGGGATCGACGGGACTGGCCGAGCGGCTCGGCGGCATCGGCATCCATCGCTTCCTCGATCGCACCTTCCGCCTGCTTACGGTCGCGGTCGTGGATTATCGCGGCGAGGTGCTGGGCTATGTCGGCGACGAGGTGATCGTGACCTGGCCGGAACGCGGCGGCGCGATCGACTGCCGTCCGTTGCGCTGCTTTGTGGCGATGCGCGACGAGTTATTGCGCGCAGCGGGCCAGTTCGAACGCGAGTTCGGCGCGAGCCCGCGGATCCGCGGCAGCCTGCATTTCGGGCCGGTGATCGTCGGCGAGATCGGCGACATCAAGCGCGCCATCGTGTTCAATGGCGATGTCATGAATACCGCGGCGCGGCTGGAAGAACTCAGCCGCAATGTGGAAGGTGGCTTTCTTGCATCCCGCGCGGCGATGGCGCGGTTCAACACAGCGCCTCCGTTCGCGGTTCGCGACCTCGGGCAATTGCCGATTCGCGGACGCGCCGATGGCATCGATGTGGTCGGCCTCGACGTGCCCGCTTTGGCGTGATCCGGTTCACGCCGCCTTCGGCGTCATCTGCAACGTTGCGCAATGCCTTCAATTTCCCCGGCGAAATGCGTGAATCATGGCTCTTGACGGCGGCCCTCTCGGGTGTCTTCAATTCGTCCATTACTTCAGATGGTTACCGGCCATTGTCGCGCTTGCGGCAAGCCGACCGAGCGTTGCCGGGAAGCGTAAATTCATTGTCGTTCTGGAGATTTCGCCATGCGCAAGAGAGTGAATCAATCCGGCGTTGTCATCAACGCCGTTGCGGGAAATCATGTTGTAATGCTCGGTCTCGACATCGCCGGAAAGCTTCGAAAGGGGCTGCGCGGCTTTGCGATCCGGCGAACCGACCACGAGGCGGAGGAAGTCTTTTGGATGCGCGGCATGAAGACCTTTGAGAGCGTCGAGCCGACCCCCGCTCCCGGCGAACAGTTCTCCAGCCGCGAACATCCGTTTCAGTCGTTCCAGTGGTCCGATTACAGCGCCAAGCCGGACCATGAGTATACCTACGAGGTGGTCACACTCTATGGCAAGCCGGGCACCTTGGAGGAAAGAAACTCCGCGTCGGTCACGATCCGCACTGAGCCGATCGTGGGTGCCGATCACACCATCTTCTTCAACCGCGGTTCGATTGCGACACAGGAATACGCGCGGCGCTTTCAGAACAAGATGCCCGACGAGGCCGGACAGGGCGCCTACGACTGGTTGTCGCGAGGGCTTGTGGAAGGCATCCGCGACTTCATCGCGCGAGCCAAGGACGACAGCTGGGAATTGAGAGGTGCATTCTATGAATTCCAGTGGCCCGCGGTGATCGATGCGTTCCGCGAAGCCAGGTTGCGCGGCGTCAAGGTTTCGATCGTGTTCGACGACATCGAGAATGCGACCGGTCCCGGCAAGAAAAACAACAAGGCCATCGCGACGGCGAAGCTCAAGTCGGCGACGAAACCCCGCACCAACGGCACGCTGATGCACAACAAGTTCATCGTGCTGCTCAAGAGCGGCAAGCCAAAATCGGTGCTGTTCGGTTCGACGAATCTCACGGAGAACGGGCTTTATGGTCATGCCAACTGCGCGCATATCGTGGAGAATGCCGACATCGCCGCCAAATATCTGACGTACTACAAGAAATTGGCCGAGGATCCCGAAACAAGCTCGCTCGTCTCGGACTACAAGGAGTGGACCATCGAGCAGACCCCCGCGCCGGCGACGGAATTCTTTGACGGAATGGCGCCGGTGTTTTCGCCGCGCAAGGACATCGATGCGCTAACCTGGTACGCCACTCTCGCCGGCGAGGCCAAATCCGGACTGTTCATGACCTTCGCGTTCGGCATGAACGGCCAGTTCCAGAGCGTCTATGCCAGGAATGACCGGCTGTTGCGCATGGGATTGATGGAGAAGGAGTGGAACGGCGCGAACAAGGAGAAGCAGATCGCAGCGATACGCAAACTGCAGGCGCGGCCGAACGTCGTCATCGCGATCGGAAACCGGATTCCGCTCACCAATTTCGATCAATGGCTGAAGGAACTCGATCGCGTCACCGGTCACGTCAACGTGCACTGGGTCCATACCAAGTTCGGGCTGATCGATCCGCTTTCAAAGAACCCCATTGTGATCACCGGCTCGGCCAATTTCAGCGACGCCAGCACCAAGACCAACGACGAAAACATGCTGGTGATAAGAAAGGACACCAGGGTCGCCGATATCTATCTTGGCGAATTCATGCGGCTGCACAGCCACTATGCGTTTCGTCAGGCCGTCAACATCTTCCTGCAGCAAAATCCGAAGGCCAAGCCGGAAGATTTCCAGCAGCGTTATCTGGTCGAGGACGGCGACTGGACCGCGCCGTATTTCGATCCCGACGATCGCCAGGCGCGTCAAACGCGGCGGGAATATTTCTCAGGGTAGGGCTCACACCGGCCTCAGCGTCACCCGCAAGCCGTCCTTCGGCTTCGGGATCGGCCACATCTGCCATTGCGGGGTGTAGCCGGGCTCCAGCGAGACGCTGAGGTTCTGCAGGAAATGCCGCGCGAAGCATTTGGCCTGCATGTAGGCGAAATGCAGCCCCAGGCACATATGCGCGCCGCCGCCGAACGGCACCCAGGCGAAACGGTGGCGGGCGCGCTGCGCCTCGTCGGTGAATCGCATCGGATCGAACGTCTCGGGGTCGGGCCATACGTCCGGCATGTGGTGGGTGAACAGCGGATTGACCGAGACCAGCGTGCCCGCCGGAATGGCGTAGCCCCTGAAGGTGAAATCGCGCGTGGCGCGGCGCGGAATCGAGGGCACCGGCGGCTTCATCCGCATCGCCTCCTTGAACGCCATCTCCGACAGCGGCATGGCCTCCAGTTTGTCGAACGTCGTCGCCTCGTCGGTGGAGAGGCCGAGCGCGTTCACTTCGGCGCGCAGCCTGTCCTGCCATTGCGGGTTGGCGGCAAGGGCTGCCACGAACGATGTCAGCGACGAGGTCAGCGTGTCATGCGCCGCCATCATCAGGAAACTCATGTGATCGATGATATCCTGGGTCGAGAGCAGTGCGCCGTCGTCATGGGTCGCCCGGCACAATTGCGAGAACAGGTCTTCGCCGCCTTGCGCGCGGCGGATCGGGATCTGCTCCGAGAAGTACTTGACGATGCGGGCGCGGCCCTTGACGCCGCGCGCCATCTGGGTGCCGGGCCAGGGCTTGCGGATCGGGGTCACCGCCGCCGCCACCATGTCGACAAAGGCGCGGGTGATCTCGTCGACCTCCGGGCCGATGCTGGCGCCGAGAAAGGAAGTGGCGGCAAGGTCGAGCGTGAGCTGCTTCATCGCCGGATAGAACAGCATCGGCTCCGGCTGCGCGCGCCATTGCGCCACCCGCGACGCGATGCCGGCGTCGAGCGCGGTGAGGTAGGACTTCATCGGCCCGGATTTGAACGCCACCGACAGCGCGCGGCGGTGCAGGCGGTGTTCGTCGAAATCCAGCAGCATCAGCCCGCGCGGAAACAACCGGCCGAGAATGGTTTCCCAGCCATAGGTGGAGGAGAACAGCTTGGTCTGGTCGAACAGCACCAGTTCGTTGGCTTCGGGACCGAGCGCGCTGATGTTGGTCTCGCCGAGCACCCGGCTGCGGTAGAGCAGGCCGTATGTCGCCGCCATCCGTTCGATTTCGCCCTTGGGGTCGGCAAGCACCGCCAGGGTGCGGCCGATCACCGGCCAGCCCTCGTCGCCGGGAATGTGGGCAAGCGCCCCGCGTTTCGGCGGTCCGAGGAAGGCCGCCGCGGGAGAGGCCGCACTTTGCATCGACATGGCGAAAGCTCCGGTTGATGCCTTAAGCGAAATCCGCCGGGTTCTCCCGCCGGGTTGAAAGCAGAGGTTGTCGCGCCGGCAAGGCGTTGGCAAGGCCGGCGCAGGGAAAAAACGCGATTCGCCGGCTGGACACAATCGATTGTGACGAAAGGCTGCGGCAAAACAAATTCGGACGGGAGACCGACATGTCAAGAACTTTGCGGGCACTGTTCATCGTGCTGGCCATCGTCGCGTCCGCGAGCGGATCGACCGGGCTTTTGGCGCAGACCAAGCCCAAGGTCACGACGCTGGGTCCGGATTTTCCAAAACCGAAATTTTTATCGGCAACAGTTTTTTCTACTACAACAACAGCATGCACAGCCATGTGCTGGGGCTGGAGCGGGCTGCCGATCCCGCTAACAGGCAGACCTATCGCGCCACCTCGGTGACCATCAGCGGCTCCGGCTTTGATTGGCACGATGTGGCGAGCTATTTCCGCCCCAACGCGATCGGCAATTACTCGTTCGACGAACAGAACAATGTCGTGTTCAACAAACTGGAAAAACTGTTCGACGTGGCGATCATGATGGATTGCAGCCAGTGCCCGATCCATCCGAAGCTCAAGACCGTGTTCACCGATTTCGCCAGGAAGGGCAGCGACACCGCGCGGGCGCATGGCGCGAGACCGGTGCTGTTCATGTCCTGGGCCTATGCCGACAAGCCGGAAATGACCGCGCAACTGGCGGAGGCCTACACCGTGGCGGGCAATGCCAACGACGCGCTGGTGATTCCGGCCGGGCTGGCCTTCGCGCGCGCGGTCTCAAAGCAGCCGGAGCTCAATCTCTATGCGCCGGACAAGCGCCGAGTCTCGCCGGCACCTATCTTGCGTCCTGCGTCGTGTTCTCGGCATTGACCGGCCGCTCGCCGGTCGGCAACAGCTATCTTGCCGGCATCGACGAGCCGACCGCGCGGTTTTTGCAGGCGACGGCGTGGGAGACGGTGCAGGAGTATTGCGGGAAGTAACTAGCGCGGCTACGCTAGCTCCGCCGTCATCCGGAGGAGCGCGCACTCGCGCGCGTCTCGAACGATGGCCGCACGGATGGTGTTCCAACTTCCATCCTTCGAGGCTCGCCGAAGACGGCGAGCACCTCAGGATGACGACCTTTTAGGGGTCAGGCCTTCCGTTTCGCGGCTTCCTTCTGCAGGTCCGGCGCGTTGATGGTCGGGATCGCCACGCGGCCGGGGCCGGTGAGCGGCAATGCCGCGGCAGCCTTGTCGTTCTCCATGATCTTCGCCATCACCGCTTGCCCTGCGCGCTCGAACACCGCGCGGTTCTCGACCAGGAATTTTTGCGACTCGCGCAGTTTTGCGGTGTAGCCGTTGATTTCCGGGATCACGTAGCGCGCCACCATGTCCCAGCTGCGGCGGGTGTTTTCCGGATTGGCCCAGTCGTGCACGAAGCCGACGATGGTGCCGACGCCGCCGCTCACCTGCATCAGGCTCTTGATGGTCTTCACCAGATCGTCGGGGGTGCCGATGGTCGAAGCCGCGCCCTCGCCGCCCGCCGTCTTTTCAACCGCGTCCTCGGGTGAGGTGAACGGCTGCAGGCCGGGCCGCTGCAGCGTGCCGACATTATATTCGTTGTGCCAGCGCATCAGTCCTTCGCCGGCCTCGCGCCGCGCCTGCTCGCGGGTCTCGGCGATGTGCCAGCTCAGCAGCACGCGCCAATTGGCGCGGCTCACCGTGGTGCCGGCTTTCTTCGCCGCGTCCTCGGCAAACCCCCATTGCGTCGGCAGCGCCATCAGGCCCTGCGTCGACATCGAGCCGAGCGAGATGATGCCGATGCCGTATTTGCCGGCCAGCGTCATGCCGGAGGGCGAAATCTGCGACGCCACCACGAACGGCATCTCCTCCTGCAGCGGCAGCAGCTGCAACGCGGCGTCGTTCATGGTGAACCAGTCGCTTTTGGCGGTGACGCGCTCGCCGTTGAACAGCCGCCTGATGATGCCGATCGCCTCGTCCTGGCGGTCGCGCTGGGTCATCGGATCGATGCCGAGCGTGTGCGCGTCGGAGGCCAAAGCGCCGGGGCCGGAGCCGAAGATGGCGCGGCCGCCGGTCATGTGGTCGAGCTGCACCATGCGCTGCGCGACGTTGAACGGATGGTGGTAGGGCAGCGACACCACGCCGGTGCCGAGTTTTATCCGCTTGGTGCGTTCGCCGGCGGCGGCGAGAAACATTTCGGGCGAGGCGATGGTTTCCCAGCCCGAGGAGTGATGCTCGCCGCACCAGAATTCATCGAAGCCAAGCGCATCGATCTGCTCGACAAAATCGAGGTCGCGGCGGAACTGCAGCATCGGATGCTCGCCGATAGGGTGATGCGGGGCGAGGAAGGCTCCAAATTTCAGGCGCTGCATCGTATTCCTCCTGATTGCTATCGTTGTTGAGGCATTGGTAGGCCAGCCGCCGCGGCCTGTAAATGCAGGACGCGGCTATGCGTGGTGCAACTTCGCCACAACGGCATGCGCTTTTGGGGGAGCGGACGACGCGACGTGCTGCCGCACCGGCGCATCTTGCACCGCGGAGCCGTCGATCCCCATTTCTGGGGTACGCCGTGACAACCTCATTGTCAGGCGCGGAGGAGAACATGAACTATTTCCGGACGGCCGTCCTTCTGGCAGGGCTGGCCGCGTTTTTCATGGCCATCGGTTATCTGCTGGGCGGAACCGGCGGCATGCTGATTGCGCTGCTGTTCGCTGGCGCGACCAACCTGTTCGCCTACTGGAATTCGGACCGCATGGTTCTGTCGATGTACGGCGCCCAGGAGGTCGATGCCCGCAGCGCGCCGGACCTTGTTCGGCTGGTCGCCGATCTCGCGGCGCGCGCCGGACTGCCGATGCCGCGCGTGTTCCTGATGGACAATCCGCAGCCGAATGCGTTCGCAACCGGCCGCAACCCGCAGAACGCCGCCGTCGCCGTCACCACCGGGCTGATGCAGTCGCTGACCCGCGAGGAACTCGCCGGTGTCATCGCCCACGAACTCGCCCATGTGAAAAATCACGACACGCTGCTGATGACAGTCACCGCCACCATCGCGGGCGCGGTGTCGATGCTGGCGCAATTCGGCATGTTCTTCGGCGGCAATCGCAACAGCAACGGCCCCGGGTTCATAGGCTCGCTGGCGCTGATGATTCTCGCTCCGCTCGGCGCCATGCTGGTGCAGATGGCGATCAGCCGCACCCGCGAATACGCCGCGGACGAGATGGGCGCGCGGATTTGCGGCCAGCCGATGTGGCTCGCCTCGGCGCTCGCCAGGATCGACGACGCCGCGCACCGGATTCCAAATCCGGAGGCCGAACATGTGCCGGCGACGGCTCACATGTTCATCATCAATCCGCTGTCCGGACACGGCATGGACAGCCTGTTTGCGACTCATCCGTCGACCGCGAATCGCATCGCCGCCTTGCAGCAACTGACAGCATCGCTTGGGCCGCAGGGCCGTGGCGCGGTGCCCACAACGCGGCACGGCCCCTGGAATCGCCAGCCCGGCGCGCGCGGGCCGTGGGGATAGGTCAGGGAAATTTCCGGTGAGGTTGATGGCGCCAGTTGCCCTCAAGGGCATCCGCGACGTCTATTGCTTCCTTGCCGAATGACCTGGCCATCTGTCACTCCACGTTCAGCGTCCGCACCACGCGAAAACTGTAGCCGGCCACCGTCTTCATTTCGTTGCGATAGCCCGAGCGCTGGGTCAGCGCCATGCCGATCCAGCCGCCGCCGCGCAGCATGCGCTTGCTGCAGTCGCCCTCCAGCCACGGCGAGCCGTCGGTCGGCGTGTCCTCGGTGTAGCGCTTGTTGTAGCAATCCTCGGTCCATTCCTCGGCGTTGCCGTTGACCTGATACAGCCCGAACTTGTTCGGCAGGTAGGAATCGACGACCTTTGGGCCTTTGCTGGCGGTGCCATACGGCCCGCCCGGATAATTGTTGGACGCGTCGTAATTGGCGTTTTGCGCGGAGATGGTCTTTCCGAACCAGAACGGCGTGGTGGTGCCGGCGCGGGTAAAATACTCGCGCTCGGATTCGCTCGGCAGCCGGTAGGTCCGGCCCACCTTGCGCGACAGCCACGCCAGATAGGATTTCGCCGATTCGAAATTGATGCCATGGGCAGGCAGGCGGCCGCGGCCGAACACGCGGTCGTCGCCTTTGATGCCATTGCAGCCGCCATCGGCAAGGCAGGCATCCCATTCATCGAAGCTGATCGTAAAGCGGCCGACTGCGAACGGCTTGGCGATGGTGACCTTGTGAACGGGGTCTTCGCCTTTGATGCGATACGGCTCGTCCGGCGGCGTGCCCATCATGAACGAGCCCTTCGGCACCACCACCATCTCCGGGCAGACATCGCACTCCTTGAAACTGTCTTTCGGCCTTAGCGTCTGCTCGCGCTCCGGCGTCAACGGCTCGACACCCTTGGCGGCGAAGAATTGCTGCGGAGGCGGGGAGGGCGGTTGCGCCGCCTGCTCCGGCGCCGGAGACCGGGGCTTGGCCGGTCTGGTTTTGGCCGATGCAGCGCCGCCGAGCGAAGCAGCAAGCGCTCCCGCCGCGAGCATGGCGGCGAGCTTCGAAAAGGCAGTCATGGGGAATCCTTCGAGCGTGTTGACCGGTACTTGGTCGCCGGCAAAAGGAACCGCGTTCATGGCGCGAAGCGATGAGGTTTCGAAGGCAGAAACCTCTCGTTTGAACCCGAAAATGGCTCGAAAACCGGCGGTTCATGCCGAATTTACACCTTTGGCCCCTTCAGCTAAGAGGTCTCCCTGTTCTTCCGCTCGAGGCTGCGATGGTTCTGAAGCAATCCGACGTGCCTGCTTCAATGCAGCCAGCCAACCAGCGAAAACGCGAACTGCTCGATCACGTCGAAACCAATCTCGGCGAGCAGGATGACTGGCGCAAATTCAACGCCGCCTATCATGAGGATGACACCAAGTTCATGCGGTTTCTGATCCCGCCCGGCAAGCGGGTGCTGGAGCTGGGCTGCGGCAGCGGGCATCTGCTGGCGGCGCTGCAGCCGTCCTATGGCGTCGGCGTCGACTTCTCAGGCAAGGTGCTGGCAAAAGCCGATGCGCTGTATCCCCGTCTGAACTTCGTGCTGGGCGACGTCGAGGATCCGGCGACGCTGGCCGGGATCGAAGGCCCGTTCGACTACATAGTAATCGCCGACACCATCGGCACCTTCGAGGATATCGACGGCACCCTGCGGCTGGTGCATCAATTGTGCGAGCCCTCGACCCGGATCATCATTTCCTATTACTCCCATCTGTGGGAGCCGGTGCTGAAGCTCGCCGAGGCGCTGCATCTGCGCAGCAAGCAGCCGGTCATCAACTACATCGCCACCGTCGATTTCTTGAACCTGCTCGATCTTGCGAATTTCGAGAGCATCCGCGAGGAGCGGCGGCAGTTGCTGCCGCGGCGCTGGCTCGGGCTCGGGCCCCTGATCAACAAATACGTCGCGCCGCTGCCGGGCATCCGCAGGCTCTGCCTGCGCACCTATATCGTCGGCCGCCCGGTCCGGCAGTTTCCCGATCGCAAATTTTCGGCGAGCATCCTGATCCCGTGCCGCAACGAGAAGGGCAATATCGAGAACGCGGTTCTGCGGATGCCGAAATTCGGCCTCGCCCAGGAGATTCTGTTCGTCGAGGGAAATTCCAGCGACGGCACCTTCGAGGAATGCGAACGCGTTCGCGACGCCTACAAGGGCAGCTGGGATATCAAGGTTCTGAAGCAGGACGGCAAGGGCAAGGGCGACGCGGTCCGCAAGGGCTTTGCCGCGGCGACCGGCGACGTGCTGATGATACTGGACGCCGATCTCACGATGCCGCCGGAAGCGCTGCCGAAATATCACGCGGTGATCGAAACCGGCAAAGCCGAGTTCGTGAACGGCACCCGGCTGATCTACCCGATGGAAAGCGAGGCGATGCGCCCGCTCAATCTCATCGCCAACAGGTTTTTCGCCTATATGTTCAGCTATCTCGTCAACACCCGCCTCACCGACACGCTGTGCGGCACCAAGGTGCTGCTGCGCAAGGATTATGAGACGCTTGCGAAGGAGCGGGCCTATTTCGGCAATTTCGATCCGTTCGGCGATTTCGATCTGATCTTCGGCGCGGCGAAACAGAATTTGAAAATCATCGAGACGCCGATCCATTACAGGGCGCGCACCTTTGGGGAAACCCAGATTCTCCCGCTTCCGCGACGGCTGGCTGCTGTTGAAGATGGTGTGGTTCGCCTACAGGAAATTGAAGGCGATCTAGTCGTCATTGCGAGGAGCGCAGCGACGAAGCAATCCAGTTCTTACTGTGTGGCCTCTGGATTGCTTCGCTTCGCTCGCAATGACGGCGGTGCACGGCGGCGGCGCTTGGAACCAAAGTTCCCTGGGGACTGACAGCACACGGTCTTTTTATTTTGCAGTGCAGCAACTATCTATTGTCGGTGAGGTTATAGGTTTCTCACAAAGGAGCTGCCGTGTCCCTCGCCAACAATATCGAATTCCTCCGCCGTCTGCCGAAGCTAAATGAAATCAAAGGCCTGAACGGGTTTACGCGCGGGTTCAACCGCGGCGGCGCAAGCAGCCGCCTGACCGAAACGGTCGGATTCGGCAGCAATCCCGGCGATCTGAAGATGTTTTCGTATCTGCCGGGCGATCAACGGGCGCGGCAGAAACTTCCGCTGGTCGTGGTGCTGCACGGCTGCACCCAGACTGCCGCCGGCTATGATACCGGCGCCGGCTGGTCCACGCTGGCGGCGCGCTACGGCTTTGCGCTGCTGATGCCGGAGCAGAAGGCATCGAACAACGGCAACACCTGCTTCAACTGGTTCAATCCGGAAGACATCGCGCGCGACAGCGGCGAGGCCGGTTCGATCCGGCAGATGATCGCGCGGATGGCGCGCGATCACAGCATCGATCAGAAACGCATTTTCGTCACCGGCCTCTCCGCCGGCGGCGCCATGACCTCGGTAATGCTGGCGACCTATCCGGAACTGTTCGCGGGCGGCGCGATAATCGCAGGGTTACCCTATGGCATTGCCAGCAATGTCCAGCAGGCCTTGAACGGCATGTTCCAGTCGCCGTCACGCCCGGCGCGCGAACTCGGCGACCTCGTGCGCAACGCGTCGTCGCACAAGGGCCCGTGGCCAAAACTTTCGGTGTGGCACGGCAGCGCCGACAAAACCGTCAATCCGTCGAATGCCAGCGAGATCGTCAAGCAGTGGCTCGACGTGCATCATCTGCCGCCGTCGCCGATGGCGGCATCGACAGTCGACGGCTATCCCCGCGCGCTGTGGTGGAATGCGGATGGCGAGACGCTGGTGGAATCCTACACCATCACCGACATGGCCCACGGCACGCCGCTCGGCATCGCGGACAACGAGGAGCGCTACGGCGCCCAGGGCGCCTTCATGATCGAGGCCGGAATTTCCTCGTCGTATCACATCGCCAGTTTTTTCGGCCTGACCGATCGGGTTCACCAGCCCGGCAAGGCGTCGAAGCCGGTTGCGGCGGCGACGATTACGGTGGCGCCCCCCGCGCTTGCGCCGCCGTCCACTCCCGAGCTCAACGCAATACCCTGGCCGATAGCTGTGTCTCCCAGCTATGCCAAGTCACGCCAGCCGCCGCGGCGTCCCGCGATCGACGTCGGCGCGGTCATTACCCGTGCCCTCACCGCAGCGGGCCTGATGAAGTAGTGGCGCAGGCATTTCGTATTTTGTTCCGGCGTTGCGAAAATAAATTGGAACCAAATCAAAACCGGAACGTTTGCAGGGGCTGTGACAGGCGGCTAAAGTTCCGACTGCTATTTTAAGGCCAAAATGGCCCTGATCGCCTGAATGCTGGATTACAACCGAACGAAACTTGCGGACTTTCTCGCCGGCGGCGGGGAAATGGGCGCACTCACGCGCACGCATGACTGGTCCGCAACCGCGATCGGATCGCCGGATACCTGGCCGCAGAGCCTGCGTACCGCGGTGCGCATCCTGCTCAACACCAACCACCCGATGTTCATCTGGTGGGGTCCCGAGTTGATTCAGTTCTATAACGACGCCTACCGCCAGACCATGGGTCCGGAGCGGCACCCCAGCGCGCTCGGCCAGCGCGGCCGCGACTGCTGGGCCGAAATCTGGCCCATCATCGGTCCCCAGATCGAGCAGGTGATGAGCGGCGGCGGTGCCACCTGGCATGAGAATCAACTGGTGCCGGTCACGCGTCACGGCAGGCTCGAACAGGTCTGGTGGACCTACAGTTACAGCCCGATCGATGAAGGCGACGGCGTCGGCGGCGTCCTCGTAGTATGCCGCGACGTCACCGAGCAGCATCTTGCCACGGTCGCGCTGCGCGAGCGCGAAGCCGAGCTTGCGCGCGTGCAGCAGATCGGGAGGATCGGCGGCCTCGAGGTCGATCTCACCACCGGCTTCCGCAACCGCCGTTCGCCGGAATATTTGCTGATCCACGGGCTGCCGCCGGATGCCGTCAACGAAACCCATGAAGACTGGGTGCAGCGCATTCACCCCGACGACCGCGAAGCCACGGAAAAGAAATTCCGCGACGCCGTCGCAGGCTCCGTCGGTGAATACACCGTGCAATACAGAATCGTCCGGCCAAGCGACGGCGAGTTGCGCTGGATTTCCGTCAAATCCACCATCGAGCGCGACGAGAACGGCAAGGCCACGCGGCTGGTCGGTGCGCACAGCGATATCACCGAGCAGGTGGAAGCCGAGCGCGCGCTGCGGCAAAGCGAAGAGGAGTTCCGCACGCTGGCGGAAGCGCTTCCGCATCATGTGTGGACCGCGCGCCCGGACGGATTCCTCAACTGGTTCAACCCGCGGGTCTACCAATATGCCGGCTCCCGTCCCGGCGAACTCGACGGCGAGAAGTGGGGCAAGATCGTCCACCCCGACGATATTCCGGATGTCGTTGCCGTCTGGACGCGGGCGATCGGCAGCGGAGAAGCCTACGAGGTCGAGTTTCGTCTGCGACGCGCCGACGGCGCCTACCGCTGGTTCCTCGCGCGCGCGGTGCCGGCGCGCGATGAGCAGGGCAACATTATCAGGTGGATCGGCACCAACACCGACGTGCACGACCAAAAGCTGATCGCCGGCGAATTGGCCCGGTTGAACGCGACGCTGGCCGAGCGGGTCGAGGAAAAAACCCGCGAGCGCGACCGGATCTGGAACGTGTCGCAGGATCTGCTGCTGGTCGCGGACCGCAACGGCGTCTGGCAAACGGTCAATCCGGCCTGGACCAGGACGCTCGGCTGGAGCGAGGCCGAACTGTTGAACCGCACCTCGCAATGGCTGGAACATCCCGACGACGGCGGGGTGACCCGGGCGCATGTCAAGAAACTGATCGCCAACGATACTACCGTCAGGTTCGAAAGCCGCTTCCGCCACAAGGACGGATCGTATCGCTGGCTGTCATGGACCGGCGTGTCGGAGCAGGATCGCATTTATGCGGTTGCCCGCGACGTCACCGCTGAAAAGGCGGCGACGGACCGCTTGAAGGCTACCGAAGAAGCGTTGCGCCAGTCGCAGAAGATGGAGGCGGTCGGGCAACTGACCGGCGGCATCGCGCATGATTTCAACAATCTGCTGACGGGAATCGTCGGATCGCTGGATCTGCTGCAGACCCGGCTCGATCAGGGACGCACCGAGAATGTCGCGCGCTACATCAACGCGGCGATGACCTCGGCCAACCGCGCCGCGGCGCTGACCCACCGGTTGCTGGCATTTGCGCGGCGCCAGCCGCTGATCCCGAAATCCGTCGACGCCAACGCGCTGGTGGTGTCGCTGGAGGATCTGCTGCGCCGGACCATCGGCGAGCGGATCGACCTGGACATCGCCGCATCGGCCGGGCTGTGGTGCACGCTGTGCGATCCGAATCAGCTCGAAAGCGCGCTGCTCAATCTCGCCATCAACGCGCGCGATGCCATGCCCGACGGCGGCAAGCTGACCATCGCCACTGCGAACGCGCGGATCGAGGGCATCGACGCCGACACGCCGGCGCTGCTGCCCGGCGATTACATCCGCATCGACGTCACCGACACCGGCACCGGCATGAGCCCGGAGGTGGCGGCGCGCGCCTTCGACCCGTTCTTCACCACCAAGCCGATCGGGCAGGGCACCGGACTTGGCCTGTCGATGATCTACGGCTTCGCACGGCAATCCAACGGCCACGTGCTGATCGACAGCAAGCAGGGCATGGGGACGTCGGTCAGATTGTATCTGCCGCGTCACAACGGCGACGCCGCCGTGGAGCGGATTGCCTCGGCTGCCGCCGATGAACACGTCGCCACCGGCGAAACCGTGCTGGTGGTCGAGGACGAGCCGGTGGTGCGCGGCGTCATCATCGAGATGCTGCACGACCAGGGTTATCGGGTGCTCGAGGCGATCGATGGACCTTCGGGCCTGCGCATGCTGCGGCTCAACGACCGGATCGACCTGCTCATCACCGACGTCGGTCTGCCCGGCATGAACGGCCGCCAGCTCGCCGATCAGGCCCGCGAAACGAGGCCGGAGTTGAAGATCCTGTTCATCACCGGCTATGCCGAGAATGTAGCGATCGCCAAGGGCTTTCTGCAGCCGGGCATGGAGATGATCACAAAACCGTTCGATCTCGACAATCTGGCGCAGCGGATCAGGGACATGGTGTCGGGTTAGCGAGTCGTCCCTGCGAAGGCGAAGGCGGGGACCCATAACCCCTGGCGGTCATGTTCCGGTGACGCCTTTCAACAAGGCCATTCACCCTTTCCGCATCATTGGCGACGCGGCGTATGGGTCCCCGCCTTCGCGGGGACGACGCGCTGAAAATTTTGTTCGAGTGGTCAAAATTGCACAGACTCTTTTAAAAAGCCGATGGAAGCTTGGCTCGGCGGAGGGCGCGACGAGGAAGGGACGGACCTGCGAATGCGCCGCCGTTACTGCCCCGAGGCCATGAGATGACACCCTCAAAGTCAACTCGTGCTGAAGACCAGACGAGTCCACTGCCGCCGATGCCTCGTCTGAGATAAAGGGAGTCCCGCATACCCCTGCGGGGCTCCCTTTATATCGTGGTTTCAGGCCGCGGGCACGCCGTGCCAGCCAGTGGTGGATGGCTCGCTGATCACCGATGCGCGGTTTCCGCGATCGAGAACACCGCAGTGAAGCTAATCCGGATATTCGTCCGAACCCTGCACCCATAGGAACGACTGCATGTCGATCATGTCGCGCGGGCGCATGTCACCGATATCGGTCCGCACCCGCCGCACGAATGTCAGCAAGTCCTTGTACAGCGGCCAGGACGGACGCGACGCATAGGGCAATTCCACGCCGTAGCGGCGCGCGGCTTCCCGCGTCACCGTGGGTTTAAGAAAAAAATGCGTGTCCGGTTGCGCGATGAAGCCAAATACGGTGACGAGCGGCCAGGTCAGAACCCGGGTCTTGCGGCGCGGCAATCTCGCGACGGCTTCCACCCAATTGGCAAATCGCAGCTCCATCGGCGCCGTGCCGTGAAGAAAATCGAACAGCGCCAACGCGAAGGCTTTGGCACCCGCAGGCGAGCGGACCGCGTCGCGTAGCGCCATTTTTTCGAACGAGAACAGCAAATTGGTTCGGGATTCGATCCGGATCGCGGCCGCTGCGATCTCTTCGAATCTTTTCGCCTTGATCAACCCCTCCAGAATGGATTCGCCGAGCGTCTCTTGCCAGCGCCGGTGCGCGTTCCATTTATAACCGCGTTCCCAATCGAGATAGGTCTCGTCGCGAAAGCCGCCGGGAAATGCTCTCAGGAACTTGCGGCGCGCTCGCAGCGCCTCGCGGGACAGTACGCCGCGCTTGTCCGAAGCCGGGGTTTTCGAGCGCGACCGCCGGCGGACCGAGGGCACAGGTCGGGGCAAAACTTTTGAACGTGGCTGGACTTTGACCATGCCGGTCAACGCACGACCGAAGACGCCGTTCCCTCGTCATTGCGAGGAGCGAAGCGACGAAGCAATCCAGCTTTCGCTTCAGTGCTCGCAGTTCTGGATTGCTTCGCTTCGCTCGCAATGACGGGCTCGCGGAGAAGCCCTACATCGCCCCGTTGATGAACGGATTGGTCATCCGCTCATGGCCGATGCTCGAGCCCGGGCCATGGCCGCAGATAAAACTGACGTCGTCGCCCAGCGGCAGCAGTTTTTCGGTGATCGACCTGATCAGCGTTTCGTGGCTGCCGCCGGGCAGGTCGGTGCGGCCGACCGAGCCGTTGAACAGCACGTCGCCGACATGGGCGAAGCGCATTTCCTTGTTGAAGAACACCACGCTGCCCGGCGAATGGCCGGGGCAGTGGAAAATGTCGAAGGTCAATTCACCGATGCGGACCTGCTCGCCTTCGTCGAGCCAGCGGTCGGGTGCGAAATTACGCACGCCGGTCATGCCGAAGCTGCGTCCGCTCATCTCGACATTATCGAGCAGGTATTTGTCGGCCTTGTGCGGACCCTCGATCGGAATTTTGAGCGCGTCGCGCAATTCGGCCGCGCCGCCGACGTGATCGATGTGCCCGTGCGTCAGCCAGATCTGTTCGACGGTGACCTGCGTCTGCTTGATCGCATCCAGAATCTGCGGCACGTCGCCGCCGGGATCGATCACCACCGCCTTCCTGGTGGCTTCGCACCACAGCAGCGTGCAGTTCTGCTGAAACGGCGTGACCGGAATGATCGCCGCGCCGGCCTTTGCTTTGGTTTCGGTTTCCTGTGCCATCGGCGCACAATGCCGATTTTTCAACGGGTGCCAAGGGGAAATTCTCCGGCGTCGTCCCCGCGAAGGCGGGGACCCATACGCCGTGCCGTTGCAGGGTTACATCGACGGTCGTTGCAACGCTTTCTTAAGGCCGAGAAGCCAGGGGTTATGGGTCCCCGCGTTCGCAGGGACGACGATCTCGAAGGCCTTACCGCTTGATCTGCGCCCGCAACGTATCCTCGACCACGCGGTCGAACGACGACGCCTTCGGCGGCGCCTTGGCCTGCGCTTCGGCAACGAATTTGTCGCGCTTGGCAACAAGTGCGGCGAGTTTCCCGTTCAGCGCCTTGCGGTCCTTCATCTGCCTGTCGAGTTCGGCGGTGCGTTGCTCCGGTTTTAACGCGCGCAGCTGCTCCGGCAGTTCCTCATCCTTGACGCTGGCGAGTTTTTGGCGGCCCGAGGCGACGTCGCTGACCAGGTCGCCGTCGCCGGTGACGGCTTCCGACGACACCATGGCGCGCTTGTTGAGATAGCTCGCCATTTCCGATGCCTGCGCGGGTGCTGCGGCTGCGACCTGCGACAATTGCCGGGTCTTGTCTTCGGTCCGCTTCTGGAACGCGCGCGGACCGTAGGGGATCACGGTGCCGTTGATCTGCTTTTGCAGGATGATGATGTCGTCATCGTAGGGCGTCTCGATGATGACCACCTGTCCGCCATCCTGCGGGATCGGAATGAAACGGCCGTTGCCGTTCTGGGCGATGTCGCGCCACACGCGCTCGGTATCGCGCGCGTCGCCGGCCAGCACCGCATTGACGATGATGCCCTTCTGCTTCGCCACGGCAAGTGTGGTCCGATATTTGACG
This sequence comes from uncultured Alphaproteobacteria bacterium, assembly GCA_963710045.1. GTDB lineage: Bacteria > Pseudomonadota > Alphaproteobacteria > Rhizobiales > Xanthobacteraceae > Bradyrhizobium. The sequence goes on along the minus strand of CAVPZO010000023.1, from coordinate 51,700 downwards.
TCCTGTGCGTAATCCATGTGCGGCGGCGCGTCGCCGACCAGAAATACGATGCGCCTGACGTCGCTGCTCGGCGTCCATTGCAGCTTGTTGACGGCAACGTCGAGCGCTTCGTTGACGCTTTCCGGCCAGTCGCCGCCGCCGCGCGCCTTCAACTCGAGCAGCCTGGCGTAGAGGTCCTGGATGTCGGTGGTCAGATCGAACGTCCTGGTGACGTAGTCGTCGCCGATGTCGCGATAGGCGACGAGGCCCATGCGGATGTCGGCGTCGGGGTTGCTGTCGACGATCGCCGTGGCGATCGACCAGATCTTGCGCTTGGCGCCTTCGATCAGGCCGCCCATCGAGCCGGTGGTGTCCAGCACGAAGGCGACTTCGACGGTGGGCTTGGCGTTGGCTCCGGATAATGCAGCCGTGGAAAGCAATGCCGCGGCGGCCAAGACAAATACGCGCGTGATGATGGATAGCTTCATAGGTATCCTCCAGTGTTCCGTCCCTCGGAACCAAAGTTCCCCGGCTTCAAGTTCCGGTGAGGTCGAAAACAAGGCGGACGACGTACGAATTTGCGCTCTCTTTGGCGCGGTTGCCGCTTTGTTCTCTGCCGCGAAATCGGCTAGGGTTGGTCGCAATGGAATCGCAAGCCGTTCATCTCGCTGTTGTGCCCCCGCCGGACCGCCGCCAATCGGAAACGGCGCTGGCGATCGCGCGCGGCACCTCGCGGCTGCTGCGCACGCTGGGATTTTCCTGCATCAGCGAGTTGCCGCTGCCCTCGGGCCGGCGCGCCGACCTGGTGGCGCTGAACGAGCGCGGCGAGATCTGGATCGTGGAGATCAAATCCTCGATCGAGGATTTGCGCGCGGATCAGAAATGGCAGGATTACCGCGCGCATTGCGACCGGCTGTTCTTCGCATTCACGCAGGATCTGCCGTGCGAGATTTTTCCAACTGACACCGGCCTGATCGTTGCCGACGCCTATGGCGCGCATCTGCACTGCGAGGCGCCCGAGCACCGCCTGCCGGCGCCGACCCGCAAATTGATGACGGTGCGGTTTGGCCTGGCCGCCGCGCAACGGATCAACCGGCTGGTCGATCCGCAGGGGCACGGCGAGTTTTGATTATTCAGCCGTCATCCTGAGGAGCCGCGCGCTTGCGCGGCGTCTCGAAGGATGGCCGCACGCACTGGCGCTTGTGGCCCATCCTTCGAGGCTCGCCGTGAAGAACGGCGAGCACCTCAGGATGACGGCGGTGTTGGGGCGAGGGAGAAGCCTACCGCGGCGCGCGTTTCGCCAGGATGCGCTGCAGGGTGCGGCGATGCATGTTGAGACGCCGCGCGGTTTCCGAGACGTTGCGATTGCACATCTCATAGATGCGCTGGATGTGCTCCCAGCGCACGCGATCGGCCGACATCGGATTGTTCGGCAATTCCGACTTCTCGGTGCCGCTCGCCAGCAGCGCCGCCACCACATCGTCGGCGTCGGCGGGTTTGGAGAGATAATCGACCGCGCCCATCTTCACCGCCGTGACCGCGGTGGCGATGTTGCCATAGCCGGTGAGCACGATGGCGCGCGCATCCGGCCTCTGCCGTTTCAGTGCCGACACCACGTCGAGGCCATTGCCGTCGCCGAGCCGCAAATCCACCACCGCGAAGGCCGGCGCTGCCTTTCCGATATGCGCGAGGCCCTCCGATACGCTCTCGCACGAGGTGACGTTGAAGCCGCGAGTTTCCATCGCACGGGCAAGGCGCTCCAGGAACGGCTTATCGTCCTCCACGATCAACAGCGAACGATCGGCGTGGCCTGTCAGTTCGGGGATGGCATTCACGGTTCAAAACCCTCTGTGTCGGACATCCTACCATATGGCGCGGCAGGGCGGTGCTGCCAAGGCCGCATATAGTTGATCACGTCTAAAGTGCTGTTTCAGCGTCTATTTCAGCAGTTTCGAAACGGTCGCGCGGCCAGACGATCTGGACCACGGCGCCATGATCCGGAAATGTCCGGTTGGTGAACGACACCTTTGCGCCGGTGCGCTCCAGCAGGGTCCGTGCGATGAACACCCCGAGCCCGAGCCCGCTGCGCTCGCCCTGGGCATCATCCGCGCCACGGCGCCGCGACAGATAAGGCTCGCCGATCCGCTTGAGCACATCCGGCGCAATGCCCGGCCCGTCGTCGGAAATGACGATTTCGACGGTGTCGGCATTCCACCAGGCGTTCACCTCCACGACCCCGCGCGCGAAATCGACGGCGTTTTCCAGGATATTGCCGACGCCATAGAGGATCGCCGGGTTGCGCATGCCGACCGGTTCGCTGGCGCCGGCCACCGCGATCCTTACCTTGATCGCGATGCCGAAATCGCGGTGCGGCGCCACCGCTTCCTCGATCAAGGTCGACAGCGGCATGCGGTCGAACGGCGCACCGGTCGAGGACAGCTGCGTGATCTTGGCGAGAATGTCGCGGCAACGCTGCGCCTGTTCGCGCAGGGTTTTGAGATCGCCGGCCAGCGCGCCGTTGTCTTGCAGAGTGTCTTGCACGGTGTTTTCGAGTTCGCGCGCAATCAGGAAAATGGTCGAGAGCGGCGTGCCCAGTTCATGCGCGGCGGCGGCGGCGAGCCCGTCGAGTTGCGTGAGGTGCTGTTCGCGGGTCAGCACCAGTTCGGTGGCCGCGAGCGCGTCGGACAGTTCGCGCGCCTCTTCGGTGACCTGGAACGCATAAAGGCTGGTGACGCCGATTGCGAGCAGGATCGAGAGCCAGACCCCGAACAAATAGATCGGCGGCAGCACCAGCGGCTCGTCGCCCTCCCAGGGCAGCGGCAAATGGAAAAACACCAGCGCCGACGCGCAGGCAACGGCGAGGACGCCGAGCGCAATGGTCAGGCGGATCGGCAGCGCCGTCGCCGAGATCAGCACCGGCGCCAGAAACAGAAACGAGAACGGGTTTTGCAGTCCGCCGGTGAAATACAGCAGTCCGGCCAGTTCGGCGATGTTGGTTGCCAGCAGGGCCGCGGCATAGACCGGTTCCAGCCGCTGCATCGGATTGAAGGCGATCTGCAGCACGAGATTGAGCAGCGCCGAGAGGCCGACAATGGCGACGCAGGGAATGGTCGGCAGATCGAAACCAAGCCCCTGCACCACGATGAAAATAGCCGCAAGTTGCCCGAGCACGGCGAGCCAGCGCAGCCGCAAAATCGTGTCCAGACGGACATAGCGGCGCGGATGGCGGAAATCGGAGGCTGCGACGTCGGTCATTGCGGCGAGTTTAGACGGGCGCTCCGTGGATCACAAATTCCGGCGTCGCGCACCAACAGAGCCGTCATTCCGGGGCGCGCCTCTTCGGCGCGAACCCGGAATCCAGACGTTGTGCCATGCTGCTGGATTCCGGGTTCGTCGCTTCGCGACGCCCCGGAATGACGAGGTCTTGCGCTTGCCGCGACTATGGCCCAATGAACGGCCCGCATGACGATTCAGGAAGCAGCGCTGGCCGCCTTGCCCGCATCCGATCCGGATGGATCGGCGGCGATCGAGGTCGAGCATCTGGTCAAGGTCTACAAGACCACCCGCGCCGTGGACGATGTATCGTTTCGCATCGCGCGCGGCAGCATCACCGGGCTGCTCGGCGGCAACGGCGCCGGCAAGACCACGACCATCGCCATGATCATGGGACTGGTGCTGCCGACCTCGGGAAGCGTGCAGGTGCTGGGCGCTTCGATGCCCGGGCAAAGCGCTGAGGTGCTCGGCCGGATGAATTTCGAAAGTCCGTATGTCGACATGCCGATGCGGCTCACGGTGCGGCAAAATCTCACCGTGTTCGGCCGGCTCTATGCAGTCAGGAATTTGCGCGAGCGGATCGAGGCGCTCGCCGCCGATCTGAATTTAAGTGAATTGCTCGATCGCCCCAATGGAAAACTGTCCTCCGGACAGAAGACCCGGGTGGCGCTGGCCAAGGCGCTGATCAATCAGCCCGAACTGCTGCTGCTCGACGAGCCGACGGCATCGCTCGATCCCGATACCGCCGACTGGGTCAGGCAGCATCTGATCTCCTATCGCAAGGCCAACAACGCGACCATTCTGCTGGCATCGCACAACATGCTGGAGGTCGAGCGGTTGTGCGACCGCGTCATCATCATGAAGCGCGGCTGTATCGTGGATGACGACAGTCCCGACAGTATCATGCTCCGCTACAACCGCGCGACGCTGGAAGAGGTGTTTCTCGATGTCGCGCGCGGCCGCGCCCAGGAAAGCGCGTCATGAGCAGCGTCAGTCATTCCGACCTCCACCGGGGCATCGCGCCGCACCGCATCGGCGCCATGATCCTGCGCTACTGGTATTTGCTGATCTCGTCATGGCCGCGGCTGCTCGAACTGGTGTACTGGCCGGCGCTGCAGATCGTGACCTGGGGCCTCCTGCAGACCTACATCGCGCAGAATGCCGGGTTCTTCGCGCGCGCCGGCGGCACCTTCATCGGGGCGATCATCCTGTGGGATATCCTGTTTCGCGGGCAGCTCGGCTTTTCGATCTCGTTTCTGGAGGAGATGTGGGCGCGCAATCTCGGCAACCTGATGATGAGCCCCTTGAAGCCGATCGAGTTTCTGATCTCGCTGATGATCATGAGCCTGATCCGGCTCGCCATCGGCGTCATCCCGATGACGCTGCTGGCGATATTTTTCTTCGACTTCAATTTCTATAGCCTCGGCCTGCCGCTGATCGCGTTCTTCTGCAATCTGATTTTCACCAGCTGGTCGCTCGGCATTTTCGTGTCGGGGCTGGTGCTGCGCAACGGGCTCGGCGCCGAAAGCATTGTGTGGACGGTGATGTTCGGAATCCTCCCCCTGGCCTGCGTCTATTATCCGGTGGCGGTGCTGCCGCACTGGCTGCAAGTCGTCGCATGGGCGCTGCCGCCGACCTACGTTTTCGAGGGCATGCGCGCGCTCTTGATCGACCAGGTGTTTCGCGCCGACCTGATGGTGGATGCGCTGCTGATCAACGCGGTGCTGTTCATTGCGTCATTCGCGATATTTCTTGGGCTTTTGAACAGCGCGCGCCGGCACGGTTCGTTGATCCAGAGCGGCGAATAGCGGCTTTTGAGCCACAATCATGGGGCCATGCGCCGATAACCATAGGAATAAGCCGTTCAGCTCATTGACGCTTTCTTACGCAGTCCCCACTATATTGCGACGCAAAACCGGGCTTCGAGGAACATATGCCGATTGGTGAATTTGGCCGGCCGCCGGCCCTGCCGGGAGAAGGCAGCGCGGCGCTGACGACGCCGATGTACTGGATGTACGAGATGGGGCAGGCCTCGCTCAATCCGGCGCGCGCGGTGACCGACGCCACCAGGATTCTGTTCCAGAATCCGCTCAATCCGTGGTCGCACACCGAGTTCGGCAAATCCATCGCCGCGGGCTGTGAACTGTTCGAGCGCACCACGCGCCGTTACGGCAAGCCCGAATGGGGCCTTCACGATACCGAGGTCAACGGCGTGCGCACGCCGATCGAGATTCGCACGGTCTGGGAAAAGCCGTTCTGCCGTCTGTTGTATTTCGACCGCAAGCTGACCCGGCCGTTGCGCAGCCCCCATCCGCGCGTGCTGATCGTGGCGCCGATGTCCGGTCACTACGCGACGCTCCTGCGCGGCACCGTGGAAGCGTTTCTGCCGACCCATGAGGTCTACATCACAGACTGGTCCGATGCCCGCATGGTGCCGCTGGCGGAAGGCCGCTTCGATCTCGATGACTATGTCGACTACGTCATCGAGATGCTGCACGTGCTCGGCGGCAACATGCATATTATCGCGGTGTGCCAGCCCTCGGTGCCGGTAGTGGCGGCGGTGTCGATCATGGAAGCCGATCACGATCCCTACGTTCCGATATCGATGACGCTGATGGGTGGCCCGATCGATACAAGGCGCAATCCGACCGCGGTCAATAACCTGGCTGAGGAAAAAGGCATCGGCTGGTTCCGCAGCAATGTCATCAGCAAGGTGCCGTTCCCGCATCCGGGCTTCATGCGCGATGTCTATCCGGGCTTTTTGCAGCTCAACGGCTTCATCACCATGAATCTCGATCGCCACATGGACGCGCACAAGAACCTGTTCAAGGATCTGGTGAAGGGCGACGGCGATCTGGTCGACAAGCACCGCGATTTCTATGACGAATATCTCGCCGTGATGGATCTCACGGCCGAATACTATCTGCAGACCGTCGATGTGGTGTTCGTCAAGCATGCGCTACCCAAGGGGGAGATGATGCATCGCGGTAAACGTGTCGATCCGTCAAAAATCACCCGCGTCGCGCTGATGACGGTGGAAGGCGAGAAAGACGACATCTCCGGCCTCGGCCAGACCGAGGCGACGCACGCGCTGTGCACGTCGATTCCGGACCATCGCCGGGTGCATTACGTGCAAAAGGGCGTCGGCCATTACGGCGTCTTCAACGGTTCCCGTTTCAAATCGGAAATCGTGCCGCGCATCTCCGATTTCATGCTCTCGGCAGCCAGCGCGAAGCCGAGGCTGGCGCTGGCGGCTGCCGCGGAATAGCCGCGCGGCAAAACCATAACTGAATCAAGGATCGGCTGGTCTGGCCGCGGGACTTGAAGGCGATTCGCAGTCCTCCGGTTAAGTCGCTGGAATTGCTGAAAGAAAATCATGATTCCAAGCGCCGCTTAGGAATGAGTGTGGCCTCACTTCTTGGGCGCCCGAACCCGCCGCATTCGTATCTAAAATTTTTGTTCCGCGCCCCATCCGGTAGGGGAGCGTTGACGGCTCGCCCCTGTATATTGGGCAAATGATTTGTTTTTGCGCCGAGCGATTTGACTGGCGGCGGATATGGCAGAATCCGGGCGACTTCCCGCTGTCCGGACTCGCAGACATGGCCACTCGCGCCCTCCTTTATCAACGGCCCGCCGAGCCTCACACCCTCTCGGTCAAGCACGGCTCGCAGATCTACGCGATACGCTTGCGCCGGCACCGCCGCGCGCGCCGCTACACGCTGCGCATCCATCCAAGCGACCGCGAAGCCATCCTGACCATGCCGCCGCGCGGCACGCTCGCGGATGCAAAGGAGTTTGCGCAGCGCCACGGCGCCTGGATCGCCGCGCGTCTTGGCAGATTGCCAAAGGCGGCGCCGTTTTTTCCAGGCACCGTGGTGCCGTTGCGCGGCATTCCGCACCGGATCGTGCATCGCTCCGGCGAGCGCGGAACGGTCTGGACCGAGACGCGGGAGGGCGGCGAGCGCATTCTCTGCGTCGCCGGTGGCTTCGAGCATGTCGAGCGCCGCGTCAGCGACTACCTGAAGCGCGAAGCGCGCCGCGACCTGCAAAAGGCCGCGCAAACTTACGCCGCAGCGCTTGGCGTCAAGGTGAAGCGGCTGTCGGTCCGCGACCAGTCCAGCCGCTGGGGTTCATGCACGTCGGCGGGATCGCTGTCGTTCTCGTGGCGGCTGATTCTGGCGCCGCCCTATGTGCTGGATTATCTCGCCGCCCACGAAGTCGCGCATCTGGTCGAGATGAACCACTCGCCGCGGTTCTGGCGGGTGCTCGCGCGGGTCTGCGACCACGTCGAGCGCGCCAAGGCCTGGCTCGATGCGTCAGGCAACGATTTGCACCGATATGGCGTGCAGGATTGACGTTTCGTCATTGCGAGGAGCGTAGCGACGAAGCAATCCAGTCTTACTTCGCGGCGCTGGATTGCTTCGCTTCGCTCGCAATGACGGCGGAACGCAAGTGCTCCCTGCTTACCGCCCGAACAGCCGGTCCATCAGCCAGCCATCGAGTCCGCTCGCCGCCTCGGGGCGCACCGAAGTCCGCGTCGGCGCCGGCCGGCCTGAACCGCCTGGTGCATTGACCGCCGGCGTCGGTTGCGAATTGGCCTGCGCGAAATTCGAGAACAAGCCGCCCGCCTGCGCCCCCGGCAACGCTGCGACCGGAATACCCTGATGCGCGGTCTTCATAAAGCGGGTCCAGACCTCGACCGGCAGGCCGCCGCCGGTGGCCTTTTTGGTCGGCGAGTTGTCGTCATTGCCGAGCCAGACCCCGGTGACGAGATTGGCGGTGTAGCCGATGAACCAGGCATCGCGGAAATCCTGGCTGGTGCCGGTCTTGCCGGCGGCGGCCCAGCCGGGAATCTCGGCCTTGCGCGCGGTGCCGCTGAGCAGGGTTTCCTGCATCATGCTGTTCATCATCGCGGCATGGCGCGGATCGATTGCCTGGCCGAGCTGATCGGCCGGCCGCGCGTAAAGCACCTTGTTGCCTTCTACGGTGCGGATCCTGTTGACGACGTGCGGGGCGACGCCCCGGCCGCCATTGGCGAACGGCGCGTAGGCGCCGACCAGTTCGGTCAGCGAGACTTCGGAAGTGCCGAGCGCGATCGAGGCGTTGGCGTCGAGTTTTGATGAGATGCCGAGCCGGTGCGCGGTGCGCGCCACATTCTTCGCACCCAGTTCCAGCGCGAGCCGCACCGCCACGGTGTTGAGCGACATCGCCAGCGCCTGCGTCAGCGTCACCGCGCCGAAATATTCGTGGCCGTAATTCTCCGGCTTCCAGCCCTTGACGTCGAGCGGCGCATCCTGCCGGATCGTCTCCGGCGTCAGCCCGGCTTCGACCGCGGTCAGATAGACGAACGGCTTGAACGCCGAACCCGGCTGGCGCTTGGCGGTTACCGCGCGGTTATACTGGCTGTCCGCGTAATTGCGGCCGCCGACCATGGCGCGCACCGCGCCATCCGGCGTCATCGCCACCAGCGCGCCCTGGCTGACATTGAATTTTACGCTCTTCGCCGCAAGCTCGTCGATGATGGAAGCTTCCGCGATGGCCTGCAGTTTCGGATCGATCGAGGTTTCCACCACAATGTTCTGGTCGATCTGGCCGACCAGGTCGTCCAGCACTTCGCCGATCCAGTCCGCCACATAATTGACGGTGCCGGCGCCGGCCGCCTTCACATTGTAGGAGGGATGGCCGATCGAAGCTTGCGCCTGCTGCTCGGTGATGAACTTTGCGTCCGCCATCGCGGTGAGCACGGTCTGCGCGCGCTTCTCGGCACCTTCGGGATTGCGGTTCGGCGCCAGCCGCGACGGCGACTTGACGAGGCCCGCAAGCATCGCGGCCTCGGGAAGCGTGACGTTCTTGGCGGATTTTCCGAAATAGCGCTGGGCGGCCGCCTCGACGCCGTAGGCGCCGGAGCCGAAATAGACGCGGTTGAGGTAGAGTTCGAGAATCTCGGTTTTGGAATGCTTGCGTTCCAGCCACAGCGCCAGTTCGACCTCCTGCAGCTTGCGCTGCATGGTGCGTTCCTGGGTCAGGAACAGGTTTTTCGCAAGCTGCTGCGTCAGCGTCGAGCCGCCCTGGCTGACGCCGCGATGCATCACGTTCGCCACCGCCGCGCGCGCGATGCCTAACGGGTCGACGCCGTAATGCGAATAGAACCGGCGATCCTCGATGGCGATGAAGGCCTTCGGCAGATACGGCGGCAGATCCTTCAGCGAAACGTTACTGCCGGCCATTTCGCCCCGCGTCGCCAGCACGCTGCCGTCGAGGCCCGTGATCTGGATGGTCGGCGGGCGTTTCGGAATCGCGAGCGACTGGATCGCGGGCAGATGCGCGCCGACCCAGACCACGACGCCGACCACCGCGATCCCCGCCCACAGGCCGAGCACCGCGCCCCAATAGAACAGCCGATAGACGCCGCCGCGCGCGCGGGCTTTGGATTTGCGCTTGCTGCCGCCGCGGCCGGCCGGCGGCTTGCGCTCGCGCGGCGCGTCGTCGCCCTTGTCGGCCCGGCGCTTCGCGGTTTTGCTCTTTGGCTTGTCGTCGGCGACCGTGACGCGGTCCTGCGGGTTGAGACGCAGTTCAGCCAACGATGCAGCGAGCCCGAACATCGGCTCCCGGCGTCCGCCGCTTTTTTTCCGTCCCCACGCCATATGCACGCCTGCCGCCACCGATGCGGCAGCGTAAGCCGGCGGGGTTTAAAGGCGCGTTAAGCGAGAATTAATGTTGATGCGTCGGACGGCCCGCAAGCATCTGATATTCAAGGGCTTCAAGCATCCTTAACCCTACCATTAGCGGTTCACGCGAACCAGAGCAGGACCAGCGCGAACGCCGCGGGGCCCGCCTGGAGCAGCAATACATATTTGCTAGGGATGGTCGCAGCGCCATAGATGCCGGCGACGATGACGCAAAGCAGGAAGAATACCTTGATCTGGAAGCCGAAGAACGGGACGACCTGAACCAGGCCCCAGAACAGGCCGGCCGCGAGAAAGCCGTTATACAGCCCCTGATTGGCGGCGAGAACGGCAGAGTCCCGCGCCTTTTCGGCCCTTTCATTTTCAGGCCACTTCTTTTGAAATATTTTCAGTCCCACCGGCTTGGTCCAGAGAAACATCTCCAACACCAGAAAACCGACATGCAGCAATGCGATTATTGCGATCAGAACGTTGGCAACCCAGATCATTTGCAGCCTCCAAATCCGATAAAGCAATTTACGGTGGCATTTTAGCACGAGGGAGCTTTCAGCGATAGTTCATCGCAATAGGCACCATTCTACCGGCATGTTAAGCTGGCTTGTTTGTAAAACGCTAAGGGGGAGGAAATCATGAAGCTCAATAGTTTTCTGATGCTCGCCACGATCGTGGCGGCGATTTTCGGTCTGGCGTTCCTGCTCGGCCCATCGCAATTGGTGGCGCTTTACGGCGTCAAGCTGACGCCCGGCGCCGAAGTAGTCGGCCGTATCGCCGGCTCGGTGATCCTCGCATTCGCCATCGTGTTCTGGGGCGCCCGCAACGGCAGCGGGGCGGAAGCGTTCAAGGCCGTCATGATGGGCGGCCTGGTCGCCAACGGCCTCGACGCTCTGATCCTGCTGCACGCGACCGCCACCAGCATTCTGAACGGACTCGGCTGGCTTCAGGTCCTGATCAACGGCGCACTGGCGATCGGGTTTGGTTACTTCACCTTCGGCAAGGGCAAGATTGTTTAATTGCCGTTTGTAGCCCGGGTGGAGCGCAGCGAAACCCGGGATCAGCGCGTGCGGCCCCCGGATTGCGCTGCGCTCCATCCGGGCTACAAATCGGTCACGCCGCCGGCTTTTCCTCGGCCTCGCCATTGGCGAGCAGATGGATCAGCGCGCGCTTGATCGCCGCCTGCCGCGTCGGTGCGTTGATCTGGGCGCCGAGCAGGTCGGTGACGTAAAACACGTCGCGGGCGCGCTCGCCGAACGTGGCGACATGCGCCGAGGCAATGTTGAGGTTGAGCTTCGAGATCGCGGTCGTCAGTTGATAGAGCAGGCCGGGCCGGTCGAGGCCGGAGACCTCGATCACGGTGTAGCGGTCCGACCACTGGTTGTTGATGATCACTTCCGGCTCGACCACGAACGGCCGCGCCTTGGCCCGGCCGGCCGCGCGTCGCGCGACCACTTCGGGGAGGCGCAATTTGCCTTCCAGCACGTCCTCGATCATCTCGCCGATCCGCGTGGCGCGGCGTCCCTCGTCCTCGTCGCGGTCGTATTCCCTCGAGATCGCGATGGTATCGAGCGCGAGCCCGTCGGTGGTCGTATAGATCTGCGCGTCGACGATGTTGGCGCCGGCCGAGGCGCAGGCGCCGGCGATGATAGACAGCAGCCACGGATGATCCTGGGCGAGGATCGTCAGCTCGGTGACGCCGCGCAGTTCATCGAAGCCGACATTGATATTGAGCTTGTGGCCGCCTTGCTCGCTTGAGCGCATGAACCGCGCGTGGCGGATCTTGTGCGGCAGATCGACCTTGAGCCAGTAGGCCGGATAATGCCGCGCAATATAGGCGTCGAGCTCCTGATCCGGCCATTCGGTGAACGCCGCGCGAAACTCCGACTGCGCCACCGCGATGCGCTGCGCGCGATTGACCTCCGAGAAGCCGCCGGTCAGCACCGGCTCGGTCTCGTAATACAGCGTGCGCAACAGCTGCGCCTTCCAGCCGTTCCAGACGCCTGGGCCGACGCCGCGGATATCGGCGGTGGTCAGGATCGTCAGCAGCTTCATCTGCTCGACCGACTGCACGACCGCTGCGAAATTCTCGATGGTCTTGCGGTCCGAGAGGTCGCGGGATTGCGCCACCACCGACATGGTCAGATGCTGCTCGATCAGCCAGGCGATCAGTTCGGTGTCGGCGGCGTTGAATCCGAGCCGCGGGCACAGCCGCCGCGCCACTTTCGCGCCGGCGATCGAATGATCCTCCGGGCGGCCCTTGGCGATGTCGTGCAGCAGCGTGGTGATGTAGATCACCGCGCGATGCTCGGGACGGATTTTGCGCATCAGGTCGGAGGCGACGATGAATTCGTCGTTGCCGCCGCGCTCGATCTCCTGAAGGTTGCCGATACAGCGTAACAGATGCTCGTCCACTGTGTAGTGGTGATACATGTTGAACTGCATCATCGCGACGATCTTGCCGAAGGTGCGGATGAAGCGGCCGAGCACGCCGGTTTCGTTCATGCGCCGCAGCACGATTTCGGCGTCGTCCGAGGTCAGGATTTCGATGAAAATCCGGTTGGCTTCCGGGCTCTCGCGCAGCTGCGCGTTGATCAGCTTGAGCGAGCGGGTGGCTGCGCGCATCGCGTCGGGGTGAAACGCCAGATTGTTCTTCTGCGCCAGCCGGAAAATCCGGATCAGGTTGACGGGGTCGAGCTTGAAGACGTCGGGTGCGGCGAGATTGATGCGGTTGTTGTCGATGATGAAATCGTCGCTTTCCGGCACCCGCCGCCGTTTCACGCTGGGGCGAAACCGCGCCATCATGCGGCTCAGCACCGGCGCGGGCTTGGCCTGCTGGTCTTCCAGCTTGGCGCACAGGATCGCGGTGAGATCGCCGACGTCCTTGGCGATCAGGAAATAGTGCTTCATGAAGCGCTCGACGTCCTGCATGCCGGGATGCGAGGTGTAGCCCAGCCGCACCGCGATCTCGCGCTGCATGTCGAACGACACCCGCTCTTCGGCGCGGCCGCTGACAAAATGCAGGTTGCAGCGCACCGACCACAGAAAATCCTCGCAGCGGCGGAAGGTGCGGTATTCCTGCGCGTCGAACACGCCGTGCTGCACCAGCTCGTCGGTGTTGCGCACGCGATAGACATATTTCGCGATCCAGAACAGCGTGTGCAGGTCGCGCAAGCCGCCCTTGCCGTCCTTGACGTTGGGCTCGACCAGATAGCGCGATTGTCCGGCGCGGCGGTGGCGCTCCTCGCGCTCGGCAAGCTTCGCGGTGACGAACTCGGCCGCGCTGCCGCGCACCACCTCCTTGTCGAAGCGCTCGACCAGTTCGTCGTACAGCGGCTGGTCGCCGGTGAGAAATCGCATCTCGAGGATCGCGGTGCGGATGGTCATGTCGCCGCGCGCCTGGCGGATCGATTCATCGACCGACCGCGTGGCGTGGCCGACCTTCAACCCCATGTCCCACAGGCAGTACAGGATGGCCTCGGCGACCTGTTCGCCCCACGCGGTTTGCTTGTAGGGCAGGATGAACAACAGATCGATGTCGGATTCCGGCGCCATCAGCCCGCGGCCGTAGCCGCCGGTGGCGACCACCGCCATCCGTTCGGCGCCGGTCGGAACCGGCGAGCGATAGAGATGGCGGGTTGCCGTAGCAAACAGGATGCGGATGATTTCGTCCTGGATGAAACACAGCCGTTCGGCGCAGCGCCGGCCGTGCCGGTCCTTCAGCAGCACCTCCTGGGCAATGGCGCGCGCCGTGATGAACTCGGCTTTGAGCAATTGCGCGAGGTGGGTGCGGAAAACATCCTCGTGCCCGGCATGTTTTGCGGCCAGCGCGTCCACCGCGGCGGTGACCCTCGCCGTGTCGAAACGCTCGTCGGCCTCGGGGAGGGCCTCTGTCACAACGCTGTCCATGAAGTATCCGGATATCGGACGGCGCGGGCGCTGTCACGGATCATTGTGAGGCGGCAGCAGGTCCATGCTGCTTTTCATGCGCTTTAAGCAACCGCGTTCTCGCGTGGATGCTTTCAGTGTACGTATTTTCTCTATTGACGCATCGAGCTAACTAATTGAAATAAAAGAAAGTTTTCAGATGCTAGGAATATGCCGCGGTTGTGGAATGGTCTGGCGGCGTTGACCATCCCCGGCAATCTGCTTTGATCGTTCACCTGAGGAGACAATGACGATGTTCAAGATTTCACGGCGCGCTTTGGCTGCAGCCATCGCCGTTTCGGCGCTGCTGCCCGGCGCCGCATTTGCTGCCGACCCGCTCAAGGAAATCCGTATCGACTGGGCGACCTACAATCCGGTGTCGATGATCCTCAAGCAAAAGGGCTTGCTCGAAAAGGAATTCGCCAAGGACGGCATCAGCATCGTCTGGGTGCAGTCGGCGGGCTCCAACAAGGCGCTGGAATTCCTCAACGCCGGCTCGATCGATTTCGGCTCGAGCGCGGGCTCCGCGGCACTGGTCGCCAAGATCAACGGCAATCCGATCAAGTCGATCTATGTTTATTCGCGCCCGGAGTGGACCGCGCTGGTTACCGGCAAGGACTCAAAGGTCGCAACGGTTGCCGACCTCAAGGGCAAGCGCGTCGCGGTGACGCGCGGCACCGATCCGCACATCTTCCTGGTGCGGGCGCTGCTCGATGCCGGATTGAGCGAGAAGGACATCACGCCGGTGCTGCTGCAGCACGCCGACGGCAAGACCGCGCTGATCCGCGGCGACGTCGACGCCTGGGCGGGCCTCGATCCGATGATGGCGCAGGCGGAAGTGGAAGAGGGTGCCAAACTGTTCTTCCGCAAGCCGGCCGCCAACACCTGGGGCATTCTCAATGTCCGCGAACAGTTTTTGAAGGATTATCCGGATGCGGTCCGCCGCGTGCTCGCGGTCTATGAGGAAGCGCGAAAATATTCGCTGGCCAATTACGACGATTTGAAGAAGACCTTCATCGCCGTCACCAAGCTGCCGGAAGCGGTGGTCGACAAGCAGCTCAAGGAACGCACCGAACTGACCCACAGCCGCATCGGCGCGCCGCAGCGCGACTCCATCCTCGCCGCGGGCCTTGCCTTGCAGCAGGCCGGCGTGGTCGACGCCAAGGTCGACGTCAAGGCCACGCTGGATGCGCTGATCGACGACCAGGTGCCGCTGCCGACGAATTGAGGTTACCGTGTCCCGGGCGCGATGCAGCGCGTAGCGCTGCTTCGCAGAACCGGGACCCCGGTTTCTTCGAGCAGCAAGTAACCGGGACCCCGGTCTGCAGCGCACCGCTCCGCAAGAGCTACGCGCTGCGCTGCGTCCGGGGCACATGGTCTTGTAAACGCTGGCGAAAAAATTTTTCGCATTCCTTATCCCCGTCCCCCAAACCTCCATTATCCTGCTCGTGTCCTGTCCGATGAGGGGTCGCTTTCTAGAAGCGATCCTTCAGCGGATGGAGCGAGAGCTGGCCGGACCGGGGCGCCCCGGACCGGCCGATAGGCTGGTGGCCAAGGTGGAGCGCCGGGAGGCGCCGCGCCCTACGTCACTGGGCGCGCGCGGTCGCCTTGCCGCGCGAGGTGGGTACGTTAATCCCGCCTCAAGGGGTGCTACGTCACTGCACCCTGGCGCCTCCCGCCGCTCCACCCCCTCGCTTGGGTTCGCGAGGGACTGGCAAACCTCGGACGCTTTGCGCCGCGAGAATGCGGAAGTGTGGCTGTTTGAAATTTGAATCGCCGATCACGTGTCCCGGGCGCGATGCAGCGCGTAGCTCTTGCGAAGCGCTGCTTCGCAGAACCGGGACCCCGGTTTCTTCGAGTCGCAAGTAACCGGGACCCCGGCTCTGCAGCGCACCGCTCCGCAAGGGCTACGCGCTGCGCTGCGTCCGGGGCACGCACTTACCATATTCGCCAACTTGCATTCCCCCGCCAGACGCGGTTTTGCTATGGCCATGACCATCGATACGCCCCTGCTGCAACAGGTCGATCCGGTCGCCGCGCCGGCGCCGTCCGGACGCTTGCGCCGGTTCGCGCGGCCTGCGCTCGGCCTGCTGCTTCCGGTGGGACTGGCGCTCGCGTGGGAAATCATCGTCTGGCTCGGCTGGTCCAATGGCCGGCTGGTGCCGCCGCCGACAAAAGTGTTCGCGACCATCATGGAGCTGGCGCGCAGCGGCGAGCTCAGCCGCCACATCGTGGCGACGCTGACGCG
Organism: uncultured Alphaproteobacteria bacterium; assembly: GCA_963710045.1. GTDB lineage: Bacteria > Pseudomonadota > Alphaproteobacteria > Rhizobiales > Xanthobacteraceae > Bradyrhizobium. Next base: position 35,596 of record CAVPZO010000023.1, on the reverse strand, counting down.
CGTCGTCGCCGGTTTTGGCCTCGGCGTGATCGCCGGAACGTTACTCGGCGCAGTCTCGGGTTACTGGGGCCTCGCACGCCAGTTGCTCGACCCCACGGTGCAGGCGCTGCGCGCGATTCCGTCGATCGCCTGGGTGCCGCTGTTCATTTTGTGGCTCGGCATTTTCGAGACCTCGAAAGTCGCGCTGATCGCGGTCGGGGTGTTCTTCCCGGTCTATCTCGGCGTGATGGGTGCGATCCTCTCGGTCGACCGCAAGATCGTCGAGGTCGGCCGCACTTTTCGTCTCTCAGGTCCGGCGATGATCCGCCGCATCTTGTTGCCGGCGGTGCTGCCGGCCTATGTGGTTTCGCTGCGGGTCGGCCTCGGCCTCGGCTGGATGTTCGTGGTCGCCGCGGAATTCATGGGCGCCTCGGAAGGGCTCGGCTATCTCCTGATCGACGGCCAGCAGCTCGGCAAGCCGGCGCAGATTGTCGCCGCCATCGTCATCTTCGCCATTCTCGGCAAGACCACCGACTGGCTGATCGAGATCGGCTCGGCGCCGCTGTTGCGCTGGCAGGACGCCTTCGGCCGTCACGGCGGAGGCGCCTGATGCTTGTGCTCGACCGGGTCGGAAAAACCTATCCAAATGGCGTCCATGCGCTGGATCGTTTCTCCGCGGAAATTCGTCAGGGCGAGATCGTCGCCATCATCGGCGGCTCCGGCTGCGGAAAATCGACGCTGCTGCGCGCCGTCGCCGGCCTCGACCGCGCCACGTCGGGCGCGGTCGTGCTCGACGATATCGCGATATCGGCGCCGCACGAAAAAATCGGCATCATCTTTCAGGAGCCGCGGCTGCTGCCCTGGCTCAGCGTCGCCGACAATATCGGGTTCGGATTGTCCGATGCGCCGGCTAATATCCGCCGCGAAAAAGTTGCGCGGGCCTTGGCGCGGGTCGGCCTTGCCGACAAGGCCGGCGCATGGCCGCGCGAACTGTCCGGCGGGCAGGCGCAGCGCGTCGCGATCGCCCGCGCGCTGGTGCCGCAGCCGGAAGTGCTGCTGCTGGACGAGCCGTTCTCCGCACTGGATGCGTTCACGCGCCGCGATCTGCAGGACCATCTGCTGGATTTGTGGGCCGACACGCGGCCGACGCTGGTGCTGGTGACGCACGATGTCGATGAGGCCGTGGTGCTGGCCGACCGCGTCATCGTGATGCGTCCGCGTCCGGGCCGCAAGTTCGAGGAGATCATTATCAACCTGGCGCGGCCGCGCGACCGCAATTCGCCGCTGTTCGACAATTTCAAGCGCCGGGTGCTGACCGCGCTGGATCGTTCGCTCGACCGCAGCGTGCCCGATGCCGATGCGAAATCGACCGCGGGCGAGGCGATGTGGTGGTGACATCGGCGACGTAACGCATTACATGCGACAAGCATTTATCCGGGAGAAAAAAATGGACGCCGCAACCCTCCGCGCCACGCAGGCCCCGATCAAGGACCGCTACAAGTCCGATCCGAAGGCCGCGCTGATCACGCTCAAGGCAAAGGGCTCGATCGAGCACGAAGGCATCGCCTGCAAGGTCGAAACCGGACGTGCGCTCGCGGTGGCAGGCCTGCATCCCGCAACCGGCGGCTCCGGGCTTGAACTATGCTCCGGCGACATGCTGCTGGAAGCGCTGGTCGCCTGCGCCGGCGTTACCTTGAAATCGGTGGCGACCGCGATCGAAGTGCCGCTGAAGACCGGTATCGTGAGCGCGGAAGGCGATCTGGATTTTCGCGGCACGCTCGGCGTCGACAAGGAAACCCCGGTCGGTTTCGAATCGATCCGCCTGCGCTTCGACGTCGATACTGATGCGCCGCAGGACAAGCTCGATCTGCTGCTGAAGCTGACCGAGCGCTATTGCGTGGTGTATCAAACCATCAAGAACGGGCCGAAGGTTTCGGTGGAGATGAAGCGGGTGTGATCCATTGTCGTCCCGGCGAACGCCGGGACCCATACGCCGTGTCCTCTCGTTTCAAGAACAGCGCTTCGACGGCCTTCGCGTAACACGAGCGCCGGTGGTTATGGGTCCCGGCGTTCGCCGGGACGACGGGTCAAAATGTCCCTCGATCTCGCCTTCCTCCTCACCCTTGCGCTGCGCATGGCCGTCACGGCCGCGTTCATCGTCACGGCATCGATCATTACCGAACGTTCGGGACCTGTAATCGGCGCGCTGATCGCGACGCTGCCGATTTCCGCCGGCCCTTCCTACGTATTTCTCGCGCTCGATCACGACGCGGCCTTCATCGCCGAAGGCGCGGTGGCGAGCCTGTCGATCAACGCGGCGACGGTCTTCCTGGTGCTGACCTATGTCACGCTGGCGCAACGCAACGGCATGATCGTCAGCTTCTGTGCCGCGATTGCGGTATGGGTCGTGATCGCAACCTCGATGCGGATCGCGCATCTATCTCTGCTCGGCGGCATCGCCGCCAACGCCATTGCCTTTGCAATCGCGCTGCCGCTGGTGCAGCGTTTCCGCAACGTCAGGATGCCGCTGATCACCCGGCGCTGGTACGATATCCCGCTGCGCGCGGCGCTGGTGTCGATCCTGGTGGTCACCGTCGTCACGCTTTCAGGCTGGGTCGGCCCGACCGTCAGCGGCATCATCGCGCTGATTCCGCTGGTGTTCATCAGCATGATGTTGATCCTGCATCCGCGCATAGGCGGACCGCCGACCGCGGCGGTGCTTGCCAACAGCCTGTGGGGCCTGATCGGCTTCGGCGGCGGAATCGCCGTGATGCATCTGGCCGCACTGCGCTTCGGGTCGGCCATTGCACTCAGCCTCGCGCTTGCGACCTGCGTGAGCTGGAATCTCGGGCTGTGGTGGCTGGTCCGGAGAAAGCGCGCGCGTTGATCGACAGTGACCTCGTAGCCCGGGTGAAGCGCAGCGAAACCCGGGACCTGCTGCTCCCGGATTGCGCTTCGCTCCATCCGGGCTACGGCTTCGGCAGCTTCGCCTTCAGCGCATACAGCGCCTCCAGCGCATCGCGCGGCGACATCTCGTCGGGGTGCAGCGCTTGCAATGCCTCGATCAGTTGCTCCGCAGCGCTCGGCGGCGCAGGTTCAGCGGCGGCGCGCGAGGGCACCGCGAACAGCGGCAAGTCATCGACCAAAGCGCGTGCGGTCTGGCCGCGGTCCTGCGCCTCGAGTTTCGCCAGCACCGATTTCGCCCGCGCGATCACCGGCGGAGGCAGGCCGGCGAGCTTTGCGACCTGAATGCCGTAGGAACGGTCGGCGGAGCCCGGCAATACCTCGTGCAAAAACACCACGTCGCCCTGCCACTCCTTTACCCGCACGGTGGCGTTGAACATCCGCGGCAATTTTGCCGACAGCGCGGTCAGCTCATGATAATGCGTGGCGAACAGCGTCCGGCAACGGTTCGATTCATGCAGGTGCTCGATCGCCGCCCAGGCGATCGACAACCCGTCGAAGGTCGCGGTGCCGCGTCCGATCTCGTCCAGAATCACCAGCGAGCGCTCGCTGGCCTGATTGAGGATCACCGCGGTCTCCACCATCTCGACCATGAACGTGGAGCGCCCGCGCGCCAGATCGTCGGCGGCGCCGACGCGCGAGAACAGCCGGTCGACAATGCCGATCCGCGCCCGCGCCGCGGGCACAAAACTGCCGATCTGCGCCAAAAGCGCGATCAGCGCGTTCTGGCGCAGGAAGGTCGATTTGCCGGCCATGTTGGGGCCGGTGATCAGCCAGATCTGGCCGGATGTCTGGCTTGGTCCCGGCGAGAGATCGCAGGCATTGGCGATGAACGGCTGACCGTCGCGTTTCAGCGCCTGTTCGACCACCGGATGCCGTCCGCCATCGACGGCAAAGCCGAGCGAGGCGTCGACTTCCGGCCGCACATAGTTGTCATCGACCGCGAGTTTTGCCAGTGCTGTAGCGACATCGAGCAGCGCGAATGCATGCGCGGCCGCGCGCAGGTCGTCGCTGGCCGATGCAACCATCGCCGAGAGCCGCTCGAAGATTTCCAGCTCCAGCCCGAGCGCGCGGTCGCCGGCATTGGCGATCCTGGCTTCGATCTCGCCAAGCTCCGACGTGGTGAAGCGGGTCTGTCCCGCCAGCGTCTGGCGGTGAATGAAGGTCGCATTCAGCGGCGGCGCCATCAATCGGTCGCCGTGCTGCGCCGTCACCTCGACAAAATAGCCGAGCACATTGTTGTGGCGGATTTTCAGGCCCTTGACGCCGGTGTCCTCGGCATAGCGCGCCTGCATCGCGGCGACCACGAGCCGCGAGGCGTCGCGCAGATTGCGGGTCTCGTCGAGTGCCGCCTCATAGCCTTCGCGGACAAAGCCGCCGTCGCGCTTGGTCAGCGGCAATTGCTCGGCCAGCGCGCGCTGGAACTCGCGGGCGAGATTGCGCGAGGGGCGGCGCAGCGCATCCATCGCGGCCAGAATATCCTGCGGCAGGTTCTCGATCTGCGACAACCGCGCCAGCGCCTGATCGGCGGCGAGGACGCCGTCGCGCAAGCCGGCGAGGTCGCGCGGTCCACCGCGTCCGACCGACAGCCGCGCCAGCGCGCGCGACATGTCCGGCGCCGCGCGCAATATCGTGCGCAAATCGTCGCGCGCCGCAGTCTCCGCCACAAACGCCGCGACGGCATCGAGCCGCCGCGCAATCGCGGCGGCATCGGTGAGCGGCGCCGCCAGCCGTTGCGCCAGCAGCCGCGATCCGGCGGCGGTGACGGTGCAGTCGATCGCGTCGAGCAAAGAGCCGCGCCGCTCGCCGGATAGCGTGCGCGTCAGTTCGAGATTGGCGCGGGTCGCTGGATCGATCGCCATGGTGGCGCCGGCGGCTTCGCGCGTCGGCGGCGACAGCGGCGGGCGCCTGCCGAGCTGGGTGCGGTCGATGTACGTGACGGCGGCGGCCGCGGCGGTCGCCTCCAGCCGCGACATCGCGCTGAGGCCGTCCATGGTGGCCACCGCGAAATAATCGCACAGCCGCCGCTCGGCCGTGGCGCTGTCGAACACGTCGCGGGTCAGCGGCGTGACCGCCGGCAATTCGCGCAGCTGCGGCCCCAATTCGGGATCGCTGTAGAGCGCGTCGGTAACGATCATCTCATTGGGATTGATCCGCGCCAGCGTCGCGGCGAGTTCGCCCATTGCGCATTCGGTGACGATGAACTCCGCCGTTGAAATGTCGATCCAGGCGAGGCCGATGCGGTCGCCACCTGACGAGGCGCGCGAACGCGCCAACGCCAGCAGATAATTATTGGTCCTGGCATCGAGCAGCGTGTCTTCGGTCAGCGTGCCCGGCGTGATCAGCCGCACCACGTCGCGGCGCACCACGCTCTTGTTGCCGCGCGCGCGGGCCTGCGCCGGATCCTCCATCTGCTCGCACACCGCGACGCGGTGGCCGAGCGCGATCAGGCGGTGCAGGTAGTCGTCGGAGCGCTCCACCGGCACGCCGCACATCGGGATATCCAGTCCCTGATGCCTGCCGCGCTTGGTCAGCACGATGCCGAGCGCGCGCGAGGCGATTTCGGCGTCCTCGAAAAACATCTCGTAGAAGTCGCCCATCCGGTAGAACAGCAGCAGGCCGGAATTGGCGGCCTTGATCTCGAGGTATTGTTCCATCATCGGCGTCAGGCGGCCGCTGGCCTCAGCCGAGGCCGCAGGCTCACTGGATGCCGGAATGGTTTGCTGGATCGTCATGGCGGCGGAAACTACAAAGTTTTGGCCGGCGTTCCTATCGGATTGCGGTTGCAATGCACGGTTTTCACCTCCCGCTGCGCCCCGTTGCAGTGCTGCCCCGGCGCGAAAGCACCGCCCCGGCGCAGGCGTCAATTGACCTGCCGCCAACCCGCTCTTAAAACTCGCCTCAAATCCGGCGATCCGGACGGAAACGCGGCATTCAGGGAGAACAACATGGGTGATGTATTTGTGTGCGATGCCGTGCGGACCCCAATCGGCCGCTTCGGCGGTTCCCTGGCCAAGGTGCGCGCCGACGACCTCGCGGCGGTGCCGATCAAGGCCCTGAGGGCGCGCCATCCCAAGCTCGACTGGTCCCAAGTCGATGAAGTCTATTTCGGCTGCGCCAACCAAGCCGGCGAGGACAACCGCAACGTCGCGCGCATGGCGCTGCTGCTGGCGGGCCTACCGGAGTCGATTCCCGGTCTGACGCTCAATCGCCTCTGCGCCTCCGGCCTCGATGCGGTGGGCGCCGCAGGCCGCTCGATCCGCGCCGGCGAGATCGACTTCGCCATTGCCGGCGGCGTCGAGTCGATGACCCGGGCGCCGTTCGTGATGGGCAAGGCCCCGGAGGCGTTTTCGCGCTCGGTGGATATCTACGACACCACCATCGGCTGGCGTTTCATCAATCCCTTGATGAAGGCGCAATACGGCGTCGACGCCATGCCGGAAACCGGCGAGAACGTCGCCGAAGAATTCCAGGTGTCGCGCGCCGACCAGGACGCGTTTGCGATCCGCTCGCAGCAGCGCGCGGGCGCGGCGATCGCGTCGGGTTATTTCGCCGAGGAAATCACGCCGGTATCGGTGCCGGGCGGCAAGGCCGGTCCGATCACGGTCGACAAGGATGAGCATCCGCGCCCCGAAACCACGCTCGAAGGCCTCACAAAACTGAAGCCGATCGTGCGCAATCCCGGCACGGTGACCGCGGGCAACGCTTCCGGCGTCAATGACGGCGCGGCCGCGATGATCCTCGCCTCGGAAGCGGCGGTGAAAAAGCATGGTCTGACGCCCCGCGCGCGCATTCTGGGACTAGCGTCGGCCGCGGTGCCGCCGCGCATCATGGGCATCGGCCCGGTGCCGGCGACGCGCAAGCTGATGGAACGGCTTGGGCTGAAGATCAGCGATTTCGACCTGATCGAGCTCAATGAAGCCTTTGCCTCGCAGGGCATCGCCTGTTTGCGGCAGCTTGGCGTCAAGGACGACGCCGATTTCGTCAATCCGCATGGCGGCGCCATTGCGCTCGGCCATCCGCTCGGGATGAGCGGCGCGCGGCTGGCGATGACCGCGGTGCATGGGATGGAGAAGCGCGGCGGCAAGCGCGCGCTGGCGACGATGTGCGTCGGCGTCGGCCAGGGCGTCGCGATGGCGATCGAGAAGCTGAACTAGACAACACCACCGCCGTCATTGCGAGGAGCGCAGCGACGAAGCAATCCAGTCTTCGCTTGTTGCTCTGGATTGCTTCGCTGCGCTCGCAATGACGGGGAAAGACCGGAGAATGTTATTCATGCCATTCGCCTATCCCATCGCCAGCAACGCGGCGCATCCGGCGCATCTTTCGCCCGGCTACCGCAGTTCGATCAAGCGCGCGCCGCAGAAGCCGCTGATCATCATGCGGCAGACGCTGTCCGAGCTGACCGGGCCGGTATACGGCCACGAGGCGGTGCGCGAGAACGATCACGACCTCACCACGCAACACACCGGCGAGCCGCTGGGCGAGCGCATCATCGTGCATGGCCATGTGCAGGATGAAGACGGCCGCGGCGTGCCCAACGCGCTGATCGAATTGTGGCAGGCCAATGCTTGCGGGCGCTATGTCCACGTCAGCGATCAGCATCCGGCACCGCTCGATCCGAATTTTACCGGCGCCGGCCGCGCGCAGGCAGACAGCGCGGGTTACTACAAGTTCATCACGGTAAAGCCCGGCGCCTATCCGTGGGGCAACCATCACAATGCCTGGCGGCCGGCGCACATCCATTTCTCGGTGTTCGGTCACGCCTTCATCTCGCGGCTGGTGACGCAGATGTATTTTCCCGGCGATCCCTTGTTCGAATTCGATCCGATCTTCAATTCGGTGCCGGACGAGAAGGCGCGGATGCGGATGGTGTCGAGCTTCGACCTGGAAAACACCCAGCCGGAATGGGCGCTGTGCTACCGCTTCAACATCGTGCTGCGCGGCCGCAATGCCACGCCGATGGAGACGAAATCGTGAAGGGATTGACTCCATCGCAGACCGTCGGCCCGTTTTTCAAATATGGGCTGACACCGGGCGGCAAATACGACTGGAACGACGCCTTCACCCATGATCTCGTGACGCCGGACGCCTCGGGCGAACGCATCCGCATCGAGGGCCGCGTGTTCGACGGCGACGGCGCGCCGGTGCCCGACGCCATGCTGGAAATCTGGCAGGCCGATGCGCAGGGCCGCTTCGCCGATCCGCAGGACAAACGCGCGGCCCCAAACACCGCATTCCGCGGTTTCGGCCGCTGCGGCACCGACGCCAATGGCGAATATGCCTTCGACACCATCAAGCCTGGGCAAGTGCCCGATCCCGACGGCAAGCCGCAGGCGCCGCATATCCTGCTGGCGATCTTCGCGCGCGGCATGCTGCTGCATCTCTATACGCGGATCTATTTCGGCGGCGACGCAGCCAATTCGGCCGATCCGGTGCTGGCACTGGTGCCGGCCGATCGCCGCGGCACGCTGATCGCGGCGCGCGAGCAGGGCAACGGCGGCGCGGTGTATCGTTTCGACGTTCGGCTGCAAGGCGACGGCGAGACGGTGTTCTTCGACGTGTGATTTTGTCGTCCCGGCGAACGCCGAGACCCATAACCACCGATGGTCATTGTTTAGCAGGCTGTATCCACGCGCCGCCGCTCATACCTTCCGCAATCACTAATACGGAGTCTATGCGTCCCGGCGTTCGCCGGAACGACGATGCTAATCCATCACCGCGGCATGCTCCGGTCCCTGCGCCTGCTTGCGCAGCGCGGCCTTGGTCGAGCCGATCATGACGGCGAGCGGGATTGCGCACAGGGTGACGATCATCACCAGCTGGTAATCCAGCGAGAAGGCGATGATCTGCGACTGAATGCCGACCATGGCGTCCGCCATGGCGCGGCCGGGTCGGTGCCGAGATCGATCATGCCGCGCACATCCGGCATCTGCAGTGCGTGGTTGAACGGGTTGATGTGCTCGGACAATATCGCGTAGGTCCGCCGCGACCCTTCCGTCAGTTGCGCGATCACCACCGAAATGCCGATTGAACTCGCGACATTGCGCAGCAGGGTCAGCATCGAGGTGCCGTCGGTGCGCAGGTGATTGGGCAGGGTCAGGAACGCCACCGTGGAGAGCGGCACGAATACCAGGCCAAGACCGAACCCCTGGATGATGCTGATCACGATGATTTCCGGCACGCCGGTCTGATCGGTCCAGCCGGTCATGAAAAACAGCGAACCGGACATCAGCGCAAGTCCCCCGATGATCAGCGTACGCGCCTCGATGTATTTCATCACCCGTCCGACCAGCATCATGGCCACAAAAGTGCCGCAGCCTCGTGTCGCCAGCAGCAGGCCGGCCGTGATGATCGGGTAGCCGATCACGTTCTGCAGGTAAGGCGACGACAGCGCCATGGTCGAGAACAGCACCAGTCCCATCACCGCCATGAAGACGCAGCCGCCGACGAAATTCCTGTCCTTGAAGATCGCGAACTGGATGAACGGCTTTGCCGTGGTGAACGAATGCGCGAAGAAATAGTAGAAGCCGGCGATCGAGACGATCATCTCGGCGATGATTTCGTTGGATTCCAGCCAGCCCAGTTGCTCGCCGCGGTCGAGCGCCACCTGCATCGCGCCGATGCCGATGGCGAGCGCGATGAAGCCGAACCAGTCGAAGCGCAGCTGGAGATCTTTTTTGGTTTCGTCCATGAACACCAGCAGGCCGAGCACCGTGAAGATGCCGAACGGCAGGTTGACGAAGAACACCCAGTGCCAGGAATAGGTCTCGGTCAGCCATGCACCCAATGACGGCCCCATGATCGGCCCCATCATCACGCCCATGCCCCAGATCGACATCGCCTTGGCGCGCTCCTGCAGCGAGTAGGAATCGAGCATCACCGCCTGCGACAGCGGCACCAGTGCCGCGCCGAACATGCCCTGCAGCAGGCGGAACAGCACCATCTGGTTGATGTCTTGCGCGAGGCCACACAGCACGGATGCAAAGGTGAAGCCGGCGGAGCAAATGATGAAGACGCGCTTGCGCCCAAAACGGTTGGCTATCCAGCCCACAGGCGCGGTCATGATGGCGGCGGCGACGATATAGGAGGTCAGCACCCAGTTGATCTGGTCCTGGGACGCCGACAGCGAGCCCTGCATATAGGGCAGCGCCACGTTGGCGATGGTGGTGTCGAGCGCCTGCATGATGGTCGCGGTCATGGCGCAGATCGTCACCATGTTCCGGCGCAGGCCGGGAACCGCAACCGGAGACGCAGCACCATCGCTCACGATCGATCAGTCCTGCCGCGCCAGTGCCGGCGAGAAGCCGAGCAGCCCGGCCAGCGAGCGGCGATGGTTGGTGTCGATCGACACATACGAACTCATGCCGGCCTTCAGCTTTTGCACCATCTTGTCATTGGCGTCGAAAGTGATCCGCACCGGCACCCGCTGCACCACCTTGACGAAGTTGCCGGTGGCGTTCTGCGGCGGCAGGATGGCGAATTGCGCGCCGGTGCCGGGGCTGAGCGAGCCGATGGTGCCTTTGAATACGTGATCGGGGAATGCGTCGACATCGACGGTGACCTTTTGGCCGACCGCGACATAGGTGAAATCGGATTCCTTCGGATTGGCATCGACCCAGGGTTTTGAAGTGTCGATGATGGAGAACACCGGCGCACCGGCGACGACGAAGCGGCCGAGCTGGATGCTGTCGACCTGCGTGGCTGTGCCGTTGATCGGCGCACGCAGCACGCTGTGATCGAGATTGCGCTGCGCCTGGTCGAGCGCGGCCTTGGCCAGCGCATAAGGCGGGAATTGTTCCAGCGGCAAATCGGGATTACCGAGCAGCTGGTTCTTCGCGGTGGCAATCTGCTGCTTCAGCAATTCAAGCTGTGCGCTGGCGGTAACAAGACTGGTGGTTGAATTGTCGAGGTCGAGTTGCGAGCCGAAACTGCTCTTGACCAGCGAGGTCTTGCGGTCGACGTCGCGCCGCTTGAGGTCGACGCCCTGCTGCGCGAGGTCGCCCATCTGGCCGTAGATCTGGATGTTGCTCTTCAGCGTGTCGTAATTGGTCTTTGCCGTGGCCAGGTTGGCCTGCGCCTGCTGCAACGCCAGCCGGAACGGCACCGGGTCGATCTCGAACAGGATGTCGCCTTCGTTGACGCGCTGGCCTTCGCGGACCACGACCTTTTCGACCTTGCCGGAAATGTCGGGCGTGATCAGGACCTTCTGCGCGCCGACGTAGGCATCGTCGGTGGTGACATAGCGGCCGCCGTTCAGATAAAACGCGACACCGCCGATCACCGCCACCAGCGGCAACATCACCAGCAGCAGGAACCTGCGATATTTGCGAAAGGCCGCCAGCAGGCGCCGGCGCGGTTCCGCCGAGGCCTTCGGACGCGGCGGTTCTGCCGGGTTATCCTTTGGCTCGGGCGGAAATTTCAAGACTGGATCAGCCATGGCGCTGTTCTTTCTTTTGCGTTTCTTCATTCGCGCTCTGAATCGCGTTGCGAACGTTTTCCTTGATGGTTTCGAGTTGGGCGAGCAGACGGTGCGCGTCGGCGGGGCCGATACCGGCAAGCGCGGTCGCCGTCAGTTCGGAACGCAACCCGGCCAACTTGCCGAGCAACGGCCGCGCCGCCTTGCGCAAAAAGAGCCGGTTGACGCGGCGGTCGGAATCGTCGCTGCGGCGCTCGATCCAGCCGTTGTCGCACAAGCGGTCGATCAGTCGCGTGAGGGTGATCGGCTGCATCTCCATCTGTTCGGCGAGTTCCGTCTGCTTCAGGCCCTCGGCGCGTTCCACCTTGGCCAGCACTGCCCATTGCGCACGGGTGATGCCGTAGCGCGCCGCCTGCTTGTCGGCATAGGCCCGCACCAGCCGCTGCACCTCGCCGAGCGTAAACAGCAAGTGCATATCCACGGAACCGCGGGGCATAAGCTGCTCTCCATAAGCTCGCGATATAATAAGCTTGCTTATGAATTTTTCGAGGCGGCATTGGGGCATGCTTGGGCTGTGTGCGCCGCATGCCGGCCGCCCGCCACTTGCGAAAATACCGTAAAAAACAAGGGCGTTATGGCCGCAAACGCGCTACATCCACCGGCATGACCGCGACCAAACCGACTTTTCCCGCGCCGGACCACGACCACGACCGCTGTGCCGCGGACGCGATCCGGCACGCCGAACAGGTCTGCGCCGGCCGGGCGCAGAAATTCACGCCGATCCGCCGCCAGGTGTTGCAGGCGCTGCTGTCGAGCCACCGCCCGCTCGGCGCCTATGAGGTGATCGACGAACTGGCGAAATCGATGCCGCGGCCGGCGCCGATCACGGTTTACCGCGCGCTCGAATTCCTGATGGAGAACGGCCTCGTTCACCGTATCGAAAGCCGTAACGCATTTCTCGCCTGCGCGCATGACCACGATGCGGCGGCGATGGTTGCTTTTCTGATCTGCGAGCGCTGTGGTTCGGTCGGCGAAATTCCAGCGGTGCCGGTGGCGCAAAGCCTGAACGCCGCCGCGCGTGCTACGGGCTTTGCGCCAAAACTGTCGGTGGTCGAAATCACCGGCACCTGTGCGCACTGCCTGAAGAGTCTTTGAATTGGGCATGATCTTTCCGAAAACCGGAAGGCCACTTTTCGGGATCATGCCCTGACAACACGGCGACAAGCCGGCAGAGGATTGATGTCATCGGATCAAACACTCGTCAGTTCGGCCGGGCGTCCGCTCAGCGCCGGCGCCATCGCATTGATGCTGCTGCTGTGCCTGAGTTGGGGTTTCAACCAGATCGCGATCAAGCTGGTGATTCCGGAGATTCCGCCGTTCACGCAGGCCGCGATCCGTTCCGCGGGCGCGTTGCTGGTGATCCTGACGATCGCATGGATTCGCGGCGTCAAATTGTTCGAGCGCGACGGCACGCTGGGTGCGGGACTGTTCGCGGGCGTGCTGTTCGGCGTCGAATTCGTGCTGATCTATCGCGGTCTGGTGTTGACCAGCGCATCGCGCGCGGTGGTGTTTCTTTATACCGCGCCGTTCTTCGTCGCCCTTGGCTCGTACCGGTTTCTCGGCGAACGCCTGAGCGCGATTCAATGGGGCGGGCTGGCGCTCAGTTTCGCCGGCGTGGCGCTTGCGATCGGCGTGCCGCAGGCGGACGTCGATGCGCAGGTGCTGCTGGGCGACCTGATGGTGGTTGGCGGCGGCGCGCTGTGGGCTGCAACGACCCTGGTTGCCAAGGCTACGAAATTGATCACGGCGCCCGCCGAGAAGGTGCTGGGCTATCAGGTTGCGATGTCGATCCCGATTCTGGCGTTTTCAGCGTGGATTTCGGGTGAATCCATCGCCCGGGTTCCGGGCCCCCTGGCGCTGTCGTTGATGGCGTATCAGGCGATCTGGGTGGTCGGAATGACGTTTATGCTGTGGTTTTCGCTGGTGAAAGTCTATTCCGCCAGCAAATTGTCGGCTTTTAGCTTCATCACCCCTTTGTTTGGCGTGATCGGTGGTTATTTCATCATGCATGACACCCTGACGCCGGCCTTCGCCGTTGCCGCGGTACTGGTCATTGCCGGGCTGTATCTGATTAACCGGCCGAGCCGGCCGGTGATTGATCCATTGCTGAATGTCACAAAAACCTGATATTCGAGACCCCATGAACAAGCTCGAAAAACCGCTGCAGAACGACGTCGCAGGCCCGAAGGCCCGGCATAAAACCACGCAAGTCATGGTCGGCAATGTCGCCGTCGGCGGCGGCGCGCCGATCGTGGTGCAGTCGATGACCAACACCGACACCGCCGACGTCGCGGGCACGGTGGAACAGATCGCCGCACTTGCGCGCGCGGGCTCCGAACTGGTGCGCATCACGGTGGACCGCGACGAGGCCGCGGCAGCGGTGCCGCACATCCGCGACGCATTGCGCCAGCGCGGCATCACCACGCCGTTGATCGGCGATTTCCATTACATCGGCCACAAACTGCTGGCCGAGCATCCGGCCTGCGCCGAGGCGCTCGACAAATACCGCATCAACCCGGGAAATGTCGGCTTCAAGAACAAGCGCGACAGCCAGTTCACCGACATCGTCGAGATCGCGATCAAAAACAACAAGACCGTGCGCATCGGCGCCAATTGGGGCTCGCTGGATCAGGAATTGCTGACGCGGCTGATGGATGAAAACGCTTTACTCCCCGAGCCGAAAGATGTCCGCGCGGTGACGCGCGAGGCGATGGTGCAGTCGGCCTTGTTGTCGGCGGCGCGCGCCGAGGAGATCGGCCTGCCGAAGAACCGCATGATCCTGTCGGCGAAAGTATCCGCGGTGCAGGATCTGATCGCAGTCTACAAGGAACTGGCGGCGCGGTCGGATTATGCCATCCATCTTGGTCTGACCGAGGCCGGCATGGGATCGAAGGGCATCGTGGCTTCTGCCGCGGCGCTCGGTATCCTGCTGCAGGACGGCATCGGCGATACCATCCGGATTTCGCTCACCCCCGAACCCGGCGGCGACCGCACGCTGGAAGTCCAGGTCGCGCAGGAATTGCTGCAGACCATGGGTTTTCGCACTTTTGTGCCGCTGGTCGCGGCATGCCCCGGCTGCGGCCGCACCACCTCGACCACGTTCCAGGAACTGGCGCGCTCGATCCAGGATTTCATCCGCGTCGAGATGCCGGCCTGGAAGACGCGTTATCCCGGCGTGGAATCATTGAACGTCGCGATCATGGGCTGCATCGTCAACGGCCCCGGAGAGTCAAAACACGCCGACATCGGCATCTCGCTGCCCGGCACCGGCGAAACCCCGGCGGCACCAGTGTTCGTCGACGGCAAGAAATTCAGGACGTTGCGCGGGCCCAATATCGCGACCGAGTTCAAGGCGATGGTGATCGATTATATCGACCAGCGCTATGGCGCGGGCGACAAGGTGCCGGCGAGCGCGGTGACGGCGGCCGAATAGAACAGGTCAGCACGCCAGCGTGCTGACCTGACCGCTTTCACCATAGGCCAGGATCGCGCGGTCGCGCGTGACGAGCGTCGCTCCGAGATCGCGCGCGGTCGCCAGCAGGACACGATCGGCGGGATCGCGCGGCGGGTTGCCCGGCAGAAATGACGCCGCGATCAGGATGTCGGATGACATTGCAGCGAGCTCCATCCCGGGTGTCGCTAGTACACGCGCGAACCAGCGATGTGGTGTTGCGCTGAGACTGATACGGTTGTGCGAGACGAGTAGGCCAATTTCCCAGGCGGTGATCGGCGACACCAGCAGTGGCGTTTCGTCGCGATATGCGGCTTCAATGGCGGACATCGCCTTCGGCGCCAGCGACATGTCTTCGAACAGCCAAATCACCGCGTGGGTGTCGAGGAGAAGCGGCGACATCCGTCACCGTGCTTCCGGTCCATACTTCTTATCCAGCAGATCGGCCCACTCCGGATCGGCCGGCTCGGTCAGATCGACTCCGGGCGGAATGTGGACCATCCCCTTCAGCGCACCGCGGGCGGGGTGGCGGCCGTCCTTGGTGGCGTATGGCTTCGGGGCGGCTTCGGCGAAGCCACCGCTCGCTTCACCGGCCTTGACGACCCGGCGAAACACCAGCTTGCGCGCTTCCATGTCCACCTGCGCGCTCTCGAAGCCGGCACTGAGCCACACCTTGGTCATGACGTTGTTGGAAGGATTATTGCTCCACCAGGCGCGGTGATGTTGCGCTTTCGGCGGCAGCTTCACGCCCGTAATTTTCTCGATTTCGCGGAACGTCAGCGGTACTTCGCGCGTGCGTTGCCGTTGCAGAAACGCGCCGAGATTTTCGTATTTTCCCATATCACAACACCTTCGATTGGATTTACACAGTGTATTACACTGTGTAAAAAGAGTCTAGTATGGGGCGCGCACTGAACATCGCGATTGACCGGTATTCGCGTCCGCGCCAAGCTCCCTCCAAAAGCAACCACCACCCCGGAGGAAACCCATGCTCCGTGCAGAGGACAATCGGTTCCTGACAGAAAGCGACGCCGGGACGGGGATGGGCGAGTTGCTGCGCCGCTTCTGGCTGCCGGTCCTGCTGTCCGAGGAATTGCCCGAGCCAGATGGACCGCCGAAGAAGATCACCGTCATGGGCGAGGAACTGCTCGCCTTCCGCGACACGCGCGGCGTGGTCGGAGTGATCGACCAGCATTGTCCGCACCGCGGCGCCAATCTTTGGCTCGGCCGCAACGAGGAATGCGGCATCCGCTGCGTCTATCACGGCTGGAAATTCGACACCGACGGTGCTTGCGTCGACATGCCGACCTCCTATCCCGATCTCGATGCCAAAAACCTGATCCGCATCAAGTCGTATCCGGTGCGCGAATGGGGCGACATGATCTGGGCCTATATGGGACCCGTGGACGCCATGCCGGAATTACCGGCGCTGGAGATGGCGCTGCTGCCGGCCTCGCACCGCTTCGTCACCAAGAAATGGCAGGACTGCAACTGGGTGCAGGCAGTGGAAGGCTCGATCGATACCGCGCATTTCACCTTTGCGCATTTGAGCTTCGACAAGGAGGAAAACGAAATCCTCGACATCAAGAAGCATTTTGTTAATCCGCTGACCCGGGTAGCGACCGACCATATGCGCTGGATTGCAGAGGACCCACGGCCCGTCATCAGAATCAACCCGCATGATGCCGGGCTGACGATCGCAGGCGGCCGCCTGACCGGCAGCGACAACATCTACTGGCGGATCGCGCAATTCCTGATGCCGGTGCATGCCTACGCGCCGAGTTCGATGCCCGGCGAAAATATCTTCGGCCAGACCTTTGTCCCGGTGACGGATACTAATTGCTGGATCTACACCTATGCCTGGAATCCGGAACGGCCGCTGTCGCAGGCGGAACGTGAAGGCTATGCCAACGGCAACGGTGTGATGGCGATCGTGGACGAGAACTACGTGCCGCTGCGCAACAAGGCCAATGACTATCTGATCGACCGCAAGCTGCAGAAGACCAAGAGCTACACCGGCATCAAGGGCGTGTCGGAGCAGGACGCCGCGGTGCAGGACAGCCAGGGCCCGATCGCCGACCGCACAAGCGAACATCTCGGCCCGACCGACCTCGGCATCATGCATTTCCGCAAACTGGTGATGGATGCGGCCCGCGCGCTGCAGGACGGCACCGCGCCGGCGCACCTCGCCCGCCAGCACCGCTATACCGTCCGGTCCGGCGCCTGCGTGACGCACAAGAGCAAGGACCTGCCCGCGGTTATGGTCGAGCGCTTCGGCGACGAGGTGGGGTTTGTCGGGCGCGGGCAGAATGCAGCAGCGGAATGAAAATTTCGTGTGTCGTCCCGGCGTTGATTGCCGTTCCCGTGCTTCTCTCGTGTGTTGCGTTCGGAACAGCGAGTTCTGCAGCGAACGGAAAGACGAATTCTGCGCTTAGTCGTGAAGATGCCTCAAGTGATCTACTGCGGCGATACATGGCTCCTGGTGGGACTCTAAATGTTGCCAGAGTCAAGCAGCTAAATCTATGTCTTGCCAGCCTGGGTTACAAAGTAAGCGTCCTAACGATCCTCAATGCGAAGGAGGCGATTGGTATTCGCACGATCCTGATCCAATGCGCGCGCGCCAAACGCCTGGCACTATAACGAAATATCCTGCCTCCATAGATACCGTGGTCAGGGCCGCGGCGGTTAAAGCGGAATCTTCCGATATTCGCGGTTGCTCAGGCTGGCCTCTTCCAGGTCGAGATCGCGCTCGATCCGCCGCCGCGTCTCGTCGGTGATCTTGCCGTCGCGCAGCAGTGCGTGGATGAACCTGCGCTCCGAGGCGATCAGTTCACGCGTCAGCGAGGTGCCCGTCGCCGAGACGTCGTGCGCGTCCGGATCCAGCGAGTCCGGCAACTGGTCGGCGCGGATTTCATGCCGCGCCCGCAACAGTTTTACCACCTCGTCGGACAGCTCGCGGTCGTCGGTCATGGCGTCGAGCGATTGCAGCGCCGCGGCCAGCGCCTCGCGCCGCGCCGATATCTCCCGTTCGTGTTCGGCAATGTGTTCGTCGCGGCCGGCATTCGCGACCCCGAGCCATTTGACCACGAGGGGCAGGCTCGATCCAAGCCCCACGAGCGTGATGAAAATCACCCCGAAACTGACGAACAGGATCAGGTCACGATACGGAAAACCTTCGCCGCCCGGAAGCGTGAAGGGCAGCGCCAATGCCGCGGCCAGCGACACCGCGCCGCGCACGCCGGTGAAGGCGATGATGAACGGGTTTTGCCACGGAGGATAGGGGTCTCGCGCGCGCAGGCGCTTGTTGAAAAATCGCGGCAGATAGGTCGCGGGATAGACCCAGGCGAAGCGCGCGACGATGATGATGACCGCGACCACCATGGTGGCGAACAGGATCTCGTCGAGCGGAAATGTTTTTGATTTTTCATACAGCAGCCGCATCTGGAATCCGGTCAGCAGGAACAGCAGTCCCTCGACCAGATAGATCACCAAATCCCAGAAGAAGATTCCCTGCAGCCGCGTCGCCGACGAAATCAGCAGTGGTCCGTTCCAACTTATGTAGAGGCCGCAAGCGACGGTGGCGATCACGCCGGAGCCGCCGAAATGTTCGGGGATCCAGTAGGCGACGTAGGGGGTGATCAGCGAAAGCGTGATTTCGATCTGCGGATCGCGCGCGTGGTGGCGCGCCCGCAAGCTGACCCAGCCGACCGCTGCGCCGAACAGCATCTCGCAGATGACGATAACGAAAAATGTGCCCGTCGCCTTCGGCAGCGAAAATGCGCCGGTGGTGATCGCGACCACCGCGAAGCGATAGAGGATCAGTGCCGTGGCGTCGTTGGCGAGCCCTTCGCCCTCGAGCACCACCAGGATTCGGCGTGGTATCCCGAGCTTGCGCGCGATCGCCAGCGGCGCCACCACGTCCGGGGGCGCCACGATGGCGCCGAGCAGGAAACCGACGCTCCATGGCAATCCGATCAGATAGTGCGTGGCGGCGGCGACGGCGCAGGCGGTGAAGATCACGCAGCCGACCGACAACAGCGTGATGAGCCGCAGGTTTGCACGGAATTCGCGCCAGCTCATGGCGACGCTCGCCGAATAGATCAGCGGCGGCAGCACCAACAGCAGCACCAGTTCGGGCGGCAATTCCAGCGGCGGCATGCCCGGCACGAAGGCCAGTACTATGCCGCTCAGCAACAGCAGGATCGCCGGCGCGACATTGATGCGCCGCGCCAATAACGCAACGCCCGCCAGCACGGCGAGCAGGATCAGGAAAATCTGGAAATTGGCTTCCACGGATTCAAATTCGCCCGAAAGCGACGTGAGGTCAATGTGTTGGGCCAACCGTCGGTGGCCAGACCGAACTGACTTTCAAGGTGCTGACAAATTCGTGATTGCCAAATCGTCCGGCGCAACAAAACCGATCCTGCCTTCGCACCGTACCAGCGGAACCTAAGCGAATTGACGCGGGCTGTAAGGGCAGGGTGCATCATGAAACGGATCGGCGAACATGCGGTCGTGATCGGCGCAAGCATGGGCGGCCTGTTGGCCGCGCGGGCGCTGTCGGATTTTTACGGGCAAGTCACGGTGCTGGAGCGCGACGCGTTTCCGGTCGCGGACGTTCCGCGCAAGGGGGTGCCGCAGGGCAAACACGCGCACGGCCTGCTGGCGCGGGGCCGTACCGTGATCGAAGATTTCTTTCCCGGCTGGACCGACCAGGTGGTCGGATGCGGCGGCGTGCGGGGCGACATCGCCGGCGATGTCGACTGGATCGGCCATGGCGTCACCATCAAGTCTGCACCGAGCGATCTGGTTGGCCTGCTGGCCGCGCGCCCGGTGCTGGAAGGCAACGTCCGGCGCCGGCTGCTGGCGTTGCCCAATGTCCGCGCCATCGAGCACTGCGCGGTGCAGGGTCTGGTCGCGGATGAAACGCATTCAGCAATTCGCGGCGTCCGCGTCAAAGTCGATAACGGCGCGGAAGAAACCATCCTCGCCGACCTCGTGGTCGATGCCAGCGGGCGCGGATCGTCGAGCCCGGCGTGGCTCGAGAGTTCTTGGCTACGCGCGCCCCGAGGAAGAGAAGATCGAGATCGGCATCGGCTACACCACCCGCGTCTATCGCCGCCACCCTACAGATATCGGCGGCAAGCTGGCGGTCGTGGTCGCCGGCAGCGGGCCGAACTGGCGCAACGGCACCATTCTGTTTCAGGCCGAGGACCGCTGGATCGTCTCGATCGGCGGCTATTTCGGCGACCACGCGCCGGACGACCCCCAACTATTCGCGGCCTATGCGGGCTCGCTGCCCACGCCCGATATTCACGACATCGTGGCGCATGCCGAGCCGCTGACGGACTTCGTCAGCTACCGCTATCCCGCCAATCTGCGGCGGCGCTATGAGCGGCTGAAGCGGTTTCCGAAAAATTTTCTGGTGTTCGGCGACGCCATGTGCAGCTTCAATCCGGTCTACGGGCAGGGCATGACGGTGGCGGCGCAGGAAGCCGCGCTGTTGCAGGCTTGCCTCGGCGATGGCGATGCCAATCTCGCGCGGCGTTTTTTTAAGGTAGCGAAAGCGGCCATCGATGTTCCCTGGGATATCGCCGTCGGCAACGATCTGCGCCATCCGCAGGTCCAGGGCCCGCGTTCGCCGAAAGTGCGTTTCATCAACTGGTACATAGGCAAGCTGCACATGGCGGCGCGTCACGACGCGGTACTGGCGAATGCGTTTCTGAAAGTGGCGAATCTGACAATGTCGCCGGCAGGGCTGCTGCATCCGTCTGTCATCATGCGGGTCATTCACGGAAACATCGCATGGCGCACAGGTGCAAGCGATGCAGCGTCTCTGGAGAGTGCGGGCTAGAGTTCGGTTCTCCGTCATGGCCGGGCTTGTCCCGGCCATCCACGTCTTACTCGCTTCAAGACTGTTAAGACGTGGATGCCCGGGACAAGCCCGGGCATCACGAGCTTCAGTGAACCTGCTCACAAAGTCCGGCCATGACTTCTGGTACGCTGGCGGGCGTGCTATAACGTAGGTCGTTGCCGGAACTGTCGCCATGAATATGCGCGGGACTCTGAAATTATCCGGTTTTTTCCTCGCCGCCGCACTGCTGCTGGCGGGCCAGCCGGCATGGGCCGCGAAGCGCGTGGCGCTGGTGCTCGGCAATTCCGCCTATCAAAACGTGGCGCGGCTTCCCAACCCGGTCAATGATGGTTCGGCCATCGCAGCCATACTGAAGGATGCGGGGTTCGATGTCGTGGATTCGCGCCACGATCTCCAAGCCGCCGAGACCCGGCGCGCGCTGCGCGATTTTGCCGACCGGGCGCGCGATGCCGACATCGCGGTGGTATATTACGCGGGACACGGCATCGAGGTGGACGGCACCAACTATCTGATCCCGGTCGATGCGAGGCTGGAACGCGACACCGACGTTTACGACGAGGCGTTTTCGCTGGACCGGGTGCTGCTGGCGATCGAGCCCGCGAAGCGTTTGCGGCTGGTGATACTGGACGCCTGCCGCGACAACCCGTTCGCCAAGATCATGAAGCGGACCGTGGCGTCGCGCGCCATCGGGCAGGGCCTCGCCAAGGTAGAACCGGCAAGCCCGAATACCCTGATCGCCTACGCCGCCAAGGCGGGATCCACGGCGGCTGACGGCGACAGCAGGAACAGCCCGTTCACGTCAGCGCTGGTGAAACACATCACCACGCCAGGCCTCGACGTGCGCAAGGCGTTCGGATTTGTCCGCGATGACGTGTTGAAGAACACCAGCTACCGGCAGGAGCCATTTGTCTACGGCTCGCTCGGCGGCGACGATCTGCCGCTGGTGCCGGCCAAGGCCGCGGCACCGGCGTCGAGCGCGCAAGCCGATACACGGAAAGACTACGAACTGGCGCTGCAGGTCGGCAACAAGGACGCCTTGAATGCGTTCCTGGCGCAGTATCCGGACGGTTTCTACGCCAATCTGGCCAAGCTTCAACTGGCCAAGATCGCCGCGGAGGAGACGCGCCTGGCTGCCACCGAGAAGGCGCGGCTGGCTGAGCAGGAGCGGGCGCGGCTCGCCACCGAGGGCGCGCAACAGACGCAGCAAACCAGGGCAGCCGCCGACGCGAAAGCCGCCGAGGCAGCCCGCATCGCCGCCGTGAAGGCCCAGCAGGCAGTGCAGCAACAAGCCGCCGCGGCCGAGCAGAAGCGCACCACGGTTGAGAATGCCGCGGCGGACAAGGATGCCGCGGAAAAAGTCGGCATGGATGATGGCATCGCTGACCAAGCTCCGGCGAGTAAGCCCGCAGCGGGCAGGCCGCAGGACACAATACCGGACACGAAAGTTGCGGCGCTGCCTGGTCCGTCGGCGACCGCGCCGCCATCGCCAGCCGAACTTGCGAAATCAGTGCAAGCCGAGTTGCGCCGCGTCGGCTGTTTTACCGGATCGGCGGACGGCGAATGGAATAAGGCATCGCGGCGTTCGCTCGAACTGTTCAACAAGAGCGCCGGCGCCAGGCTGGATGTGAAACTCGCAAGCCTCGACGCGCTCGAGGCGATCAAGTCAAAGCCCGCGCGGGTGTGCCCGCTGATCTGCGAATACGGCTCCAAGGCCGACGGCGAGCGCTGCGTCAAGATCACTTGCGCCGCCGGCTCGTTCCTCAACGACGACAATGAATGCGAGAAGCGCAAGCTGCGCGAGCCTCCGTCCGCCAGGCGCGAACGTGACGAGCGTCCGGCGCGGGTGGTCCGCGAACGGCCTCCGGCTCAAGCAAGCTCAGGCAAATCTTCAGGCCAGATGCTGTGCGACCGCGGCGGCTGCCGCCCGGTCGAGCGCGGATGCCGCCTCGAGTTCCGAACCACCGCGCAAGGCGGCCCATATGAAGGCGGCGGCGGTAACGTGCGGATTTGCAATTGAAAATATCGGATCGTCATTCCGGGACACGCGTCTCGCGCAGACCCGGAATCCAGACCAAACGATAATTGTGGTTGACGGAGCTACGCGCGCCTCAGCACTTATAGCCCTTCTTTTTATCCGAGGACGTATACGTGCAGGTTTTGCCGGCATCGGCCTGGCTGACGGCGATCACCTGAACGAAAATCGACGCGGCAAATGTCAGCGCAAGCGCGAAAGCAATTTTGCGAATCATGAAATGCTCCCTGAGCGTCCGAATCGACGCCGGGTATTCTTGTCGGAATTCAATACCATGGACCATGCGCGCTTCGGTCGCAGGCTTGGCCCAAACTGCGTTCGGATCAGCCGACCTTCGTAACGGCGGATCAGGCTTCGCAGCCTGCCGGCCGAAGCTGCCGCGCGGACGTGGCAAGACGCCTGCGATCCGGCTAAGATTGCGCCGTTGTTCGTTTGTGGGAGATATCGCGATGGTGCCCGACACCGGCCGGATCGATGACACAGTATTGGCGCTGCTCTATCTCACCCTTCACGATGAGCATCGTGCCTGGAAGGGCTTCGATTGGGATACATTGGGCCGGTTGCACGAAAAGGGAATGATCGACAATCCGGTCGGCGAAGTGAAATCGGTGGCGTTCACGCCGGACGGCTTGCGGCGGTCAAAGGAGCTGTTCGAGGCGATGTTTGCCAAGCGCCCTACGGAGCAATCGCAACCGGCGTCCGTGACGCTATCCAGGTATCCGAATATCAGGGTTGAACTGGCAGATTTGGGCAATCAACTTTGGCCGATCCTGCGCCGGGTGAGCTACGCCATGAGTGACGCTGACGTGGATGACGCAGAAATCGAGCAATACAAAAACGAAGTGAAATCAAGCGACGACCCCGTTGGTGTGAGCAGGCGATGGGTGCATGTCGTATAAATCGAAGCTGACGCGCGCCTAAAGTGCACTGGCCGCGATATTGACCATCAGCGCCACCAGCGCGGTGTTGAAGATGAACGAGATCACGCCATGCGCGGTCGCGGTGCGGCGAATGGTCTTGTCGGTGATGCCGACATCCGACACCTGCGCCGTCATCCCGACCACGAACGAGAAATACACAAAGTCCCAATAGTCCGGTTTGTCGTCGCCCGGAAAATTCAAGCCGCCCGGTTTGGCGCCGCGGTAGAATTCGTGGGCGTAGTGAAGCGCGAAAGTGGTGTGAACCGCCGCCCATGACAGCGCGATCGTCACCGTCGCCAGCGCCAGGTCCGGTGCGCTGCGATGCTGGGCATCCAGTCCGAAAATGATGGCGGCGATGCTGGCGAAAGCGCCGAGCGCGGTCACCAGCAGGATCAGGAAGCGGCCGTCATCCTGCAGAATGGCGTTGCGGCGGATGTGCGCGAGCCCGCTGCTGAAGACGAGAGAGTAGACGAGCACCAGATAGAGCGCGACGAAGATGTCCCAGCTGACCAGCAGGCGCGTTACCAGCCGCAGCGATGGCGGCAGCAGGAAAAATGCGATGACGCCGATCGCAATGGAAATGAAGGTACGCGGCCGCGCATAGACCACGCGGACCGGCTTCGACATTTTCCGGAAGCGGGCAAGAAACAGATCCTCGGCGTTCTTGCCGGCCATGCTTGCCTTCAGTTCTTGCGTTCGGCGACGAACCGCGCGGCGGCGCGCAGCACGTCACCCTTCGCGCCGAAGATCGAGAGCGCGGTATCGGCTTTTCCCAACAGGTCGCGCACGCGCTGCTTGGCGCCGTCGACGCCGAGCTGGGTGACGAAGGTGGTCTTGCCGAGAGCTGCGTCGGCACCAGCCGGCTTGCCGAGCGCTGCGGCGTCGCCCTCGACGTCGAGCAGGTCGTCGGCGATCTGGAAGGCTTCGCCGAGCGCGCGGCCGTAATCGTCGAGCGCCTGGTATTCGGCTTGCGAGGATTGGCCGAGAATGGCGCCGGCGATGCAGCCATAGCGCAGCAGCGCGCCGGTCTTCATCTGCTGCAGGCGCGCGACATCGACCGGCTCGCGGTCGCCGAAGCGGCCTTCGCCGGCAAGGTCGAGCATCTGCCCGCCGACCATACCGCCGATGCCGGATGCGCGGGCCAGCGCACGCGTCAGCAACAGGCGAACGGTCGGGTCTTTGTGAATCTCGTCGCGGGTCACGATATCGAAGGCCAGCGTCAGCAACCCGTCGCCCGCGAGAATTGCGGTGGCGTCGTCGGTTTTCTTGTGCAGCGTGGGGCGTCCCCGGCGCAGATCGCTGTTGTCCATCGCCGGCAGGTCGTCGTGGATCAGCGAATAGCAGTGGATGCATTCCAGCGCGGCGCCGGCCAGCAGCGCCGCCTCGCGCGGAACGCCGAACACGGCGGAGCTTTCCACCACCAGAAACGGCCGCAACCGCTTGCCGCCGCCGAGCGACGAATAACGCATCGCGTCCATCAGCCGTTTCGGGCGGGCGATTTCGTCAGGCAGCAGGACATCGGACAATAGCTGCCCGAGAAGGGCTTCGGTTTCCTCCGCGGTGCGGTCCAGTCGTTTGGCAAAGTCGATGGTTGCAGTACTGGTCGTCATCAAGAGCGGCTCCGGATCAAATCGGGCGGACCATCGGTCATGGCACCGGCTTCGTCAATTCCGGCGCACCCGCGACGGTTAATCCCGCAAGGCTGTCGCGGCGCCATAAAATCCCCTAGATACGAAGGAGCACTCGGGAGGTGACGTTGATCCGCCGTTCCATTTCGCACCGTAGGCCCGCATCGCGCCGTTGCCGCCAACCGGCCCTCTGACCCTTGCGCATTGTCCGCAACCTGTTCCTGATCGTACTGCTGGCCCTGCTGTTGCCCTATCTGCTCGCGCCGTTGTATCGCGCCGGGCACCCGGTTTCGACGCTGATGGCATGGCGCTGGATCACCGGCGCGCCGGTGTCGCGGCAATGGGTCGATCTGGCTGCGATGTCGCCAGCGCTGCCGCGTTCGGTGGTGGCCTCCGAGGACGCGAAATTCTGCAGCCATCGCGGCATCGACTGGGAAGCGCTGCGCGACGTGATCGACGACGCTGAAGATGGCGAGGTTGCGCGGGGCGGCTCCACCATCACCCAGCAGGTGGCGAAGAACCTGTTCCTGTGGCAGGGCCGAAGCCTGGTCCGCAAGGCGCTGGAGTTTCCGCTGGCACTTTGGATCGACCTCGTGCTGCCGAAGCAGCGGATCCTGGAAATTTACCTGAATATCGCCGAGTTGGGGCCGTCCGGGCAGTTCGGCGCGCAGGCAGGCGCTGCCTACGCCTTCGGCCGCCCGGCCTCCAGTCTCACGCCGCGCGAGGCGGCGCTGCTGGCGGCGATCCTGCCCAATCCGGTCGCCCGCAGCGCCCGTAATCCCGGCCCCGGCGTGCGCCGTTTGGCCGCAATCTACATGACGCGTGCGCAGGCCGCGGGACTGGGGCGTTGCTGGGCCGAAAATCGCGGTTTTTGAGGCGATTTCGCGTATTTTGAACCTAGCTTTGGGTCACTCCATCCTCTATAAGCGCGGCCTTATCGGCATATCAGCCCGCGCGGCAAGCGCCGGGCCGTCCGCTTTGGGCGATGCCTTCGACAACACTCCTCACAAGGACTTTCGATATGGCCGTTCCGAGAAGAAAAACATCGCCCTCGCGGCGAGGCATGCGCCGCTCGGCGGATGCGATCAAGAAGCCGACCTACGCCGAAGACAAGGATTCCGGCGAATTGCGCCGTCCGCATCACCTCGATCTGAAAACCGGCATGTACAAGGGCCGCCAGGTTCTGAAGAAAAAAGAATCCTGAGCCGGATGCAAGCGGCGCCGCTGCACGGCGCGGCTGAACGGGATCCTGCTCGAAGAAAAGGCCTTGGCCGATGTCGATGATCGGTTTCCCGCTGCTTCTGATCCCGCTCGCGATCTGCAACATCATCGTCTTCCTGATGCCCGGCGTTTCCTTCGGGGCGCCGCTGTTCACCCTGACGTTGATGTCCGGCGTCGCATGGCCGGTGACGCTCAGCGATGTGCTGATCGCGCTCGGCATCCTGTTGTTGCTGTTCGAGGTCATCAAGGGTGCGCGGCCCGGCTCGAAATACTTCATGGACCACCTGCTGTCGCTGGTGGTGTTCGCAGGTGCGGCCGCGGAATTCGTGATGCTGCCGCAGTTCGGCACTTCGACCTATTTTCTGCTGACCATGCTGGCGTTGGTGGATTTCCTGTCGGGCATCGCGTTGCGGGCGCGGCGGCGCCTCGCACCGGCTGATGCGGCGGTTTCCAGACGCAAGCCACAACGCGATATCGAGACGCCGGAGCCGCCGTTCGCTCCGGAGCCCACGGTGCCGCCGGGCGCCACGGTCGCGGAATCGGTGCTGCTCGACCGCCCGGAACCGACGGCACCGCATCCTGTCGACATCGTCAGGACCTCGCCGGAGATCAGGTCGCCGGGACTGCAGCCCAATGACGGCGCGCATCCCTCGCCCGACAACCCGCCGCGCTAGTTCAGGCGACCTGCTGCATTCGAGTGCCGGGCGGGCGCATGGTCTGGTTCTGATTGGCCACCGAACGGTACGCCGCCTGCACGTCCTCCGGCGCCGCGCGCCGCAACAACCGCGTCTGCGGGCTCAACTCGGCCATCGCGATCAGGTGCGTCACAAAGGACGGATCGGGCCGCGCCAGGCCATAGGCGGCCGGCGCAAGCCGCCGCGGAGCGGAAGCGATCGGCACCAGCGCGACGCTCGCAGCCTTCGCCGGGGCAGCGCCGGCACTCTGCGTGGTTACCCGGCTGACCTCGGCAATTGCCATCGAAAACCCGATTCCGTGTCGCATTTCGGGACATTGCGCCCCTCGCCATCACGTCATCGCAAGGCGCATGCCGCGCCCGATACGGCTGCCCGGAGCGGGCATTCGCAGGGTCTGCACCGGTTTTTCGAATTGTTTAGGGAGTTTTGCCTAGGGTCGGCAGCCAAGGACGCATTATCATCCGGTTGAGAATCACTTAGGCGCGTCCCGAAACGAGGCGATTTTGACATCCGCCCCTCCGCAAGCCTCGGCCATCCTTGCTTGTCTCGGCCAGGCCGCCTTCGTCTGGGAACTGGCGAACGACGAAATCGCCTGGACCGATCACCTCGCCTCGATTTTCCCTGACATCCCGGCAGCGTCCCTGGCTACGGGAAGCGAATTCGCGAAATTGATCGAACCGGTGCGCTCGATCCGGACAGACGCGCTTGCCAGTTCGTCCGCGGCGGGCCGTGGCGATGGGGTGGCTTATCGAATCGAATATGGCGTGCGTGCCAGCACGTCCCACCCGGTGCTGTGGATCGAGGAATCCGGCTGCTGGTTTGCCGGCGCCGACGGCAAACCGGCCCGCGTCCAGGGCATCGTCCGCATCGACAACGAACGCCATGCCCGCGAAGAGCAGTTGCTGAAACTGTCGCGGCACGATCCGTTGACCGGCGAACTCAACCGCACCCATCTGATCGCCTCGTTGGCCGAATCGATCGAGGAAGCCATGCGGTTTCGCTCGTCGTCTGCCTTCATGCTGATCGGCATCGATCATCTGGCGCGCATCAACGACGCGTTCGGCTTCGACGTCGCCGACCAGGTGATCTCCGATATTGCGAAACGCATTCGCGCGCGCTTGCGCGGCGGCGACGTGCTCGGGCGATTCTCCGGCAACAAGTTCGGGCTGGTCCTGAAGAACTGCACCGTCGACGACATGAACATTGCCGCCGAACGGTTTCTGGCAAGCATCCGCGACGACGTGGTGCCGACCAAATCCGGCCCGGTGTCGGTCACCGCCTCGATCGGCGCGGTCAGCGTGCCGCGCTACGCGCGCAACGCCGATGAGGCGATCAATCGCGCCCAGGAAACCCTCGACATGGCGAAGCGCCGCCGCGCCGGTTCATTTCTGGTGTGGCGGCCGAATGTCGAGCGCGATGCGCAGCGCCGCGTCAATATCCGCGTCACCGACGAGATCGTCACCGCGCTCAACGAGCGCCGGATCGTGATGGCGTTCGAGCCGGTGGTCGACGCGCGCACCCGCGAGCCCGCGTTCCATGAATGCCTGGTCCGCATGCAGCAGGACGACGGGCAGTTCCTGCTGGCGCCTGATATCGTGCCGGTGGCGGAGAAGCTCGGCCTGATCCGGCTGGTCGATCATCGCGTGCTTGAACTGGTGGTCGCAGAACTTGCGGCCGCACCAGGCGTGCAACTCAGCCTCAACATTTCGCCGGACACCACGATGGATCCGGACTGGTGGGCCGGAATCGAATCGCTGATGCGCGCGCATCCAGGCGTCGCCGAGCGGCTGATCGTCGAGATCACCGAAACCGTTGCGATCCAGGATATTGACGACGTGCGCGGCTTCGTCACCCGGTTGAAGAATTTCGGCAGCAAGATCGCGATCGACGATTTCGGCGCCGGCTACACCTCGTTCCGGAACTTGCGCAAGCTCGGCGTCGATATCGTGAAAATCGACGGCGCCTTCGTGCAAAACATCGCGCGATCGGCCGACGACCGCGCTTTCGTGCAGACGCTGATCGATCTGGCGCGCCGGCTCGGCATCAAGACCGTCGCCGAATGGGTGCAGGACGAAGAATCGGCGTCGATGCTGCGCGACTGGGGCTGCGATTACATCCAGGGGCGGCTGATCGGGCTGGCGTCATCGGATCGGCCGTGGCAGCCGCAGGGTGCAGCGGCGGTGCTTCCGGCGGCGGGATAGGATTAAGCTCGTCATTCCGGGGCGCTCGTGAAACGAGCGAACCCGGAATCCAGCAGCAAGGTACTATCTCTGGATTCCGGGTTCGCGCGAAGACGCGCGCCCCGGAATGACGCTCACTCGCTCTTCGGCTCTTTCGACATGCGCTCGAGGCGGTCCTGCATGTCTTTCATCTGACGGCGCAGATCGTCGATGTTGTCTTCAGCCGGCTCGGAGGCCTTCTCCGGCTCGGGCGGCGCGGAGTTGCCGCCGCGCGGCGGCACGAACGGCTTGAACATCGAGAAGGTCTGCTGAAACAATTCCATGTTGCGGCGGACATGCTCTTCCAGCGGCGCGAACGGCGTCATGCTGAACGTGTTCGTCATCTGCTTGCGGAATTTTTCCTGCTCGCGCGTCAGCATGTCGATCGACTGTTCGAGATATTTCGGCACCACCATCTGCATGCTGTCGCCGTAAAACCGGATCAGCTGGCGCAGGAAAGTGGTCGGCAGCAAATTCTGCCCGGCCTTGTTTTCCTGTTCGAAGATGATCTGCGCCAGCACCGAGCGGGTGATGTCGTCGCCGGTCTTGGCGTCGTAGACGAGGAAGTCCTCGCCGGTTTTCACCATCGCCGCGAGGTCTTCGAGCGTCACGTACGTGCTGGTGCCGGTATTATAGAGCCGCCGGTTCGCATATTTCTTGATCGTGGTAGGTGTCTCTGATTTCGCCATGGGCTCACACATGCATACCGGGGACAAGGAACCCGACGGCGTCGCCGAGGGGTTGAGGGGCAGCGCATCGCAGCAAAGTAAGCATTTTCAACGGCGTTCGGCTACCGTTTTGTGCACCACGGTTAATTACAAAGCATAAGTATCGCTCAGGAAAATCCCGCAACGGCCTATTTTGAATGCGTTGCGGCGTGATTTCGTGCTCTGGTAGATTGACACGCCCGCACTAGGTTAACAGGATAGGCCGAGACAGAGGCCCGCCAATCCGGTGCCCCCGCCGTCCAAGGGCATCAAGCCCAAAGAACCTCAAACTCAGGAGATGTCCATGTCAGACGATGTCGTCATCGTCAGCGCCGCCCGCACCCCGGTCGGAAGTTTCAACGGTGCGTTCGCCACCATGCCTGCCCATGATCTCGGAGCGATCGCCATCCGGGCTGCGCTGGAGCGCGGCGGCATCGAGCCCGCACGGGTCTCCGAGGTCATCATGGGCCAGATCCTGACCGCGGCGCAGGGCCAGAATCCGGCCCGCCAGGCCTCGATTGCCGCCGGCATTCCGGTGGAAAGCCCGGCCTGGGGCGTCAATCAGTTGTGCGGCTCCGGCCTGCGCACGGTGGCCTTGGGCTATCAGGCGCTGCTCAACGGCGATTCCGAGATCGTGGTCGCGGGCGGCCAGGAATCCATGAGCATGGCCCCGCACGCGCAATATCTGCGCGGCGGCACCAAGATGGGTCCGATCGAGTTCGTCGACACCATGATCAAGGATGGGCTGTGGGATGCCTTCAACGGCTACCACATGGGCAACACCGCCGAGAACGTGGCGAAGCAATATCAGATCACACGGCAGCAGCAGGACGAGTTTGCGGTGGCCTCGCAGAACAAGGCCGAAGCCGCGCAGAAGGCCGGCAAGTTCAAGGATGAGATCGTCCCCGTCACCATCAAGACCCGCAAGGGCGACATCATCGTCAGCGACGACGAGTATCCGCGCCACGGCGCCACCGTCGAGGCAATGGGCAAGCTCAGGCCGGCGTTCGAGAAAGACGGCACGGTCACCGCAGGCAGTGCCTCCGGCATCAATGACGGCGCCGCCGCCGTGGTGCTGATGACCGCGAAGCAGGCCGCCAAGGAAGGCAAGACCGTATTGGCCCGCATCGTGTCGTGGGGCCAGGCCGGCGTCGATCCGAAGATCATGGGCACCGGGCCGATCCCGGCCTCGCGTGCCGCGCTGAAAAAGGCCGGCTGGAGCATCGGCGATCTCGATCTGATCGAGGCCAATGAGGCCTTCGCGGCGCAGGCCTGCGCGGTCAACAAGGACCTCGGCTGGGATACCGGCAAGGTCAACGTCAACGGCGGCGCGATCGCGATCGGCCATCCGGTCGGCGCCTCCGGCGCGCGCGTGCTGGTGACCTTGCTGCACGAGATGCAGAAGCGCGATGCCAAGAAGGGCCTCGCCACGCTGTGCATCGGCGGCGGCATGGGCATCGCGATGTGCATTGCCCGCGATTGAACGAATGGTAGCGGAGTGCGTTGAGTGATGAAAAAATTGTCAGGTCATCGCACTTCACTTTGCTAAACTGAAATGCCCGGCCTCGCGCCGGGCATTTTGTTCTTGAAGTTCGCTTCATCGCCGGAATAATTCCGGTCCAACTAAAAAAGTCCAAGGAGGAATTCGGCATGGCACGTGTTGCATTGGTGACTGGGGGAACGCGAGGCATTGGCGCGGCGATCGGCAAGGCGCTGAAGGCGGCCGGCTACAAGGTGGCTGCGAGTTATGCCGGCAACGACGCCGCGGCGGAAAAATTTAAGGCCGAGACCGGCATCCCGGTTTACAAATGGGATGTCAGCTCGTTCGACGCCTGCGCCGCCGGCGTCAAGCAGGTCGAAGCCGATTTGGGCCCGGTCGATGTCCTGGTCAATAATGCCGGCATCACCAAGGACGGCGCGTTCCACAAGATGACCCTCGAGCAATGGAACGCGGTGATCAACACCAATCTCGGCTCGCTGTTCAACATGACGCGCCAGGTGATCGAGGGCATGCGGTCGCGAAAATTCGGCCGCGTCATCAACATCTCCTCGATCAACGGCCAGAAAGGCCAGTTCGGCCAGGTCAATTATTCCGCCGCCAAGGCCGGCGACATCGGCTTCACCAAGGCCTTGGCGCTGGAGAATGCCAAGGGCGGCATCACGGTGAATGCGATCTGCCCGGGCTACATCAACACCGAGATGGTGCAGGCGGTGCCGAAGGAGGTGCTTGAGAAAAGCATCCTGCCGCTGATCCCGGTCAACCGCCTCGGCGAACCGGAAGAAATCGCGCGCGCCGTGGTGTTCCTCGCCGCCGACGAGGCCGGCGCCATCACCGGCTCGACGCTGTCGATCAATGGCGGGCAGTATATGGTGTGATCACCGCCTCTCGTCATTGCGAGGAGCACTTGCGACGAAGCAATCCAGTCTTCACTTCGTGATCAAGACTGGATCTGGACATATGCGCGGACGCGCTTCGCTTCGCTCGCCATGACGAACGCATGACCTCGCGCGCCGCCACACTCATCGGCCTCACCGCCATCTTGATGTGGTCGTTGCTGGCGGTGCTGACGGTGGCGACCGGTCACGTTCCCGCGTTTCAGCTGGCAGCGATGACGTTTGCGATCGGCGCGCTCGCTGCCGCCGCGAGCTGGATCGCTCGGCCCGATGCAATCCGTGCGCTGCGGCAGCCGCCGCTTGTCTGGATGGTCGGCGTCGGCGGATTGTTTGGCTATCACGCGCTGTATTTCCTGGCGCTGCGGCTGGCGCCTCCCGCGGAAGCGGGGCTGCTGAATTATCTCTGGCCGCTGCTGATCGTGCTGTTCTCGTCGCTATTGCCGGGCGAGCGGCTCAAGCCGCATCACATCGTCGGCGCGCTGCTCGGACTTGCCGGCACGGTGCTGCTGTTTGCCGGCAATGCGTCGGCGCATTTCGAGCAGGGACAGATCGCCGGCCTGCTCGCGGCGTTCGTCGCGGCGTTTGTGTGGGCGGCCTATTCGGTGATGTCGCGCAAGCTTAAAGCCGTGCCGACCGATGCCGTCGCGGGCTTCTGTTTTGCCACTGCGCTGCTTGCTGCCGCGATTCATCTTGCGGTCGAAGTTACGGTCTGGCCCGAAACCATAGCGCAATGGCTGGCCATACTTGCGCTCGGCGTCGGCCCGGTGGGCGCTGCGTTCTATGCCTGGGATATCGGGATGAAGCGCGGCGATATCCGCGTGCTGGGAGCTGCGTCCTACGCAACGCCGCTGCTCTCCACCGCGTTCCTGATCATGGCCGGCTTTGCCAGGCCGAGTGCCGCGATCGCGGTTGCCGCGGTGCTGATCGCCGGCGGAGGATTGATTGCTGCGAAGGATATGATCGGGAAGCGAAGTTAATTCGAAGGCATCCAACCTTGCGGCGCCAGTTCGAATGTTGCGAAATCGAATCCCGGCGCGACAGTGCATCCCGCCAGTGTCCAGTCGCCACAGCTTTCTGCGGCCTGCCACGCCTGTGCGGGCACGATGGCTTGCGGGACTTCGCCCGCGGCGAGATCGGGACCAAGACGAACGATGCGCGTGCCGTCGCCATCCGCAATCTGCAGCGTCAGTGGGCTGCCGGCGTAGAAATGCCAGATCTCGACCGCGTCGATGCGGTGCCAATGCGAGCGCTCGCCGCGCGCCAGCAGGAAATAGATCGCGGTGGAAATGGAGCGTCCATTCGTATCAAGGCGCGCGTCGCGAAAGGTTTCGCGAAAATGTCCGCCCTCGGGATGCGGTTTTAATTCAAGCCGCGCGATGATGTCGGCCGCTGTCAGCGCAGAATCCATCAGGATTTGTTTTTGCGTTCGCGCAACTCGCCGAACACGTCCGCGGCACTCGCCCCTTTCAGCCGCACGCTGGCCGCGACCGACGGCTCATCGGCGCGCAGGAACACGTTGGCTTTCTTTTCGTTGCCGAGCAGGGTCGGTATCGTTGGCTTGCCCGCGGCGCGCAGCCGCGTCACTTCCTCGGCCCGGGCCTTCAGGTCAGGATTGTCCGGCTCGACGGTCAGCGCGAATTTGACGTTGGCCGCGGTATATTCGTGGCCGCAATAAAGTCTGAAATCGTCGGGCAGCGCGCGCAGCTTGAGCAGCGAGTCCCACATCATCGGATAGTTACCCTCGAACACCCGCCCGCAGCCGATCGAGAACAGCGTATCGGCGGCGAACAGCGCCTTCTCGTCGTCGAAAACGTAGGAGATGTGATCCAGGGTGTGGCCGGGCGTCTCCAGCACGCGCCCCAGCAGCGTGCCGACCTGCAAGATATCGCCCTGCTTGACGCGCACGTCGGCATGCGGAATTTTCGCGGTCTTGTCGTGCGGCGCCACCACGCGGCAGTTATATTTCTGCTTCAGTTCGGCAATGCCGCCGACATGATCATGGTGGTGATGGGTCACCAGAATGTCCGTCAGCGTCCACCCCTCGGCCTCGAGCGCCTTGATAATGGGGGCGGCTTCCGGCGCGTCGATCGAGGCGGTCGCCTTGCTCGCGGGGTCGTGGATCAGATAGCCGAAATTGTCGGTGAGGCAGGGGAACAGGCGGATTTCAGCAGCCATGATATCTCCGTAATCCCAAATGAGCAGGCCAAGGCCACCGGATGACATATGGCGTTAACGCTCAATCGGCAATGCGATAATCGGCGCGCCCTTCCATCCCGCGCCGTGATAGAATTGCAGCCATGACCATCGATGTCATCGACCTCAGGGATTTCTATTCGCGGCGGCTCGGCATTGTGGCGCGGCGGCTGATCAACCGCGGCATCCACGCCTGCTGGCCGAACGCGCAGGGCCAGCGGGTGCTGGGGATCGGCTACCCGACCCCCTATCTCGGCCTGTTCCGGGAAGATTGCGAGCGCTGCATCGCTTTCATGCCGGCGGCGCAGGGCGTGCTGAAATGGCCGACCGCGCGCCCGACGCTGGCGACTTTGGTCGATGAGTTTTCGCTGCCGCTGCCGGATGCCGCGGTGGACCGCATCCTGCTGGTGCACGCGCTGGAAATGTCCGACGATCCGGAAGGTCTGCTGCGCGAGGTATGGCGGGTGCTGGCGCCGTCGGGGCGGGTGATGGCGATCATCCCGAACCGGCGCGGGGTGTGGACGCGCACCGACAACACGCCGTTCGGCCACGGCCGACCCTATTCGCGCTCGCAGATCACGCAATTGCTGCGGCAGACCTGGTTTACGCCGACGGCGTGGGGCGAGGCGCTGTTCGTGCCGCCGGTTGGCGGGGGCTGGTTCCTGCGCTCGGCGATGGCATGGGAGCGCGTCGGCGCGGCGCTGTCGCTGCCATTCGCGGGCGTACATATCGTGGAGGCGACCAAGCAGGTCTATCGCGCCATTCCGGCGCACCGCGAACGCACACGGCTGATTCCCGCACTGGAGCCGGTGCTGGTGCCGTCGTCATTGCAAAGGGAT
>CAVPZO010000022.1:0-172419 GCA_963710045.1 uncultured Alphaproteobacteria bacterium | reverse complement strand
CGATGGCGCTCGACACTGACCGGATCGACGACACGGTGTTGGCGCTGCTTTATCTCACCCTTCACGATCAGGATCGCGCCTGGAAGGGCTTCGATTGGGATGCATTGGGCCGGTTGCACGAAAAGGGAATGATCGAGAATCCAGTCGGTGAAGCGAAATCGGTGGAGTTCACGGCGGACGGATTGCGACGGTCAAAGGAACTGTTCGAGGCGATGTTTACCAAGCACCTCACGGAGCAATTATCGCAACAGGCATCTGTGCAGATATCCAAGTATCCGAATATCAGAGTTGAACTGGCAGATTTGGGCAATCAACTTTGGCCGATCTTGCGCCGGGTGAGCTACGCCATGAGTGACGCTGACGTGGATGATGCAGAAATCGAGCAATACAAAAACGAAGTGAAATCAAGCGACGATCCCGTCGGTGTGAGCAGGCGATGGGTGCATGTCGTCTAGCGGGCGCAGACCGAAGCTAAGCGCGCGTCAAATCGCGCTCGCGGCGATGTTGACCATCAGCGCCACCAGCGCCGTATTGAACACGAACGAGATGATGCCGTGCACCGTCGCGGTGCGGCGGATGATCTTGTCGGTGACGCCGACGTCGGAGACCTGCGCGGTCATGCCGATCACGAACGAGAAATATACGAAATCCCAATAATCCGGCTTTTCATCTGCATCGCCGGACGGAAAATCCAGACCGCCGGGCTTGTCGCCGCGGTAATATTCGTGGGCGTAGTGCAGCGCGAAGGTGGTGTGCACCGCCGCCCATGACAGCGCGATGGTCACGGTCGCCAGCGCCAGTTCCGGCCCGCTGCGATGCGTCTCGTCCAGCCCGAGAACGATAGCGGCGATGCTGGCGAAGGCACCGAGCGCCGTCACCAGCAGGATCAGAAAGCGGCCGTCATCCTGCAGGATCGCATTGCGGCGGATGTGCGCGAGCCCGCTGCGAAAGACCAGCGCGTAAACCAGCACCAGATAGAACGCGACGAAGATGTCCCAGCTGATCAACAGCCGCGTCACCAGCCGCAGCGAGCGCGGCAGCAGGAAGAACGCCACGACGCCGATCGCGATCGAAATGAAGGTGCGCGGCCGCGCGTAGACGACGCGGACCGGTTTCGACATTTTCCTGAAGCGGGCAAGAGACGGATCCTCGGCTTCCTTGCCAGCCATGCCGCCTTCAGTTCTTGCGTTCGGCGACGAACCGCGCGGCGGCGCGCAGCACGTCGCCCTTCGCGCCGAAGATCGAGAGCGCGGAATCCGCTTTTGCCAGCAGGTCGCGCACGCGCTTTGCTTGGCGCCGTCGACGCCGAGCTGGGTGACGAAGGTGGTCTTGCCGAGCGCTGCGTCGGCACCGGCGGGCTTGCCCAGCGCCGCGGCGTCGCCTTCGACGTCGAGCAGGTCGTCGGCGATCTGGAAAGCTTCGCCGAGCGCGCGGCCGTAATCGTCGAGCGCCTGATATTCGGCTTGCGAGGATTGGCCGAGAATGGCGCCGGCGATGCAGCCATAGCGCAGCAGCGCGCCGGTCTTCATCTGCTGCAGGCGCGCGACGTCGACCGGCTCGCGGTCGCCGAAGCGGCCTTCGCCGGCAAGATCGAGCATCTGCCCGCCGACCATGCCGCCGATGCCGGATGCGCGCGCCAGCGCACGCGTCAGCAACAGACGAACGGTCGGGTCTTTGTGAATCTCGTCGCGGGTCACGATATCGAAGGCCAGTGTCAGCAGCCCGTCGCCCGCGAGAATTGCGGTGGCATCATCGGTTTTCTTGTGCAGCGTGGGACGGCCGCGGCGCAGATCGCTGTTGTCCATCGCCGGCAGGTCGTCGTGGATCAGCGAATAGCAGTGGATGCATTCCAGCGCGGCACCAGCCAGCAGCGCCGCCTCGCGCGGAACGCCGAACACGGCGGAGCTTTCCACCACCAGAAACGGCCGCAGCCGTTTGCCGCCGCCGAGCGACGAATAGCGCATCGCGTCCATCAGCCGTTTCGGGCGGGCGATTTCGTCAGGCAGCAGGTCATCGGACAACAGCCGTCCGAGCAGGGCTTCGGTTTCCTCCGCGGTCTGGTCCAGTCGTTTGGCAAAGTCGGTGGATGCAGTGGCGGTCGTCATCAAGAGCGGCTCCGGATCAAAGTCGGCGCGGACCATCGGTCATGGCACCGGCTTCGTCAATTCCGGCGCTACCGCGACGGTTAATCGCCGCAAGGCTGTCGCGGACGCCATAAAATCCGCCTAGATACGCTAGGAGCACTCGGGAGGTGACGTTGATCCGCCGTTCCATTTCGCACCGTAGGCCCGGCATCGCGCCGTTGCCGCCAAACGGCCATCTGACCCTTGCGCATCGTCCGCAACCTGTTCCTGATCGCGCTGCTGGTCCTGCTGCTGCCTTATCTCGTGGCGCCGCTGTATCGCGCCGGCCATCCGGTTTCGACGCTGATGGCGTGGCGCTGGCTCACGGGCGCGCCGGTATCGCGGCAATGGGTTGATCTTGCCGCGATGTCCCCGGCTTTGCCGAGTTCGGTGGTGGCGTCCGAGGACGCCAAATTCTGCAGCCATCGCGGCATCGACTGGGATGCGCTGCGCGACGTGATCGACGACGCGGAAGATGGCGAGGTGGCGCGCGGCGGCTCCACCATCACCCAGCAGGTGGCGAAAAACCTGTTCCTGTGGCAGGGCCGAAGCTTGGTCCGCAAGGCGCTGGAGTTTCCGCTGGCGCTGTGGATCGACCTGGTGCTGCCGAAGCAGCGGATCCTGGAAATTTACCTGAATATCGCCGAGTTGGGGCCGTCCGGGCAGTTCGGCGCGCAGGCAGGCGCTGCCTACGCCTTCGGCCGCCCGGCCTCCAGTCTCACGCCGCGCGAGGCGGCGCTGCTGGCGGCGATCCTGCCCAATCCGGTCGCCCGCAGCGCCCGCAATCCCGGCCCCGGCGTGCGCCGTCTGGCCGGGACCTATATGGTGCGGGCGCAGGCCGCTGGACTGAGGCGTTGCTGGGCCGAAAATCGCGGTTTTTGAGCCGATTTCGCTTATTTTGAACCTAGCTTTGGGCCACTCCATCCTCTATAAGCGCGGCCTTATCGGCATATCAGCCCGCGCGACAAGCGCCGGGCCGTCCGCTTTGGGCGATGCCTTACGACAACACTCCTCACAAGGACTTTTCGATATGGCCGTTCCGAGAAGAAAAACATCGCCCTCGCGGCGTGGCATGCGCCGCTCGGCGGATGCGATCAAGAAGCCGACCTACGCCGAAGACAAGGATTCCGGCGAACTGCGCCGTCCGCATCACCTCGATCTGAAAACCGGCATGTACAAGGGCCGCCAGGTTCTGAAGAAAAAAGAATCCTGAGCTGGATTCAGCAGCGCTCCGCGCGGCGCGGACGACGGGATACGACGGGCAGGGCGAATTCGGAAAAATATTTGTGCGCCCGAATTCGCTCCAACTGGTGGGATAAGATGCTTTTCCGGCGCGAGCTTTGCCCGAAAATGCTTGTTCTCCTGCTTGAAGAAAAGGCCTTAGCCGATGTCGATGATCGGTTTCCCGCTGCTTCTGATCCCGCTCGCGATCTGCAACATCATCGTCTTCCTGATGCCCGGCGTTTCCTTCGTGACGCCGCTGTTCACGCTGACATTGATGTCCGGCGTTGCATGGCCGGTGACGCTCAGCGATGTGCTGATCGCGCTCGGCATCCTGTTGTTGCTGTTCGAGGTCATCAAGGGCGCGCGGCCCGGCTCGAAATACTTCATGGACCACCTGCTGTCGCTGGTGGTGTTCGCAGGTGCCGCCGCGGAATTCGTGATGCTGCCGCAGTTCGGCACCTCGACCTATTTTCTGCTGACCATGCTGGCGTTGGTGGATTTCCTGTCGGGCATCGCGTTGCGGGCGCGGCGGCGCCTCGCACCGGCCGATGCGCCGGTTTCCAGAAACAAGCGGCAGCGCGATATCGAGACGCGAAGCGCCGCGGCTCGCTCCGGAGCCCGCGCCGTCGGTCCCGCCGGCCGCCACGGTCGCGGAATCGGTGCTGCTCGACCGCCCGGAACCGACGGCACCGCATCCTGTCGATATCGTCAGGACGTCGCCGGAGATCAGGTCGCCGGGATTGCAGCCCAACGACGGCGCGCATCCCTCGCCGGACACCCCGCCGCGCTAGTTCAGGCGATCTGCCGCATTCGAGCGCCGGGCGGGCTCATGGTCCGGTTCTGATTGGCCACGGACCGGTACGCCGCCTGCACGTCCTCGGGCGCCGCGCGCCGCAACAACCGCGTCTGCGGGCTCAGCTCGGCCATCGCGATCAGGTGCGTCACGAAGGACGGATCGGGCCGCGCCAGGCCATAGGCGGCCGGCGCAAGCCGCCGCGGGGCGGCAGCGACCGGCACCAGCGCGACGCTCGCAGCCTGCGCCGGGGCATCGCCGGCGCTCTGCGTGGTTACCCGCCTGACCTCGGCAATTGTCATCGAAAACCCGATTCCGTGTCTCGTTTCGGGACATTGCGCCCCTTGCACTCACGTCATCGCAAGGCGCATGCCGCGCCCAATGCGGCTGGCCGGAGCGGGCTTTCGGCGGCCTGAAACCGGTTTTTCGAATTGTTTAGGGAGTTTTGCCTAGGGTCGGCGACCAAGGACGCATTATCATCCTCCTTGAGAATCACTTAAGCGCGTCCCGAAACGAGGCGATTTTGACATCCGCCCCTCCGCAAGCCTCGACCATCCTTGCCTGTCTCGGCCAGGCCGCCTTTGTCTGGGAACTGGCGAGCGACGAAATCGCCTGGACCGATCACCTCGCCTCGATTTTCCCTGACATCCCGGCAGCGTCGCTGGCTACGGGAAGCGAATTCGCGAAATTGATCGAACCGGTGCGCTCGATCCGGACAGACGCGCTTGCCAGTTCGTCCGCGGCGGGCCGTGGCGATGGGGTGGCTTATCGGATCGAGTATGGCGTGCGTGCCAGCACGTCCCACCCGGTGCTGTGGATCGAGGAATCCGGCTGCTGGTTTGCCGGCGCCGACGGCAAGCCGGCTCGCGTCCAGGGCATCGTCCGCATCGACAACGAACGCCACGCCCGCGAAGAGCAGTTGCTAAAACTGTCGCGGCACGATCCGTTGACCGGCGAACTCAACCGCACCCATCTGATCGCCTCGTTGGCCGAATCGATCGAGGAAGCCATGCGGTTTCGCTCGTCGTCTGCCTTCATGCTGATCGGCATCGATCATCTGGCGCGCATCAACGATGCGTTCGGCTTCGACGTCGCCGACCAGGTGATCTCCGATATTGCGAAACGCATTCGCGCGCGCTTGCGCGGCGGCGACGTGCTCGGGCGATTCTCCGGCAACAAGTTCGGGCTGGTTCTGAAGAACTGCACCGTCGACGACATGAACATCGCCGCCGAACGAT
Organism: uncultured Alphaproteobacteria bacterium; assembly: GCA_963710045.1. GTDB lineage: Bacteria > Pseudomonadota > Alphaproteobacteria > Rhizobiales > Xanthobacteraceae > Bradyrhizobium. Next base: position 167,041 of record CAVPZO010000022.1, on the reverse strand, counting down.
TTCTGGCCGGCATCCGCGACGACGTGGTGCCGACCAAATCCGGCCCGGTGTCGGTCACCGCCTCGATCGGCGCGGTCAGCGTGCCGCGCTACGCGCGCAACGCCGATGAGGCGATCAATCGCGCCCAGGAAACCCTCGACATGGCGAAGCGCCGCCGCGCGGGTTCATTTCTGGTGTGGCGGCCCAATGTCGAGCGCGATGCGCAGCGCCGCGTCAATATCCGCGTCACCGACGAGATCGTCACCGCGCTCAACGAGCGTCGGATCGTGATGGCGTTCGAGCCGGTGGTCGACGCGCGCACCCGCGAGCCGGCGTTCCATGAATGCCTGGTCCGCATGCAGCAGGATGACGGGCAGTTCCTGCTGGCGCCCGATATCGTGCCGGTCGCGGAGAAGCTCGGCCTGATCAGGCTGGTCGATCATCGCGTGCTCGAACTCGTGGTCGCCGAACTTGCGGCCGCACCCGGCGTGCAGCTCAGCCTCAACATTTCGCCGGACACCACGATGGATCCGGACTGGTGGGCCGGAATCGAATCGCTGATGCGCGCGCATCCCGGCGTCGCCGAGCGGCTGATCGTCGAGATCACCGAAACCGTTGCGATCCAGGACATCGACGACGTCCGCGGCTTCGTCACCCGGCTGAAGAATTTCGGCAGCAAGATCGCGATCGACGATTTCGGCGCCGGCTACACCTCGTTCCGGAACTTGCGCAAGCTCGGCGTCGATATCGTGAAAATCGACGGCGCCTTCGTGCAGAACATCGCGCGCTCGGCCGACGATCGCGCCTTCGTGCAGACGCTGATCGATCTGGCGCGCCGGCTTGGAATCAAGACCGTCGCCGAATGGGTGCAGGACGAAGAATCGGCGTCGATGCTGCGCGACTGGGGCTGCGACTACATCCAGGGGCGGCTGATCGGCCTCGCCTCATCGGATCGGCCGTGGCAGTCGCAGGATGCAGCGGCGGTGCTTCCGGCGGCGGGGTGAACACGATGCGTCGTCCCCGCGAACGCGGGGACATACGCCGGCTCGTGGTACAGGAGCAAGGCCTTCGAGAGCTGCGGGTTATGGGTCCCGCCTTCGCGGGGACGACCGCGCAAGGCTACGCCGAATAATCGAGCTCACTCGCTCTTCGGCTCTTTCGACATCCGCTCGAGACGGTCCTGCATGTCTTTCATCTGACGGCGCAGATCGTCGATGTTGTCTTCAGCCGGCTCGGAGGCCAGCTTCTCCGGCTCGGGCGGCGCGGAGTTGCCGCCGCGCGGCGGCACGAACGGCTTGAACATCGAGAATGTCTGCTGAAACAATTCCATGTTGCGGCGGACATGTTCTTCCAGCGGCGCGAACGGCGTCATGCTGAACGTGTTCGTCATCTGCTTGCGGAATTTTTCCTGCTCGCGGGTCAGCATGTCGATCGACTGTTCGAGATATTTCGGCACCACCATCTGCATGCTGTCGCCGTAAAACCGGATCAGCTGACGCAGGAAAGTGGTCGGCAGCAAATTCTGCCCGGCCTTGTTTTCCTGTTCGAAGATGATCTGCGCCAGCACCGAGCGGGTGATGTCGTCGCCGGTCTTGGCGTCGTAGACGAGGAAGTCCTCGCCGGTTTTCACCATCGCCGCGAGGTCTTCGAGGGTCACGTACGTGCTGGTGCCGGTATTATAGAGCCGCCGGTTCGCATATTTCTTGATCGTTGTAGGTGTCTCTGATTTCGCCATGGGCTCACACATGCATACCGGGGACAAGGAACCCGACGGCGTCGCCGAAGGGCTTACGAGCAGCGCAACGCAGCAAAGTAAGCATTTTCAACGGCGTTCGGCTACCGTTTTGTGCACCACGGTTAATTACAAAGCATAAGTATCGCTCAGGAAAATGCCCGAACGGCCATTTTGAATGCGCCGCGGCGTGATTTCGTGCTCTGGTAGATTGACACGCCCGCACTAGGTTAACAGGATAGGCCGAGACAGAGGCCCGCCAATCCGGTGCCCCGCCGTCCAAGGGCATCAAGCCCAAAGAACCTCAAACTCAGGAGATGTCCATGTCAGACGATGTCGTCATCGTCAGCGCCGCCCGCACCCCGGTCGGAAGTTTCAACGGTGCGTTCGCCACCATGCCTGCCCATGATCTCGGCGCGATCGCGATCAGGGCGGCGCTGGAGCGCGGCGGCATCGAGCCCGCCCGGGTCTCCGAGGTCATCATGGGCCAGATCCTGACCGCGGCGCAGGGCCAGAATCCGGCCCGCCAGGCCTCGATCGCCGCCGGCATTCCGGTGGAAAGCCCGGCCTGGGGCGTCAATCAGTTGTGCGGCTCCGGCCTGCGCACGGTGGCGCTGGGCTATCAGGCGCTGCTCAACGGCGATTCCGAGATCGTGGTCGCGGGCGGCCAGGAATCCATGAGCATGGCCCCGCACGCGCAATATCTGCGCGGCGGCACCAAGATGGGTCCGATCGAGTTCGTCGACACCATGATCAAGGACGGGCTGTGGGATGCCTTCAACGGCTACCACATGGGCAACACCGCCGAGAACGTGGCGAAGCAGTATCAGATCACGCGGCAGCAGCAGGACGAGTTTGCGGTGGCCTCGCAGAACAAGGCCGAAGCCGCGCAGAAGGCCGGCAAGTTCAAGGACGAGATCGTTCCGGTCACCATCAAGACCCGCAAGGGCGACATCATCGTCAGTGACGACGAGTATCCGCGCCACGGCGCCACCGTCGAGGCAATGGGCAAGCTCAGGCCGGCGTTCGAGAAGGACGGCACCGTCACCGCCGGCTCAGCGCCTCCGGCATCAATGACGGCGCCGCCGCCGTGGTGCTGATGACCGCGAAGCAGGCCGCCAAGGAAGGCAAGACCGTATTGGCCCGCATCGTGTCGTGGGGCCAGGCCGGCGTCGACCCGAAGATCATGGGCACCGGGCCGATCCCGGCCTCGCGCGCCGCACTCAAGAAGGCCGGCTGGAGCATCGGCGATCTCGATCTGATCGAGGCCAACGAAGCCTTCGCGGCGCAGGCCTGCGCGGTCAACAAGGACCTCGGCTGGGATACCTCCAAGGTCAACGTCAACGGCGGCGCGATTGCGATCGGCCATCCGGTCGGCGCATCCGGCGCGCGCGTACTGGTGACCTTGCTGCACGAGATGCAGAAGCGCGATGCCAAGAAGGGCCTCGCCACGCTGTGCATCGGCGGCGGCATGGGCATTGCCATGTGCATTGCCCGCGATTGAACGAATGGTAGCGGAGTGCGTTGAGTGATGAAAAAATTGTCAGGTCATCGCAATTCACTTTGCTAAACTGAAATGCCCGGCCTCGCGCCGGGCATTTTGTTCTTGAAGTTCGCTTCATTGCCGGAATAATTCCGGTCCAACTAAAAAAAGTCCAAGGAGGAATTCGACATGGCACGTGTTGCATTGGTGACGGGGGGAACGCGAGGCATTGGCGCTGCGATCAGCAAGGCGCTGAAGGCGGCCGGCTACAAGGTGGCGGCGAGTTATGCCGGCAACGACGCCGCGGCGGAAAAATTCAAAGCCGAAACCGGCATTCCGGTTTACAAATGGGATGTCAGCTCGTTCGACGCCTGCGCCGCCGGCGTCAAGCAGGTCGAAGCCGATCTCGGCCCGGTCGATGTCCTCATCAACAATGCCGGCATCACCAAGGACGGCGCGTTCCACAAGATGACGCTCGATCAATGGAATGCCGTGATCAACACCAATCTCGGCTCGCTGTTCAACATGACGCGCCAGGTGATCGAGGGCATGCGGTCGCGAAAATTCGGCCGCGTCATCAACATCTCCTCGATCAACGGCCAGAAAGGCCAGTTCGGCCAGGTCAATTATTCGGCGGCCAAGGCCGGCGACATCGGCTTCACCAAGGCGCTGGCGCTGGAGAATGCCAAGGGCGGCATCACCGTGAATGCGATCTGCCCGGGCTACATCAACACCGAGATGGTGCAGGCGGTGCCGAAGGAGGTGCTGGAGAAAAGCATCCTGCCGCTGATCCCGGTCAACCGCCTCGGCGAACCGGAAGAAATCGCCCGCGCCGTGGTGTTCCTCGCCGCCGACGAGGCCGGCGCCATCACCGGCTCGACGCTGTCGATCAATGGCGGGCAGTATATGGTGTGATGCGACCGGCCTCTCGTCAGCATTGCGAGGAGCACGTCTGCCCGGACTTGACCCAGGCAATCCACGTCTTCACTTCGCGAATCTAAGACGTGGATGACGCTTCGCGAAGACGTTGCGCTCGCCATGACGAAGCGCGATGACCCCCCGCGCCGCCACGCTTATCGGCCTTACCGCGATCCTGATGTGGTCGCTGCTGGCGGTGCTGACGGTGGCGACCGGCCGCATTCCGGCGTTTCAACTGGCGGCGATGACGTTTGCGATCGGCGCACTCGCTGCCTCCGCGAGCTGGATCGCGCGGCCCGGCGCAATCCGTGCGCTGCGGCAGCCGCCGCTTGTGTGGATGGTCGGCGTCGGCGGATTGTTCGGCTATCACGCGCTGTATTTCCTGGCGCTGCGGCTGGCGCCTCCGGCGGAAGCGGGGCTGCTGAATTATCTCTGGCCGCTGCTGATCGTGCTGTTCTCGTCGCTATTGCCGGGCGAGCGGCTCAAGCCGCATCACATCGTCGGCGCGCTGCTCGGACTTGCCGGCACGGTGTTACTGTTCGCCGGCAATGCATCGGCGCATTTCGAGCCGGGGCAGATCGCCGGCCTGCTCGCGGCGTTCGTCGCTGCCTTTGTGTGGGCGGCCTATTCGGTGATGTCGCGCAAGCTTAAAGCCGTGCCGACCGATGCCGTCGCGGGCTTCTGTTTTGCGACTGCGCTGCTTGCCGCCGCGATTCATCTGGCGGTCGAAGTTACGGTCTGGCCCGAAACCATAGCGCAATGGCTGGCCATACTTGCGCTCGGCGTCGGCCCGGTGGGCGCTGCGTTCTATGCCTGGGATATCGGGATGAAGCGCGGCGATATCCGCGTGCTGGGAGCTGCGTCCTACGCAACGCCGCTGCTCTCCACCGCGTTCCTGATCATGGCCGGCTTTGCAAAGCCGAGCGCGGCGATCGCGGTTGCCGCCGTGCTGATCGCCGGCGGCGGACTGATCGCGGCGAAGGATATGATCGGGAAGCGAAGTTAATTCGAAGGCATCCAACCTTGCGGCGCCAGTTCGAATGTTGCGAAATCGAATCCCGGCGCGACAGTGCATCCCGCCAATGTCCAGTCGCCACAGCTTTCTGCGGCCTGCCATGCGTTTGCGGGCACGATGGCTTGCGGCACTTCGCCGGCGGCGAGATCGGGACCGAGACGAACGACGCGCGTGCCGTCGCCATCCGCAATTTGCAGCGTCAGCGGACTGCCGGCGTAAAAATGCCAGACCTCGACCGCGTCGATGCGGTGCCAGTGCGAGCGTTCGCCGCGCGCCAGCAGAAAATAGATCGCGGTCGAAACGGAGCGTCCGTTCGCATCAAGGCGCGCGTCGCGAAAGGTCTCGCGAAAATGTCCGCCTTCGGGATGCGGCTTGAGTTCAAGCCGCGCGATGATGTCGGCGGCGGTAGCGCAGAATGCTGCATCAGGATTTGTTTTTGCGTTCGCGCAATTCGCCGAACACGTCCGCGGCGCTCGCGCCCTTCAGCCGCACGCTGGCCGCGACCGACGGTTCATCGGCGCGCAGGAACACGTTGGCTTTCTTTTCGTCGCCGAGCAGGGTCGGTATCGTTGGCTTGCCCGCGGCGCGCAGCCGCGTCACTTCCTCGGCGCGCGCTTTCAGGTCCGGATTGTCCGGTTCGACGGTCAGCGCGAATTTGACGTTGGCCGCGGTATATTCGTGGCCGCAATAGAGTTTGAAATCGTCGGGCAGAGCGCGCAGCTTCAGCAGCGAGTCCCACATCATCGGATAGGTACCCTCGAACACCCGCCCGCAGCCGATCGAGAACAGCGTATCGGCGGCGAACAGCGCCTTCTCGTCGTCGAAAACGTAGGAGATGTGATCGAGGGTGTGGCCGGGCGTCTCCAGCACGCGCCCCAGCAGCGTGCCGACCTGGAAGATATCGCCCTGCTTGACGCGCGCATCGGCATGCGGAATTTTCGCGGTCTTGTCGTGCGGCGCCACCACGCGGCAATTATATTTCTGCTTCAGTTCGGCAATGCCGCCGACATGGTCATGGTGGTGATGGGTCACCAGAATGTCCGTCAGCGTCCACCCCTCGGCCTCGAGCGCCTTGATAATGGGGGCGGCTTCCGGCGCGTCGATCGAGGCGGTCGCCTTGCTCGCGGGGTCGTGGATCAGATAGCCGAAATTGTCGGTGAGGCAGGGGAACAGGCGGATTTCAGCAGCCATGATATCTCCGTAATCCCAAATGAGCCGGCAAGGCCACCGGATGACATATGGCGTTAACGCTCAATCGGCAATGCGATAATCGGCGCGCCCTTCCATCCCGTGCCGTGATAGAATTGCATCCATGACCATCGACGTCATCGACCTCAGGGATTTCTATTCGCGGCGCCTCGGCATTGTGGCGCGGCGGCTGATCAACCGCGGCATCCATGCCTGCTGGCCGAACGCGCAGGGCCAGCGGGTGCTGGGGATCGGCTATCCGACCCCCTATCTCGGCCTGTTCCGGGAAGATTGCGAGCGCTGCATCGCGTTCATGCCGGCGGCGCAGGGCGTGCTGAAATGGCCGACCGCGCGCCCGACGCTGGCGACGTTGGTCGATGAGTTTTCGCTGCCGCTGCCGGATGCCGCGGTGGACCGCATCCTGCTGGTGCACGCGCTGGAAATGTCCGACGATCCGGAAGGGCTGCTGCGCGAGGTGTGGCGGGTGCTGGCGCCGTCGGGGCGGGTGATGGCTGTTCATCCCGAACCGGCGCGGGGTGTGGACGCGCACCGACAACACGCCGTTCGGCCACGGCCGGCCCTATTCGCGCTTGCAGATCACGCAATTGCTGCGGCAGACCTGGTTTACGCCGACGGCGTGGGGCGAGGCGCTGTTCGTGCCGCCGGTCGGCGGGGGCTGGTTCCTGCGCTCGGCGATGGCATGGGAGCGCGTCGGCGCGGCGCTGTCGCTGCCATTCGCGGGCGTGCATATCGTGGAGGCGACCAAGCAGGTCTATCGCGCCATTCCAGCGCACCGCGAACGCACGCGGCTGATTCCCGCGCTGGAGCCGGTGCTGGTGCCGTCGTCATTGCAGAGGGATGATAATTTGTAGGGTGGGTCTAGGCGCAAAGCGCCGTAACCCACCATCTGATTCCCGGAAGACTCGTGCCGGTGGGTTACGGCGCCTTCGGCGCTTCGCCCACCCTACAAAGCTACGATCGCTCTACTCATTCCCCGGATTGAAATCGTCGCCCGGCGTTGCCGGCGCGGCCATGCCCTCGGGACGGGGCCCATGCGGACGGCGGCGGCGGCGCGGCTGGAAGCGCTCGCCACCATGGCTTTCAAAACCAGGACCGCCATTGATCTGCGGCTGCGGCCCGGTGATGAATGACGGCAGGCGGTCGACGCTGCCGCTGTCACCGACCGGAACAGGCTGCGGCTGGGGCTGCGGTTGATACTGCGGCGGCGGGCGATGGTCGCGGTTGTTATTGTACTCGCGGGACTGATGCTGCTGCTCGCGCGGCTGGTAAGGCTGGCCCTCGCGCGGCACGAACGGCTGCGGCTGTGCCGGAACGAAGCCGGGCTCCTGGCCGAAATGCGAAAAATTCTCGCTCTCGTCCTCGCTGTCCTCCGACGGCATTTCGTTTTCGGTGCGGGGCTGCGGCTGGTTCTGGCGAAACTGCTCCTGCGCCGCCGCGATCAGGCGGAAATAATGCTCGGCGTGCTGGTAATAGTTCTCGGCCGCCACCGGGTCGCCGGAGCTTCGCGCGTCGCGCGCCAGCTGCACGTATTTTTCAGCCACGTGCGAAGCGGTGCCGCGAATCTTGATATCGGGCCCGTTGGATTCGAAAACCCGGGTCATCGGGTTCTGGCCGCGCCGGTTGTTATTGTTGTTATTGCTGTTGTTATTGTTATTCCGGTTCCGCATCCGCTTGTTGTTGTTCTGACCGTTTCTCATGTCTTGCCTTTGTTACCAGCCTTGGAGTTACCAGTCTTGGAATGTTTGCCGTTGTCATAGTCATCAGATGCGGCACGCGGGATGCGCACCGAATCGCCGTGCAGTTCAAGTCAGCATCGAATTTTGCCGTATGTCGCGTTCAACAAAGACGCGTTCCCCAACTGCTGGCATACTGCCAGCCGGACCAAATCATTCAGCCTGCCAAAACAAGCCCAGGTTTTCTTGCGTAAGTTTCAAGCGCAATATCAGGCTTTCGTTCGCTTTGCGGTCACGAGCAGCGCAGCTCTCTCAGCCATCGCGCTCAAATGGGACCTGGCTTTTGGAACCTTTCACTCGGGGCGGGCTCTCTTGGTTTCAAGAGAACTCTGGCATCCACCCGTAGCATCTACGGGGCCAGCAACCCTGGACCGACGTTGTGCGGGGAACGTAGTCGTTCCGGGGGAATATTCCAAGAGGTTTTTTTGCGTTCCAATAGGACTTTATCGGGGCAAAAGCCGGCCCGTAACGGCCCGGCGGATGCCCGCCAGGTCGGATTTCGGTGGCCCGGCGGGCGTCAGCCCTGCCGCCGTCATCAATCCCTGGACATCGCCGCTCTGGCCGTGCCCGACCTCCATTACGAGGGCGCCGCCCGGCGCCAGCAGCCGCGATGGCTTGCGGGGCGATCAGGCGATAGGCGTCGAGGCCGTCGAACCCGCCATCCAGCGCGCGATGCGGATCGTGATCGCGCACCTCGGCATCCAGCGATTGGCGATGTCCGCCGAGCGGATATAGGGCGGATTCGACACCAGCAGGTCGAATGGCCCCGACAGCGCCGCGGCATAGTCGCAGGCGACGAATGCCGCGCGCGCCGCGAATCCCAGTTGAACTGGGCATTGTCGCGGGCGGTCCGCAGCGCCGCCACGCTGATGTCGGTGCCGACACCGAATGCATTCGGCAATTCCGATAACAGCGCCAGCAGAATCGCGCCGGAGCCGGTGCCGAGATCGGCGATGCGAAGCGGGGAATCGCGCCTCGATCCGGCCCGCAAGATTTCCAGCGCCGCCTCGACCACGGTTTCGGTATCGGGCCGCGGCACCAGCGTTGCCGGCGAGAGCCGGAGCGGCAAGCCCCAGAACTCCTTGAGGCCGAGAATCCGCGCCACCGGCTCGCCCGCGATGCGCCGCTTCGCGAAGCCTTCGAGACGCTCCGCTTCGTCATCGGTCAGGATTCGCGCGGACGCGGCGATCAAGCCGGTGAGATCAAGGCCGAGCACGGAGCCCACCAGAATCCGCGCGTCCAGTTCGGCTGAGTCGAGGCTTGCGCTTCTTGAACTGCGCCGCCAGTGCGCGGCGCGCAGCCTCAACAGGTTGTCCAGCGAATGCTTCGCCAGCGTTCACGCCGCGTCGCTTTCGGCTGCGAGTTGTGCCGCCTGATGCTCGGTGGTGAGGGCGTCGATCAACTCACCCAAAGCCTCGCCGGCGATCACCTGCGGCAGTTTGTAGAGCGTCAGGTTGATGCGGTGATCGGTGACCCTTCCTTGCGGAAAATTATAGGTGCGGATGCGCTCGGAGCGGTCGCCGGAGCCGACCTTTTCGCGGCGGTCGGCGGAGCGCGCCGAATCGATGCGCTGGCGCTCGGCGTCGTAGAGCCGCGAGCGCAGGATGTTCATCGCCGAGGCGCGGTTCTTATGCTGGGAGCGGCTGTCCTGCATCATGACGGCGATGCCGGTCGGGATATGGGTGATGCGGATCGCGGATTCGGTTTTGTTGACGTGCTGTCCGCCGGCGCCTCCTGCGCGCATGGTCTCGATCCGCAGATCGTCGCTCTTGATGTCGACATCGACCTCCTCGACTTCGGGCAACACCGCCACGGTCGCCGCCGAGGTATGGATGCGGCCCTGGGTTTCGGTGTCGGGTACGCGCTGTACCCGGTGCACGCCGGATTCGAATTTCAGTTTTGCAAACGCGCCGCGCCCTTTTACCTCGGCGATGATTTCCTTGTAGCCGCCCATGGTGCCTTCGCTTGACGGAGATCACCTCGACCTTCCAGCCCTGCAAGCCAGCGAAGCGCTCATACATCCGGAACAGGTCGCCGGCGAACAGCGAGGCCTCGTCGCCGCCGGTGCCGGCACGGATTTCCAGCACCACGTTGCGCTCGTCCATGGCGTCCTTGGGCAACAGCGCGACGCGGATTTGTTGCGCCAGCTCAACGCTGCGCGCCTCCAGCGTCGCGCGCTCGGCTTCCGCCATGCTTCGCATGTCGGCGTCGGTGGAGGGATCGGCGATCATGGCATCGATGCCGGCGATCTCGGCGTTGGCGGCGCGATAGGCCTTCACCGCGTCGATCAGCGGATTGAGTTCGGCGAGTTCGCGCGAGATCCGCACATAGTCTTCCGAACTCAACTGGCCAACGATCTGTGCTTCGAGTGAAGCGTGGTGTGCCAGCAGTATATCGAGTTTGGCTTCAGGCAGGATCGACATGGGATGTCTCGAAAATCACGGAATGCGAAGGAGCGTGGTCGTGCGAGCAAGCCTCGCTACAACGAAAGCCCCTCGGCCTCGGCAAATTCCTTCAACTTCTCGCGGATCGACACGCTGCCCGACGGCGCGTCGAGCAGCGGCGTTATCATCGCGGCGGCTTTCTTGGCGTCGAGATCGAGAACCATCGCCTTGACCGGGCCGTGCGCGGTGGCCGACAGCGACAGCGAGCGGTAGCCGAGCGCGATCAGCGCCAGCGCGCCGAGCGGCTGCGACGCCATCTCGCCGCACAGCGAGGCGGATTTTTTGGCGGCGTCGGCCTTTTGCACGATCTCGCGCAACGCCCGCAGGATCGGCGCCGACATGGTGTCGAAGCGTTCGGAAACTTTTGCGTTGCCGCGGTCGACCGCGAACAGGAACTGAAACAGGTCGTTCGATCCGACCGAGACGAAATCGACCTTCTTCAGCAACTCGTCGAGCTGATAGAGCAGCGCCGGCACTTCCACCATGGTGCCGACGTCGATGCGTTCGGGCAATGCATGGCCGTGCTGGCGCAGATAGGTCAGCTCGCGCTCGATGATGGCCTTGGCGGAATCGAATTCGGCGACTTCCGAAATCATCGGAAACATGATGCGCAACGCGCGGCCGCCGCCGGCGCGCAGCAAAGCGCGGATCTGGCCGCGCAGCAGGCCGGGACGGTCGAGGCCGAGCCGGATCGCGCGCCAGCCCAGCGCCGGATTTTCTTCCGTGACGGTTTCCATATAGGGCAGCGCCTTGTCGCCGCCGATGTCGAGGGTGCGGAAGGTCACGGGCTTGGCGCCGGCGGCATCGAGCACCGCGCGATATAGCTGCAGCTGGTCGGTCGATCGCGGCAGGCTGGTGCCCACCATGAATTGCAGTTCGGTGCGGAACAGGCCGATGCCGGCGCTGCCGGTGTCGTCGATATGCGGCAGATCGATGATCAGTCCGGCATTGATCATCAGTTCGACGGGCTGGCCGTCCTTGGTAATGCACGGCTTGTCGCGCAGCGCCGAATATTGCGCCTGGCGCCGGGCGCGAAACCGCACCCGCTCGGCATAGGCCGATTCGATTTCCGCCGAGGGGCGGATGTAGATCGAGCCCGAGGTGCCGTCGACGATGATGGCATCGCCGGGATCGGCGATGCCCGGCGCGTTGGGAATTTCGCCGACCGCTGGAATGCCGAGCGCCCGCGCCACGATCGAGACGTGGGAATTGGCGGTGCCTTCCTCCAGCACCAGCCCGCGCAGCCTTTTCCTGTCGTAGTCGAGCAGCGCCGCCGGACCCATCGCGCGCGCGATCAGGATGGCATTGTCGGGCAGTTGTTCGCGCGACGGCGCGTGATCCTGGCCGACCAGCTGCCGCATCAGCCGGTGGCCGAGGTCTTCGAGATCGTGCAGCCGGTCGCGCAAATAGGGATCGGTCGAGCGCAGCATGCGCGCGCGGGTGTCGGACTGCACGCGCTCGACCGCGGCCTCGGCGGTGAGGCCGGTCGCGACCGCCTCGTGCAGCCGGTGCGACCAGCCATGGTCGTTGGCAAACATGCGGTAGGCTTCCAGCACGTCGCGGTGCTCGCCGCCTTCGGCCACGTCGCCGCGCTCCAGCATGCGGTCGAGGTCGGCGCGCAGTTTTGCCAGCGCCGTATCCAGCCGCTTGATTTCCTTCGGCAGGTCCTCGGCGATGTAGTTGGTGATGACGACGCGCGGCTCGTGCAGCACCACATGGCCGAGCGCGATGCCGTCGGACAGGATCGCGCCGGTCTTGTGCACCGAGTGCCGCGCGGCGGGCTCGGCCCCGGGCTGTGCCAGCGCGGAGAGTTCGCCGGAGGCGATCATCTCGGCCAGCACCATCGCGGTGGTCTGCAGCGCCTCGACCTCTTCCTCGACGTAGGTGCGCTTGGCGCGGTTCTGCACCACCAGCACGCCGAGCGTATTGCCGGCGCGCAGGATCGGCACGCCGAGGAACGAGTGATAGATTTCTTCGCCGGTTTCCGGGCGGAACGAGAACGCCGGATGGCTCTGCGCGTCGTTGAGATTGAGCGGCGTCGCCTCGCTGGAGACCAGGCCGACCAGGCCTTCATGCGCGCTCAGCACGGTCTGGTGGACCGCGTCGCGATTGAGGCCTTCGGTGGCGTAGAGCTCCAGCGTGTTATCGACGCGCAGCACATAGGTCGAGCACACCTCCGCCACCATGTTGGCGGCGATCAGCACCACGATCTTGTCGAGGCGTTCCTGCGCGCTGACTTGCTCCGCCATGACTTCGCGGAGCCGTCTCAACAAGACGCGGGGACCTCCCGACGCGCTCCGCATGTGCCGACATCCTCCCTCACCAAACCGGCGTGCCTGTTACCCGGCGGCGCCAGTGCTAACCCTCAGAAAAACAACGATTTTATCACTTCGGCGCGACCGCACGGCGCCGCAATCGGCCGAATCAGCACGTGCAAAACTGTGGCACAGTTTGCGGCGGCCTGTTCATCAGGCCGTATAGCCAATCGAGGCTTGTTTTGCCAAGCAAAACGCCTGCCAGCGGGTGAAACAGCCGCCGAAGCAGCTAAACCCGATCGAGATCGTAAAGCGTATGCAGCGTGCGCACCGCGAGTTCGGTGTAGGCGGCGTCGATCAGTACCGAGAATTTGATCTCGGAGGTGGTGATGGCGCGGATGTTGATGTTGCGCGCGGCGAGTGCGGCAAACGCCTTGGCCGCGACGCCGGCGTGGCTGCGCATGCCGCTGCCGATCACCGACACCTTGGCGACGTCGGTGGCGCTGTCGAGCCGCGCATAGCCGATTCTGTCCTTGGCGCCGGTGATGGTGTCGCGCGCGCGGATATAATCGGAAGCCGGGACCGTGAAGGTGAGGTCGGTGGTCGCGCCATCTTCCGAGACGTTCTGCACGATCATGTCGACATTGATATTGGCGTCCGCCAGCGGACCGAAGATCGCCGCGGCGACGCCGGGCTTGTCCTGGATATGGCGGACGGAAATCTGGGCTTCGTCCTTGGAGAAGGCGATTCCCGTAACGACGTGGCTTTCCATGATCTCCTCCTCGCTGCAGATCAGCGTGCCCGGCGGCGTGCCGAGTGGATCGATATCTTCCGGTTTGTCGAAACTCGAGCGGACGAACACCGGCATGTTGTGCACCATGCCAAGTTCGACCGAGCGGACCTGCAGCACCTTGGCGCCCTGCGACGCCAGTTCCAGCATGTCCTCGAACGCGATCTTGTCGAGCCGGCGCGCCTTCGGCACCACGCGCGGGTCGGTGGTGTAGACGCCGTCGACGTCGGTATAGATATCGCAGCGGTCGGCGTGGATCGCGGCCGCAATCGCAACCGCGGAGGTGTCGGAACCGCCGCGCCCGAGCGTGGTGATGCGGCCGGTCTGCGGGTTGATGCCCTGGAAGCCGGCGATCACCGCGACTTCCTTGCGGTCCTTGAAACGGCTGATCAATTCAGCGCCGTCGATCTCGAGAATCCGCGCTGACGCATGCGCGTCGCTGGTCTTGATTGGTATTTGCCAGCCCTGCCAGGACCGCGCCTGAATGCCGATCCCCTGCAGCGTAATCGCCAGCAGTCCCGCGGTGACCTGCTCGCCGGACGCCACCACGGCGTCGTATTCGCGCGCGTCATGCATCGGCGAGGCCTCGCGGCACCACTCGACGAGTTCGTTGGTCTTGCCGGCCATCGCGGAGACCACCACGGCGACGTCATGGCCGGCATCGACCTCGCGCTTGACATGGCGCGCGACGTTGCGGATGCGGTCGATATTGGCGACGGAGGTGCCGCCGAATTTCATCACAAGGCGGCCCATGACGAGTGGTGCATTCCCTGAAGAGGACGGTATTGTAGCGCGCAAAAGGTGGGACGCGCGGGCGAAAAGGCGCGTATACATAACGGCGCGGTTGCGGGCAAGCAACCGGTTCCGGCGCTCCCGTCCGACCGGCATGCAAGGCAATTGAGGCGACGCAATGGGGCGTTATATCGACGATATCCTGCAGCCCGGCGAAAAGGTGCTGTATTCGACCAATGCGCACTGGATATTCTATTTGCCGGCAATCGGGGCCTGGATCGTGGCGCTGGTTTTCATCATCCTCTGGCACAACGCGGTGGGGCCCGGGTTGGAGATGATGTGGCTGGTGCTGGCAGCGGCGGCGGCGCTCGCTGCGCTATTCTGGACAGTGAAAGCCTGGTTCCACCGCTGGACTCACCGAAACCGATGTGACCAATCTGCGCGTTGTCCACAAGACCGGCTTCATCAGGCGCGAGACCTTCGAGATCGAGCGTCGATAAAGTCGCGAGTGTCGAGGTCAACCAGAGTATTATGGGCCGTATCCTGAATTACGGCGACGTAACCGTGGAGAGCATGGGCGAAGACGGAAAAGAGATCAAAAACATTACTTCTCCGCTCGAATTCCGTAACCACATCACCGCGCGATAGGAGCAGCGCGCAGACATGGCCATTCAGTCGAACATTCGCAGCGAACCGGCGTCCACCGTCGATCCCGCCGAAGTCGCGAAATTTTCAAAACTGTCGGACGAGTGGTGGGATCCCAACGGCAAGATGGCGCCGCTGCACAAGATCAATCCGCTGCGCCTGACCTATATCCGCGACGCCGCCTGCCGCAAGTTCGACCGCAACGTCAAAAGCCTGAATTGCCTTGGCGGTTTGCGCATCCTCGACATCGGCTGCGGCGCCGGCCTGCTGTGCGAGCCGTTCACGCGGCTCGGCGCGCAGGTGATCGGCATCGATCCCTCGGCCACCAATATCGCCGCGGCAAAACTGCACGCCGACAAATCGCATCTGTCGATCGATTACCGCTGCACCACCGCGGAAGCGATGGACGTGCGCGAGCGCTTCGACATCGTGCTGGCGATGGAAGTGGTCGAGCACGTCACCGATGTCGGCGTGTTTGTCAACCGCTGCGCGGCGATGCTGAAGCCCGGCGGGCTGATGGTGATCTCGACCCTGAACCGCAACTGGAAAAGCTTTGCGCTGGCCATCGTCGGCGCGGAATATTTGCTGCGCTGGCTGCCGCGCGGCACCCATCAATGGGACAAGTTCGTCACCCCGGAGGAACTCGCCCATCACCTGCAGAACAACAAGCTCGCCATCACCGAGCAGGCCGGCGTGGTCTACAGCCCGTTCGCCGACCGCTGGAGCCTGTCCTCCGACATGGACGTGAATTACATGGTGGTGGCGGAGGGGATGTAAGCCAGCCGTGTCCCGGACGCGGTGCGGCATTCTTCACGCTGCTCCGCAGAGCCGGGGCCGTACCAAACACCGGCGTCCGTTACGGGTCCCGGCTCTGCAGCGCACCGTTACGCGCTGCGCAGCGTCCGGAGCACGCGAGTCCTCGCATCGCCGCTATGACACGACTCCGGTTGACCGCAACGCTTCCGCCATTCTAACCCTATCCCCATGTTCACCCTCGCCTCGCTCTGGATTCCCTTCACCATCACCGCCGCGCTGGGGCAGGTGGCGCGCAATGCGATGCAGCGGCAGCTCACAGGTCCGCTGGGGACCTGGGGCGCCACCAATATCCGCTTCCTGTTCGGCTTTCCGTTCTCGCTGGTCTTCTTCGCCGTCGTGATCGCCGCGACCGGCGATGCGGTGCCGTGGCCGCCGGCCGCGTTCTGGCCGTGGCTGCTGCTCGGCGCGCTCAGCCAGATCGTCGCCACCGGCCTGATGCTGCTGGCGATGAACGACCGCTCCTTCGTGGTGACCACGGCTTACATAAAGACCGAGGCGATCCAGGCCGCGATCTTCGGCTTCGTGTTCCTCGGCGATCATCTCACGGTGCTGAAGGTAGTCGCGATCCTGATTGCGACCGTCGGCGTGGTCATCACCGCGTTGCGGCCGGGCGGCGAAAAAGGGTTCGCCGAAGTGAAACCGACCATCATCGGGCTGGTTGCGGCGGCGGCGTTCGCGCTCTCGGCAATCGGCTTTCGCGGCGCGGTCATCACGCGTGCCGGGCGTATCGTTTGTGACCGCGGCGTCCTACACCCTGGTGTTCGGGCTGTTCGTGCAGACGCTGGTGCTGACGATCTACCTGCTGGCGCGCGCCCCCGATGTGCTCAGGAAAATTCTGGGCTTATGGAAACCGTCGATGTTCGCCGGCTTCATGGGCGCGTTCGCGTCGCAGTTCTGGTTCCTCGCGCTCGCGCTCACCGCCGCCGCCAATGTGCGCACGCTGGCGCTGGTCGAGGTGCTGTTCGCGCAAGCCGTGGCGTATTACTCGTTCAAGCAGCCGCTGTCGGCGCGGGAACTTTCCGGCATCGCGCTGATCGTGATCGGCGTCGCGCTGCTGGTGGCGGTGTAACTCCGTCATTCCGGGGCGCGCGTCTTCGCGCGAACCCGGAATCCAGACACATGCGTAGAACTTCTGGATTCCGGGTTCGCCCGCGCAAGGGCGCGTGCGCCCCGGAATGACGAAGAGGCCTAATTCCTGTCGTCCGGCAGCACCGGCAGCGGCGACACCTCGACGCCTTCGTCGATCAGCGAGCGCGCTTCCTCCGGCGAGGCCTCGCCGTAGATCGGGCGATGCTCGATATCGCCGTAATGCATCTTGCGGGCTTCGTTCGGAAAACGCTCGCCGACATTGTCGGCATTCTTGACGATATGGTCGCGCAGTTCCTTGAGCTTGGCGCGCAGTTCGCGCTCCTGCGCCATCATCAGCGGCGTCGAGGTAGGCGTAGCGACTTCGGTGGAAGCGGCAGGCGAGGGGGCCGCGCTTTCGTTGCTCTTCTTGCTGACGATCTGCGGGGCCATGATGGCCCGCTCGACCTTGACCGAGCCGCAGGCGGGGCAACTCACCAGCTTGCGCTTTTCCTGCGATTCGTAGGCCGAAGAACTCTGAAACCAGCTCTCGAATGCGTGGCCGCGGTCGCAGCGCAAATTGTACCGGATCATACCGAGCCCCGCACCAGATGCAGATGCTCCGGCGACGCTTTCGTATCGGAGACAGAGAAGCGGCGGCCATGCTGCAGCGACGGGATCGACTTGCGGGCGCTCTCGACTTTGGCAGGATCGATCTTCGCCATCACGACCCCGGGCTCGACGCCGCCTTCGGCCAGCACCAGCCCCCAAGGATCGACGATCAGCGAGTGACCGTAGCACTCGCGTCCGCTCTCGTGCTTTCCGGCTTGCGCCGCGGCAAAAATGTAGCAGCCGTTCTCGATGGCGCGGGCGCGCAGCAGCGTGTGCCAATGCGCTTCGCCGGTCCTTACCGTGAATGCGGAAGGCACCGTGATGAACGACGCGCCGCTTTCGGCAAGCGCCCGATACAGCGCCGGAAACCGCACGTCGTAGCAGATGGTGAGGCCGATGCGGCCCCAGGGCAAATCGGAAATGACCGCGGTTTCGCCGGGCTGGTAGTTCGCCGACTCGCGATAGCTCTCGCCGCCGTCCAGCTCGATGTCGAACATGTGGATCTTGTCGTAGCTGGCAAGGATGCCGCCGTCCGGCGCGATCAGGAACGAACGATTGACGGCGCGCTCCGGCGTCGCCCGCAGCGCCAGCGATCCGATGTGGAGATGAATCTTCAACTCGCGCGCCAACTCACGATAGGCCTTGAGCGAAAGGTCTTCGTCTTCCGGCGCCAGCAGTTCGAACAGCGCCTTGCGGTTTTTTTGAATGAGGTTGCTGACCTCGGGGGTCTGCACGTAGTCGGCGCCTTGGGAGGCGGCTTCGCGAATAAGGCCCTCGGCCTGCTTAAAACTCGCTTCGGGCGACAGGGAGGTGCGCATCTGCACCATGGCGGCGGTGAAGGAGAGGTCGGCGCTCATGTCGTGGCCTTTTCGCCCGCCAGCAGCGCATCGAGCTTGCCCTCGCGGTCCAGCGCATAGAGTTCGTCGCAGCCGCCGACATGGGTTTCGCCGATGAAGATCTGCGGGAAGGTCGAGCCGGCGCCGGCGCGATCCCACATCTGCTGACGCAGCGTCGGATCTTTCGAGACATCGAACTCCGTGAACGCGGCATTTTTGCGCGTCAGCAGCGACTTGGCGGCGCTGCAATAGCCGCAGCCCGGGCGGGTGTAGATGTCGATCGCGATCATGTCGGCCCTGTTTTCGACGAATTATCCGATTATATGGGAGCTTTGTGGGTGTCCACAACCCGGGCGAACACCAGCACGTCGACCTGCGCGGCCCTGGCCCGCAGCAGCGCCCGGGCGCAGGCGTCGGTGGTGGCGCCCGAAGTCAGAACATCGTCGATCAGCACCACGCGGCGGCCCTGAATCTCGTGGGCTTTTTCAGATAAAACCTTGAACGCGCCCTGCACGTTGCTGGCGCGTTGGGATCGCGACAGCCCGATCTGCTGCTGGGTCGGGCGGATACGCCGCAGGACGTCGCGCGCCACCGCAACGCCGCTTTGCCGTTCGATCGCACGCGCAAGCGCGCCGGACTGGTTATAGCGGCGGCTCCAGCCGCGCCGCCAGTGCAGCGGCACCGGAACCAGCACGTCGGCTTCGCCAAGCAGTTCCTCGCCGGCCCGCGCCATCCAGCGGCCCATCGCAGGGGCGAGATCGGTGCGGTCGTGGTATTTCAGCGCGTGCACCAGCGTCCGCGCCACGTCGTCATAGCGCACCGCGGCGCGGGCGCGTTGATAGGCCGGCGGATCGGCGATCGCCTCCATCGAGAGCAGGCCGGGGCCTGGATCGTAGACAAAGGGAATGCCGAGCCGCGGGCAGAACGGCTGTGCGATGAACGACAGTTTGGCCCAGCATCCGGCGCAGACGCCGACGCCCGCGACCGGTTCCCGGCAGGCGACGCACAGCGTCGGCAGCGCGATGTCGAGCGCCAGCCGCGCGGTATGGGCCCATGCGGCGCGCAAGGTTTGGCCGAACGAACGTGACGAGGTGACCCCAGCTTCCATGGGCGAAGGCTAGCAGCCCGGCCATTTGTTGCTCAAGCGCCGGATTGCCAGACACGGTTGTAACGGCGTACCAAACCGGCATGGCCATCAACCCCAACGCCGCGCCCATTCTGTTCGACCGTGCGCTGCTGCGCGCGCGGCAGAAACGCGCGGAAAGGCAGGGCGCGGCAACCTTCCTGCTCGATCGCGTCGCCGAGGACATGGCGGAGCGGCTGCATGCGGTGCTGCGCGAATTTTCCATTGCGGCCGATATCGGCACGTCAGGCGATCAGGTACGCGATGCACTGACCAGGCGGGTCGGCCAACTCGCGCGCATCGATCTGCCGGATCGCGAATCCGAGCCGTTGCCGCTCGCGCCAGGGTCCATCGACCTCGCGGTCTCCGCGCTGGCGCTGCAATTCGTCAACGACCTGCCCGGCGTGCTGGCGCAAATCCGCCGCGCGCTGAAGCCGGATGGATTGCTGCTGGCGGCGATGATCGGCGGCGATACGCTGACCGAGCTGCGGCAATCGTTTGCTGCGGCGGAAGCCGAGCTTGAGGGCGGAATTTCGCCGCGCGTGGCGCCATTAGCCGACCTGCGCGATGTCGGCGCGCTGTTGCAGCGCGCGGGTTTTGCGCTGCCGGTCACCGATGTCGATCGCATCGTGGTGCGCTACGACAGCGCGTTCGCGCTGATGCAGGATTTGCGGCGGATGGGCGCGACCAATGTGCTGGTGGAGCGTCGCCGCGTGCCGACCCGGCGCGCCACGATGTTGCGAATGGCGCAGATTTACGGCGAAACGATTTGCCGACCCCGACGGCCGCATCCGCGCCACCTTCGATGTGATCTGGCTGTCGGGCTGGGCGCCGCATGAGAGCCAGCAGCAGCCGCTGCAGCCGGGCTCGGCGAAAGCGAGCCTGGCGGAGGCGGTGAAGGGGCGCGGGAAGTCGTAACTGTCGTCATTGTGAGCCCGGGTGAAGCGACAGCGAAACCCGGGACTGTCCTGTCTAGCCCTGGATTGCGCTACGCTCCATCCGGGCTACGCAGAGTGCCGGGCACGAAGCCGTCTCACATCAGCAAATCGATCAAATGCGGGATCAGCGGAATATCCGCCGGCGGCATCGGGTAATCGCGCAGTTTGTTGGCGCGGACCCATTTGAGGTTCTGGCCCTCGCGCGCGACCACCTCGCCATCCCAGCGCCGGCAGATGTAGAGCGGCATCAAGAGATGAAAATCGGCATAGGCGTGGCTGGCGAAGGTCAGCGGCGCGAGGCAGTCCTCGCTGACGGCGATGCCGAGTTCCTCATGCAATTCGCGGATCAGCGTCTGCTCCGGCCGCTCGCCGTGCTCGACCTTGCCGCCGGGAAATTCCCACAGGCCCGCCAGCGTCTTGCCTTGCGGGCGCTGCGCGATCAGCACCCGCTTGTCGGCATCGACCAGCGCGCAGGCGACGACCAAAGTGAGTTTCACGACCGGTAATCGCCGTTGATGGCGACGTATTCCTTGGTGAGGTCGCAGGTCAGCACGCGGTCGCGGCCTTTGCCGAGCCCGAGCGCGATCCTGATCTGGATTGTCGGGTTCTTCATCGCCGCCGATACTTCCGCCTCGTCGTAAGACGGATCGCGCGCGCCGTTTGCTGGCGACGCGGATGCCGTTGAACGAGATCGAGAGCTTGTCGCGGTTGGCCGGCTCGCCGGCCTTGCCGACCGCCATCACCACGCGGCCCCAATTGGCGTCCTCGCCGGCGATCGCGGTTTTCACCAGCGGCGAATTCGCCACCGACATCGCGATTTTGCGCGCCGACTTTTTCGACGTCGCGCCTTCGACGATGATCTCCACCAGCTTGCGCGCGCCTTCGCCGTCGCGCGCCACCTGTTCGGCGAGATCGGCCAGCACGGAGTTGAATGCTTTTGTAAAGGCCTTCAGGCGCGGATCGCTCGCGCGGCTGATTTTCGGCGCATCTTTCGCCGCCCCCGTGGCGAACGCCAGTAGCGTGTCCGAGGTCGATGTATCGCCGTCGATGGTGACGGCGTTGAAAGTGTCTTCGACGCCGGCTTTCAACAGCGACTGCAATGCGCCGGCCGCGATCGGCGCGTCGGTGAACACGAACGAAAGCATGGTCGCCATGTCCGGCGCGATCATGCCGGCGCCCTTGGCCATGCCGCTGATGGTGACGTTTGCCTTTCCAAGTTTCACCGTAGCGGTCGCGACCTTGGGAAAGGTGTCGGTGGTCATGATCGCTTTTGCAGCGTCCATCCAGCCATCCGGCGCGGCACTCTGCGCCAGCGTGCCGAGCACGCCGTCGAATTTGGTGGCGTCGAGCGGCTCGCCGATCACGCCGGTGGAGGCGAGAAAGACGTCGTCCGGCTTGCAGCCGACGGCCTTGGCGGCGATCGATGCCGTCAGCGTGGTTGCCTGCTTGCCCGTTTTGCCGGTGAAGGCGTTGGCGTTGCCGGAATTCACCACCAGCGCCCGCGCCTGTCCGCGCTTGAGCTTGGCGCGGCACCATTCCACCGGCGCGGAGGGGCATTTCGATTTGGTGAAGACGCCGGCCACGGCCGTGCCCTTGTCCAGCACCACCAGCAGCACGTCGGTGCGCCCCTTGTAGCGGATGCCGGCGGCGGCGGTCGCGAGGCGGACACCGGCGATGGCGGGCATTTCGGGGACGTTGGTGGGGGCGAGGGGAGAGATTGCGGTGGACATGAGGGCTTCAACCTTCGGAAAAAGACGAAGCGCTCTGTATCACCTCTCCGCGCGCGGGGGGAGGGCGCACGCGACAGACTCTGCGTCGTCCCCGCGAAGGCGGGGACCCATAACCCTGGCCTCAAATTATTTCGCAAGGCATTCACCCCAGTGCTCGAACGATAGCACACGGAGTATGGGTCCCGGCCTTCGCCGGGACGACGGCCTCACGCATACCGCCCGTGGCAATGCTTGTATTTCTTGCCCGAGCCGCAGGGGCAATCCTCGTTGCGGCCGATCTTGCCCCAGCTTGCGGGATTTTTCGGATCGCGGCTGGCGGCATTGGCATTGGGCGCCGGCGCCAGCGATACGTTGGCGAACGCCATCTCGTCCTCGCCGGTGTTCGGATCGAACTTGTGCGCCTCCATCGGCGGCAGCACCGGCTGCTGCTCTTCCGGCGGCACGATCTCGACGCGCATCAGTTGCGCGGTCACCGCCTCGCGCAAATGCGCGGTCATCGCCTCATACAGGCCGAACGCTTCCGACTTGTACTCCTGCAGCGGATCGCGCTGGCCGTAGCCGCGCAGTCCGATCACCTGCCGCAAATGGTCGAGCATCACCAGATGCTCGCGCCACAGATGATCCAGGGTCTGCAGCAGGATGGTTTTCTCGACGTAACGCATCACGTCGGGACCCCACTGCGCCACCTTCGCCGCCATGTGTTCGTCGACGCGCTGTTCGATGCGCGTCAGCAATTCCTCGTCGGCGATGCCTTCTTCCTTGGCCCATTCGTCGACCGGAATATCGACACCGAGCACCCGCGTCAGCTCTTCCTTGAGGCCGGCGACGTCCCACTGCTCGGCATAGGCATGTTCCGGCACGTGCTTGGCAACGATGTCGTCGATGAAGTCGTGACGCATGTCCGCGACCATTTCGGCCACGCTGTCGCTCTTCATCAGATCGACGCGCTGGTCGAAGATCACCTTGCGCTGGTCGTTCTGGACGTTGTCGAACTTCAACAGGTTCTTGCGGATGTCGAAGTTGCGCGCCTCGACCTTCTGCTGCGCCTTTTCCAGCGCCTTGTTGATCCACGGATGGATGATGGCCTCGCCCTCCTTGAGGCCAAGCCGGGTCAGCATGGTGTCGAGCCGATCCGAGCCGAAAATCCGCATCAGATCGTCTTCCAGCGACAGGAAGAACTTTGAACGCCCGGGATCGCCCTGGCGGCCGGAACGGCCGCGCAGCTGGTTGTCGATGCGGCGCGATTCATGGCGTTCGGAGCCGATGATGTAGAGCCCGCCCGGCCGGGTCACGGTCTTGGCCGGCTTGCTGCCTTTCGCAGGCTCGATCTCGACCACGTCCTCCGCCTTCAGCACGAGCTCGCGAAAACGCTCGACGTCGGCCGTGATGCGTTCGATCTTCGCGGCCTTCTCGGCCTCGTCGGTAATGCCGGCGGTTTCGTGCTGGATCCGCATCTCCAGCGAGCCGCCGAGCTTGATGTCGGTGCCGCGGCCGGCCATGTTGGTCGCGATCGTGATCGCGCCGGGCACGCCGGCTTCGGCGACGATATAGGCTTCCTGCTCATGGAAGCGCGCGTTCAGCACCGCGAACAGCTTTGCGGGCTTGCCCGCGCGCGCCGCCGCATAGAGCTTCTCCATCGCATTTTCGTTGCCGAAATCGATCTGCTTGTAGCCGTTCTTCTTGAGGTATTCGGCGAGCACTTCCGACTTTTCGATCGAGGCGGTGCCGACCAGAACCGGCTGCAGCCGCGCATTGGCGCGCTCGACCTCGGCCAGGATCGCGGCGTATTTCTCGCCCTGGGTGCGATAGACTTCATCGTCTTCGTCAAGCCGGGCCACCGCCACGTTGGTCGGGATTTCCACGACTTCGAGCTTGTAGATGTCGAACAGTTCGTCGGCTTCGGTGGCGGCGGTGCCGGTCATGCCCGCCAGCTTCTCGTACATCCGGAAGTAATTCTGGAACGTGATCGAGGCCAGCGTCTGGTTTTCCGGCTGCACCGGCTGATGCTCTTTGGCCTCCAGCGCCTGATGCAGGCCTTCCGAATAACGCCGGCCCGGCATCATGCGGCCGGTGAATTCGTCGATGATGATGACCTCGCCGTCGCGCACGATGTAGTCCTTGTCGCGCGTGAACAGCGTATGCGCGCGCAGCGCCTGATTGATGTGGTGCACGACGGAGACGTTCTCGACGTCATAAAGCGAATCGCCCTTGAGCTGGCCGGCGTCGCGCAGCAGCGTCTCGATCTTCTCCATGCCGGATTCGGTCAGCGTCACCGTGCGCTGCTTCTCGTCGACGTCGTAATCGGTCTTGTCGAGCTGCGGAAAGAACGTGTCGATGGTGTTGTAGAATTCCGAGCGGTCGTCGAGCGGACCGGAAATGATCAGCGGCGTGCGGGCTTCGTCGATCAGGATCGAATCGACTTCGTCGACGATGGCGTAGAAGTGGCCGCGCTGGACCATGTCCTCCAGCCGGTATTTCATGTTGTCGCGCAGATAGTCGAAGCCGTATTCGTTGTTGGTGCCGTAGGTGATGTCGCAGGCATAAGCGGTCTTGCGCTCGGCATCGTCGAGGCCGTGAACGATCACGCCGGTGGTGAGGCCGAGGAAAGAGTAGATCTCGCCCATCCAGGCCGAGTCGCGCCGGGCCAGATAATCGTTGACGGTGACGACGTGGACGCCCTTGCCGGCCAGCGCGTTGAGATAGACCGCAAGCGTCGCCACCAGCGTCTTGCCTTCGCCGGTCTTCATCTCGGCGATATCGCCCTCGTGCAGCACCATGCCGCCGATCAGCTGCACGTCGAAATGGCGCTGCTTGAGGGTGCGCTTGGCCGCCTCGCGCACGGTGGCGAAGGCGGGAACCAGGATGTCGTCGAGGGTCTTGCCGTCGGCGAGCTGCTGCCGGAATTCGGCGGTACGCGCCTTCAGCGCCTCGTCGGAGAGGGCTGCGATTTCCGGTTCGAGCGCATTGATGGCATCGACCCGGGATTGGTATCCCTTCACCCGCCGGTCGTTGGCGGAGCCGAAAAACTTGCGGGCGAGCGCGCCGAGCATGCCAGATTCCTGTCTTTTCAGTTCGGCGTTTCAGCCATGAGTGTGGCCCCCGATTGCCCATCAACTCATCGTGACGCATCAAAACGAGGGCCCCAAATCCTGGGAGCGTTCGCATCATGAGTGGGAATTGAGCAATCAGAGGTTCAACGGCCAAAAGCGCAAGCAAAATCGCGCGATAGCCATTGGACCGTCGCGGAGAGATATGGCTCGCTTAAAGGGTTGTCAACGGCGCGAAGCTGTCAGGGAATTCATCATTTTGACAGGTTTTTCGCGTTGCCAAGGCCGCATGATTGGGCGAGTGTCCCGCCGCCCAAAACAGCCCACACCAAACCTTTGAAGATCTGGGCTTTGAAGATAAGGATTTTCCATGACCTCTTTGTCATCCCGCATGAAATTCGGCCTCGCCTCGACCGCGGTGGCGGGCTGTCTGGCAATTGCGCTGTTCGCAGGCGCATCGGTCCGCGCCCAGGATGCGAACCCGGTGCTTGCCAAGGTCAACGGCGCCGAAATCCGCGCCAGCGACGTGGCGCTGGCGGAGGAGGAACTGGGACCGAGCCTGGCGCAGATGGACCCCGCGACCAAGAAGGAGAACGTGCTGTCCTTCCTGATCGACATGAAGATCGTCTCCAAGGAAGCCGAGGACAAGAAGATCGCCGACCGTGACGACTTCAAGACCCGCCTCGCCTTCGCGCGCAACCGGCTGTTGATGGACAACCTGCTCGCGGTCGAAGGCAAGGCCGCGACCACCGACGAGAACATGAAGAAGGTCTACGAGGAAGCCGCCAAGCAGATCAGCGGCGAGCAGGAAGTTCACGCCCGGCACATTCTGGTGGAGACCGAGGACCAGGCCAAGAAGATCGAGGCCGAGTTGAAGAAGGGCGCCGATTTCGCCGAACTCGCCAAGAAGGAATCCAAGGACCCAGGTGCTGCCGACGGCGGCGATCTCGGCTTCTTCACCAAGGACCAGATGGTACCGGAATTCTCGGCCGTCGCCTTTGCGCTGGAGCCGGGCAAGATCTCCGATCCGGTGAAATCGCAGTTCGGCTGGCACGTCATCAAGGTCGAGGAAAAGCGCACCCGCAAGGCGCCGGACTTCGAGCAGGTCAAGCCGCAGATCGAAACCTATGTGGTGCGCAAGGCGCAGGCCGATTACGTGGCCAAGCTGCGCACCGCCGCCAAGGTCGAGCGCATGGACAAGGCCGACGACGCGGCGGCCAAGCCCGATGCGGCGAAGGCCCCCGCGAAGAAGTAAATCGACTTCCCAGCAGACTTCAGTGGGTTAGCGTCATGCCCGGGCCTGTCCCGGGCATCCACGTCTTTCTTTCTGATGGCATTCAAGACGTGGATGGCCGGGACAAGCCCGGCCATGACGGCTGAAACGATGTCGGATGTCCCTACTTCACCGCCGAGAAGCGGCTCTCGAACGAACTTGCCGGCACGATCGGCTGTGCGCCCGCGACCAGGGCGTCTTTTGCCGCAGGCGCAGCCGGGTCGGAGACCGTCGGCTTGAACGGCGGCCGCACGGCGGTGGCGACCCGGGTGTCCGCCGGTTTCGTCGGAGCGGCGGTCTTGGGCACGGAAGCTGAGGGCCGTGGGGCCTCGATGACCTTCGGCCTGGCCGATACCGCCGTCGCGGTGGTGTCGCTGGTCAGCCCGACCTTGCGGGCGAGGTTGCTGAAGAAGCCGCTGTCGGACTTGCCGTCGGGCGCAGCGGACGCCACCCGCGTCGCGGGCGCAGACGGGGCCGGCGTTACCGCGACCACGGGCTCTTCCTGAGATGCCAGCAGCGGATTGCGCGGCGGATTGACGTGGGACGGAATGGTGCCGGGTGCGCGGGCCAAAGCCAGCAGCGACAGGCTCTGGCCCTGGCCGCCCTCCGACAGGCCGGTCTCGCCGCCGGGCAGCTTGGCGGCGAACACCTTGTTCATGCCGCCGTCGATGCCGGTATTGAGCCGCGCCACCGGCGTTCCTCTTGCGACCAGCTTGGCGGTTTCGGCCGCTTCCTGCTGCTGCTTCTCGCGCACCGCTTCGGCGATCTCGTCCGGAATGACATAAACAGGACATTTCGCGGAGGCGTTGAAGGTCAGCGGCTTCGACGAATTCGGCGGCTGCGCCGGATCGAACACGTATTTGTTCTCGCAGAACTCGACCTTGGGCTCCTGCCGCGTCACCTCGAAATGATCGTAGCCTTCCTTGATCATTTTCCAGAACGGCATGTTCGGGTTGTTGCGATGCTTGGCCATGTTCACGGGCGTCATCTTGAACGGATAGGCCTGCACTTGGAACGCGCGCTGGCCGCCGAAGAAGGATTCCCGCCCCAGCGAATAGATTTCCGCGATCTGCTCGTCGGTCATGGCGTAGCAGCCGCGCGACGAGCAGTCGCCGTGCACCATCAGCTGCGAGCCGGTGCGGCCCAGCGCCTTGTCGAAGGCGTTGGGGTAACCGATGTTGAACGACAGATAGTACGATGACTGCGGGTTCATCTGCGCCGGTGAGATCGAATAAAAACCCTCCGGCGCCTGGCGGTCGCCTTCGCGGACCTTGGGTCCGAGGTCGCCGGACCAGCGGCAGATCGGATAGGTTTTCAAGAGCGCGAACTGGCCCGAGCGCGTTTGTTTCCAGACCTCGAGTTCGGCCTCCGTCTTGAACAGCCGGACCAGGATCGGCGAATTCAGATCCATGTCCTTCGCCACCATGTCGGCGACGAGCTTCGGCGGAACGGGCTGGTTGGCCTTGGCGTTGTTGGCGAGCGAGATTTCGTCGCTGTTGCAGCCGGCCAAAGCCACGCCGGCGGCGAGCGCAACGCAAGTGACAAGCGCGCGAAGCTGCGTGCGTCCGGTCACTGCAAAGCTCCGCGGATGACGGGCAATCCCAAACCCCAAATTCGTCGCGCCCATGCCCCAAGCCATTGAATAAAATATTATCCTTAAAGGCCCCTGTGCCGCAAGCCGAACCGGCCCGCGAAGCAGGTTCCATGAGAGCCATGGTGAACAGAGGTTAAATATCGGCGTCAGGGCACAATTGGGGCCGAACGAGCTTTTCTGGTGCAAAAAAGTTGGTGCGGACGAGGACAGACAAAAGCGGTCGGCACGGCCTCAATTCAGGGTCGCCCGGGTGAACGCCGGGACCGATAACCCCCGACATTCATGTCGCCCCGACATTTATGCTACTCAAGTCATTGAAATTACTGATAAAATACGTGAACGGCGTGTGGGTCCCTGGCGCTCGCCGGGACGACGTGAATTAGCTCATCCCAGCTTTCGCCCGATATCCAGAAACTTCTGGCGCCGGGCTTTACGAATCATGTCGCGGTCGAGGTTGCGAAGATCGTTCAGGGCCTGGGCAATGGCATCGCCAGTGGTGGCGATCATGGCGACGGGATCGCGGTGGGCGCCGCCCGGCGGTTCCCTCAGAATCGAATCGATGACGCCGAAGCGCAGCATGTCCTGCGCGGTGATTTTCATGCTGGTGGCGGCTTCCTGGGCTTTGGTGCCGTCGCGCCACAGGATCGAGGAGGCGGCCTCCGGCGAGATCACGCTGTAGATGGCGTGTTCGAACATCAGTACGCGGTTTGCCGTCGTAATCGCGATGGCGCCGCCCGACATCCCTTCACCGGTGATGATGGCGACGTTGGGCACGCCGAGCGACAGGCAGGCGTCGGTGGAGCGCGCAATCGCTTCGGCCTGTCCGCGCTCCTCGGCGCCGATGCCGGGATAGGCGCCGGCGGAATCGACGATCGACAGCACCGGAATGCCGAACCGGTCGGCCATCTCCATCAGCCGCACCGCCTTGCGATAGCCTTCCGGCCGCGCCATGCCGAAATTATGCTTGATGCGGGATTCGGTGGTGGCGCCCTTCTCCTGCCCGATCACGCAGATGCTTTCGCCGCGGAAGCGGCCGAAGCCGCCCATCAGCGCCTCGTCCTCGCCGAACTTGCGGTCGCCGGCCAGCGGCGTGAATTCGGTGATCAGCGCATCGATAAAATCGCCCAGATGCGGACGCTGCGGATGCCGCGCCACCAGGGTTTTCTGCCATGGCGTCAAATTGGCGTAGAGGTCTTTCAGCGCCTGCGCCGACTTTTCTTCGATGCTTGAAATCTCTTCGCCGATGTCGCTGCCGCCGGCCGCGAGCGCACGCAGTTCTTCGACCTTGGCATCGAGTTCGGCGACGGGCTTTTCAAAATCGAGGTAGCTGCGCATGTGATCCGGCATCGACAACATATGGGGCCGCAAGTGGCGGGCGAAACTGGCCTTCGGAGCTTTTCAAGTCAAATGAACAGCCGAGTCAAGCGCTTCAGGCGGGATAACGCTTGCAAATCAACGGGTTGTTTTTCGTGATGATCGCCGCGGGCGATTATGCCTGACTTGACAGACAGCCTCAGCCATGGTTATATCCTCCTACAAACGAGGAAACGCCATGCGCCGCCCGAAACCAGTTCATCAAATGACCATCGCCCAATTTGAAGCGGCCTTCCCCCATGAGGAAGCCTGCCGGGCGTACCTTGTGGCCCGCCGCTGGCCGAACGGTGTTTCTTGCCCGCGCTGTGGCAATGCAGAGGTTTACGCGCTGGCGTCGGGCTATCACTGGCAATGCGAAGCGTGTGCCTCTGACGGCTACCGCTTCTCGCATATCGCCGGGACAATTTTTGAGAACACGAACAAGCCGCTTCGCGAGTGGTTTCGCGTCGTCCACTTGATGTTGACCAGCAAAAAGGGAATTAGCGCGTTGCAGGTCCAGCGCGTGATGGGTTTCGGCGCTTACAGGACCGCGCATTCCATGTGCCACAAAATCCGCGCCGCGCTCATCGAGCCGGAAGTCAAGTTGGGCGGCATTGTCGAGGTTGACGAAACATGGATCGGCGGCAAAGACGCCAACCGGCATTGGGATAAGAAGCATCACGGCCAGACCGGCGGTGCCGCGTCCGGTAAAACTCCAATCATCGGCGCTGTCAGCCGCAAGGGCAACGTGATCGCCCGCGCCTTGCACCGCGTTACCCATGAGGCTGCCCAAACATTCGTCCGCGAAATGGTCTCCGATAAAGTCTCGTTGCTCGCCACCGACGAAAACCGCGTCTATGACGGGCTTACCGAATACCCGCGCCAATCGGTCAAACATTCCGCAAAGCAGTACGTGGTCGGCGCGGTCCACACCAATACGATTGAAGGCTTCTGGTCGATCTTCAAGCGCGGTATCGTCGGCTCGTTCCACAAAGTCAGCGCCAAATATATGCCGCTGTACGTTGCGGAATTTCAGTTCCGCTACAACCATCGGCGCAACGCAGACATTTTCAGCGCGGCGATTGAAGGATGCTAAAGGCATATAGTTGGCTGAAAATATATTGGCCAGCCGTGGCGCTTGGTCTGATGGTGTTGGCGGTGATTGATGCAACATTGTCATCCCTGCTTTCGTGCCACCCAATAAGCGCCAACCCCGGCGGCGGCGCATATAGCAAGCCAAATCAGGAGGAATGCACCGCCTTCAACGGTCCCATCCTCGTTAGCCTCACTTGGTTGTTGAAGGGCCTTCACAAATATGAAGGGGCGTTCCTCGCCATCTTCACCGTCGTTCTGGCTGTTTTCACGGGTCGCCTGTGGCACTCGACCGAAAAGATGTCCGTAGCTACCAAGCGATTGGTTGAGGGGGCTGAGGACACCGCTAATCGCCAATTGCGCGCTTACGTCTCCCCAATAGGAGCGGCGCTCTTCGACTTCGACGCTAACGATCCCGAAAAACCTTTTAGCGCAGTGGTCGTATTCAAAAATTCTGGACAGACCCCAGCATATGAATTTAGTGCCAACGGCGGCATTAGGATTAACGCTTTTCCACTCCCTAACGATGAGACCTTCCCAATCCGGGAAGAACTGCCAGGCCGCGCCAGCATTGGTCCTGGGAACGAATATCGTCTCAACTTTGGGATTGAGGATTTCAAGAAAGAATATTGGCCGGCCGTTAAAAGTAGAAAATATGCGATCTACGTCTACGGCTCTTACCAATACAAAGATGCCTTCTCTCAACAACGATCTGGCACGTTCAAATTGTATTACGGTGGAGACGCTATGCTGCCAGATTTCGGCCTTTCCTTTTACGGGGAAGGCAACACAACAAATTAACGCTAATAGCGCAGCGCCGCCCTGTCGCAGCCACGAATAGAATCGTTTTCTACTTCTGTCAAGTCCGGCACAATCGCCTCGCCGCGCCATTACTTTTCCGCCAGCGGATGCAAGTCGCGCACCAGACTCTTCAAGCGTTCCTCCACCACGTGGGTGTAAATCTGCGTGGTCGAGATATCGGTATGGCCGAGCAGCGTCTGCACGATGCGCAAATCGGCGCCGTTGTGCAGAAGATGGCTGGCGAAGGCG
This sequence comes from uncultured Alphaproteobacteria bacterium, assembly GCA_963710045.1. Lineage (GTDB taxonomy): Bacteria > Pseudomonadota > Alphaproteobacteria > Rhizobiales > Xanthobacteraceae > Bradyrhizobium. The sequence goes on along the minus strand of CAVPZO010000022.1, from coordinate 135,577 downwards.
TGACGCAGCACGTGCGGGCTGACCAGCCGCGGCGCGAGCCCGGCCGCCGCCGCCAGCTCCTTCAGGTCGCGCGCGAAATGCTGTCGCGTCAGATGCCCGCTCTCGCCGAATGACGGGAACAGCCATTTCGAGGCGGCGGCGTTTTTCGCCTTCTCGACTTTCGCAGCCTCCATCGCGGCGAGGTAATCGGCCATCGCCTGTTTGGAGGGTTCGTTGAGCGGCACCAGCCGTTCCTTGTTGCCCTTGCCGCGCACCACGATCATGCGCGCGTCGCGCCGCGCCGCTGACAATGGTAATGCGACAAGCTCCGAGACCCGCAAGCCCGTCGCATAGAGCACTTCGAGCAGGCAATACAGCCGCATCGCGCGAAGCCGCTGCGCGGCAGAGGTTTCCGGCGCATCGATCAGCGTCTTTGCGCGCGTCAGTAGGCGATCTACGTCTGCGATCGAGAGTACCTTCGGCAGGCTGCGGCCGCGTTTCGGGCCGGACAGAATCGCGGCAGGATCGTCGCTGCGGATGCGTTCGTTCAGCAGAAAGCGAAACAGATGCCGCATCGCCGACAGTCGCCGCGCTACGCTCGACGACTTGAAGCCGCGGGCGTCGAGATCGCTAAGATAATCGCGCAGCGCCTGAGTTTCGGCATCGGCAAAACCCTGTCCCGCGCGGGCGAGGAAATTGGAAAAATCTTCGAGGTCGCGGCGATAGGCATCAAGCGTGTTATCGCCGGCGCCCTGTTCCGCTGCGAGCATGTCGAGGAACAGGTTGGTCAGCCGGGCATCCGAGGTCTTGCTCATGCCCTTAAGCCTAGCGCCTATTTCTTGAGAAACTTGTCCGCCGGGATGGTGACGGTCATTTCCCGCGGTTTCGGGGTGACGAAATTGGCCAGCGCGAAAATCACGCCATAAACGATGCCGCCGAGCACCGCGACGACCGTCAGGAAGCGGAACAGGCTGGGCATAACGAGCCTCAGGCGGCGATGTTAACCATTGGAACTGCGGGATAATCGTGCCCCGACACCCACCATGTTCGCCACTCCCCATGCAAGACTCTCTGGCAACGGGTTCGGCGGGGGTAGTATAGGTGACCGGACTGCCACCTTGGCGGCTAACAGGTTCGATCGATGTCCGAAACCGCGTCAAATGCCAACGCCGGCGCATCCCAGGAGGCCGACATCATAGCGGCGCTGGGACGGCGTTCGGTGGTGCTGGTCGGCATGATGGGGGCGGGCAAGTCGACCATCGGGCGGCGGCTCGCGGCCCGGCTGCATCTGCCGTTTCAGGACGCGGACGCCGAAATCGAGCTCGCCCACGCGGGCATGACGATTCCGGAAATTTTCGCGGCTCATGGCGAGCCGTATTTTCGCGACGGCGAGGCCCGCGTGATCGCGCGGCTGCTCGAAGGCGACGCCTCTGTGCTGGCGACCGGCGGCGGCGCCTTCATGCGCGAGGAAACCCGCAGCCGCATCCGCGACAAGGCGGTCTCGGTCTGGCTCAAGGCGGATGCCGACACCATTCTGAAGCGGGTCAAGCGGCGGGCCGACCGGCCGCTGCTGCAGACCGCGGATCCCGCCGCGACAATCGGGCGTCTTATCGAGGAGCGCCATCCCGTCTATCAGCTGGCCGACATCACCATTGCCTCGCGCGACGTGCTGCACGAGAAAATCGTCGAAGAATGCATGGCCGCGCTGCATGCGCATCTCTGCGGCGCCAATGAAACAACAGGTGACATAGTGGGCGCCACACGATGACCGCGCCGCTGAAAAGCTCCGACCCGATCACGGTCGATGTCGCGCTCGGCGACCGTGCCTATGACATCGTCATCGGCCGCGGCGTGCTGACGTCGCTGGGCGCGCGTGTTGCGGCGCTGCGCCCCGGTGCGCGCGCCGCGATCATTACCGATGAATATGTCGCGACACACTGGCTGCGCAAAACCGAGGCATCGCTGCTCGACGCCGGCATCGCCACGTCGCGGATCATCGTCGACGAAGGCGAGGTTTCGAAAAGTTACGAGGGCCTGGAATATGTCTGCGAGGAACTGATCGCAGCGAAGATCGAGCGAAACGACATCGTCATCGCGCTCGGCGGCGGCGTGGTCGGCGACCTCGCGGGTTTTTCCGCTGCGATCCTGCGACGCGGCGTCGATTTCGTGCAGGTGCCGACTTCGCTGCTGGCGCAGGTGGATTCCTCCGTCGGCGGCAAAACCGGCATCAACTCGCCGCATGGAAAAAATCTGGTCGGCGCGTTCCACCAGCCTGTTCTGGTGGTCGCCGACACCGCGGTGCTCGACACGCTTGTCGCCGCGCCAGTTTCGCGCCGGTTATGCCGAGGTCGCAAAATACGGCGTGCTCGGCGACGAAGCGTTCTTCGCATGGCTGGAAGCCAATCACGCCGATATTTTTGCGGGCGGTGCGGCGCGCGAGCACGCCATCGCCACCTCCTGCCGCGCCAAGGCCGCGATTGTGATGCGCGACGAACGCGAAACAGGCGAGCGCGCGTTGCTTAATCTCGGCCACACCTTCGGGCACGCGCTGGAAGCCGCTACCGGATTTTCCGACCGGCTGTTCCACGGCGAAGGCGTCGCCATCGGCATGGTGCTGGCGGCGGAATTTTCCGCGCAACTCGGCATGATCGCGGAAAGCGATGCGTTGCGCGTCAAACATCATCTTGCCGCCGCCGGCCTGCCGACCGATCTGCAGGATATCGCCGGCTTCACCCAGGAAAAGATCGGCACGGACGCGCTGATGGCGCTGATGGCGCAGGACAAGAAGGTCAAGCGCGGCGAGCTCACTTTCATCCTGCTCGAAGCTGTCGGCCGCGCCGTGATCGCACCCGATGTCGAGCCTTCGCTGGTTCGCGATTTTATTGCGCGCAAGCTCGCTCGCAAATCCTTAGTTAAATCGTCATGCCCGGGGCTTGTCCCGGGCATCCACGTCTTACTTTCTTTCGGGAGACAAGACGTGGATGGCCGGGACAAGCCCGGCCATGACGAAAGAATAACGCAACTTGTAAAGTGATGGTCACGCCATGGACTGGATTTCATTCGCCATCGTCATCGCCTGCCTGCTGGTCTCGGCGTTCTTCTCGGCAAGCGAGACGGCGCTGACCGGCGCGTCGCGCGCCAGCATGCTGCGGCTTTCGAAGCACGGCAACCGCGACGCCGCCGTCGTCAACAGCCTGTTTGCGATGCGCGAGCGGATGATCGGCGCGCTGCTGCTCGGCAACAATATCGCCAATATCGGCGCCTCGGCGCTGGCGACCGGGGTGTTCACCGCATGGTTCGGCGAGGTCGGCGTGCTCTACGCCACCGGCGTGATGACGGTGATGGTGGTGATCTTCGCCGAGGTGCTGCCCAAGACCATCGCCATCAACGCGCCCGACCGGGTTTCGCTGCTGGTGGCGCGGCCGATGAAGGTGATGGTGTACGTGCTCGGACCCATGCTTACCTTGATCGAGGCGATCGTGCGGGTACTGATGAAACTGCTCGGCATCAAGGTTGGCCACAACCAGCCGATCCTGTCGCCGAACGAGCGGCTGCGCGGCGCGGTCGATCTTTTGCATCACGAAGGCAAGGTCGAGAAGCAGGACCGCGACATGTTCGGCGGCCTGCTGGATTTGACCGAGCTGCAGGTGTCCGACGTGATGGTCCACCGCACCGAAATGGTGATGATCAACGCCGATCTGCCGCCGGAGGATCTGGTGCGCGAAGTGCTGGCCACCGAATACACGAGGATTCCGCTGTGGCGCGACAAGCCGGAAAACATCATCGGCGTGCTGCACGCCAAGGATCTGCTGCGCGCGATCCGCGCCTCGGAAGGTGACACCTCAAAGATCGACGTCTCCACCATCGCGCTGCCGCCGTGGTTCGTGCCCGAGATGCGGCCGTTGTCCGAACAGCTCAAGGCGTTCCGCCGCCGCAAGACCCACTTCGCGCTGGTGGTCGATGAATACGGCGAGGTCGAAGGCATGGTGACGCTGGAAGACATCTTGGAAGAAATCGTCGGCGATATTTCCGACGAGCACGACGTGGTGGTGGCCGGCGTCCGCGCCCAGCCCGACGGCTCGGTGGTGGTGGACGGCTCTGTGCCGATCCGCGACCTCAACCGCGCCATGGACTGGCATTTGCCGGACGAGGAGGCGACTACCGTCGCCGGCCTGGTGATTCACGAGGCGCGCTCGATCCCCGAGCGCGGCCAGAGTTTCACCTTCCACGGCTTCCGCTTCCGCGTCCTGCGCCGCGAGCGCAACCGCATCACCGCGCTGCGCATCGTGCCGCTGCCGCGCGAGGCCGAGACGGGCGGTGCGGTCGAGAAAAAGCCGAAGGCGGGCACGTCGTTTTGATTCTTACCCTTCCCTCCAGGGCAGGGTTAAGTAGACGCCCCGTTCTCTGGCTTATCCTTCCCCAAGCGCATGCGCCTTGAGCGCCAGGGCATGCACGGGGCCTGCGAGTTCCGCCGCCAGCGTCGCGTTAATCATGCGGTGGCGCTCGATCCGGCTCTTCCCTTGGAACGCTTTCGACACGATATAGACCCTGAAATGCGTCTCGCCGCCCGGCCTGTGGCCGGAGTGGCCTTCATGAAGATGTGATTCATCGACGACATCGAGGCTTTCCGGCGAGAAAGCTTCGTGCAACTTGTTTGTGATAGCGTCCTTGACGGTCATGGCGGCGGCAATACGTCCATGGCCGCGGTTCGTCAACGAGAGAGTTTCGCAATGTCAAGACTTGAAGCTTTTCGCATTGCGCTGTCATAGTCAGCCATGCCGATTGATTCATCAAAATTCTTCGACAGCATTCGTATCAAGCCCAACAAGCTGAGCGCGAAGCAGCAGGCGCGCGCGCGCGAAGACGCGGTGATGTGCGAATGGCCGGACTGCAAGAACAAGGGCCCGCACCGCGCCCCGAAGGGCCGCGCCAACGACAAGGAATACTGGCACTTCTGCCTCAACCACGTGCGCGAATACAACCAGTCCTATAATTTCTTCTCCGGCATGAATGCCGACGCGGTGGCGCGCTACCAGAAGGACGCGCTCACCGGCCATCGCCCGACCTGGAAGATGGGCGCCAACGGCACCAAGGGCAAAGGCAAGACCGCCGAGGCCGACCTGGAGGGCGCTGCCGATCCGTTCAGCATGTTCAGCGAGCTCAACGGCCGCGGACGCTGGCGGCCGGGTCCGGGGTCAGGCGCCGAGGCCAAGGTGGAAACGCGCAAGGTATTCAACGCCGAGCGCAAGGCGTTGCAGGTGATGGGGCTCGGTCCCGAGGCGACGCTCGACGTCGTCAAGGCAAAATACAAGGCGCTGGTGAAGCAGCATCACCCCGACGCCAATGGCGGCGACCGCTCCACCGAGGACCGCCTGATCGAAATCATCAAGGCGTATAATTATTTGAAGACCGTGGTGCGCGGCGCGAGCTGAACCCTCCACGAGTCGTCCCCGCGAAGGCGAAGGCGGGGACCCATACGCCGTGCCGTCTCGTTTCGGCACTGGAGCAAAGTCCTCCTGCAACAATCGATGCCAGGGGTTATGGGTCCCCTGAGTTCACAAACGAAGTGCAACACTTCCCGGAGGGGGTGTTGCGATGGGACAGCGGTACGACCAGCTTTCACTGGATCAACGATGCGAGATTGCCCGACTTCGAGCCGACGGGTGCTCGATCCGGCAGATCGCTGCAGCTCTGGATCGCTCGCCATCGACGGTCTCTCGCGAGATAAAGCGCAATCAGGGCAAGCAGATCGGCTACAGGCCGAGCTACGCGGATCAACGGACCCGAGCACGGCGCTGGAAGGGCGCACGCCTACAACGGGAGCCCTTCCTGCGCCGTGCGGTGATCGACCGGCTGAAGTGCGGCTGGTCGCCCGAACAGATCGCCGGCCGGCTGGCGCGCGAGGCCGGCCGCAAGGTGATCTCCTACGAGAGCATCTACCGCTTCATCTACGCCCAGATGGCTCGCACCAAGGACTACCGTTGGCGGCACTATCTGCCGCGCGGCAAGAGCAAGCGTGGCTTTCGCGGAAGGAGGGGCGGAAGCTCGGCAACCCTCATCGAAGGCCGTGTTTCCTTGGCTGAACGCCCTCCGGATGCCGACGATCGCAGGACCCCCGGCCACTGGGAAGCCGACCTCATGCTGTTCTCAAGATACGGCCAGGCCGTCCTGACCGTGCACGAGCGCACCTCCCGCCTCTTGCTGGCGGTGCGGCCCCTCAACAAGGCAGCTCACGGCGTGGCGCGCCATCTCGTCAGACTGTTCAGCGGCTTGCCGTCAAGCCTCCGTCGAACCGTCACCTTCGACAACGGCACCGAGTTCGCTCGCCACAGCGCGCTGCATCGGCTGTCGATCGCAACCTTCTTCTGCGATCGTTACGCTCCCTGGCAAAAGGGCGGCATCGAGAACGCAATCGGCCGGATGCGCCGCTTCCTGCCCCGCAAGACCGACCTGGCCACGCTCCCCAACAGGCGCTTTCGGGCGCTCGTCGCAGCCTACAACCACACTCCGCGCAAATGCCTTGACTTCAGAACACCAGCCGAGGCCTTCTCCGAAGTGTTGCACTTCGAATGTGAATCCACCTCCCCGCCTTCGCGGGGACGACGCTGAGATTGTAGCTGCGCATCCTTCTGCACCCGTGCCGCCGGTTCGATCGCGTTGCCGCCACGCCTGCGGCGGATCGCCCAGGTAGCCAGCGCCACGATCAGCGCGCCGCCGAGCACCAATGGCATCCAGTAATGCTTGGCGGTGCCTTCGAGCCCGGCCACGCCGCCGGCCCGCTCCAGCGCCGACACCGCCAGCACGCCGGGCAGGATGTGCGCCGGCGCCCACAGCAGGATCGCCGCGATGTTGACCGCGTAGAAGCGCAGCGGCGACATCCCAAGCGCGCCCGCGGTTACCGGTACGAAGGCGCGGATCGGCGGCACGAAGCGCGCGAAGAATACCGCCAGCGACCCCCAGCGGTGGAAGAATGCCTCGCTTTGCGCGATCACGTTCGGATAGCGCGACATTGGCCACGCGCTCAGGATTTCGCGCTGCGAGCGATGCCCGAGCCAGAACGCCGTTCCGTCGCCCAGCGCGGCGCCCGTAATCGCCGCGGCGAACACACCTGCAATGTCGAGCTCCCCGCCGGGGATCAGCGCGCTGAGCGCCAGAATGATGGTGGAGCCCGGGATCACCGAGCCGACGATCGGCACGGCTTCCAGCAGGGCCGCCAGGAAAAGCGTCAGATAGGCCAGCCACGCATGCGCCGAGACGAAGGCAATCAGCTGATCGATGATGGCGGTCACGAACAATCCCTTGAATCGTTGCTTTCGTTATGGCCGGGTGGCCATCCACGTCTTTGATGCGGAAAAGCAGCAAAGAGGTGGATGCCTGGCATCGCAGACAAGTTTACGCATTCTGCGCAAGCCTGGACTGCTATGGCCGGACATGGCGATTTAGTCGGCTCGCGGCCTTGCCATGCACCGAATCGGCAAAACCATGGTCAGCACCCGTTGATTCGCAGGGCAGCCTTCCAAAAACCGCCGCAAGACCCTATCTTGATGATAATGCAACGGAACTTTGCAAGGGACTTTGCTCGCCGCGGGCTTCTGCCGGCCGCTTCTCTCTGCTAGGTTCCTGATAGCAGCCATCCGCAGCCTATTTGCAAATCTGGTTTTCGGGAGCGCCCGGGACCTCGGAGGATTGATGACCACCGCCGCCATGACCAAAACACCCGAGCCCGCCGGTTTGCCCGACATGAAGGTGTCGGTCCGGCAGGTGTTCGGCATCGACAGCGATCTTGAAGTGCCGGCCTATTCCGAAGTCGATCCGCACGTGCCGGATGTCGATTCGGATTACCGGTTCGACCGCGCCACCACGCTGGCCATTCTCGCCGGCTTTTCGAAGAATCGCCGCGTCATGGTCACCGGCTATCACGGCACCGGCAAGTCGACCCATATCGAGCAGGTCGCGGCGCGACTGAACTGGCCCTGCGTGCGCGTCAACCTCGACAGCCATATCAGCCGGATCGATCTGGTCGGCAAGGATTCCATCGTCATCAAGGACGGCAAGCAGGTCACGGAATTCCGCGACGGCATTTTGCCGTGGGCGCTGCAGCACAATATCGCGCTGGTGTTCGACGAATATGACGCCGGCCGGCCCGACGTGATGTTCGTGATCCAGCGCGTGCTGGAAGTTTCCGGCCGCCTGACGCTGCTCGACCAGAACAAGGTGATCAAGCCGCATCCGGCGTTCCGGCTGTTCTCGACCGCCAACACCGTCGGCCTCGGCGATACTTCGGGGCTCTATCACGGCACCCAGCAGATCAACCAGGGCCAGATGGACCGCTGGTCGATCGTCACCACGCTGAATTATCTGGCGCATGACGAGGAAGTGGAAATCGTGCTCGCCAAGGTGCATAGCTATCGCACCACCGAGGGCCGCGACATCGTCAACAAGATGGTGCGGCTCGCCGATCTCACCCGTAACGCCTTCGCCAACGGGGATCTATCGACGGTGATGAGCCCGCGCACGGTGATCATGTGGGCGGAGAACGCGGAAATTTTCAGCGACATCGGCTTTGCGTTCCGCGTCACCTTCCTCAACAAATGCGACGAACTGGAGCGGCCGCTGGTGGCGGAATTCTATCAGCGCTGCTTCAATCAGGAATTGGCCGAGAGTTCGGTGAACGTGGCGTTGAGCTGAACAACCGGCACAGTGTCGTCCCCGTGAAAGCGGGGACCCATACTCCGAGGAGTCTCAGTTAAGAGTGGAGCTAAGGTCTGGATCAACAATGAACGTCGGTGGTTATGGGTCCCCGCCTTCGCGGGGACGACCCGCGGTAAGGCTGCGATGACGACCCCATCCAATTCCAAATTCCGCACCGGCTCCAGGGAGGCGCCGACCGAGCCGTTCAAGCGCGCGGTGACGTCGTGCCTGCGCGCGATTGCGAAAGCGCCCGAGCTTGAAGTGACCTTCGCCTCCGAGCGGCCCGGGCTTGCGCCGGGCAAGGCGCGGCTGCCGGAGCCCGCGCGCAAGATGACGCGGCGGGATGCCGCCATCGTGCGGGGACACGCCGATTCCATCGCGCTGAAACTCGCCTGCCACGATCCGAAAGTGCATCGCAAGCTGATGCCGGGCAATCCGCAGGCGAGAGGTGTGTTCGAGGCGGTGGAGCAGGCGCGGGTCGAGGCGATCGGCGCCCGCCGCATGGCCGGTGTCGCAAAAAACCTCACCGCCATGCTCGACGATCATTTTCATCGCGGAAAATTCGACGAGATCACCGATCGCGCCGACGCGCCTTTGTCGGACGCGCTCGCAATGCTGGTGCGCGAGCGCCTCACCGGTCTGGCGCCTCCTGCCGCCGCGCGCAAAATGGTGGACCTGTGGCGTCCGGTGCTGGAGGACAAGATCGGCGCGCGGCTCGACCGGCTCGACCGGCTTGCCGAGGACCAGGCGAAATTCGGCGACGCGGTGCATGACCTGTTGTCGGCGCTGGAGCTTGGCGACGACCGCAACGCCGATGCCGACGACGACGAGAACCAGGACGACAACCGCGACGGCGAGAACGACCAGTCCGGCGCCGAGGGCTCGCCCGATAGCGATGCTGCGCAGGAGATGAGCGCCGACCAGGCCCAGGCCTCCACCGACGAAATGTCGGAGAGCGCGATGGAAAGCGCGCAGGCCTCCACCAGCGATACAATGGACGACGGCGACCTCGGCGATGATGAGACGCCGGGCGAAGCGACGCGGCCGAATTCACGTGGGCAGAACGAGCACCGCGGTCCGGAATATCATGCCTTCGCGCCGAAATTCGACGAAGTGGTCGCCGCCGAGGACCTGTGCGACCACGACGAGCTGGAACGGCTGCGCAGCTATCTCGACAAGCAGCTCGCGCATCTGCAGGGCATCGTGGCGCGGCTGGCCAACCGGCTGCAGCGCCGGTTGATGGCCCAGCAGAACCGCGCCTGGGAGTTCGATCTCGAGGAGGGCATTCTCGATCCGGCGCGGCTGTCGCGCGTGGTCACCGATCCCTATCATCCGCTGTCCTTCATGCATGAGAAGGAAGCCACCTTCCGCGACACCGTGGTGACGCTGCTGCTCGACAATTCCGGCTCGATGCGCGGACGCCCCATCACGGTGGCTGCGACCTGCGCGGATATCCTGGCGCGGACGCTGGAGCGCTGCGGCGTCAAGGTCGAGATTCTCGGCTTCACGACGCGGGCGTGGAAGGGCGGCCAGTCGCGCGAAGCGTGGCTCGCCGCCGGCAAGCCGCCTAATCCCGGCCGGCTCAACGATCTCCGCCACATCATCTACAAGTCGGCGGATGCTCCCTGGCGACGTGCGCGCAAAAATCTCGGGCTGATGATGCGCGAGGGCCTGCTGAAGGAAAACATCGACGGCGAGGCGCTGGACTGGGCCCACAAGCGGTTGCTCGGGCGCGCCGAGCAGCGCAAGATACTGATGATGATCTCCGACGGCGCGCCGGTCGACGATTCCACATTGTCGGTCAATCCCGGCAATTATCTGGAGCGCCATCTGCGCTACATCATCGAGGAAATCGAGACCCGCTCGCCGGTCGAACTGATCGCGATCGGCATCGGCCACGACGTGACGCGCTATTATCGCCGCGCGGTGACCATCGTGGATGCCGAAGAGCTCGGCGGCGCCATCACCGAAAAGCTCGCCGAACTGTTCAGCGAGACGCACGGCGCGCCGGCGCCGACGCGGCGGCGAAGATTGCATTCGTAGGGTTATGCCGTCATTGCGAGCGAAGCGAAGCAATCCAGAAACCGCGACGCAGGACTGGATTGCTTCGTCGCTGCGCTCCTCGCAATGACGAAGAATTCGATGTTCACCCGCCGCCGCTTCCTTACCTCCGCCGCAGCGGGACTCGTCCCGGTCGTCGCGCAGGCGCAGACGCGGCCAAAACAGCCTCCGCCGGATGAACTCTCGGTCGCAGCCCCCGTGCCGGTCGAGGTCCATGCCCGGCCGATTCCGTCATTCGATACCCGCGACCGCGCCCGCGTCCGTTTCGGCGCGCTGGAGTATCGCAGCGGGCTGATCCTGACCTCGCGGTTTCGTGGTTTTGGCGGCCTCTCGGGATGGCGGCTCGATGCCAAGGGCGAGCAGTTCATTTCCATGAGCGACAAGGGGACGTGGTTCACCGGCCGGATCGTCTACAAGGGCCGCGAGATGACCGGCCTTGCCGATGTCGAGGCGGCGCCGATGCTGGGCGCCGACGGCAAGCCGATCACGGCGCGCGGCTGGTTCGACAGCGAGGCGATCGCGCTCGACGGCACGCTGGTCTATGTCGCGCTTGAGCGGGTCAACCAGATACTCAAATTCGATTTCAGCAAGGGCGGAACGCGATCGCGAGGCGAAGTCATCGCCGTGCCGCCGGCGATGCGCAAGCTTCCCTACAACAAGGGGCTGGAAGCGCTGGCGGTGGTGCCCAAGGGCCTGCCGCTGGCGGGCACGCTGATCGCGATCTCGGAGCGCGGCCTCGACAGCGACGGCAACATCATCGGCTTTCTGATCGGCGGCCCGACACCCGGCGATTTCGCGGTTCGCCGCAGCAATAATTTCGACATCAGCGATGCGATGGTGCTGCGCGGCGATCTCCTGATCCTGGAGCGGAAGTTTTCGTGGCTCGCAGGCGTCGGCATCCGCATCCGGCGCATCGCGCTGAAATCCATGGTGCGCGGCGCCACCGTCGATGGTCCATCGATTTTCGAAGCGGACCTCGGCCACGAGGTCGATAACATGGAAGGGATCGATGCCCATGTCACGCCCGAGGGCGACACCGTGCTGACCATGATCTCCGACGATAATTTCTCGATGATCCAGCGCACGATGCTGCTGCAGTTCACGCTGATGGAGCCGTGAGCCGCTTCAAAGTCTGGATATCACCCGTCTCAGGTCTGACCCGACCGTCTCCACGTAACGCGCTTCCGCTTGTGGCTGCGGCTTGCTGTCCACCGTCTCCTCGACCGGCACCTTGAGTTCAATCACCAGCGGCTTTTGCTTTCCCTGACAGTATTCCGAAACGGCTTTTGCGAATTCGTCGAGAAAGCCGCCGACCAGGACCGTGCTGCCGGGCGGGCAGAGGTCGCCAATGACCCAGACGGTATGACATCTTGCCAGCACGCCTGCGATCGGTTCGAGTTCCTGGGTGAGAATGTTGCGGAAGTGTTCAAGAATGTGGTCCGATTTATGGCGTTGCGGAGCGATCAGAGGCCCAATGTCATCGATGATGATAACCTGCGCCTCGCTCCAGGGCCAATAGTTGACATTTATCGGCCCGCAATCGTCGGGATATTTCGGCGGCTGTGTCGCCGCCGCAAATTCCAGCAGCGATTGAACGCCGATGTAACGTGTCTTTATCTTTTTGAACGCAAATTCCGTCCCGATGCCGGCGGCGAACTGGGTGCGTCCCGATCCTACCGGGCCGCCGATGATGACCTGGAATGGACCGGTGGCGGGCGGCGCTCCGTCGTCGATGAGTTTCTGCAGGGCTTTCGCGGCATCCGGGCTCATCGACCGTTCGACATCGGCAAGTCTCGCCAGATACGGCAACGCGGCCTTCTGCCAGATGATCTTTTGCCGCAGCCATTTCGGCGCCAGCCAAACCGCTACGAATGTGCAGAACAGCAGGAAAGCGAGGCCGCTCCATTCAATGGGAAGGTGAAAGCCGAATCCGACGAAGGCGCCGATCGCCATATACATCGTCGCGATGAGCGCATTATCCCTGAGCAACTCGCGACCAAGCGGAAACAGCCCGGTCCCGGCCTTTTCAGAACTGTAATAGGTACTAGTCTCCCATGCCGCGACGATGGCAACCGCCGCGAGGAAGCCGACTACCACCGGAGTATAGCTCTCGGCGTTCCAGCCCAAGAATGGCCATAGGTATTTCCGGAACAGGTAGGTGGTGATGTAGTTGACCAGGATGCCCACGCAAATGTGGCCCATCTGGTCGGCCATCCACATGTAGGAATAGGTCGCCGCGCTCTGCACTTCCTTGCCGTAGACGTCGGCCTTGAACTGCTTCCATAGCTCCTTCAGAGTTATCAGCGGAGGGCGCGGATGACCGTCCGCCGCCGCGGACGGCGATGCTGAAGACAGAACTTTCTCATCCATTGCCCATTCTCCCCCACACCCGCAACGATAAGAACAGATATGGATTTTGAAGGCAACCGGTGGGTGAATTCCGGAACCGGCTGAGACGGCGCCGGAACGGCCCTTGCCAAGGCTCAACTTGCCTCGCGATCACCATTCCGGGCTCGCGCTTCGGCGCGCCCCGGAATGACGGATATGTTTTGGGTGAGCTTCGCAAGCAAGCATCCATGCTCTAATAGAGCTTGATCGAAACATCTCGCCCCACCGGACATCCCCTCATGAGCGCCCTGTTTTTCCCGATCACGCTGCGCGCCCTGACGCTTCCCAACCGCATCATGGTGGCGCCGATGTGCCAGTACTCGGCCGACAACGGCGAGGCCAATGACTGGCATTTCACGCACATCAACAGTCTGGCGCTGTCGGGCGCCGCGATGTTCTGCATCGAGGCGACGGCGGTGGAAGCCATCGGCCGCATCACGCCGGGCTGCCTCGGGCTGTGGAACGACGCCACCGAGGCGGCGCTGAAGCCGATCCTGGCCTCGGTGCGCAAGCATTCCAGGACCGCGGTGGCGGTGCAGCTCGCCCATGCCGGCCGCAAGGCGTCGAGCCATGTGCCGTGGGACGGCGGCCAGCAGATTCCGGTTTCGCAAGGCGGCTGGCAGGCCGAAGGGCCGTCCGCGGTGCCGCACAAGGAGGGCGAAGCGCCGCCGCTGGCGCTCGATGCGGCGGGGCTTGCGCGGGTGCGCGATGCTTTCGTCGCGACGGCAAAGCGCGCCGAGCGGCTCGGCATCGATGCGCTCGAGGTTCATTCCGCGCACGGCTATCTGCTGCATCAGTTCCTGTCGCCGATCTCCAACAGGCGCACCGATCAGTATGGCGGGAGCTTGCAAAACCGTCTGCGTTTCCCGCTCGAAGTGTTCGACGCGGTGCGCGCGGCATTCCCTGCGCACAAGCCCGTCGGCATCAAAGTCTCGTCGACCGACTGGGTCGAGGGCGGCTGGGACATCGAGCAGACCATCGCCTTCGCACACGACTTGAAGAAGCGCGGCGTCGACTGGATCGACGCATCGTCGGGCGGGGTGTCGCCGCTGCAGAAGATTCCGCTCGGGCCCGGCTATCAGGTGCCGTTCGCGCAAGCCATCAAGGAAGCCACCGGCGTCAATACCATGGCGGTCGGGCTGATCACCGAAGCGGCGCAGGCCGAAGACATCATCGCATCGGGCAAGGCCGACATGGTCGCGCTGGCGCGCGGCATGCTCTACGACCCGCGCTGGGGCTGGCACGCCGCGGCTGAACTCGGCGGCAACGTGGAAGCCCCGCCGCAATACTGGCGCTCGCAACCCTCGACGCAGAAGGCGCTGTTCGGCGCCACCACGTTCGGGACAAGGTGACGGGTTAATAGCGTCAGTTTTCATCATTGCGAGCCAGGGTCGGCGCAAAGCGCCGCATCGCCATTGCAATGTGCGTGGCAAGCCGCTGGATGCGGGGTGGCGCGTGGCGCAAGACGGACACGCGATAGTTGTTTTGTCGTGCTAATGCCTATTTGATACCTCCGGCGTCCATCAAGGGCGCAGTTAGGGGGAAGCATGATATTTCGACCTGCGACGATTCTGACACTGATTGGCGGTGCGACACTGGCGTTCTCCGCTCCCGCTCTGGCGGCCACGCCGAAAGCTCCACGGCCGGTGGTTCTGCTGGGTTGTCCATCCATGGGCATACCGGCGGTGTGTACCGAGATCAGTGGGCCAGGCGGCAAGATTTTCAACATTAGCTCGGCGGTCCCGCCGGCGCCGATCGGCAAGTTCATCATTCTGAGGGGGACGCCGTCACAAGCCCATAGTTTCTGCCGCGGGACCGTGCTGCAGAACATTGCGTGGAGGCCGATCCCGAAAGCTTGTCCCAAGCCGAAGGTCTGAACGGCGGATAACAGCATCGTCGGATCGACGCCGTACGCGCCGGTCCGGAGAGGCACCCCGGCGGAGAAGTATTTCATCACGGAAAGCGGACGGACCATGCAATACAAGCCGAACGACTACAACACGTTGCGCTTCGTCGACCAGGTCGGCAAGAATTACCTGTTTCGCGGCGGCGCGCCGACGCAACCAGTTCCGGATCCAGACAATCCGGGCAATTGCAAGCCGGAACCAAACGATCCCAACACGTGCCTGCAGGTGTTCGACTATGAGGGACTGACGAAGGCGATCGCATCCGCGCCCAATCTGCCCTGCGTGCCGCCGCCGCCTGCGTCCGAATACTACCTCGTCATTATCGATCTGGTGCATTCGAGCGAGGTCGACGAATTCGAGCCTGCGATGAATTACTTCAACGACCCTCAGCACGCCGACCGCAAGAACCGCGGCCAGGTCAATCTGTGGGACACCAACGGAACGGATATCTGTTATTTCAACCCACCGCCGGGTTCGGATCCTGAGCAACTCATCGCGACGATCGAAGAATGGCTCGGAGATCCGCTGGTCTGGCGCGTTGCCACTATCCGAAGCTGGCTGGAGCACCCCAAGCGGATCCCGAGCGGTCCCTGGAAACCGACTGGTCCAGAGGGCGGTCCCATCGACGGCGGCTGCGACCGCACCGGCGAGATGATCGGCGCCTACCGGCTGCGCTATATGAACGAGGCATGGTCGGCGGTGTGGGGCGACCAGCCCTGCCAAAGGCCGATGGGCTGCGACAATTACCGCGCATTGCAGTGGTATGCGTTCTGGCTCAACCAGACCCAGGGATTCAACCTGCAACATATCGGCGTCGATGGCGGCTGCACCGATTACCATATCCTCCACCGCATCTGCTCGGCGCCGGACGGCGGGTATCTTCCTTGATGCGCGCCGGCCGTTGACGGGACTGCCGCGGCTCTGGATTGCTTCGCGGAGGGCGGTGCTTCGCGCCGACCTGTTGTCTCGCAATGACGCGTTTGGTCCTTACCGCGCGTCCTCCAGGATCATCCGCGACGCCTTCTCGGCGATCATGATGACGGCGGCGTTGGTGTTGCCCGACACCAGGTCCGGCATGATCGAGGCGTCGATCACGCGCAAGCCGTCGATGCCGCGCAGGCGCAGGCCTTGGTCGACCACCGCAAGCGGGTCGCTGCCCATCCGGCAGGTCGAGGTCGGGTGATAGACCGTGCTGCCGCGCTGCCGGCAGAAATTCAGCAATTCGTCGTCGCTGGTAACCTTCGGGCCCGGATCGACCTCTTCGACCACGAACGGTTTTAGCGCCGGCGCCGCCAGAATCCTGCGCAGGATCTTCAGGCCTTCGACATTGGCGGTGCGGTCAGCCTCGGTCGCGAGATAGTTGATGCGGATTTCCGGCGCCACCGAAGGGTCGGCGCTCTTGATCCGCAAGCTACCGCGGCTTTCGGGACGCAGCTGACAGACCGACGCCGAAAATCCGGACCAGGCATGCAGCGCCTCGCCCATCTTGTCGGTGGAGAACGGCAGGAAGTGAATCTGCACATCCGGCGTCGCCAGCCGCGGATTGGTTTTCAGGAACGCACCCGAGGTGCCCGCCGCGATGGTCAGCGGCCCGGTGCGGAAAGCGGCGTATTGCAGTCCCGTCATCAGCTTGCGGAAGGGACTGTTGACGATATCGTTCAGCGTGATGCGCTGCGTGCAGCGCGTGACGATGCGGACCTGCATGTGATCCTGCAGATCGCGGCCGACGCCCGGCGCATCCAGCAAGACCTCGATCCCATGGCTCTTCAGCAGTTCGGCTGGACCTATGCCGGAGAGCTGCAGCAGTTGCGGCGAGTTATAGGCGCCGCTGGAAATGAGAATCTCTTTTCCCGCGCGTGCGGTCTTCAGCATGCCATCCTGTTTGTACTCGACCGCCACCGCGCGGCGCCCCTCGAACACAATGCGCTGCGCAAGTGCGGCCGTCTCGACCCGCAGATTGCTCCGGCGCCGCGCGGGCCGAAGATAAGAGCGCGCCGTGCTGGCCCTGCGCCCGCGCCGCGTCGTGGTCTGAAACCAGCCGGCGCCTTCCTGGGCGGCACCATTGAAGTCGGGATTCTTTGCAATGCCGGTCTCGGCCGCCGCCTCGATGAAAGCGTCCGACAGCGGATCCGGATGCCGCGTGTCCGATACCGGCAGCGGCCCGCCGGCGCCGTGAAATTCATCCGCGCCGCGGCTCTGATCCTCCGCCGCCTTGAAATACGGCAGCACGTCGTCGAATCCCCACCCCTGATTGCCGAGCTGCCGCCAGCGGTCGTAATCCTCGTGCTGCCCGCGCACATAGAGCAGGCCGTTGATCGAACTCGACCCGCCCAGCACTTTTCCGCGCGGCTGAAACACTTGGCGGCCGTTCAGGCCCGGCTCGGGCTCGGTCTGGTACATCCAGTTGACGCTTTTTTCCTTGAACAGTTTGCCGTAGCCGAGCGGCACATGAATCCAGATATTGCGGTCGCGGGGACCTGCTTCCAGCAGCAGCACGGAGTGCTTGCCCGACGCGGACAGGCGATTGGCCAGCACGCAGCCGGCCGAGCCTGCGCCGACGATGATGTAGTCGAAGGTGGGGGAATCGGGCTGCGTGAGCGCAGGCTTGCTGGTCATGCGTTTCCTCGGAGGTGGCGGCGAAGCGCCATCGATAGCAAGTTGGAGGAGCGGAGGCAAAACTGCTCTTCTTGTGCCCCGGACGCAGCGCAGCAGCGCAGCACTTCGCGGAGCGGTGCGCTGCAGAGCCGGGGTCCCGGTTACTTGCTGCTCGAAGAAACCGGGGTCCCGGTGCTGCGAAGCAGCGCTTCGCGAAGAGCTACGCGCTGCATCGCGCCCGGGACACGAGAGCTGCTATTTCAGCCACAGCTTGAGCGGAACAGCCTTGCCATCGGGACAGGCCATCACGCCGCTATAGGGCTCTGCCGCGCGTGCGCTGTAGGTGCAGGCCTGGCCTTCGACCAGCAAGGTTGCGTCCAGTTGCGACGATAATGCCGATATCTGAAAACGGATTTCTCCGGTTTTTTCCTCCGGACCGTCCTGCGTGCAGATGCCGACGTGTTTCATCGACAATGGTCCGGAGAATTCGTTGCTCAGCCAGCGCGCGTTCTCGGTGACCGTGGCGGTCAGCTCCCACTCGCCGAGCACGCCGGCATATCCGACGAGCTGCAGGGACTTTGCCTGTACCGGAGTCGCGAGAGCACCCGTTACCAACATCAGCAGGAGTGCTCTCACCGGCGTCTTCCACATCTATCGGTGTCCCTCACGACTTCCTGCCGAGGTACGCGCGGGCATCGCTGACCTCGGTCCGGGACTTGTCGGCATCGCCGGCGATGGCAACGACTTTTTTGTAGTAGTCCCCGGCCTTGGCGTTGTCGCCGGCTTTTTCGGCGGCTTTCGCCGCGCCGACAGTGGCGGCCAGGCGGTTGGGCTCCTTCTTCAGCGTCGCCTCGAAGGCGGCGAGCGCCTCACCAGGCTTGCCGCTCTCCAGCAGCATGACGCCATAGAGTTCGCGCGCGGGTTTTGGCACGCCCGGCGTCACCGGATGCTTTTCGGTCTTGTCCTCGGCGTCTGCTGCGGCACTCATCGCGGCGAGCGCGTCGTCGCGCTTGCCTTCCGCATACAGCACCCAGGCGGCCGCGACCTGGCGCTGAATGTCCACTTGCCCGGACCAATAGGCGTCCTTCGCCTCCGTCAGCTTGTCGCGCAACTCGGCGAGTTTTGCGATGTCGGCCTTGGCGGCGTCGGGATTGCCGGAGCGGGCGGCGCCAAGGGCACGGGTGAAATAGCTGATCGCCTGCACTTGATTTAGCGGGCTGGGGCGGACCGCAAGCTCGGAAGCGGCCTTCCAGTCGCCGCGTTCCACCGCATAGCGCGCCGGCGAAATCGCCAGCGCATAGGGCCCCGGCAGGAACGTTTCGGTGAAGCCCACGACGGTGGCTGCCTCGTCCATCACGGCCTTGGCCTTCGCGTCCTGCCCGAGCTGCAGATAGGCATAGACCTGATAGTCCATCGCGTGCAGCTGGTCGTGGAGATCCTTCGACTCCTTGGCGACCCGCGCCGATTCGGCATTCGAGGCGATCGATTCGTTCCAGTAGCCGACCCGCGTAAAAATGTGCGACGGCATGTGCTGGGCATGGGCCGCGGCCGGCGCGATCCTGGCGTAGCGCTTGGCCGCATCGAGGCCTTTTTCCGCGATCGGCGGATAATCGTAGAGGTGGATCAGATAATGCGCGGCGCCGGGATGGTCCGGCTGGCGCTGTGCGATCGGCTCCAGGATCGCAGCCCCCTTGAGCTGGCTGGCGTAGCTCTTGTCGGCCGGCGAAGCCGAGGTGTTGAGCGCGAGCGCGTAGTGGATCTGCGCCTCGTCATCGGCCGGATAGCGCTGCGCCAGCTGCTCCATGGCCCTGGCATAGGCCACAATGCGGGTGCGGTGATCGACCTTGTCGTGATCGGCGTACATCGCCGCGAGCGCGTCCAGATAGTCGCGCTCCCGCGCCGTCCTGGCGCCGACGCTCTTGCCCTTGGCGATCGCGGCAGCACCCTCGCCGAGATTTTTCACCGGGGGTGCTACGTGGGGATTCCACAACAGGCTGAGTGCGATGCCCCAATAGGCGATGCCGCACTCCGGATCGGCTTTCAGCACATCCTCGAACGTCCGTTGCGAGGCGCGGTACCAGAACGAATGCTGGTACAGCATGCCCTGGTTGAAAAGCTTCTGCGCTTCGGCGTTGCAGGAGGTTTCGAAACTGACCTTTCCGAGCGTCTTGTCGTCCGCGGCTGCCTGCTGCGCCAGCGCAAGGCCGGCCGAAAGCGTCACTGCAATTGCAAGGGCTGTCCTCATCGCGCTTCTCCATTTGTTTGACCGCTTCGAAATGCGAAGCCGGGCCAATGAGCGGGAAGTCCTAAGCGAGAAACGGGGGGGTTTATAGCAGGATTGGGCGGGGGTGAAAACACTCCACCTGTCGTCCCCGCGAAAGCGGGCGATGCAACATACCCCTCCGTCATCCTGAGGAGCCGCGCTCTTGCGCGGCGTCTCGAAGGATGGCCGCGCGGGAACTTGTGGCCGATCCTTCGAGGCTCGCCGCTGCGCGGCGAGCACCTCAGGATGACGGCGGAGATTGTGTCGCGGTCTCATTGCAAGCATGCCCACGCTACAACTGCGTAATCCGCGGCCGCCGCTCGCGCTTGCGCTCGTCGGCATCCTCCGCGCCTTCCGCCGGCAATGACGCCACGTAGTCGTTCCAGGCGCGGTCGATCCGCTCCTGCTTCTCCGGCGACAGCGGCGGCGGCTCGTACGCGGCGGGCGCCCGCGTTTTGTCATCGCCATTGTCCTGCATCGAATTATCGGTGGCCGTTGCAGCGGCCTTGCGGCGCGGCTTTTTCGCCCGCGCCGGCTTCACCGGCTCTTTTGCCAGCGGCAACCCGGCCATCCGCGTCTCGAGCATTTTCCTGAGATCGGCCATCCCTTGCGCTATTTCCTCGGGCGAACGCGGCGGCTGCGATTTTTGCCATTCGGCGATGCATTCACGGCGATCGCTGGCGCAGCGCTTGGCGCGCCGGCATTGCGTGTTATCGCAAGTGGTCCAGCCTTCGATGGCCTCAGCCACCAGGCGGTCAAGCTTGAGGCTGAGCTCCTTGCGGAAGCGCTCGATGTCTTCAGGCGGGGATTGCTGTTGGTGTTTCGCTTTCATCGCATGCACCTCGTTCGGGCCAAGCGTCATCGCTGCCCGCAAATTGCTTCACGTGAGTGGGAGTTTCGGGAAACCTCGCCCTCGAACAGAAGAGGGGGAGGCGGAGCGCCGAAAGACGCGCCTTGTAGTAAAAATGCGCCCTTCGGACGCTCCGCCGCGGCGACTTCTTCGTCCCTGGGACCGATCTTCCGGCACAGGCGCGAACCGAAGCTCGCCATCCAGGCAGGCTTTCGCCCACCCTTCGCCTGTACCCCCCAGCCACTTAAGGCAGAGCCCCGTATTGGGCTCGGGCGGTTACCCAAGGCCCCCCGATGCCATGCTTGCGAGGCACAGCCGCGGGCGCCGCATCCGACCGGCTTGGGTTACTCCGCCCCGGCCAAGCTCTCGCTCTGTCCCACCTCAGGATCGCCTCTAGAAGCGCCCCCTCGTGGACAGGACGGGTGGAGTATAAGGCGGGTGGGAAGTGCGGGGATAGGTATACATTCACAATGTCGTGAACGACGCTTTTCGTGCCCCGGACGCAGCGCAGCGCGCAGCTCTTGCGGAGCGGTGCGCTGCAGAGCCGGGGTCCCGGTTACTCGCGACCCGAAAACCGGGGTCCCGGTTCTGCGAAGCAGCGCTTCGCAAGAGCGGAGCCTGTGCTCGGGCCGCGCAAAGCGCGGACCCGGGTGCGCTGCATCGCGCCCGGGACACGAGAGCGGTGCATCGTCACTCCGCTTGTGATAATCTTCGCGCGCGCGTTGAGGAGAACCGCATGACCATCGCCGAACTCGTCTATGAGCAGGTCAAGGCGCTGCCCGAACAGCTCGCGCGCGAGGTGCTGGATTTTGTCGGCTATCTCCGCGAACGGCAGGATCATGCCGACCGGCGCGATCTGATCGGCGCGCAGGCCGGCTCGCTTGCGGCGGTATGGGACAATGCCGAAAACAAAGTCTGGGACGATGCCTGAGCGCGGGGATTTGCTGCTCATACCGTTTCCCTTCTCCGATCTGTCCGCGACCAAGCGCCGGCCGGTGCTGGCGTTGAGTTGGGGAGCCTAGGCCAACACTCAGCGTCATGGCCTGGCTTGACCCGGCCATCCATCTCGTTCGCAAGATTGTTTCTGAAGTTTGATGGATGCGCGGGTCAAGCCCGCGCATGACGAGTGTCCTTCACTCCGCCGCGCTCACCGGCGGCAGCGCAATCGTCTCGATGCTGGAGAGATCGAGCTGCTGGACGCATGATCGATATCGAAACCGACCACGTCGCCATTGGCGTCGAGATCGACGTTGAGACCTTCGACAATCTTCCGGCGTCTGTGTGCCCGGCACGCTCTTCAGCTCGATATAGAGGCTGCCGTCTCGGGATAACAATGCAGCGTTATGGCTCGTCCTCGCCGAAATTGGTCGAACAAGGGTTATGCGCCGGTAGCGTCGCCGTCCAGTGTAATGATCCGGAGCAAGTTGCTGGTTCAGAAGCCGAGCAATGGGTTTCGGGCGGTCCACGCCTTGACATATTATTGTGCGCTGCCACGCTCTCCTTGGAGTTGTGGGAACGCAGATGCCGGACAAGACGACCAAGCCAGTCATTTTTATCAGTTATAGTCACAAGGATGAGCCGAACAAGCTTGCTCCGGACGAAGTCCCTTGGCTCACGTTTGTGCAGTCATTTCTTGCACCTGTCGTCAAGACGGGTATTTTTGATATCTGGGTCGACCAACACCTCCACGGAAGCGATGGCCTTGAGCCCGAAATCAAGGTGAAGCTTAACGCTTGTGATATCTTTGTTTTGCTTGCGTCGCGTCACTCACTTGCTTCGACCTATATTGTCGAGACTGAAATAGCGACCATGCGACGCCGTATGTCGGATGGAGACGATGTCCGCATCTTTCCAATCATTCTTTCGCCCATCCCGAATGCGGCGCTAAAGCAGCTTAAAGACCTTGTCCTAAAGCCGAAAGATGGTCAGCCGCTTTCGCTGATGCTGAAGAACGATCGTGAAATTGCGATGGCTGGCATCGCCGATGATATCGCGGTGGTGGCCGAAGCGATTGCTAATCGAAAAGCATCTCGAAAAGCTAAAACGCAAAAATCGAAAGGTCCGGCACGGACACTCGATGCCTTGCCAACAGAGTTGGTTAGAGCGATCGAGGGAATAGTAGTTGATACAGAGCATCTTCCCGAAACCGCCTATGAACGTCTCGTAGGCCGCAACAACGAACTAAAGCGTCTCGATGCCGCGTGGGCTGATACCAAAACCAACATCATCTCGCTCGTCGCGGAGGGCGGGGCGGGCAAGTCGGCCCTAGTCAACGAATGGCTTAAGGACTTGCAGACTGACAACTATCGTGGCGCTGCGGTGGTACTCGGTTGGTCATTTTATAGCCAAGGCACGAAGGAGCGATCGACCTCAGCGGACGAATTCCTCAATTGGGCGCTAACCAAACTCAACATCACTTCTGTACTCATCAGCGCTAGCGCCAAGGCCGAAGCCATCGCTGAGGTCCTAATGAAACGCCGAGTGCTGCTGATGCTCGATGGTGTCGAGCCGTTGCAGCACGGTCCCGGCCCACAGCTCGGCCAGTTAAAGGACTTGGCGTTGCGTGCGTTGTTGAGGCGCTTTGCGGCGACGCCGCCGACACAGGTACATGGTCTTGTCGTTCTTACAAGCCGGCTCGCGATCGAGGATATATCGCGCTGGCATGATCGCGCCGCGCCGGTTATCGCTATCGAGCGGCTCTCTGACGAAGCTGGCGCGGCGGTACTCCGGGACAACGGCGTGTGGGGCATCGACAAGGAGATGAAAGCAGCAGCGCATGATTTCGGCGGCCACGCGTTGGCGCTCGCCCTTCTTGCGAGCTTCATCAAAGAAACCCAGGCCGGAGATGTGCGGCGCCGCGACCACATTCGCGCTTATCTGGGTGACTCAGACAGCCCACGCCACGATCATGCAAGACGGGTAATGGAATCGTATGAAAAGGAATGGCTTGACGGTCAGCCCGTGCTGCTTGCGATCATGCATATGGTGGGTCTATTCGACCGGCCAGCAAGCCGCAGATGTCTATTCGCTCTACGCAAGTTCCCCATAATCGACGGACTAACGAATGCAGTTGTTGATGTTGGCGACAAAAACTGGCAACGAGCAATTATTCGTTTGCGAGAAGTTAGACTTTTATCGCCGCCAGACAAATCCGCACCGGATGAGCTCGATGCCCATCCACTGATACGTGAATGGTTTGGTGAACGTTTTAGAAAAAACAATAATACCGCTTGGAAAGCGGCGCATAGCCGACTCTATGAACACTTGCGCGACACAACAAAGGAAGGCAAGACGCCGACGCTCGAAGATCTCGGTCCTCTTTACCAAGCAATCGCTCACGGTTGCTGCGCTGGTCGATACGAAGAAACCTTGGAGAATGTTTATGTGGACCGCATCTGCCAACGGTGGTCAGATGGCGATATCGTTTTCTACGCACTTGAGAAGCTTGGCGCAGTAACCAGCGATCTCGCGGCGATTTGGTGGTTTTTTGACAAGCCTTTTGAGGAGTTAGCATTTGATACGAATGCGCGCAATGAAGCAATCATACTTGGTGCTGCAGCCAGTTGTTTGCAGTCTCAGGGCCGACTAACGGAGGCGCTGCCCGCCTTCCAAGCGGCACTACGTCTGCTTGGTGCTGCGGATCAATTTACGAGCGCTGCAACATGTGCGGCCAACATGGGTAACATTCAGCAGCTTCTTGGTGAGATCACTAGTGCAATTGATTCGGCGACCCTTGCCATCAAATACGCGGATCGCGGGACATCTGTATGGCAGAAGAGTGGAACTCGAACGGCAAGAGCTTACTTCCTGTACCTTGCTGGAAACTTGGTTGAGTCCGAGTTGCAATTTGCAGAAGCGGAACGGCTGCATCCAAGTAAACTCCTAAGTTTCCGAGATGGCTTTTGTTACTGCCAACTTTTGCTCCAAAAAGGCCGATTTAGTGAGGTCTATAAGCGCGTCAATCGGACAATTGTTACCGCACGTAAGGCGGAATGGCCTTTACAAGTAGGCTTGGACACGCTGACCCAAGGTAAAGTACATCATGCGTTGGCACTGCAAGACAGTGCCAACGCTCAAGAAACGACAAGTCTAGCACGAGAGGAGTTTTTGGCTTGCATCGCAATGCTAAATTCTGCCAATGAATTTGAGGCAATCGTCTTAGCAAATCTGGCGCGCGCCGCATTTCGCCGGAGCGTTGGGGACTGGAACGGCGTCCGACTCGATCTCGCTGAAGTTGAGGAAATTGCCGAATTGGGGTCGATGCGGCTATTTCTCTGCGACACGGCGATTGAACGTTCGCGACTCGCGTTCGCGCAGATCGAGGCGTTCGCCCCGCTCAACGGGTTGATTGACAACTCACCTCCGAAACCAGAGCAGTTGGACCAAGCCAAGCGCAATAGTCTGCTCGATGAGGCTGCGAAGCAACTCACGATCGCAGCCGAATATATCGACCAATGCCGCTATCACCGGCGCGATGAAGAGCTTGCCGAGTTGCGAGCCGTCCTGCGTGGAGACAAAACGTTCGCCGAGCTGCCACCGCGAGTGTGATGAGTTCCGCTGCAATCGAAACCGACCCGCTTGTCGCCCCAAACAAAAACGGCCGGGTCTTTCGACCCGGCCATCAAAACTTCAGCGCTAACGCCGGTACGAAGCGAACCTCTCACCCCGCCTTCTTCTCCGCCTCCGCCCCCGCCTTCTTCTTCTCAATCGCCCGCTTCAGCTCCAGCGCCCGCGGCGACAGCTCCGGCCCCTTGGCCTTGATCAAAAACGCATCCAGCCCGCCGCGATGGTCGACGCTCTTGAGCGCATTGGTCGAGACGCGCAGGCGGACGTTGCGGCCCAGGGTGTCGGAGATGAAGGTGACGTTGCACAGATTGGGCAGGAACCTGCGCTTGGTCTTGATGTTGGAGTGGCTCACCTTGTGGCCCACAAGGGGGCCCTTGGCCGTCAGTTCGCAGCGCCGCGACATCGCGAATATCCTCTGGTCGCCCGCATCTCGCAGCCTGTGAGGGCGCGGCGGGGGTTGAAAATCTTGATCCTTTTAGGAACCGCGGACGTATAGGCAATGCGCCTGCACGCGTCAAGAACTTGGGGCCGCGGCGCCGGCCGGCGCGCGGTCTGCCGAAAAGCCGATTTTGCAGCCGAACCAACCATATAAACGGCGTATTCGCTGCCGACATCATGCTGTTCCTTTCGATTTTGGCGGCGGCGCTCGAAATTCGTGCGAAACGGGCGCTATCGCGTTGATTGCCGGATGTTTTTGCTTAAATGACAGATCGAGCGCCGGAAACGGCAAATAGCGAACCGCAGGACCGCTTTTCGGTGAAGACGTTCGGCATGATCTTGCACTGGCCCGTGGGGTGGGCAAAGCCAACGGGTCGCGCGAAATGCGCGCCCGATGATGAACTCCGCGTGCCCACCATGCTGCATGATCGTCATTCCGGGGCGACGCCACTGGGTCGGCGCGAAGCGCCGCCCGAGGCGTCGAACCCGGAATCCGGAACTGCTCTGGATTCCGGGTCCGCGCGAAGAGCGCGTCCCGGAATGACGAGACCTTGCATTGGTGGGCACGGCGCAAGGGCGCCTTTGCCTACCCTACTTCTCGCCGGCCTGGCGCTGCTCGCGGCCGCACCCGCCTCGGCGCAGGGCAAGCTCGATGCGCGTTATGAGGTGACGCTGTCCGGCATTCCCGTCGGCAAGGGGTCCTGGGTGGTCGACATCGCCGACGACCAGTATTCGGCCTCCGCCAGCGGCGGCACTTCCGGCCTGCTCAATGCGTTTGCCTCCGGCTCCGGCACCGGCGGCTCGCAGGGCCGCATCGTCAATGGCGCGCTGTTGCCGCAGACCTATTCCGCCACCGTGCATTCGAAAAAATCCGAGACCATCCGGATGTCGCTGGCCGCCGGCAACATCAAGGAATTCGTGATCGAGCCGGAGCCGCCGGTCGATCCCGACCGCATCCTGGTCACCGATGCGCATCGCCGCGGCGTCTCCGATCCGATGACCGGGTCGCTGTTGCGCGTCCCGGGCTCCGCCGATCCGCTCAGCCCCGAAGCCTGCCGCACCGGGGGTGCTATTTTCGACGGCCGCATGCGCTACGAACTCAAGCTCGACTACAAGCGCATGGAACATGTGAAGGCCGAGAAGGGCTATTCCGGACCCGCCGTGGTCTGCGCGGTGTATTTCACCCCGGTCGCGGGTTACATCCCCGATCGCCCGGTCATCAAATGGCTAGCCACCCAGCGCAACATCGAAGCCTGGTTCGCGCCGATCGCCGGCACCCGCATCCTGGTGCCGTTCAGGTTGCTGGTCCCGACCCCGCTCGGCATGGGCACCCTCCAGGCGACGCAATTCGTGACCCAGGCCTCGCCCCCGCGCGTCGCCAAAACGCAATGAGCCCCGTGTCCCGGACGCGGTGCAGCGCGAAGCTCTTCGCGGAGCGATGCTCCGCAGAGCCGGGACCCCGGTTTCTCGCGGCTAGCGTTGCCGGAGATAACCGGGATCCCGGTTCTGCGATGCATCACGCCGCGAAGAGCGGCGTGCTGCATCGCGCCCGGGACACGGTGCAAGTCTTCGCTTGACTCTCTCCCGCTTCTGATTCGACTCCCGGTTTAAGGAATTGATCGAAAAACCACCGCTTGTCCGACGGCGACAAACTTGATCTAGTGCCGCTCCTCCCGCGCCAACGCGAGATGTTGCGGTGGTCGAGCCTGGAACAGCCGGAGTCAGCGATTCGGGCGCGTTTCGTTCCGGACCCGTTCCAAGGCTTAAGCTGCGACCTTCAAGGCGTCGCATTGTGAAACAATCCTCAAAGCACGCAGCGTCGCAGAAACTACTGTAAACATGGCCTTTTCGTTTTCACCGCCCACGCTTTCCAACGGCCGGGCTCCCGGCGCCGGCGTCACGGCGGTGCTCGGCCCCACCAACACCGGCAAGACCCATCTGGCGATCGAGCGGATGCTTGCGCATTCCTCCGGCGTCATCGGCCTGCCGCTGCGGCTGCTCGCCCGCGAGGTCTACAACAAGATCGCCGATCGCGCCGGCGTGGATTCCGTCGCGCTGATCACCGGCGAAGAGAAGATAAAACCGCCGAAGGCGCGGTTCTGGGTCTCCACCGTGGAGGCGATGCCCAGGGATCTCGACGTGTCGTTTCTCGCGGTCGATGAAATCCAGATCGCCGCCGATCTCGAGCGCGGCCACGTCTTCACCGACCGCATCCTGCATCGCCGCGGCCGCGACGAGACGCTGCTGCTGGGTGCCGCCACCATGCGCCCGATCATCGAGCGCTTGCTGCCGGGCGCCAGCATTGTCACGCGGCCACGTCTGTCGCAGCTCGAATTCGCCGGTGACCGCAAGATCACCCGGCAGCCGCGCCGCACCGCGATCGTCGCATTCTCCGCGGACGAAGTTTATGCGATCGCCGAACTGATCAAGCGCCAGCATGGCGGCGCGGCAGTGGTGCTGGGATCGCTGAGCCCACGCACCCGCAATGCGCAGGTGGCGATGTTCCAGTCCGGCGACGTCGATTACCTGGTGGCCACCGACGCGGTCGGCATGGGGCTCAATCTCGACGTCGATCACGTCGCCTTTGCCTCCGACCGCAAATATGACGGCTATCAGTTCCGCCGGCTCAATCCGTCCGAATTCGCGCAGATCGCCGGCCGTGCCGGCCGCGCCACCCGCAACGGCACGTTCGGCACCACCGGGCGCTGCGCGCCGTTCGAACCGGAGCTGGTCAACGCACTGCAGAACCACACTTTTGATAGCGTCAAGGTGCTGCAATGGCGCAATTCAAAGCTGGATTTTTCCTCGCTCGGCGCGCTGCAGGTGTCCTTGGCGCAAACGCCCTCGCATGAGGCGCTGACGCGGGCGCCGATCGCGGAGGATTTGCGCGTGCTCGATCACGCCGCCCGCGACAGCGAGGTGCGCGACATGGCGCATGGCGCGGCCGCAGTGGAACGGCTGTGGGATGCCTGCCAGATCCCGGACTACCGCAAGATCGCACCGGCCGCGCACGCCGAACTGGTCACCACGCTGTTCGGCTTCCTGATGCAAAAGGGCAAGATCCCCGACGCCTGGTTTGCCGCGCAAGTCGATCAGGCCGACCGCACCGACGGCGATATCGACACGCTGTCGGGCCGGATCGCGCAAATCCGCACCTGGACCTTTGTGGCAAATCGTCCGGATTGGCTGGCCGATCCCGAACATTGGCAGGGAATCTCGCGCGAAGTCGAAAATAAATTGTCCGATGCACTGCACGAAAAGCTCACGGAGCGTTTCGTTGATCGCCGGACCAGTGTATTGATGCGCCGCCTGCGGGAAAACACCATGTTGAATACGGAAATCGGCAAGACCGGCGAAGTGATCGTAGAGGGCCATGTGATCGGCCGTCTCGACGGGTTCACCTTTGCACCCGATGCGGCCGAAGCCGGCTCCGACGCCAAGGCGTTGCAGGCCACCGCGCTCAAGGCGCTGGCCGGCGAGATCGAGGCGCGCGCCGAAAAATTGTCGGCTGCGAAAGACGATTCTTTGGTGCTGACCTCGGACGGAACCATCCGCTGGACCGGCGATGCCGTGGCAAAACTGGTTGCCGCCGACGATGTGCTGCATCCGCGCATCCGCATCATTTCCGATGATCGGCTGACCGGCGCGCCGCGCGAAGCGGTGCAGACGCGGCTCGATCTGTGGCTGAAGACGCATATCGAGAAACTGCTGGGCCCGCTGTTCGATCTTGCCAAGGCCGAGGATGTCACCGGCATCGCGCGGGGCATTGCATTCCAGCTGATCGAGGCGCTGGGCGTGCTGGAGCGCGCCAAGATCGCGGCCGAGATGAAGGATCTCGACCAGCCCTCGCGCGCCAGTTTACGCAAATACGGCGTCCGCTTCGGCGCCTATCATATTTATGTCCCGGCGCTGCTGAAGCCCGCGGCGCGCGCGCTGGCGTCGCTGCTGTGGGCCGAGAAGCAGGACGGTGTCGACATGTCGGCGCTGTCGGGCGCGCAGCATCTCGCAGGCAGCGGCCGCACCTCGTTCCCGGTCGACAAGCAGCTTGATCGCGATGCCTACCGTATGCTCGGCTACAAGCAATGCGGCGAGCGCGCGGTGCGCGTCGACATCCTGGAACGCCTCGCCGATCTCATTCGCCCGGCGCTGTCGTGGCGCGCGGGTGCACTGGGCGCAAAGCCCGCGAGCGCGTTCGATGGCCGCAGTTTTGTCGTCACCCAGTCGATGACATCGCTGACCGGCTCGGCCGGCGAGGACTTTGCGTCGATCCTGCGCGCGCTGGGCTACCGGATGGAGAAGCGGCTGCCGTTGCCGCCGGCACCGGTCGCCGTTGAAACCGCGCCTGCGGAAGCAGCGGCAGTCGAAGCCGTCGCGGCGGAAGCAGGCGCGGAAACGACGCTCTCTGAAGCGCCTGTGGAAGCGAGCGCCGCGCCGCAAGTTCTGGATGAGTCCGGGGCGATTGCCGAACTCGCGACCGCGGATACAACGGCCGCAGCGGAGAGCGTTGAGACCGCTGCAGCGCCTGGCGACATACCGCAAGTTCTGGATGAATCGGGAGCGACCGTACCGGAAACCGCCTTGCCGGCGGCAGTTGATGAAAGCGAGCCGGCGCCGGTCGCGGCCGAAGCAGCAACAGCAGAGGCCGGTGCCGCTGCAGATGTAGCGGCGGAAGCCGCTGCCGCAAGTGACGCAGCGCCTGCTGTTGCCGCTGTTCCGGAAATGGTCGAAGTCTGGCGGCCCGGCGGCCGGCCGGACGAACGCCGGCCGCGTCACGATCGCGCCCGCCATCGTCATCAGGATCGCCCGCAAGAGGGCGCGCAACCGGTGGCCGCTGAGGCCGAAGCGGGCGAGGGCGCCAAACGCGAACGTCATGGCCGCGGACGCCGCGAGCGCAACAAGGATTTTCGAAAGCCCCGCAGCGATGCGCCGGCCGAAGCCGCCGCAACCGCGGTCGTTGCCGCCGATGCGGCGCCGGCGGCATCGCCCGAGGACAAGGGCCGTCCGCCGCGCGAGCGTTTCCAGGGCAAGGGCCGCGACGGCCGCGACAAGGGAAAATTCGCCGGCAAGCCGAAAGGCGATCGCGACGGCGGCCGTTCCAGCGGCGGCCCGTCGCACCGCCAGTATGCGTCAAGCGCGCCGCCGCGCGAACGCGAGCGCCCGGCCGATCCCAATTCGCCCTTCGCCAAGCTGGCGGCGCTCAAGGAGCAGCTAGAAGCTGACGCCAAACAAAGGTTTGGTGGGTCCAGGCGGCGGCCCTAGGCCGCTTGAGAGTTCAAATCCCGTCGACCTATGGTATTCACCGATCACAGCGGCGGTTCGCAAAGGTCAGATACGCGCGCAAATGATATGATATGATTTTCACCGATCAAAAGGTTTGTCGGACGAGCCTCAAGCATGGCCAAGAAATTTGCGCATAGTGTCAAAGGCCCCACGGCCGGCGCTCGAACTTTTTTTCGACAGTTTGTCGATGAGCATCTCGTAGCTGCTCCCGGCGATTTTAAGGCCCTGCCATTGGCGCACGGCACCAAGACGATTTTTATACGTGACATACTGGCGGCGGGCCACCTTGCACTTCCAAGCGAACCTTGCAGGACGTTGCATCAAAAACTGATTTTTTCGTTTTATGGCAGGCCGTCTTATCGGGTTAATCCCAACGCGGGCACGCTCAAGCGGCCCGCTGGCGCTCCGGCGTATATTCTCCTGAAGGCAAAAGCTTTCGAGGCCGCGGCGATGGCATATCCGCTCGATACCGGTGCATTTAAACTCGAGCTTTACGAGGCGCAAGTTGAGAAGGCTCTCAGTGCCATTGATTTTGGATTTGGCCCCGACCTCGGCGACGTACAAAAAGTAATCTATTACTTTTTCGGAAGTAACGAAGCCTACATGAACAATATGCCGCGCGACGGCCTCAACGTGCCGTACGGTCACGACGAGGCGCAGGCTTACTATGATGTGATTTCCAACGGCGATGGTAACAAGCGCGACGACCGCGACTCCTCCGTGGAAATTACGCTAAGCCGAACAATTCCGCTTGAGCCGGAATGGATTCAATGTCTGATCATTCCGAGCTTGCTCGCAGATGCCGAAAATTACGGCGCCTTGGCCCAGAGATTGGGAATTGACGTTTGGACTTACGGTTTTACGCCGGGATTTTCGCCCAAAGAGTATACTGGGCGCATTTTTGATGCGGTCCTCGATTACTATCGGGCAAGGAATATCCTATGACGGATCTCGCATTACAAGAGTTGTATCTTGCCGGATTTGTTAATCCTGTCGGCCTTGTTCCTGCTTTTTTTCAGCCGGTTTTCATAAGCACCACTCGCGCAAACGAATATTACCTTCAGGACATCGATGGTGATGGAAGGATCATGAGTTTTGTTCCCGGAGTGGAAGATGATGAGGCGATTATTCAGCATAAAGGCGTTCTCGTTAAACGTCTGGGTGAGGCCGCCCTATACGCGTTTGCGCCCGGATTAGGCGACGCGATCCTGGTGGAGGAGCGGACTGCGTTAGCTAAACGGCTGGGCGATAACCTCGATAGATATGTCGATCGGCCGGTGCTGATGCTCGATCTGGTCGAGTTTTGCGGGGCTACGGATCGCTTGGCTGAGGCACGCCAACGCGCTTACCGAAGCATAGAGACGCGAATACACCCCGAGGCCGCGGCGGCATGGCGAAATACACAAATACTCTTGCCGTTAGTTCGCCAGCGAATTGAAGGAATTGCCAAGATACAACGTCGTTCCGCACATAGTGAGGAGAACCATCAACTCGCGGCAGTCCATCTTAGCGTAAGCCCATCCTCAGCAGTGACTATTCACGTTCCGCTTGAGCTGGAGCGCGTCCTTCGTACTGCAGACCCGGACAGTGAGCACTTGTCTGGCGGGGAGGTGCGCCAAGCAATGGGTGACTTTGGTCTGCTGTCTTTGGATACGATTCCGATTACCAGGGAACCCGGTTTGCAGTATCCATCTGCTCTTGCGGCCACGGTCGGTGATGAATCTCTTACAATAACCAATCACGATCTATCCGAGAACCCGTCTCGCTCGCGTCAAGTGGTCGACATTAAGGTCGGCATTGACGCGCGTGCCGAGAAATTATCGACTGCGCCCGACGACCAATTTGTGCTGACCTCGGACGGTACCATTCGCTGGACCGGCGACGCGGTTGGGAAACTGGTTGCGGCTGATGACCTATTGCATCCGCGGGTGCTGATCATTTCCGACGATCAACTGACCGGCGCGCCGCGCGAAGCGGTGCAGGCGCGGCTCGACCTGTGGCTGAAGAACCATGTCGAGAAACTGCTGGGCCCGCTGTTCGATCTTGCCAAGGCCGAGGATGTCACTGGCATCGCGCGGGGCATTGCATTCCAGTTGATCGAGGCACTCGGCGTGGTGGAGCGCGCCAAGATCGCGGCCGAGATGAAGGATCTCGACCAACCCTCGCGCGCGTCTTTGCGCAAATACGGCGTCCGCTTCGGCGCCTATCACATCTATGTGCCGGCGCTGCTGAAGCCGGCGGCGCGCGAACTGGCAGCGCTACTGTGGGCGCAGAAGCAGGACACGGTCGACCTGTCG
This sequence comes from uncultured Alphaproteobacteria bacterium, assembly GCA_963710045.1. Classification (GTDB taxonomy): domain Bacteria; phylum Pseudomonadota; class Alphaproteobacteria; order Rhizobiales; family Xanthobacteraceae; genus Bradyrhizobium. The sequence continues at coordinate 102,262 of CAVPZO010000022.1, read as the reverse complement.
GCTCTGTCGGGCGCGCAGCATCTCGCCGCGACTGGCCGCACGTCGTTCCCGGTGGACAAGCTGCTCGATCGAGATGCCTACCGCATGCTGGGCTACAAGCAATGCGGCGAGCGCGCGGTGCGCGTCGACATCCTGGAGCGGCTCGCCGATCTCATTCGCCCGGCGCTGTCATGGCGCGCAAGCTCGCCCGGCGAAAAGCCGGCGGGTGCGTTCGACGGCCGCAGCTTTGTGGTCACGCAGGCGATGACGTCGCTCACCGGTTCGGCTGGCGAGGATTTCGCATCGATCCTGCGCGCACTCGGCTATCGCTTGGAGCAACGCCCGGCTCCGGCTCCGGCTACTGCGTCGGAAGCAGCAGACGTGGTTTCTAGCGAGCCATCAGTTGCGGTCGATGACGGCAACCTGGCTGATACCGCCAACAGGGTTCCGCCGCCTTCCGATGAAGACTTGGCGTCACCTGAGGTGTTGCTGCCCGATATCGCGTTCTCGTCCAATGCTGCGGCGCACGGCGTTGCCGTTCCGGAGATGATCAACTTATGGCGGCCTGGTGGCCGATCGGAGGAGGGCAAGTTCCGTCATGGTCGCACTCGTCTCCGTAATCAAGATCGTCCAGTGCAGGGTGCACAGCTGGTCGCGACCGAAACCGAGACGGGCGAGAGCATCAAGCGCGAGAGCCCTGAGCGCAGACGCCGCGAGCGCAACAAGGATTTTCGAAAACCGCGCAGCGATGCGCCGGCTGAGGCCGCGAGCACTGTCGTTGCTGCCGAGGGCGCGCCTGCGGTCCCCCCGCGCGAGGAAAAAGGCCGTCCGCCGCGCGAGCGTTTCCAGGGCAAGGGGCGCGACGGCCGCGACAAGGGCAAATTCGCCGGCAAGCCGAAAGGCGATCGCGACGGTGGCCGCTCCAGCGGCGGGCCGTCGCACCGGCAATACGCCACCAGCGCGCCGCCGCGCGAACGCGAGCGCCCGGTCGATCCCAATTCGCCTTTCGCCAAACTGGCGGCGCTCAAGGAGCAGCTCACCGCCGACCGCAAGGATTAGCGCTAGATCCAGCGCTGCGCGCTAGCGGCGGCCCGGCGGCTCCGGCTTGGGTTCACTTCGCTGCGCCCTTGGCCCCGCCGCCGCCGCCCATTCGGTCGATGCTGACCCCGGCAGCGCCCTTGCCGCCACCGCCGCCCATTCGATCGCTGCTGACTCCGGCGGCGCCCTTGGTCCCGCCACCGCCGCCCATTCGATCGCTGGTGACTCCGGCGGCGCCCTTGGCCCCGCCTCCGCCACCCATTCGGTCGCTGGTGTTCGATTTGCTGCTTTTGACGGCCGTCTCCGCATGGGACAAGTTTGCGAACGCGACGCTTGAGGCCATGAGGGCCACGGTCAGGTAACGGGTTGACATCGCCTCCTCCTCTGCTTGAAACGGCGACGCTAACGGTTCGTGCAGCAAGCGTCCATGAACAGTGCAGTGCACGCGGGCCGCAAGAGGAAGTGACCTCATGGTGAGGAGCGTCGCGCAGCGGCGCGTCTCGAACCATGTAACCCGGGGCCATCCTTCGAGACGCGGCGAGACGCCGCTCCTCAGGATGAGGTTCGTTGATGGAACGCCAGCGTCTCGACAAATGGCTGTGGCATGCGCGGGTGGTCAAGGCGCGCAGCAGCGCCGCTGCGCTGGTCGAGGCCGGACATGTCCGCGTCAACGGCGTGCGGGAGAAGGCGCCCGGGCATTCGGTGAAGGCCGGCGACGTCGTCACGGTCGGCCTCGATCGCACCGTGCGGGTTCTCAAAGTGGTCGGATTTTCCGAGCGCCGCGGCGACGCCTCCGCCGCGCGCGTGCTGTATGACGATTTGCAAGCCCCGCCGGAGTAACTATCTGTGTTGCGGCAGCGGGGTGCCTGCGCTACGCAACACCCGATTTTGACCCGTTTCGGAGCCCTGGATGACGTACGTCGTCACTGAAGCCTGCATCAAGTGCAAATATACCGACTGCGTCGAAGTCTGTCCGGTGGACTGCTTCTACGAGGGCGACAACATGCTGGTGATCCATCCCGACGAATGCATCGATTGCGGCGTGTGCGAACCGGAGTGCCCGGCGGACGCGATCAAGCCGGATACCGAGCCGGGGCTGGAGAAGTGGCTGGAAGTGAACACCGAATACGCCAAGAGCTGGCCCAATATCACCCAGAAAAAGGAATCCCCGCCCGACGCCAAGGATTTCGAGGGCATGGAAGGCAAATTCGAGAAATATTTTTCTAAAGAGCCGGGTACCGGCGACTGATCCAGGCCACTATCTGTCCTGAAGCGGCGTTCCGGGTTCGGTCGCCGGGCTTAACCCTAACGGTAGTTTGCCCCGCGAATGGCCGCAAGCAGGCCCGAATCGGGCATAAACCATTGATTTTTACGGAAAATGTGCTATTATAGGCACATTCAATAGATCGGATCCTGTTGTGCCCGCTTAAGGCCCCCAAGGGTTCCCGTGAAACTCGAACAGGGGCGCGGCGGTTCCGCGCGCAGGCTGTGTCTCAGAAAACGCGTAAAAAGACTGTTTCCAAGAGTGCAAAGAAGCCATCTGCGGCCAGCCGCAGTGCAACCAAGAGCCGTGCCCGGACTTCTCCTAAAGGTGGCCGGACGGCCGCCAAGGCTTCAATGACCAAGGCTTCGGCCGGCAAATCCTCAAAAAACAAAAGAAGCGCAATGCCCAGCAAGACTGCAAAAACTTCCGCGAAAGCGGCCGGATCGAAGGCCACTGCTTCGAAGGCCGCTCATAAGCCTGCCGCCCCCAAAACCGCACCGAAGGCCGCCGCCAAGCCTGTGGCAAAGCCGGTCGCGCACAAGCCGGCGGTAAAGCCGGTCGCCGTCGTGGCCAAAGTCGAGGAGCCGAAGAAGGTGCTGACCCAGCGTCAGGGCTTCAAGACCAACGAATTCGTGGTCTATCCCGCCCACGGCGTCGGCCAGATCCTCGCCATCGAGGACCAGGAGATCGCCGGCGCCAAGCTTGAGCTGTTCGTGATCAATTTCATGAAGGACAAGATGACGCTGCGGGTGCCGACCGCAAAAGTCGCCAATGTCGGCATGCGAAAACTGTCGGAGCCGGCGCTGGTCAAGCGCGCGCTGGAGACGCTGAAGGGCCGCGCGCGCATCAAGCGCACCATGTGGTCGCGCCGCGCCCAGGAATACGAAGCCAAGATCAATTCCGGCGACATCGTCGCCATCGCCGAAGTGGTGCGCGACCTGTATCGAAGCGAATCGCAGCCGGAACAGTCCTACAGCGAGCGGCAGTTGTATGAAGCAGCGCTCGACCGGCTGTCGCGGGAGATCGCGGTGGTGCAGCACGTGACCGAGACCGAGGCGGTCAAGGAGATCGAGGGGCAGCTCGCGAAGAGCCCGCGGCGCGGGGCGAAGACCGAAGGGGACGCCGTGGCTGAGGGCGATGTTGACGCGGATGCCGATACTGACGCCGATGGGGATGATGCGGCGGTGGCGGACGAGGCGGCGTAGGCGGCGCGGAGTTTGAGATAATCAAGAGCCCGGTCGAGAGACCGGGCTCTTTTGTTTTGCGTGATTAGGCGCGAAGTTTCGAAGGCGGCGACTCCTGGAAGTTTATACGGCAAAGACTTTCTGCACTTCGTCTCCAAAGTGATTGATAACCTTGACGCAGATGCGGCGACCCTTCGGTCTTGGAAAGGGGCGTGAAACTGTTGAATTCAATTCTGCCCACGCGGTTTCGTCGATCTCAGCCTTGAGCGCGCGCTTGAGCCCATCATAAGGATCATCGCCGACGAAATACGCCTGCCGCACGAAGAAGCTCTCCTCGTCGTAATCGTGATCGACGAACCACGCCGCCACATCGTTCTTCAAATCCTTGCCGCCGGAGGAGCGTACCTCGCCCGTGGTCGGATCGAAAATATCCATGCCAAAAATTTCCACGTTCAGCATGTCGTCCTTCAATTCGTGAATCCTGATGTCCGGCTCGCCGAACACCACGAAAAGGTTGCCCGCCCCGGTGGCCTTCAGCTTGTCAGCCATCCGCAGGTCCTGGTTCATTCGCGCTTTCAACACCGTGAGATTGCCGAAATTGAGCCGCGTATCATCCACCTCGGGTGCGAAGGCGAAGCCGCAGACGATCAGCATGTCGAACATGTCGACCGCTTCGCGCGCGGCGCGGCGCACCAGATCGTAACCGACCGTGTCGTACTCCGGTCCGATGCTGACGGCGGCGCGCTTGCTCGCGCCTTTCTCGATGTACCGCCCCTCGAACTGGATCATGCCGCTGCGTGAGGCGAAAGGCCGGAGATTTTCCAGCATCAGCCGCTCGCCCTTCTTGGTGTTCTGCACCCCGGCGGTTTTGAGGTTCTCATACACCACCTGAGCGAAATCGGTGATGACCATGCCGCCTGCCGCAGCTCCGTGCCCTCCCGCCTTGAGGGGGAACGTTAGGGAGGGGGATACGTCTCCGTCGTCGTCCGCCGCCAGCATTTCTTCGAGATACGGGTCCTCTCCCATTGGGAGCACGCGGTGCGGCGATAAGCTCTCCACAGTAAAAGGTCCCGCCACCCGGACCACGCCGCGCGCGGAATACGGTCGGTCATAGAGATATTCGACATCGGCATTACGAGTTATCGAAATATCGATCTCCTTTTGTCCCGTGCGCCTCTTCTCCCACCATTGTGTATGAAGCCTTTTCGTCGCGTCCGGCCACGCCTCATTGGCCTCGCGCGGTATCTGCCACTCCTCCCAAGATTGCTTGAGCGCTTTGTTTAGTTCGTCGCGAAGGGGCTCCGATATTTTCTGCCACCGTTCCCAAATCACGTCGATCTCAGCATTGTTGGCAATTGACTTCAGCATTACATGCGGCGCGCGCGCGTAGAGGAAGCCGTGGCGGATATTGTGGCTGAAATGACTCTCCGGCGGCGGTTTGCCGGTGAGCTCACCTTCCTTAGCGGCACCCTCTTTGCTGTCCTTTAATAAGTAGTAGTCGTATTTCGCACCCATGAGGCGTGCACGAGCTAGAGTCAACGCCACACGGCTCGTGTCAATCGTAATCCACCGCCGGCCCCACTGTTCGGTGACATAGGCCGTTGTGCCCGATCCGCAGGTTGGATCGATCACAAGATCTCCGGGATCAGTGCTCATTAGGACGCAGCGTTCAACGGCGGTTGTCGCTGTTTGGACAACGTATACCTTTTTCTCGCCAAATCCGCTTTGCCTAGTATCCTCCCATATATTGTCATACTTTTGATAAGCGAAATCATCGAAATACCGAATGAAGCCGAGCGTGTTTCCACTGTAACCTAAACGGCCCGCACGCTTAACCCGATCAAGTCCAGCTTGATTAGATTTGAACGTGCCGCTGTTTGGACGGAACATTATGCCCTCAAATGTATAACTCTTAAGGTCTCCTTCTCCTACGTTTCGAGCGTTCGTAAGCGGGTTCAACCGCAAAGTCCGTGCACCGAGAGGAAGCTTGACCAATCCTGCAATTTCCTCTGCGGTCGCTTTTCTTCTTTGTCCATCGGGAAGTTCTACAGTTCGGACGTTTTCGTCACTCCGCCAGTCTCTACTCATGTAAACAGACCTAAACTTTTGCTTTCTCTGGTCTTTGCAAAAGCAAACGATGTAATCCAATGTGGAATCGATCTTGTCGCCACCTCGTCCGGTGGTTTTTCGAAAGCTAATTTGCCCTACGAAATTTTCCTCACCAAACACCTCATCCATCAGAGCTCGTGCGCGATGTACATTCTCTTCCCCAATTTGCACGAAGATTGATCCGCTCTCATGCAGTAGATCGCGCGCGACCACGAGTCGGTCCCGTAAATAGCTCAGGTATGAGTGAATTCCGTCCTTCCATGTGTCACGGAATGCACGGATAACCTCCGGTTCGCGTGAAATGCTGTCATCCCTGCCGTCCTTCACATCGCGGCTTTTCACGGAGGGCTGCCAATTTGAATTGAAGCGAATGCCATACGGTGGGTCCATGTAAATGCATTGCACCTTGCCGCGCAGCCCCTCCCGCTCCGCCAAGGACGCCATCACCAGCAGCGAATCACCGAGGATCATTCGGTTCTGCCAGTTACCTTCGTCGTGGTAGTAACTCTCAGTCGCATCCTCCTTCCAACCCTCCGGCAGGCCGTTAAAGTCATGGAAGAAGTCGAACTGCGGCGCGCCGTGCTTGGCGCGCTCCATGGATTGCTTCCGCAAATCCTCAATGATCGCTCGCGGCTGTATTTTCTCCTGGATGTAGATCGGGGGAGCGTCGACTTCGAGTGGATCGGATTCGTGTTCCTTGCCACGCCAGACGAATTGTGGATCGAGGTCGGGATTGCGCTTCCAGCGCAACCTCTTGACTGCTTTGTCCTCGTCGGCGACCAGCTTCTGGTTCTCGGCGGTCGGGATATTCTTCCGCTTTGCCTCCTTATGCTTGTAGCTCTCAACATCCGCCTTGGCGGCAGGCTTTTTTGGCTTGGCTTTTTTTGCCATCGGTTTCCTCACGTCATCGCCGGCGCGCGAACGTAAGCGCGCAGGCGGTCTTCGATGTCATAGGGTATCTCGGTCAGCTCCAGGTAGTCCCAGCGCCCATACCGGCCGGCGTTGTTCACCGATGGTATCCAGACTTTTTTCATGGTGTCGGCCTTGGCCGCGTCCTTAGCGTCGCGCTGCCCCTTCACCTCGACGACGAGATTGAGGGGCTCCGCGCCGTCGGCGCCGAGCCGCACGATGAAGTCGGGGCGATAGCGGAAGGTGTCGCCGCCGTACTCGTAGGGCACCTCGAACAGCAGGCTATGGTTCTTGACGTAGGAGACGACAACATCGCCGAGCTTTTCCAGCCGCTCAGTAAAGCCTGCCTCCCAGTCCTTGTCATAAACGACATAATTGACGTGCGAGAGCGTCGTCGCGATCAGCGCCAACTTGGAGGTAGTGAAATCTACGTGCCGCGTCGAGCCTTCGGGGTTGAGTGGATTGACGATCGGCAGCAATTGCCCGCGCGAGCCATCGGCCGGTTCGGTCAACGAACCGACCAGCGCGCGAAAAATACGGTCCACCGCCCGCTGCGCCAACGGCCGCCATTTCAGATACTGCTTGGGCGTTTTGCCCCGTGTCGTCAGGCATTCATTGAACCATCGCTCGGTGATCCGCACCAGTTCCGGATAGCGCCAGACCTGATCCGGAAACTTCTCGCGCAGCAGCAGGCCCGCCACGTCGAACACCACCGATTTCATTCGCAGTTGCTCGGCATCCTTGCGCAGGTCGAATGTGATACCTTCGCCGATCAGAGGCTCGCTTTGGGTGACGTTGGGCACATCGTCCGGCGTCAGCTCCATGCCGCTGTCCTTGGTGAACACTGGCTGAAGCGGTTTGCGTGGGAACACCACACGATAGCCTTCCACGTTCGGAAAGCGAATTTCAAACCGCTCACGGCGCTCCTCGAGCGCCTTGACGCGGACAACACGTGGCGGCGGTTGGGGAGGCTCATTGCCGCCACCCGGCGCAAAAGAAAAGGGCACGCCCAATACCTCAGCATACTCGACGGGAAAGAAGCCTGTTTTCGGATCGACCTCATAGGAGACGCGGCGGAGACCTCGCCCCACGACCTGCTCGCACAGAAGCTGGGTGCCGAACGCCCGCACGCCCATGATGTGTGTCACCGTGTTAGCGTCCCAGCCCTCGGTTAACATCGACACCGAAACCACGCAGCGGATGTTGGCGCCGAGTCGGCCCGGCCGGCCGATGGTATTCATCACCTCGCGCAACAGGTCGGCGTCGGTGATGTCGTCGATCAATTCGCCGCGCGCCTGCTTTTCCTTCTTAAACTCGTCGATTTCGCGCGCCGCTATTTTTCGGAAGTCGTCGGATAGCGACTCGCCGGACTCGAGCTGCGAGGAGTCGATCAGGAAGGTGCGGAAATGTGTGCGCCAGCGGCCGTTTTCGACGTTCGAGAACAGAGGTAATTTCCCTTCGACGATCCGCGTCGTTTTCTTGTCATCTTCGCCTTCGGTCAACTCGTAGCCAGAAATCCAGTCATAGATAAGCTTCGAGGTGGCGGTGTTATTACACACGACGATGAACACCGGCGGCCGGCCAAGCTCCGGCTGCGCCTCCCATTTGGCGAACACTTCGGCATAGTGCCTATAGAGCGCATCCTTCAGCGCCGCTTCCAGCAGATGGTGCGGCAGGCGGCTTGGATCGGCGGCCGCGCTTCCCGTGCGCCGTCCCTTCATCGGGAAGGCGCGGGGATTTTCCTTGCGGATGACATTGTAAACGTCGCGGAATTTCGGCAGATCGCCCTTGATCGCGTCGTCCACCACCGGCAAGCGCGGCACCTTGACGATGCCGCTCTCGATCGCGTCCATTAGGCCGAAGTCGGACACCACCCAGGGAAACAGCTTACCCTCGCCATAGCCTGAGCCACTCAAGAAAAACGGGGTCGCCGAAAGGTCATAGATCGCTTCAAGACCGAGCTGATCCTTGAACGCCTCCAGTCCACTGATCCACACATGCGCCGCCTTGCTGTTTTCCTCCGCTTCGGCGCGCTCTTCCGCCGTCAGTGGCGCTTCATCGCTCTCCGCTCCCTCGCTTCCGGCCTTGCGCCGATAACAATGGTGCGCCTCGTCGTTGAGCACGATGATGTTCTTGCGACCCATCAGGTCCGCACCGCCCTCCCGGCAGACGCGGGCGACCATTTCACCTGTCGTTTCGGTGAACCGCTTCTCCCCCTCGCGCCCGCCGAGGATCTGCCGGTTGAGCTTGGAGACTTGCTGCGTCTCCCTGAGCATGAACGAGTGATAGTTGGTGATGACGATGCGCGCCTTGAGCACCGCGTCCATCAGATCGCGTGGAACCAGATCGAGCTGTTGGTAGATGTTCTGTGCGTCCTGCGGCTTCAATACGCGCAGGCGGTCCTTGATCGTGATGCCCGGCGTCACGATCAGGAATGCATCAGAAAAATGCCTGGAGCCCGGCCGCCGCGCACGGTTCACCGCGTGCCAGGCAATGACCATCGCCATTACGGTAGTTTTGCCCGCGCCGGTCGCCATCTTGCAGGCGAGACGAAACAGGCCGGGATTGGCCTCCGCGTTGGCCGCCTCGATATCGTCCTTGAATTTTTTCGGCGCAACCTCGGTGAGCCAGATCAGCGTCTCGACCGCCTCACGCTGGCAGAAGAACAGTTTTCGCTCGCGGTCGAGGTCGCGCCAGTGCAGCAGCAGACGCTGGGTCTCCGGCGTGACACCCCATTGGCCGGGCGGAAGATCTCGCCACTGATCCACATGCTTTCGGATTTCATTGACCAGAACGTTTTCTGTGACGTCGCCCAGCGCCATTTCGTGCTGGAGCCCGCGTCGCCGTGCGGCAGGGACCGGAACGACGTATTTGCTCTCCCGACGGTCGGACAGCTTCTTGCCGGTCGGCTGACCGTCGCCGTCCAGTTCGAAATGCCATTTCGGCTTGTCAAACGGCGAATTGATGATCGGACTGTCGGTAAAACTCATACACCTTCCCCACGAGCCGAGGAGAGGTACCATTTGGAGATGCACAAAGGTAGAGCGACCAAGTATTAATACGGCGGATTTCGTTGGCGAGCGCGCAGCCCCCCTCAATCCACCACAATCTTCACCCGATCCCGCACCTTCACCTGCGCATTCCCCTCCAGCCCGTTGAGCACCCGAAACCGCTCCGCCGGCCGGTCCACGCCCATCATCCGGTGCGACAGCGACTCCACCGTGTCCCCCGGCTGCACCGTAATCACCTTGATCCGCAGCGGGCGCGCGGCCTGAATCTCCTCCAGCGTCAGCCTGCGGAACGAGGCCACGGTTTCGCGGGCGTTGCGTTCGCTCTCGGTGGTCTTTTGTTTGGCGGCGAAGATGAAGCGGTAGACGTCGCTGCCGAAGCGCAGCGTGGTGACGCGGAATTGCCACGCGTCGCCGTGGGCGAGCGCGGTCGCGGCCGGAAAGCCGTTGACGGTGATGTCTTCGGTCGAGGCCTTGTCGACGTTCTCCATCCAGCCTGAATTGAGATATTCGCTCAGCGTCTGCTCGGCCGGCACCCGCACCACGTCGAAGCGCATCGCCTGGCTGCCGCCGTCGCGCACGCCGATCACCGCCTGCGCGGTGTTGTCCAGCGTGAAGGCTTCCGGCGCCTGGAAGGTGAAGCCGAGCTTGGGATGAAGAAACCGCCGCCCGCGCACAAAACCTTCGCTGGGGTCTTCGCCGTAGACGATATTGTCGATCGCGGAAAGATAAACCTCGCGGTCCTGCTCGCCGCCGCGCGGCGCGGTGTATTGCCGCGCATTGGCCTGCGCGTTCTGCACCCGCTCCGGCGTCGCCGGATGCGAGGAGAGAAAGTCCTGCGAACGCGGATCGAGCGAGGCCTTGCCGGCTTTCATCGCGGCATTGCGTTCCATCGCGGTCAGGAAGCGCGCGGCGCCATAGGGATCGAACTGCGCGCGGGCGGAAATGCCGACGCCAATGCCGTCGGCCTCGAATTCCTGCGCCCGCGAAAAGCTCGCCATGGTCAGTTTTGACTTGGCCAGCGCGAGCGCGGTCAGATCGGGATCGTTGCCCATGTCGGTGACGACGCGGGTGACGATGGCGGCCTGGCGTGCCTGGTCCTCGCGGATCGAGGCGTGCTTTGCCAGCACATGCGCCATCTCGTGGCTCAGCACCGAGGACAATTCGGAGGTATCGCTCGCCAGCGCGACCAGGCCGCGCGTCACATAGAGCTGTCCGGTCGGCAGCGCGAAGGCGTTGACCGCGCCGGAATTGAGGATGGTCACCCGGTAGGCGAGGTCGGGACGGTCGGAGGCCGCCACCAGCCGGTCGACGGTTTTGGTGATCAGCGCCTCCAGCCGCGGGTCGTCATAGGCCCCGCCATAGGAGGACAGGATGCGCTCATGCTCGCGCTCGGCCGCCGGCGTCTGCGCCACCGTCCGGGCCGGTTTTGAGGCTTGAGTCCCGGCAGGCGATGAGGTCTGGAAACGGCTGATATCGCCGCAGCCGGCCAGCATAAGGGTTGCGCACAGCAGGACCGACGCCGCCAAAACGCGGCGGCTATAAAAAGTCCCGCGCCGTCGCAAACGCCGTGTCACGGTCGTCATCTGCCTCTGCCCAGCCGGCCTAATTATCGCCGGCCAATTCAATTTGCCCCACACGGAGCGCTTCTATCCGCGGTCCGCCGCGCGCCTCGATGAAGCCGCGGACGCGAATTCGCTTGTTTTCGAGGGACTTAAGGGTGATTCCCGCAGCCTCGAAGGCGCGCACCATGCGCCTTGAAATAGTCACGGCAAAGTCGCGTGTCCAGCGGCGGCCGAAATTGATGTAAGTCACAGCCCCGGCCTGCCGCACAGACAGAACCTTCCCCTCGACCACGGTAAATTGCCCGATCCTGGTCAAAATATCGCCCGGACTTTCCGCGTTTTTTATGGCCGCGGAATTGCCCCAGATTCCCCGCCGGGCCCGTCGGGCCACGGCCTCGGCCGCCGCGAACTCTGCAGCGCATGCCTTGTCGGCGACGGTCCCCGAAACCAGCGCTTGCCCTTGCACCAGCAGCAGGCTCTGCATCGAAGCGTCGGTAGAATCCACAAACACAAAGGCCGGCTGCCGGCCGTAGCGGTCCGGCGCGTCGGTCTCGCCGCGCAAGGTCACATTGCGACCGGCAACAAGCGCTGACAGTGCCGGGGCGCCGTCGGCTTTACCCGCCGTTGCCGTTTCAATCCCCGCGAGTCGCACCTCGCGGCCATCGTCCATGCGAAAGGTGCGCGCGTCGACGATGGCGCTGACGCGGCCTTCGCCTTGCGGCTCGAAACTGCAAGGCGCCGCGAGCGCGGGACCGATCACCGAGGGCGCGATCGCGCCTAACACGACCGCCGCAATGCATGCCCCGCAAAAATCTGTCGCGCCTGCCATGGCTCCGCCCGACGTCGGTCAAATTCCTGTATGCTGACGATAGCGTCATCGCGCGCAGCCCGACACCGCGCGGCGGTTGAAAGGGGAAGTCGATGGAAGTCAACGGCATCGCCCATGTTTTTCTGACCGCGTCGAATTTCGAACGCTCGCGCGAATTCTACCGAAAGCTGCTGCCGTTTCTTGGGTTGAAGCCGATGATCGACAGCGACCAGATCTATTACTGCGTCGGCGGCCGTACCGGGCTCGCGATCACCGCGCCGGCGCCCGAACATGCGGGCGCCGCGTTCGAGCAAAATCGTATCGGCCTGCATCATCTGTGCTTTCGCGCCCGCGAACGCGCCGACATCGACGAACTGCACGACTTCCTGTGCTCGATCGGCACCACGATCATTCGCCCGCCGCGCGAGGACCAATGGGCGCCGGGATATTACTCGCTGCTGTTCGAGGATCCCGATGGCATCAGGCTGGAGCTCAACCACGTTCCGGGAAAGGGTCTGCTGGCTTCAGCGGACGCGAAAATTCAATGGTGACGCACGGCAATCATTCCGTTTTGCGGAAATAGTCTGCGGCTTGCCGCTGCATGCGCCTTACGGCATGATTGCGCCAACAACGAAAACGCCGCGCAACAACAATGCGGCATGACCTTGGGAGGTTGCGATGAAGAGAATTGCGCTTGGATTGCTGGCCTCGGTGATGGTGGTTGCCGCGACCACGGCGATGGCACAGTCAAAACCTCCGCTAAAACTCGGCGCCATCCTCGATATGTCAGGCCTGTACGCGGATATTACCGGCTCCGGCAGCGAGACGGCCGCGAAGATGGCGGCGGAGGACTTTGGCGGCGAAGTGCTGGGCCGCAAAATCGAAATCATCGCGGCCGATCATCTCAACAAGGCTGACCTTTCCGCCAGCATCGCCCGCGACATGCTGGACAATCAGGGCGTCGAAGCCATTATCGATGTCGCGGCCTCCGCAACCGCGCTCGCCGCCGGAGAGATCGCGAAAGCGCGCAACAAGATCATCATGTTCAACGGCCCGGGATCGATCCGGCTCAGCAACGAGGCCTGCGGTCCGTACACCATCCATTATGCCTACGATACATTCGCGCAAGCCAATGTGACCGGCCTTGCAACCGTGAAACAGGGTCTCGATACCTGGTTCTTTCTCAGTGCCGACTATGCCTTCGGCCAGGATCTCGAGAAGGACACCACCAACGTCGTGCTGAAGTCCGGCGGCAAGGTGCTGGGCGGCGTGCGGCATCCGCTCAACACATCGGATTTCTCTTCGTATCTGTTGCAGGCGCAGGCTTCCAAAGCCAAAGTGATAGGTCTTGCGAACGCCGGCGGCGATACCATCAATGCCATCAAGCAGGCCTCGGAATTCGGCCTGATCAAAGGCGGCCAGAAGCTGTCGCCGCTGCTGACCTTCATCACCGACATCGACAGCATTGGCCTTGAAACCGCGCAGGGGCTGATCCTTTCCGAAGCGTTTTATTGGGATCTCAACGACGAGACCCGGGCATTCTCGAAGCGCTTCATGGAGCGCATCAAGCGGGTGCCGACCTCGGCGCAGGCCGGCATCTATTCATCGGTCGGTCATTATCTCAAGGCGGTGAAAGCGGCGGGCACCACCGACGCGGCCGCGGTCATGAAGATCATGAAGGACACGCCGGTCAACGACATGTTCGCCAAGAACGGCCGGATTCGCGAAGACGGCCGCATGGTTCACGAGATGTATCTGTTCGAGGTCAAGAAGCCGTCGGAATCCAAGGGACGCTGGGACGACTACAAGCTGCTGGCGACGGTGCCCGGCAACGAAGCGTTCCAGTCGCTGGAACTGTCGCGCTGCCCGCTGGTGAAGAAGTAAAAACGTCATTCCGGGGCGCGCTCTTCGCGCGAACCCGGAATCCAGAGGTTATTGCGCGAGATTCCGGGTTCGTCCCGCGCAAGGGCGCGGGCGCCCCGGAATGACGGCTCTTATAACAAGGAACACCTCCTCATGAACGACATGGTCCTGCAATCGCTCGACAACGGCCTGCTCACCATCACCATGAACCGGCCGGACCGGCGCAATGCGCTCAATCCGGACATGACGCGCGGGCTGGTCGAGGCGGCAAGGCGCGCGGCGGAGGATCACGAGGTGCGCGCGGTGCTGCTGAGAGGCGCGGGCGGCACCTTCTGCGTCGGCGGCGACGTCAAATCGATGGCGGAGGGGCGCGCGCCGCTGCCGTTCGAGGCCAGGAAATCCAACCTGCGGCGCGGCATGGAGGTGTCGCGCATCCTGCACGAGATGCCGAAACCGGTGGTGGCGCAAATCGACGGCGCCGCGGCCGGCGCCGGTCTTTCGATCGCGCTGTCTTGCGACCTGCGCGTGGCCGGCGCTTCTGCAAAAATCACCACGGCGTTTGCCAAGGTCGGACTGTCGGGCGACTTCGGCGGCACCTATTTCCTGACGCACATGCTCGGCAGCACCAGGGCGCGCGAACTGTATCTGATGTCGCCGGTGCTCACCGCGCAGGAAGCGCTGGCGCTCGGCATCGTGACCAAGGTCGTGCCCGACGCGGAAGTGGAAGCCGCGGCGCATGAGCTGGCGATGTCGCTGGCGCAGGGGCCGACGGTGACGCTCGGTTACATCAAGACCAACATCAACAACGCCGAGCACATGTCGCTGGAAGCCTGCTTCGACGCCGAGGCCATGCATCACTCGCGGTCCGGCGATACCGCCGATCACAAGGAAGCCGCCAAGGCCTTTGTCGAGAAGCGCAAGCCCGCTTTCGTGGGTCATTGAGATGGCGCGCTATATGCGGCTGCGGCAAATCTGTCTGGTTGCGCCAAATCTGGAGCCGGTGATCTCCGATATCAGCTCGATCATGGGCCTCAGCGTCTGCTACCGCGACGGCAATGTGGCAAAGTACGGGCTGGAGAACGCGCTGCTCCCGGTCGACACCATCCTGCTGGAAGTGGTGGCGCCGTTTCAGCCCGGCACCGCGGCGGGACGCTTCATCGACAAGACCGAGGGCCGCGGCGGCTACATGGCGATTTTCTGCTGCGACGATCCCGACGAGCGCGGGCGGCATGCCAAAGCGATGGGCGTACGCACCGCCAACGTGATCGATCACGCGCCCTATCACGGCGTGCAACTGCATCCGCGCGATTGCCGCGCGGCGTTTATCGAGTTCAATCACACCGAGGGCAGCGACGATGTGCTAGGTCCCTATCCGCCGGCCGGACCGGACTGGCAGAAATCGATCCGCAAGGACGTGACGCAGGCGCTGGTCGGCGTGGAGATGGAAAGCCCGGAGCCTGAGGAGCTTGCGCGGCACTGGGGGCAGATCATCGGGGTCCCCGTCAGCAAAGGCGCGGGTGCAGAACCTTCGCTCGCGCTGCCCAATTGCACTTTCCGCTTCGCCAAGGGCGCCGGCGATATCATGAGTGGCCTGACGTTCCGGGTCGGCGACGTCGCCAAAGTGTGCGATGCCGCCAAGGCCAAAGGCTACGCTATCAACGGAAACTCTTTCTTCCTCGGCGGCGTCAATTTCCAGCTCACAGCGTAAATGTTGACATCACGCGGCACGGACGTTCAAACAACAAGAACAATCAGGACCGCTCTGAATGCCCGCCGCGACCAAGACTGCTCCGCATCCGCTTGACAGCTTCTTCTCCCCGTCCAGCATCGCCCTGATCGGCGCCTCGCGCGATCTCGAAAAGATCCCGGGCCGGCTGCTGTCGATGCTGCGCAAGAACCACTATCCGGGCAGGATTTACCCGATCAATCCAAACTACGGCGAACTCGACGGGCTGAAATGCTATCCCTCGATATCGGACGTCGGACAGCCGATCGACCTTGCCATCGTCATCATCCCGGCCCGCGCGGTACTCGGCGCGCTCGAGCAATGCGCCGCCGCCGGGGTGAAGAACGCGGTGATCATCTCGTCGGGATTTGCCGAGGAGGGCGGCGACAGCACGGCGATGCAGGACGCCATCGTGGCGCTGGCCAGGAAGAGCGGTATGCGGATTTCCGGTCCCAATGCGGAAGGATTCTACAGCGAAGCCCAGCATGTCGCGGCGACCTTCAGCCCCACGGTCGACGTCAAGCCGGGCCAGGTCGACCTGGTCGCGAGCAGGCGACGCGCCGCTGTCGTCGCGCAGAGCGGCGGCATCGGCTTTGCCATAAAACATCGCGCCAAGGCGCTGGGCGTTGCGATCAGCTACTGCGTCAGCGCCGGCAATGAAGCCGATCTCGGCGCCGGCGAATTCCTCGATTACATGGTGCAGGATGCCTCGACCGATGTGATCCTGCTGTTCATCGAGGGCATCCGCGACGTCGAAAAATTCCTGGTTGCCGCCCGGCGCGCCGCGGAAATCGGCAAGCCCATCATCGTCACCAAGGTCGGCCGCTCCGGCGCCGGCGAGCGCGCCGCAGCGTCGCATACCGCCAGCATGGCCGGCTGGTCCGCGGCCTATGACGCGGTGTTCGCCAAATACGGTTTTATCGTTTCCAACGATCTCGATGAGGCCGTCACCATCGCGGCGGTGCTGACCACGTCGCCGCTGCCGAAAGGCGACCGGGTGGGCGTCGTCACGGTCTCCGGCGGCGCCGGCATCTGGGGCGCGGACACGGTGTCGATGCAGGGCCTGCAGGTGCCGGAACTGCCGGCGCCGATGCAGGCGGAAATCAAGAAACTGCTGCCTTCCTATGGCGCGGCGCGCAACCCGATCGACGTCACCGCGCAGGGCGTGAACAGCGGCGGCCTGCAGAAGAGCATCGAACTGCTCGACCAATCCAGCGACATCGACGCCATCCTGGTGGTGCTGTCGCTGTCGAGCGATACGCGGATGCCGTTCAAGCGCGACGAGTTGAAGCCGGTGATCGATGCTCAGCACAAGCCGATCGTGTTTTACTCCTACACGCTGCCGTCGAATTTCGCGCGCACCGCGCTGGCGGAGTCCGGTGTCATCGTGCTGTCGGGCCTGACGCATGTCGGCGTTGCGATGCGCAGGATCACCGACTACGCGAAGTTCAAACTGGCCCCGCCGGCCGACGACTCCGTACCGGCGTTGCGCGACCTCTCCGCGCATTTGGAATCGGCAACGCTGTCCGAGCATGACAGCAAGTCGCTGCTGCGCGACGCCGGCATCGCGTTGCCCGATGAAGTGCTGGTGACGGAGAAAGCCGCGCTCGACGAGGCGATCGCGCGCGCGAACTTTCCGCTGGTGATGAAAATCCAGTCCCGCGACATTCCGCACAAGAGCGAAGTCGGCGGCGTCCGCGTCAACATCGCCAGCAAGGGCGAGGCGTGGGCCGCTTATACCACCTTGCTGGACAGCGCGCGGCAGCATCGGCCGGACGCCGTCATCCAGGGTGTCCTGGTCAGCCCGATGGCGAAGAAGGGCGTCGAGATCATCGTCGGCACCATGCTGGACGCCACCTTCGGCCCGATGATCATGGTCGGCCTCGGCGGCATCACCACCGAGTTGTTCAAGGACGTGATCTATCGGCCGGCACCGGTCAGTGCGGAGGAAGCATCCCACATGCTCGGCGAACTCAAGGCTGCGCCGCTGCTGAATGGATTCCGGGGTGCGGCGAAAGCGGATATTCCGGCGTTGGCGCAGTTGATCTCGCAAATCTCGCTGCTGGCTGCGCGTTACAGCGACAAGATTTCCGAAATCGAGCTCAACCCGGTGCTAGTACACGCCGAAGGAAAGGGCGTGACCATCGTGGATGCGCTGGTGGTGCCTTCACCTCTCCCATAGGGAGAGGTCGGATTGCGAAGCAATCCGGGTGAGGGGTTACGGAAGAACGAGGGGCCTTAACCCCTCACCCGACCGCTTCGCGGTCGACCTCTCCCTTCGGGAGAGGTGTGCTCACCGCCCCTTGAAATTCGCCACCCGTCGCTCGGCGGTGGCCTTGACGCCTTCCTTGAAGTCCTCGGTGGCGCGCAGGCGCGACTGTTCGGCGAGTTCGTGGTTGGTCGCGGCCAGCACGCGGTCGGCGAGGCCGGCGCGCATGGTGGCGCGGGTCGAGAGCAGGCCGAGCGGCGAGCATTCGGCGATTTCATTGGCGAGCTTCATCGCCTCGGCCCGCACCTGGTCCTGCGGGACGCAGAGGTTGGCGAGCCCCATTCGGGTGGCGTCCTCGCCGGTGACGCGGCGGCTGGTGTAGAAGATCAGCTCCGCATTGTTCTTGCCGACCAGTTCGGGAAGCGTCGCCGTCAGCCCGAAGCCGGGGTGAAATCCAAGTTTTGTGAAATTGGCGGCGAAGCGCGCCTCGGGACAGGTGACACGAAAATCCGCCGATACGGCAAGCCCGAGTCCGCCGCCGATGGCCGCGCCATGCACGGCCGCGACGATCGGCTTCTTGTTGCGGAAGATACGGACTGCATGCAGATAAAGATTGTTGATCGAGCCGAGACTGTCGGCGGGATCGCCCTTGGCCTCGCGCGCTTCGGCTTCCTGCCGCGCCGGATCGCTGAAATTCGCGCCGGCGCAGAACGCCTTGCCTTGCGCAGCCAGCACCGAGGCGCGGATTTCGATATCCTTGTCGAATTCCTCCAGCGCATCGGCGATCTGGTTGATCAGCGAGATGTCGAAGAAATTCAGCGGCGGCCGCTGGATCTCGATGATGCCGACATGGCCCTTGGTCTCGACGCCGATATCCGTGAATTTGCTCATGGTGTCCTCCGAGTGTGTCCGAATCTTTATCCCGTCATGCCGGGCTTGTCCCGGGCATCCACGTCTTTTCGGCGCCCAGGACGTGGATGGCCGGGACGTCTGGCGCGAAGACGCGCTTCGCGCTTTAGCCCCGCCATGACGCGGCGGGAAAATCAGCGCAGTCCGAGCCCGCGCGCGATGATGCCGCGCAGCACTTCGGTGGTGCCGCCCTGGATCGTCAGTTTTGGCGCGGTCTTGATCGCGAACGACAATTGATCTTCCAGCGTCGCGTGATTGGAGGCGTCGGAATCGACGAAGGCCGCGAGTTCGCGAACCCGGTGCGGCAGTTGCTGCTCCCAGATCGTGCCGATGTCCTTGACGATCGAGGCTTCCACCACCGGCTCTTTGCCGGCTTGCAGCATCCCCGCGACCGAAACCGACATCCGCCGCATGGTGTGAAGCTGCGCCACCAGCTTGCCGATACCCTCCGCGCCGCGCGCATCCGGCTTCGGACCGACCGCGCGAACCAGTTCGGTCAGAACGTAATAGGTTTCCAGAAAACGCTCCGGCCCGCTGCGCTCATAGGCGAGCTCGGAGGTGGCCTGCTTCCAGGCGCCGTCGATTTCGCCCAGCACGTGATCGTCAGGCATGAAGGAATCGGTGAATACCACCTCATTGAATTCGAACTGGCCGGTGATCTGGCCGATCGGATTGACCTTGATGCCCGGTGTTTTCATGTCGACCAGGAACTGCGTCAGGCCGTGGCGGCGGTTTTCTTTTGTAGACGGCGAGGTACGGAAAATCGCGATCATGTAGTCGGCGATGTGCGCCGATGAGGTCCAGATCTTGGTGCCGTTGATCAGCCAGCCGCCGTCGGTCCTGGTGGCCTTGGTCTTGGCGGCAAACAGATCCGAGCCGGAGTTCGGCTCGCTCATGCCGATCGAGAAACAGACCTCGCCGCGGCAGATGCGCGGCAGGATATCCATCTTGATATGCTCGGGCGCGTATTTCAGCAGCACCGGGCCGCTCTGCCGGTCGGCGACGAAGAAGCGGCGGGTCGGGGCGTTGGCGACGCGCATTTCCTCGGTGACCACATAGCGTTCCAGAAAGCTGCGCTCGTGGCCGCCATATTTCTTCGGCCAGGTCATGCCGAGCCAGCCGCGTTCGCCGACGCGGCGGGAAAATTCCGGCGCGTCGGCGTCTTCACGGTTGGGCTTGTGCGGATCGAAGGTGCCGGCGGCGATCTCGTCGGCGAGGAAGGCGCGGACTTGCTTGCGCAGCACCTCGCATTCCGGCGGCAGGCGGATCGGATCGAAACGAAGGGCTGCGGTCATTTTGAATCTCGACTTTAATGCAAGCGAATTTCGTTCATGTCAGCGCGACGCCACTAGCGGCCACAGCTCATCGGCGCCGCGCGCGGCGACCATCTTGCCGAGTTCCACCGCCCAATAGCTCTCATGGCCGAAATCGTCGCGCCACGCCAGCGCGCGCAGGGTGTAGCGGTGCAGGATGTGCTCGATGGTGAAACCGATCGCGCCATGCACTTGATGGGCGATCGCCGCACCCTTTTCGGCAGCCTCGGAGCAGCGGATTTTTGCGGACGCGGCTTCAAGGAACACCGCGTCGTCGAATGACGTACTGTTGGCGATGGTATCGGCGGCCGAACTAGCGGCGGCGAGGGCTGCTGCGGCCTCGCCGGCGAGTTTTGCCAGATTGTGCTGCACCGCCTGGAATTTCGAAATCTTCTTTTCGAAGGCGACGCGCTCGTTGGAGTAGCGCACGCTGATGTCGAGCATGGATTCCAGCGCACCCGCGATCTGCAGGCTTCGCGCCACCGCGCCCATCAGCATCAGCGAGGTCTGGTCGAAGCCTTTCGGGGCCGGTTTGATAGCAATGGGCCGCACATTGTTGACCGTCACGATGTCGCTGGCGTCGCTGGCGAGATTGACCCCTTGTTCGATCCGGCATGAAGCCCCGTCGACCAGTGCGATCGAAAGACCGCTCGCGCCGGATGCGAGCACGGCGATATGCCTGGCGGCCTTGGCGAAAGGAATGCCGCGCGCGCGTCCGGACAACGTGCCGTCGGCATTCAGCGTGATGCGATCCTTCGGGCTTGCGGGCGCCACCGTCATCGCGCCTTCCGGTGACGCGATCTTCGCTTGCGCCAGCAGCCATCCCGCCAGCATGGTTTCGGCCAGCGGCACCGCCACCGCGAAACGCCCGGCAGAACTCAGCACGCTAAAACCTTCGGCGAGACTCGCGCCCGAGCCACCGCAGTCTTCCGGCACCCATGACAGCGGCAAGCCGGCTTCGGTCAGCGCCTGCCACAGCGGCGCTTTCCAGCGGCCTTCCTTGTCATTGTTGATGGTTTGGGCGTCGGCGAGGTCGGCGAAAATCCGTTCCGCGGTCTCGGCGACAATGTTCTCACTCTCCACAGCGTTCCCCGTTTTTCGTTAAGCGCACATCTCATTCGGCGGGTGGGCCGGGCATGGGGTGCTGCCTTTAATCTTGGCAGCATGATGGGGAAAAGCATTAGCGATGACAAGCGCCGATGTCCGCAGGGTGGTCTGCGGAGGTGTCATGATCAGGCTTCTGAAGCAATTATTCCGCGCAACGGACTACCCTCAACTTGTTCCCAATTCGCCAGCCGGTATGGTAGATCGCCGCCACGGCAACGTCAGGCGCGCTCAGGAAAAGGAATGCAGATGTCCAAGGACGGCAAGGACGGTATGTGCGTTGTTATCACGGGGTCGGCGTCCGGCCTGGGCGCCGCGACGGCTGCCAGTCTGGCCAAGGGTGGCGCGCGCATCGTCGTCAACTATTCGTCGAGCCAGAAGGAAGCCGAGCAGACCGCCGACCTGTGCCGCACGGCAGGTGGCGAGGTGGTCGTGGTTCAAGGCGACGTATCCCGCGACGACGACTGCAAGAAGATCGTCGCGGCGGCGGCGCCCTGGGGACGCCTCGACGCCTTGATCAACAACGCCGGCACCACCAAGCACATGGCGCATGGCAATCTGGACGGATTGTCCTCGGAAGATTTTCAGCGGTTGTTCGGGGTCAATACGATCGGCCCGTTCCAGATGATCCGGGCGGCGCGGCCGCTGCTGGAGGCCGCCGCCAACGCCTCGGGCCGTCCGTCGGCGGTGGTCAACGTATCGTCGGTCGCCGGCATCAGCGGCGTCGGCTCATCCGTCGCTTACGCCGCGAGCAAGGGAGCGCTCAACACCATTACCTACTCGCTGGCGCGGGCGCTGGCGCCGCTGATCCGCGTCAACACCGTATGCCCCGGCTATATCGATACGCCCTGGTTCACCAAAGGCCGCGGCGTGGAGGGCGCCAAGCAGGTGCGCGACATGGTGGTGGGGAAAGTGCCGCTCAAGGTCGCCTCGACCGCGGAAGATGTCGCGGCGCTGGTGTGCTTTCTCGCCACGCCGGCCTCGAGCAACATGACCGGCGAGTTGGTCCGCATCGATGCCGGATTGCATCTGGTGAATTAGGATTTTCTCCGTCATGGCCGGGCTTGTCCCGGCCATCCACGTCTTGCCGGGAGCGTGGATGCAAAGACGTGGATGCCCGGGACAAGCCCGGGCATGACGACTCCAAACGAAGCTGCGCTCTTATCTCGCGCCGGGATCCGAGATCACGCCGCGCGCGACCAGCCTGTTCCAGATGAACAGCACGATCAGCGCGCCGATCGTCGCCATGATGAATCCGGCGCCCTGATCCGGGCCGTAATGCCCGAAGGCCTGGCCGATCCACGTCGCAAGGAAGGCGCCGACGATGCCGAGCACGGTGGTCAGGATGAATCCGCTGGGATTGTTGGGACCCGGCGAAAGCATCCGCGCGAGAATGCCGGCGACGAAGCCGACGACAATGATCCAGAGAATTCCGCTCATGGCACTCGTCCTTTTCTGAAAAGCCGGCGTTCAGATCGATATCTCGTTGTCCTTCGGCAGGCGTCCGTGCGGTGTAAGTTGATTGATCACGTCGGGCAAATGCTGGCTGAGGCCCGTGAGCAGCTCATCGCGCGACAGTCCGGTTTGCGAGGACAGCGTATTGATCTGGTCGGCGCCCAGGGCGCTGGCCAGATCGCCGGGCGCAATCTGTTTGTTCGGCCCGGGGCTCACCCACGAATTGGCCGCGTCGCCATGCCCGCTCTGCTGAAACTGCTTGAGCAGGTCGCCGAGCCCGCCGCTGATCACGCTGCCCGCAGCACCACCTGCGAGCAGGCCGCCGAGGCCGCCCTTGAGCAGATCGCCAAGCCCGCCGCCACCTGATGCTCCGCCAAGTCCGCCGGGGAGGCCGGCATTCACCGTATTGGGGGATGGCGCAGGCGCCGCCGGACTGCTGCCCGCGTGGCTGCCGCCGTAATGCTTCACCGCCTTGTAGGCAAGCAGGGCAAGGATCGCCATGGTGATCGGCGACATGCCGTCCTTGGCGTTGGGGTCGCTTGGTGCGCTTGGACCGCGCGGGCCATTCTGCATGCCGTTCAGTATGTCGAGCAAACCCATGGTTCTCTCCTGTCGCATGCCAGCCCCGGCGCAAAGGATAACGTTGCGACATGACGGTTACAAGGCGCGGGGAGGGGTTGCGAACGGCGATAGGCACTCGACGCGCGTTCTGCTATCGCATTTGAAAGACCACACCTTGGGATGCCAGCATGATCGCGACAAAGCCCATCAGCGTGGCCGGTGCCGGCAGCATCGGCTGCTTTGTCGGCGGTGTTCTTGGCGATGCGAGCCGCCGCGTGTCGCTGCTCGCGCGCCCGCGCGTGATCGAAGAAATCAACAGCAATGGTTTGAGGGTAACGAGCTTCGAGGGTTTCGACCGAAAAGTCGCATCGAGCCAGATCTCGCTCTCGGATGATCCCGCGATTTTCAACGATGCGGGCGTTGTGCTGGTAACGGTGAAAAGCACCGACACCGCCGGTATCGCGGATCTGATTGCACGGCACGCGCCATCGGACGCCGTCGTGATCAGCCTGCAAAATGGCGTCGGCAACGTTGCCGTGCTGCGCGAGCGATTGCCGGGGCGGCGCGTGCTGGCCGGCATGGTCCCCTTCAATGTGATGGCTTTGGGAGAGGGGCGATTTCATCGCGCGACCTCCGGCGATATCGTCATCGAACGGGACGAGGCCGGCACCGCGGCGCAGCTCTCGGTGCCGCATTTGACGATGCGGCCGACCGACAACATCGTCGGCGTGCAATGGGGCAAGCTGCTGCTCAATCTCAACAATGCGCTCAATGCGTTGTCGAACCTGCCGCTGCGGCAGCAGCTTGCGCAGCGCTCGTGGCGCGCGTTGTTGGCGGACCAGATGGCGGAAGGGCTGGCAGCCGTGAAGGCCGAGGGCATCAAGCCCGTCGCATCGACTCCGGTCCCGCCGGCATTGACGCCGCATCTGCTGCGGCTGCCGGACGCGGTGTTTCGATTGCTGCTGGGCCGCACCATGAAGATTGATCCCGAGGCGCGGTCATCGATGTGGGAGGACCTGCAGCGCGGCCGAGGCACCGAGATCGATTATCTGCAGGGCGTCATCACGCAAATTGCCGGACGGCACGGGCTGAAAGTCCCGCTCTCCGAGCGCATCGTTGCCCTGATCAAGCGTGCCGAGGCCGAAGGCAAAGGCTCGCCGGCGCTGACGCCGGAGCAAATTCGGGATTTAGTCTGAAAGTTCTTCGTCGTGGCCGGGCTTGTCCCGGCCATCCACGTCTTTGCCCCACAAGAAAGAAAGCAAGACGTGGATGCCCGGGACAAGCCCGGGCATGACGACACCTTGGGCATGACGGGCTTTTCCGCTAGCCGCTGATGCGGGCGTCGGAGACGGCTTTTTGAAACAGCGTCGTCATCGCCTGCGAAATGCCCTGGGTCGGGCTGACTTCGAAATATAGCCCGGCGGACGCGCAGGCTTTCATGTTGTTGGCGATCTCGCTGTTCGGCGAGGGGCCATAGGGCCCGACGTTGAACGGCGCGATCCAGCTGTTGTACCAGGCGTTGGTCGGCAGCGCGAGGTAGGTCGTGTACAGCACCGCGATCTTGATGCCGCGGTTCTTGATGGTCGTGCATAGAGCCGGATTGATCGGCGACTGGCAGCG
Source organism: uncultured Alphaproteobacteria bacterium (assembly GCA_963710045.1). Lineage (GTDB taxonomy): Bacteria > Pseudomonadota > Alphaproteobacteria > Rhizobiales > Xanthobacteraceae > Bradyrhizobium. The sequence continues at coordinate 77,638 of CAVPZO010000022.1, read as the reverse complement.
CCCGCCGGTGGTCGGCTTGCTGCACGATGCCGTATTGTATTCGTCGGCAACGCCGTCGGACACGAAGAACAGATATTTTTGCGGCGCCGACGACGTGCCGGGCCCCGGCGCGCCGATCGCGCTGTTGACCGCAGGGAAAATGCTGGTGTAGGCGGTGTCCTGATCGTTATTGTCGTTCTGGCCATTGACCGTCATCAGGTCGATGTTGCCGGCCGCCGACTTGGCGCTGGTAAGGCTGGATGACAGCGCAAACAAACTCCTGAGCCCCGCCGTTTGCGCAGAGCCGCCGAAGTCATAGATCGCCATCCGGAATTGACTGGAATAGGTCTGGGTCGAGGCGGCGGTGTCCATCAACTGCTGGGTCGCGGTGCGCAGTACGTCGATCCGAGTGGTCACCCCCAGCTTCTTTGCGAGCTTGTAGTAGTTCTTGGAGTCGTTGAGGTCGTGGCAGGCGAACGCGCAGGCATCCGGCGTGTTGCTGACCATCGTGGCGACGTCGGCCGGGGTCGCGCCCACGCCCATCGACGGCGAATTGTCCAGCAGCAGATAGAAATCGATATAGAGCGGCATGTTGGAGACGGAAGTCGACGTGCCGGTGACGGTCATGGCAGTCTTGCCGATCGCGCCCATGAAGGCTGTGGGGACCTGCGCCGAGAACTGCGTCGTCGAGGTGACGATGCCGCCGGACTTCGTCACCACCGCGCTCATGCTGTTGAGCGTGTAACCGGTCGTACCCGACATGTTGCCGTTGAATATCTTGGTCGCGTCGGTGACGCCGGCCGGAATCGGCCCGTCGGATGTTATGGAGCCCGCGGCAATGAAAGCCGGCGACGTTTTTGCAACCGAGCCGACGCTGGCGGCGTCGATCGCGGCCTGCAGCTTGCTGCGCAACTGGGTCGCCCGGCTGTAATCGACCGCGCAGCCGATACAGGAGATGACCGGCATCAGGCTGAGCGCAAAAATAACGGCGATATTGCCGCTTCGATCGCGGCGAAACCGGCGAACCAGCTGCGCGGATTTGGGGAACACGCCGTATGCCTGTGCTGCTTTGGTTCCCGATAAGAGCGCGCAGCCGGCTAAATAAGACTTAAATTGACCTGCGGATTTCGCGGCTTGCCTTCAAATGGCGAAGATCGCGAATGAATCTGGGTAAATTCGCGGTAAACAGGCGTACAAGCAAAGGCGAAACCACGCCGTGCAAGAGGATGCGACATGAAGCAAATCTACGGAGCAGTTGCGCTGGGCGCGGCCCTCATCGGCAGCGCCCTGGCCGGGCCGGCGATGGCCGCGCCGCCGACCGTCGTGCCTTCGCCCGGCTATGATGCGAGGCTGCAGGAACAACGAGCGGCGTTGCAGCGCGCTCAATCGGCGAAGCCGGCTTACGACCCTGCGCCGCGCCGGAAGCCGAGGCCGCATCACAACGTACCGCGTTGACCGCAGTGGCATCGCTCGGCCGCATGAAACTATGGTTTGCGGCGGTGCTGCTTGTTTCGGGCATCACGGTGCCCGCTCTGGCAAACGATTACGCGAGCCAGATCAGCGCCTATCGCCGGGCGCATGGACTGTCGGCCGTGCGGGCCGATAGCAAGCTTGATGCGGTGGCACTCAAGCAGGCGCAGGCGATGGCTTCCAGCGGCACCATCAGCCACTCCGCCGCGGGCAGTTTTTCGTCGCGCGTGGCGCCGTTGCGTAAGTCCAGAGCGGCCGAAAATATCGCGGCCGGATTTTTGAGTTTCGCCGAGACGCTCAAGCAATGGGAGAACTCAGCCGGGCATCGCGCAAACCTGTTGATGCCCGGCGCCAAGAAGGTCGGCGTGGCATCGGTCGCCAACGCAAGCTCGCCTTACCGGATGTTCTGGGCGATGGTGATCACTGACTAGACGTCGCAAGCTCGGTCGACGGCCGGCCGCGTTTGGCCTTGTCCGGCGAAGCGCTGAAAAGTTTCCTGATGTCCTTGATGCCGTCGGCGAGCCTCGGCCAATTGCACGAAAAAGAATCTTTCGCGCAGCTTGGTTTCGCCGGCCGGGAACCGGCACTGCCCACCGTGGCCGCGCGGGGCTTGCTTGCCGGCAGTGGGACCGCAGATTTCTTCTCGCTTTCCGGCGTGGCCTGCTGCAACTGCTGCTGCTTCCGGGTGAAGGCCGCCGTGATCGCGCTTTTCCGTTCGCGGGCGAGATATTCGGCATATTGCTCGTCGATGTGCCGCTGTTCTTCCGGCGTCGGGTTCGGCCCCGCGATATCGAAATGCCGGTTCTGCATGAAGTCGAAATAGCTATAGCCGCCGCCAGGCTTGCGCCGCGCGGCAAACTTCACGCCGCATTCGGAAAGCTGCGTGGCTTTGTCTTCCTTGGCCGCGGCCTTCCCGGCGCTCTCGGCGCATTCCTCATAATCGGCCGGCGCACGCGCGCCCCACCACTGCGCGTGCGACCGCGCCGGGATCAGCACGACGCAAGCGACGATCGCGGCAAACAACAGCGTGGATTTACGGGGCTCGATCACATCCAATTTTCTCAAAGCACAGGGCCGGCAATTTACCGCTTTTGGGATGCCGATGTCAGCCCGGAACTGCCGGTAACCTGCATTTTTCAAACTGTCTTCTTGTTACGGTTCCCGCTATGTTGAGGGACACGTTCGGCGGAAGCGACGCTCACGGAGAAAATATGATCATCGACACCAATTTCAGTTGCCTCGAGCAGTCGCAGCTTTTGCTGAAGAAGGGCGTGACGGCTGTCGGGCGGTATTATCGAAAGCAACGCCATCCGGAATGGGCCATCACAAAGTCCGAGGCGCAGGAGCTGTCAAAGGCAAAAATCAAGCTTTTCATCGTGTGGGAGGATTATAATCTGGCAGATACGCTCAAGCTGACAAAACAACAGGGAGCAGCCGATGCGGGCTACGCGGTCAAGCAGGCGCACGACATCGGCCAGCCCCCAGGCAGTGTCATCTATTTCGCGGTTGAAGGCTTGCCGCATGGATATACAAGCGCGGACCTCCCGCAAATCCGCAATTACTTTGCGGGAGTCAAATCGGTCGTCGGCAGCGAATACGATCTCGGCGTTTACGGCGACGGCGTGGTTTGCAGCACCTTGCTGCAGAAGGAGGTTTGCAAGTTCACCTGGCTTGCTGCTGCCTCCACTTCCTTTGAAGGAACCTGCAGGTTCTTTGGAGGAAAGAGCCCGTCTTGGAATCTGGCTCAAGTACCGCCGCTCGAACTGGAAGACGGTTGGGACGGATTGAGTGTTGATATCAATCTGAACAATCCCCGAAGGAATGACGGCGACTTCGGCGCATTCCTGGTTCCGACGTGATGTAATCCGCCCCGCGGGCTGCGCTCGGCTTTGGCTATCGCGGCCGCGCGGTACGATGATTGACCGGCGAGCAAAAGTGGAGCAAAAAGCGCGACCTAATTTCGATCGATTGAAATCATTTCCGGTCCCGTAGCTCAGCCGGATAGAGCGGCGGTTTCCTAAACCGTAGGTCGGATGTTCGAGTCATCCCGGGATCGCCAATATCGACGCTGGGCAAAGCTGGTCGACCATGCGGGGCGTCATCCGCGGCTCTAGCCGAGACCAAAGCATGTCGTTGCTTGTTTGGACGACGCTCACCCTTGCGCTCGGCTTCTATTCAGAAGCAAGGGCGAAACCTCACAGCCGTTCGCCGGAGAATGAGGTGCGCTGGCAGTCGCGGCGCCGAACGCATGGTTCGTACTGGCGATGTCGTGCCTCGTCTCGCAGAGAACGCACGGGAAAGCTGTTCGGCTTGGATTGGGTAACGCGCAGAACGAACGACGGAGCTCCCGCGACGGGCTTTTGTTGATGAGGCCCACACGTTATACTCCTCCAGTTTCACATTTGGAGTTTGCCATGCAACCCAACATTATCCCTCGGAAGGATTGGAAGGCCGAAAAGGCCATTGAACGACGAGACCCGCCCATCAAGGAAGTGACATCACCAACGCATCCGGTCGTCGCGGAAAACGTGGCAGCTGTCAGAGAGGATGCAGTGTACCTCACAGTGCACCACTCGGACGAGCGCCCCAAGCTCGACGAAGATCCCAGGGTGAGGATTAAACGACTGCAGGATCGCGTGCAGAGCAAGAAGCCGGGAAGCTATATAATCAACATCGAAGACCAGCAAAAAAGAATAATCGGTTTCAAAACGATTTATATGGCGGATATTCCCTATCATTACCTCATCGCGCCCAAGGGCGAAATCCTGGAAGGTAGAGAATTGCGGCTCGCTGCTCGCAGTAATACAAAATACGACATGCCGATATCCCGCCACATCACAGTAGTAGTCGAAGGCAAATTGACTAAAGATGAACCCACTTCGGCTCAACAGAACTCGCTAACCGACCTTCTGCATTGGCTGGCGATAAAGCACAAGGTGAAAGTCAACAACGTGACTCATCATGGTATGGTTGCGAGTTCAACCTGCCCAGGAAAACATATGATCAATCGAATGCCAGAGATTAGACGCAAATTGCATTCTCTTGGCGTGCCTGGCGATCCGACTTTGCCTTGCGAGGGTTGTAAACCAGAGCGAATTGCAGAGCACAAGCGCCTGTTCGGTGCGGGAAAGTTCTGACCATATGCACAAACACAGGAAAAGCAGCAACAACGGCATGACCCTTGATCGGCGTGGAGGAAGGTCAGTTATGTGGACAGAACCTTGGTGAAGCCGGGCGACCCTCTGGAAGGTCGGCCGTGAGTGCTTCTTATGCATACAAATGCGTAAAGGCCGCCTCGGGGAGAACCATGTGCGTATCGCCGTGATCGGCGGAGGCCCCGGCGGCCTCTATTTCGCTTACCTCTGGAAGCGGCGTCATCCGGACGCGCAACTCGATCTGTTCGAGCAGAATGCCGCCGGGGCCACATGGGGGTTTGGCGTGGTGTTCTCCGAACAGGCGCTGGAATTTTTGCGCGCCGACGATCCGGAAACGGTGGATGCCATCGCGCCGCGGATGCAGAGCTGGAAAAATATCACCCTTAACCTGCGCGGCGAGAGCGTCGAAATCGACGGCGTCGGGTTTTCCTCGATCGGCCGGCTCGATTTGCTCGGCGTTCTGCAACAGCGCGTCCGTGCCGTGGGCGTCACGCCGCGATACGACACACACGTCGCGTCGCTGGATCAACTGGCCGGCTATGACCTGATTGTCGCGGCGGATGGTCTCAATTCGCTGGTCCGCCGCTCGTTCGAGGGCGATTTCGGCGCCTCGGTGTCGTATTCGAACAACAAATTCGCGTGGTACGGCACGTCCAGGAGGTTCGAGACGCTGTCGCAGACTTTTGTCGAGACCGACCTCGGCGCTTTCAACGCGCATCACTACAGATACGCGTCCGACATGAGCACGTTCTTGGTCGAATGCGATCGCGCTACGTGGCAACGCCATGGTTTTGCGGACAAGACTGTCGATGAATCCAGGGCCATTTGCGAAACCGTGTTCGCTGACACGCTGGGTGGGCACCCGCTGGTGTCGAACAAATCGGTATGGCGCAATTTTCCGTGGATATGGAACGAGCACTGGTCGTTCAAGAATATGGTGCTGGTCGGGGACGCGCTGCATTCGGCGCATTTCTCGATCGGGTCCGGCACGCGCCTCGCCATCGAAGACGTCATCGCGCTGGTCAAGGCGCTGGAAGCGGAACGCGAGCTTCCCGCGGCGCTGGCGCGCTATGAGGCCGAACGCAAGCCGGTGGTGAAGAAGCTGGTCACGGCGGCGCGCGCCAGTGCGGCCTGGTACGAACAATTTCCGGAGCACATGAAGCTCGGCCTGATGGATTTTGCCTATAGTTACATCACGCGTTCGGGGCGGATCGACCAAGCGCGCTTGCGTGCGATGTCGCCGCTATTCATGGCGCGTTACGAAGCCCGCGCGGGGAACAAGGCATGAGCGCGCCGGACCCGGCCAAGACCCGCGAAATCGCCGACAAGGTGCCTGCCGACAGCCCCGGCGCTGTGGAAATCGGGTTTGCGATTCCGCAAACCTACAACGCCAGCCGTATCCTGTTCGACAATCTGTCCGGCGGCAGGGGTGACAGGCTTGCGATCATCGGGCCGGCCGGAACGCGCAGCTATGCCGAACTTTGCGCCGACGCATCGCGATGGGGCCATGGCTTTCAATCGCTCGGATTGCAGCGCGGCGATCGCATCCTGATGTTTTGCGACGACACCCCGGCCTATCCGGCCGCGTTTTTCGGCGCGGTCCGCGCAGGCTTCGTGCCGCTGCTGATCAATACGCTGACGCCGCCCGATCTGCTGCAGTTTTACCTGTCGGATTCCAGCGCCCCGGTCGCGGTCGCGGATGCGGAGTTCTGCGCCAGGTTCGATGCCGTGGCTTGCAAGGATACGCAGTTGCGTACGCTGATCGCCGTCAACGGTGGTGCGGCTGACCACGCCGTTCCCGATGCGCTGATCGCGGAGCAGTGGCTGCAGCGCTTTCCCGGCGACCTTGCGGAAGCCGGCACCCACCGCAACGAGATGGCGTTCTGGATGTATTCGTCGGGCTCGACCGGCCGGCCCAAGGGCATCGTCCACCTGCAGCACGACATGGCCTATAGCGAGGCCGCGTTCGCGCGCAATGTGCTGAAGCTCAAGCCGGACGACATCTGCTTTTCGGTGCCGAAGATTTTCTTCGCCTACGGGTTCGGCAACGCCGTCACCTTCCCGTTTTCGGTGGGTGCTGCGACGCTGCTGCTGCCGGGCCAACCAAAACCGGCGACGATTTTTGAGGCGATCGAGCGCTTTCGCCCGACCGTGTTCTTCGGCTTGCCGACGCTCTACACGTCGCTGACCAAGGCTGACGGGGCGGCTGCCGCAGATTTCTCGTCGCTGCGGATGGCGCTCTCCGCCGCCGAAGTGCTTTCCGCCGATGTCTTCAACGGCTGGAAGGCGCTCACCGGCGTGGAAATCGTCGAAGGGCTGGGTTCGACCGAGGTGCTGCACATCTATCTTTCCAACCGCCCGGAGAACAAGAAGCTCGGCGCCGCGGGCCTGCGCGTTCCCGGCTATGAGGTGGCGCTGAAGGACAAGGACGGGCGCGACGTCGGCAACAACGAGGAGGGCATTTTGTGGGTGCGCGGCGATTCCAGCACGCCGCTGTACTGGAACAGGCCGGACAAGACCGCCGAGACCATCCGCGACGAGGGGTGGATCTACACCGGCGACCGTTTCGTGCGCGATCATGACGGCTTTCATTTCTTCCGCGGCCGCGCCGACGACCTGATCAAGATCTCCGGCCAATGGGTATATCCGCTCGAAGTCGAGCTTTGTCTCGCCGAGCATCCCGACGTGCGGGAATGCGCGGTGTTCGCGGTCGAATTGCCGGACCGGCGCATGACGTTGAAGGCTGTGGTGGTGATGAACGGCACCGGGTTCGATTCCGCCGATGCGACGAAGATGCTGCAGGACTACGTCAAGGCCGCGCTGCTGCCTTACAAATACCCCCGCGAGATAAAGTTTCTCGACGAGTTGCCGAAAACTGGCACCGGCAAGATCGATCGCCAGGCGCTGCTGAAGGAGTAAGCGTCGTAGGGCGGATTAGCGCAGCGTAATCCGCCATTCCGCGCGAAAGGCGGCGCAATATGCTTCGCTATTGCGCCCTACGGTGTCAGCTCGCCAGCCCCGTCCCGCCGTAAAGCCAGGCGAGATCATCGTAATAATCCTCCGACGACTTCGCGCTCATGATCGCGTTGCGCAGGCGGGCGTGCTCGCCATCAGGATGGTAGATGTGCTCGCCGATGGCGCGGGACAGCAGTTGCACGCGCGCGGTGCGCGCAAAGCGTTGCGTGCGATAACGCTCCAGCGCCGCGGCATGATCGCCGGCATGGGCATCCAGCATGTGCGACAGGCACACCGCGTCCTCCAGCGCCATGCACGCGCCTTGCGCAAAATATTGCATCATCGGATGCGCGGCATCGCCGAGCAGCGCGACGCGGCCATCGATCCATCGCTCATTCGGATCGCGGTCGCACAGCACCCAGAGTTTCCAGTTCTTGCCGTGGCGGATGATAACTTGCGCGCGCTCGTGCACGTGCCGAAAACCCTGAATGACTTCGTCGTCGGATACCGGTTGGCCTGCGACCGGCTCCGGCGCGTCGTTGTGACAGGTGACGACGAGGTTGAACACTTTCCAGCCCGACAGCGGATAATGCACGATATGGCATTTCGGGCCGGCCCACAGCGTGGCGGCGTTCCAGCGCAGATCTTCGGGCATCTCGCGGGTCGGAATCACCGAACGGTAGGTGGTATGGCCGGACACGCGGGGCGCGCCGTCGCCGACCACCTGCTTGCGGATGTTCGACCACAGACCATCCGCGCCGATCAGCAGCGATCCGGTGACGCCGTCGCCGGAGGTGAGGCGGGCCGTCACCGTTGAGCCATCCTGATCGTAGCCGGCGACCTCGCTGTTAACGCGCAATTCGATCAGGTGGTGATCCTGACAGGCCTTGAGCAACACGCCGTGCAGGTCGCCGCGATGAACCACGGCATAAGGATTGCCGAAGCGGGAGCGGAAGGCGTCGCGCAAATCGACGTGGGTGATTTCCTCGGCGGTCAGCGCGTCCATCAGCCGGAGTTGATCGACATAAACCGCCATGCCGCGCGCGGCCTCGCCGACGCCGAGATAGTCGAAGGCGTGAAACGCATTGGGCCCGAGCTGAATGCCGGCGCCGATCTCCCCGAGTGCTGCGGCCTTCTCAAGCAGGATGGAGCGAATTCCTTTCTGCGCGAGGCCGAGCGCGGCGGCGAGTCCGCCGATGCCGCCACCTGCGATCAGGACCGGCCGCGTGCTCGCCGCCGGCGCCATCAGCCGGATTTCTTGAAATGTTCGAGCGCGTCCTCCGCCCGCAGCGGCACCCGCGACGCCTCGTTGTTGAGATCGACCAGTTGCGTCATCAGCGCCATCAGCGTCCGGCGATCCGCGGGTTTCAGCGGCTGCAGCATCCGCGCCTGCGCGCGATCGACCGACGGCATGATGTCGCGCAGCAGCGCCGCGCCGGCCTTGGTCAGATAGAGCAGTTTTACTCGTTTGTCCTCGCGCGCCGGTTTGCGCTCCACATACGCCTTGATCTCCAGCCGCTTGATCACATTGCCCAGGGTCGAGCGGTCGAAGGCAATCACGGCGGAAAGCCGCGTCGCGTCGATGCCCGGATGGGTGCGGATCGCGACAAGCGCGGCGTACTGCACCGGCGTGAGATCGTAGGCTCTGCACTCTTCGACAAAAATCGCGACGGCGATCTGCTGCATCCGGCGAAACAGATATCCCGGCTTGGTGTAGACGGCGTCCATCGTGACATCAGCGGTTTTATTCGGCATCGGACTGCCGGTCCGGTGCGGCGTCCGCGAACGCCTTGATCGCCGTTGCGGCGGTTTCGGCTTGCAGCAGCCGCGGAAACGGCTCCAGCGCAACGCCAAAACGCCGCGCATTGAAAAGCTGCGGCACCAGGCAGAGATCGGCGACGGTCGGCGCCGCGCCAAAGCAGAACGGGCCGGTTTCATTCGCGATCAGCGCTTCGCAGGCGGCGAGGCCTTCGCGGTTGGCCCACGCGGCCCAGTCGGTCACCTGCTCCTCGGGCAGGCCGAGTTGCCTTAGGCGCGCCAGCACTTTGAGATTCTGCACCGGATGGGTGTCGCAGGCGAGCGCCATCGCGAACGCGCGCACCTTGGCGCGGCGCAGCGGATCTTGCGGCAGCAGCGGCGGTTCGGGGTGGGTTTCGTCGAGCCATTCGATGATGGCGAGGGATTGGGTGAGGATGGTCCCGCCGTCGTCCAGCGCCGGGACCAGGCCTTGCGGATTGATCGCGAGATAGGCGGGGTCGCGCTGTTCGCCCTTGCGAAGGTGGTGCGACAGCTGGTCCGCGCTCAAACCCTTCAGGTTCAGCGCGATCCTGACCCGATACGACGCACTGCTGCGGAAATAACCGTGCAGCTTCATCGAAAACCTCCCGGATTTTTGTTCTCAGCGGTCTCGCCGGCCGCATTGACGCTACCTAATTTGTGAGTATGCTGTCAATCAATCGGAACGACAAGAGCGACGGGAGGCTGACCATGGAAGCCGTACAAAAGACGCCGGAACGCGAGGCGTTTTATCGCAAGATCGACGGCGAGAATCTCTCCGCCTTGTGGAACGTGATGGGCGACCTGATCACGCCGGAGCCGAAGAGCGCGTGCCGGCCGCATCTGTGGAAATTCGACGCCATCCGCGACTACATGACCGAAGCCGGCCAGCTGATCACCGCCAAGGAAGCCGAGCGGCGGGTGCTGGTGCTGGAAAATCCCGGACTGCGCGGCCAGTCGAAGATCACGACCTCGCTGTTTGCAGGCGTTCAAATGGTGATACCGGGTGACGTAGCACCCGCGCACCGGCACAGCCAGTCGGCATTGCGTTTCATCCTCGAAGGCAAGGGCGCGCATACCGCGGTCGATGGCGAGCGCACCGCGATGGAGCCGGGCGACTTCGTGATCACGCCCTCGATGACCTGGCACGACCACTCCAACGAAACCTCGGAGCCGATGTTCTGGCTCGACGGGCTCGACATTCCGATGGTGCAGTTTTTCGATGCGTCATTTGCGGAAGGAATGGAGGAGGATCAGCAAAAGATCACGCGGCCGGCCGGGGACAGTTTTGCGCGGTATGGCCACAATTTGCTGCCGGTCGATCTCAAGCGCGCCTCGAAGACGTCGCCGATCTTCAACTATCCCTACAGCTACACCCGTGAAGCGCTGGAACAGGCAAAACTGCGCGACGAGTGGGATGCCTGTCATGGGCTGAAGCTGAAGTTCTCCAATCCCGCCACCGGCGATTTCGCGATGCCGACCATCGGCACCTTCATCCAGTTGCTGCCGAAGGGGTTCAAGACCGCGCGTTATCGAGCGACCGACGCCACGGTATTCGCCGCTATCGAGGGCCGCGGCCGCACCCGGATCGGCGAGCAGACGTTCGAATGGGGCCCGCGCGACCTGTTCGTGGTGCCGAGCTGGCAATGGGTCACCCACGAAGCCGACGAGGATTCGGTGCTGTTCAGCTTCTCGGATCGCCCGGTGCAGCAGAAGCTGGACCTGTTCCGCGAGGACCGCGGCAACGCGTGAAAGCCTGTAGGGCGGATTAGCGAAGCGTAATCCGCCACCTTGGTGCATCGGAATCGGCGGATTACGCTTCGCTAATCCGCCCTACGGGCTGCGAGCGACCTTTGAGCATGATGCCTCCAGCGGAGAAACCGTGCGCGTCGTGATCTGCGGCGGCGGCGTGATCGGCGCCTGCACCGCCTATTTTCTCAGCCGCCGCGGCGTCGACGTCATCGTCGTGGAACGCACCGAGGTGGCCGCTGCGGCATCCGGCAAGGCGGGCGGCTTCCTGGCGCTCGACTGGTGCGCCGGCTCACCCCTCGACGCGCTGGCGCGGCGAAGTTTTGCAATTCACGCCGCGCTGCCGGGCGAGATCGCAGGCGATTGGGGCTACCGCCGCATGACCGCCTATAGCGGTTTCGTCGTTCCGGAGCGGGATGCCCGTCGACATGAGCCGGCCGATCTCGATTGGCTGTCCGGCGGCGTCATCATCGCGTCCCGGCTGGGCACGACGGCAACGACCGCGATCGTTCACCCGCGCGCGTTCACCACTGCGATGATGCGCGCCGCGCAGGCACACGGCACCGAGCTGCGCCCCGGACGGATCACCGGCATCGTCCGGCGTGCGGACTTGAGCGTCGGGGGTGTTGAGGTCGATGGCGGCGTCATCGAGGCGGACGCCGTGGTCGTCGCAATGGGCCCTTGGTCATTGGTGGCCGCCGGATGGATGGTTCTGCCCGCCGTGTTCGGACGGAGAAGTCCGAGTCTCGTCTACGACACCGGCAAGGATGTCCCGGCGGATGCGCTCTTTCTCGAATACCAGGAGGAGAGCGGCGCCGAGGTTACGGTTGAGGTGTTCCCCCGTGCCGATGGAAGCACCCACATCACCGCTTTCTCCGACGAGGCCCCGCTGCCGCTCGACCCGGCTGCCGTGACGCCGGCTTCCGGCGAGATCGATCGCCTGCAGGCGATCTCCGAGCGGTTGTCACCGATGTTCCGCGCGGACAGGATTATCGCGCGGCAGGCGTGCTTTCGTCCGGTGACGCAGGACGGCCTGCCGCTGATCGGAAAGATACCGCGAAGCGAGGGCGCCTACGTGGCATCGGGCCATAACGTCTGGGGCATTCTCAACGCTCCGGCCACCGGCGAAGCCCTCGCCGAACTGATCGTGGACGGCGTCGCGCGCAGCACCGATCTAACCCCCTTCGACCCGATCCGGCTCCGGCCGCTCGACCCGTCATTGCTGCGCTCAGGCTGACCAACCCGTAGCCCGTAGGGCGGATTAGCAAAGCGTAATCCGCCTTTCTGCGGCATGGTCAGCCGGCGCAATACGCTTCGCTATTGCGCCCTACGCGCTGCTCCGCGAAGACCGCGGCAACGCCTGAAAGCGCGGCATTTATCCGGGATGGCACATCGTCCCAGGCTCGTTTCATGACTTGAACGGCCTGGATGGGACCCGCATTATCCGTCCAGGGGTGCCGTTCCAGAGCACCCTCTTGGGAGGAGCCAGATGAAAGCATTCACATTGGGTGCGGCGATCACGCTTGTGTTTTCCGCCACCGCTTACGCGCAGGGGGCACCGACCTGGAACGTTCCGGCGGAAAGCCAGCGCTGTCCGTCGAAATGGGGCGCGGCCGACGAGCGCGGTTCGGGCAATCACCAGAAGCCCGCGGCCGTGATGAACGCCGCCAAGCTGATCAAGACCGGCGAGGTGATCGAGCTCGCGCACGTGCTCGGTCCCAGCATGCCGTTCTTCGGGACGCGGCGTTTCGACGTGCACACCAAGCGCACCTTCATGAACCAGTTCTCCAACATGCGCGGCTCCAACGAAGAGATCGTCATCACCGAGCTCGGCCAGGTCGGCACGCAGTTCGACGGCTTTGCGCACCAGACCCATCTCAACAGCTGGTACAATTGCCAGAAGGTCGACGAGAACTCCGAGCGCACCGGCTTCAAGAAGTTCGGCATCCATAATGTGGGCACGCTGTTCACGCGCGGCGTCGTGATCGACGTCGCGGGCTTCAAGGGCGCCGAGATGCTGGGCGACAATTACGAGATCACCGTCGACGATCTCGAGGGCGCGCTGAAGAAACAGAACCTGACGCTGCAGCCCGGCGACGCGGTGCTCATCCACACCGGATGGGGCAAGCTCTACGGCAAGGACAACCCGCGCTATGTGAAATCCTGCCCGGGCATCGGCGTGCCGGCCGCGCTCTGGCTTGCCACCAAGGACCCGATGCTGCTCGGCGCCGACAACTGGCCGGTAGAGGTCGCGCCCAACCCCGACAAGCTATTGTCGCTTCCGGTACACCAGGTCGCCCTCGTGGTGAACGGCATCCATCTGCTGGAGAACCTCAAGCTCGATGAGCTCGTGCAAAAGGGTATCTCGGAATTCGCCTTCGTGATGCAGCCGCTCAAGATTCAGGGCGGCTCGGGCTCCACGGTGTCGCCGATCGCGGTGAGGTAGACGCGCAGCGCGTAGGGCGGGTTAGCGAAGCGTAACCCGCCGGCGGATTACGCTAATCCGCCCTACGTGTTCACGTCCCGATGCGAAGCGATGCACGCAGCTTGCGAAGGCAGGCAATGACCGAGAGCGCGGTGATGAGACCCGTCTTCGGGTTTTCCGACGGGATATTCTCGATCGACATGGAAAAGCGGGCGGAATCCGATTCCACGTCGATCCGATGAATATTGCGCGTCAATGCGGGATCCGCCCAGATCTCGATTGTCGTTCGATCGGGACCGATCCCGGCAAGCGACAGTGCGGCGGCAACATTCACATTGGCCGGAAATCCTCTTGCCGCCTCGCGTGCGCTGCCGTCGAATATTTTGAGCGGTTCGGTGATGTGTTCGATGGCGATGTTGTTTTCGACGATATAGGGCGCGCCTGCGAGCCCGCGAACCGGCTTGCGGGTTACCATCCTCGCCGAATGGATTGTCCCGACCGCCGCGGCGGTCACGGCATCGAGGCCGATCAGCGCGCCGGTGGGCACCACGATTTGACCGCCATTTTGCCGCGCAAGTTCGATCAGGTCTTCGTGGTCGAGCAGCGCGCCTGCGCTAAGCACCACTGCGGTCTTTCCACACCCGACAAACGGCGCAACGATTGACCGGACGAGGTTGCTCGGGGCGCATTCGATGACAATGTCGGCAAGGTCGACCAGCGCCTCGATCGGCAGGACGGCAGGCGTTTGTCTCAAATTAGCAAGCCGGCTTCGATGCTTTTCGGGATTTTGTACCGACACAGCGGTCAGTACCAATCCATCTATGCCCCGGTCCAGCGCTTCGACCACCCGGGTTCCAATGGCTCCCAGCCCGGCAACCGCAATCCGCAAGTCGGGCCGCAAGCGTTTATCCGAATTTGCCATCGGGACCTCGGTTCAAAAATCCGGCTCTTCCTCGATCACCCGCTTCTGATGGCGCAGATGCTGCCAGATCGCGAGCCCGATCGACAGCACAGCCGCCAGCAGCAGGCCGCCGGAGATCGGCCGCGTCAGGAACAGCCACGGATTTCCGTCGGTCATGATCGCGCGTACCAGATTGATCTCGATCTGGTCGCCGAGGATAAGCCCGAGGATCAGGGGTGCGAGCGGAAAGCCGAGCTTGACCAGCCCATAGCCGACGACGCCGAACAGCAGCAGCACATAGACGCTCTGCATCGTGTTGTTGAGCGCGTAAGCGCCGACCACGCAGAGCACGAGCACGACCGGCGCCAGCACCGCCATCCGCACCGAGGTCACGCGCATCATCAGCGGCATCAGCACGACGCAGATCAGCAGCATGCAGGGGTGCGCCAGGATGTAGGCCGCATAGATGCCGTAGGCGAGGTCGGGGTTTTGCGAGATGAACAGCGGCCCCGACTGAATGCCGTGGATCGTCATGGCGCCGAGCATCACGGCGGTGACGGCGTCGCCGGGAATGCCGAACGCCATGATGGTCATCAGCGAACCGCTGACATTGGCGTTGTTCGAGGCTTCCGAGGCGATGATGCCCTCGGGGTGGCCCTTGCCGAAACGCTCCGGCGTTTTGGAGAATTTCTTGGCCTGGTCATAGGCCATCACGCTCGACGCGCTGCCGCCGATCGCCGGCAGGATGCCGATGATCAGCCCGACGATGGTCGCCCAAAGCAGCTGGAACGGCTGCCGGAAGATCTCCCAATTGACCTTCAGGTGCGAGAATCTTTCGAGCTTGATGCCGGCGAGCGATTGCGTGGCGCCGCCGCGTTGCGTGTTGAGCTTCTCAATGTCGGTCATGATCTGCGCGAAGGCGAAGATGCCGATCAGCACCGGGAGGAACGGAAAGCCGCCGCCGATGAACTCCGAGCCGAAGGTGAAGCGCGGCACGCTGCCGATCGGATCGTGGCCGACCACCGTGATCAGCAGCCCGATGGCGGTCGAGATCAGCCCCTTGAGCAGCGAGGATTCGGTGAGCCCCGCGACCATCGCCATGGCGAGCACGAACAGCGAGAAATATTCCCACGGCCCGAATTCCAGCGCGATCGCCGCAAGCGGCCCGGTGAGGAACACCAGGAACAAGGCGCCGAGCAGGCCGCCCCAGACCGACGCCCAGACGCCAAGCCAGATGGCGCGGCCCGGCTCGCCGTTGCGCGCCATTGGAAAGCCGTCGAAGGTCGTCGCGATCGAGGCCGGCGAGCCGGGAATGCCGAGCAGGCAGCAGGCGATCAGTCCGCCGGTCGATCCGCCGACATAGACGCCGGTCATCGCCGCAAGGCCCGCCAGCGGATCGAGCCCGTAGGTGAACGGCAGCACCACGATCACGGTCATGGTGATGGTGACGCCCGGCAGCGAGCCGCCGATCACGCCGACGAAGGTGCCGGCAAACAGCGGCAGCAGGTATTTCCACTGCGCGACGTTGACGAGGCCGCTCCAGAGCAGGTCCAGCATCTAGAAGCCCGTCCACGCGCCGCGCGGCAGCAGCACCAGGAGATACCGCTCGAAAACGAAATAGCTCACCGCGGCGGTGCCGAGCGCGATCGCGGCAAGCACCGCCCATTGCCGCGCCGATTTCGGCCGGTCCAGTGCGGCCTGCAGGGTGCCTACGAACAGCATCGTGGCGACGCGAAAGCCGAGCAGCGGCAGCAGCGCCACATAGGCGCCGACGATCGCGAACGCGATCACGACCAGCCGATAGTTGCGGCGCGGCGCTGCACTTGCATCAGCGGGCGCGCGCACGCGCTGCTGCAACACATCCTGCACCACCAGCAGCGCGCTCGCGGCCGCCATGAAGGACAGCACGATGGCCGGGTAAAAGCCTGGCCCGACCGGGACGATCGGAAGCGACGGAAGCTGGAACGACTGCACCAGCAGCACCAGGCTGACCACAAGCAGGATCAGCCCGGCAATTCCGTCGCGGCCGATGCTCATTTCTTGATCAGGCCGAGATCGGTCATGACGACCTTGTTCTCCTCGTCGATCTTGGCGAGGAATTTTGCATAGTCATTGGCATTAAGGAACGCCACGCGGGTGCCTTGCAGCTTCATCGCCTGGGCGAAGCTCGGCTCCGAGGTCGCCTTGGTGCAGGCCTCCTCGAGCCTGGCGCGCACCGGCGCCGGCGTTCCCTTGGGGACCAGGATGCCGCGCACCACTTCGTACACGATGTTCATGCCGAGCTCCTTGAGCGTCGGCACATCAGGCGATTCCGGATCGCGCTTCTCGCTGGCGATGGCGATGAAGCGCAGCACGGCAGCTTCGACCTTGCCCTTCTGCGTCAGGTTGGCGTCGGTGAGGTTGATGTGACCGCCGAGCAGCGCATTCATCCGCGGAGCCAGGCCGTCATAGGACACGAATTTGAATTTCAGGCCGGCCGCCTTCTCGATCATGGCCGGAAAGATATGGCTGGTCGAGCCGAGCGTAGCCCCGACCGTGATCTCGCCCGGCCGCTTTTTGGCGTCGTCGGCGAGTTCCTGCCAGTTCTTCCAGGGCGTCTTGGCGCTTGCGGTCAGCACCGAGGGCGTCGCCGAAACCCGGCAGATCGGCTCGAAGTCGCTGTATTTGACGTCGCTGATGCCGGCGTAGAACGTCAGATGGATATAGTCATGCACCGCGTAGATCGTATAGCCGTCCGGTGCGGCGCCCTTGGCCTCGCGGGCGCCGACGGTGCCGGATGCACCGCCGACATTGGCGACGACCACCGTTTGGCCGAGGTGCTTCTGGAATTCGGTGGCGAACGGCCGGAAGATGTTGTCGGTATCGCCGCCCGCGGCCCAGGGCACGATCATCTTGATGGGGCGGTCGGGATATTGCGCCATCGCGGGTACTGATAGCGCTGCAACAAAACCGGCCAGCGCCGCGGCGCCCGTTATCGTCGCGAATGTCCGTGGCATGCGTCGTCTCCCTTTTGCTGGCGAGCCGTTGAGGCTTCGTGTTGCGCTCATCCTAGCAGCGGTTCGATAAAAAGGAACGCGATACATCCGCGCACGGCGGAAGCGGATCGGCCGATGCGAGAGTTTTATATCGCCCCGCGCAGGACTTCGGAGCGTGCCGTCGCGCCCGCCAGCAGATAGGTGTGGTCGGAGCCCGACAGCACCATGCGGGCGCCAGCCTTGATGTAGCGGCTCGCGGTCTCCTTGTCGTAGACGCCGCCCATTCCCAGCGCCTTGCCGCAGGCGCGGCAGGCGGCGGCGACTTGTCCATAGGCCTCGACGACGCGCGGGTGATCGATCTGGCCCGGGATGCCCATCTCGGCGGTGAGATCGGAGGTGCCGATCAGCAGGCAATCGATCCCATCGACAGCGGCGATGGCCTGCGCGTTGCCGACCGCTTGCGGGCTTTCGATCATCGCGACCACCAGCACCGCCTCGTTGAGCGCGGCCTGCGCCTCGGCGTTGCCGGGCGCGCGGAAGCCGTACGGCGCCGGCGGGCCGCCCCATGAACGCGTGCCGAGCGGCGGGTAGCGGAACGCGCGGGCGATTTCCTCGGCCCGCTCCGCCGTGTCGACATGCGGCACGATCACGCCGAGCGCGCCGTTGTCGAGCGCGCGCGTGCCTTCGTCGAGCGCCCCGGCGCAGATGCGCACGATCGGCGTGACGCCGGTCGGCAGCGCGGCGATGCAGAGCTGCGTCGCCTCATGCACCGAGTGGGCGCCGTGCTCCATGTCGATGAACAGCCAGTCGTGATCGGTGGCGGCGGCGAGCATCGCGGTGGCGCCGGTGCGCAGATGATGCACGCCAAAGCCGAGCGCCAGTTCGTTGTTCTTCAGCTTGAGTTTGGTTTTGTTTTCGACAAGCGGCATGGTGCTCTCCCTGGACAATCCCATGATCGATGAGGCGCCGGGGCGGGTCAAGTCGTAGGGTGGGTTAGCGCCCATAAGGGCGTTCACGCCCGTCTTCGACGGGCTATGGGCGCGTAACCCACCGGCTGAATTCATTGCGAATCCTGATGGTGGGTTACGGCGCTCCGCGCCTAACCCACCCTACGAGGGGTGCCCTCACCTCCAGTGCAGCAGCCGGGTTTCCAGCAGGTTGATCAGCCGTCCGACCGCGAGCCCGAACAACGATAGGATCACCACGCCCGCCAGAAGTTGATCGGTCTGCATCAGATTGCCGGCCTGCAGCACGAAGGCGCCGATGCCGAATTCGGCGCCGATCATTTCCGCGCTGACCACCAGCAGCAAGGCGACCGAGGCGGTGATGCGGAAACCGGCCAGGATCGAGGGCAGCGCGCCCGGCCAGATCACGTGGCGGACGATGGTCGAAAACGGCACGTTGAAACTCTGCGCCATGCGGATCAGGTTGCGCGGCACCTGGTCGACGCCGCTATAGACCGAGATCGCGGTGGAGAAGAACACGCCGAGCGCGATGGTAGCGATCTTCGGCTCCTCGCCGATGCCGAGCCACAGGATCAACAGCGGCAGCAGCGCGATTTTCGGAATCGGAAACAGCGCCGAGATGAAGGTGATGCCGACACCGCGCGCGAGACTCGAGAGCCCGATGCCAAAGCCGACGATGACGCCGGTGACCGTGCCGAGAATCCACCCCGTTCCGATTCGCATGACCGAAACCGACACGTGGTGCCAGAGCGCGCCTGAGATCGCGAGTTTGTAAATAGCCAGTGCAATTGCGGAGGGCGGGGGCAGGAATAATGGATTGATCCAGCCGGCGCTGCCGGCGAGTTGCCAAAGCCCGATCGTCAGGATGAGTGCTATCCAGCCCGAATAGCGGCCGGCTTTCGGCGTAAAGCCGGCGCCGCGAAACGCCACCGGGCGCGTTACGGCCTTGCGATCCTGTTGCGGCGAACCCGGGGCGTTTTTGGGGCGCTCAAGCATGCTGCACCTCGCGCTCGGCATCGATCGCTTCTTCGCGGATCAACGACCACAGCTCGCTCTGCAGCGCCAGCAGCTCGCCGCGGGCATTGAACTCCCCGCGCTCGGCGCGGGTAAGGGGGATGCTGACGACCTCGCGGACCCTTCCGGGGCGCCGCGACAGCACCACGATGCGGTCGGCGAGGCGAACGGCCTCTTCGAGATTGTGCGTCACATAGGCCGCGCCCATCGTACCGTCGGCGAGCAAGCGGATAAAATCCTCCATCAGCAGTTCACGGGTTTGCGAATCCAGCGCCGACAGCGGCTCGTCCATCAGAAGAATCGCCGGCCGCACCGCCAGCGCACGCGCAATGCCGACGCGCTGGCGCATGCCGCCGGAGAGTTGCTTCGGCCAGGCGCCGCGAAAATCGGTGAGGCCGGTGCGGCGCAGGGCATCGCCGACGATGGCGCTGCGTTCGGTTGCGGAGAGCCCGGTATGGAGCAGGACGAATTCGACATTCGCCTCGACCGTGCACCACGGCAATAACGCAAAATCCTGGAATACAAACGTCAGCGGATTGAGGCTATCGGGCGGCGGTGCGCCGCGCAGTTCGGCTTGCCCCGCGCTCGGTTGCAGCAGCCCGCCGAGGATCGACAGCAATGTGCTCTTGCCGCAGCCGGACGGACCGACGATGGCGACGACCTCGCCGGAGCCGACCGTGAACGACACATCGTCGAGAACCTCAAGTGTTCCGAACCGGTGACTGATATGGTCCGCGATCAGATCCATGGATGCATCAGTCCGGCTTCACATATTCATTTGCAGTGATCGCGTCGGCACCAAATCCCTTGTCGACAAAACCCTGTTCCTGCAGCCACGCGATCTGGTTGGCGACGTTCCTGACGTCGAGCTTGCCGTCGGGATCGATATAGGCGCAGTTGCCGACCACCTGCTCCACCGGCAGGTTGGTATATTTCGCGATGATCTCCAGCAGCGGTCTTGTTTTTTCGTTGATCGGCGCTTTTCCGTCCACGACTGCCGCAAGGATCACATCGTGATATTCGCGGTCGGCACGCGCCAGCGCGCCAAGGAATTTGGTGACCATTGGTTTGTCGGCCAATGTCTTGGTCGACGCGAACACCGCGCCGAGCTGCCACGGCGTCTCGTCGCCGACCCAGCCCAGCAGTTTCGCGCCATCGGCATCCATCAGTGTCCGCGCGGTGGAGACCGGCAGCAGCGCGGCATCGACGGTCTCGCCTTTCAGCGCGGCGGCCGCATTCGACAGCGACTGCAGCGGCAGCACTTTTACGTCGCTCAGCTTGAATCCGTATTTATCGGCGAGCAGGCCGAGCGAATAGTGGAAGCTCGATCCGACCTGGGTCACCGCGATGCGCTTGCCGGCGAGATCCTTCGGCGTCTTCAGCCCGGCGGCGTAAGCGTTATTGCTGGCGAAATATCCGATCAGCGGATAGCCCGCCTTCTCGCGGCTCATGCCGCCGATCACCTTCAAGGTGCCCTTGCCGGCTAGATTGTAGAGTCCCGCGGTGAAGGCGGTGACGCCGAAATCGACGTCGCCCGAGGTGACCGCGACCGCGATCGGCTGCGCGGCGTCGAAGAATTTCAGTTCGATCTCGAGGCCGGCTTCCTTGAAATAGCCCTTGTCCTGCGCGATGAACACCGGCGCCGATGACGATAGCCTGAGCACGCCGACTTTTGCCTTCAGCGCGGTTTGGGACCAGCCGTGCGATGACGCCACGGAAGTCGCGGTCACCGCCAGCAACGTGACGACTGCGAGCCGTGTAAATCCCGGCCATGCGCGGCTGGCGCGGTGTTGCATCGTCATTTGTTCTCTCCGTTTATTTTCTACAGGCCTTCGGGGACTTTTTGATCCTGCCCGAGAAAGGCGCCTTGCTGTCTGAGCTGGTTTTGCAATTTATCTATCGTGATGTCGCGTGGAATCGTATTGCCGCCCAGCGCCAGTGCGGCGGCGGTTCCGGCGGCTTCGCCCATCGCAAAGCACGCGCCGGATACCCGCGCCGCGGACTGGCCGTCATGGGTCATCGAGGCGCAGCGCCCCGCTACCAGCAGATTGTCGATGCCCTCGGGCGTCAGCATGCGATAGGGCAGTTCGTTGAAACCGCGCGATTGCGGGATCGGCGGAAATTTGAAGATCACGTCGCCGGCGACGTGGCTCTCCATCGGCCAGCCATTGACGCCGATCGAGTCGTCGAACGAGGCGCAGCCCAGCACGTCCTCGCCGCTGAGCATATAGCCGCCGATCACGCGCCTTGTTTCGCGGATGCCGAGTTGCGGCGGCAGGTCTACGATGTAGGAGTTTTCGAACCCCGGCACCGTACGCAGGAAATTGAAGGCGTTGACGGCCTGCCTGCGGCCCTCGATCTCGCCCCGCGTCAGATCGTCCGGCTCCAGTCCGTTGATCGCGGTGCCGTCCTCGCGCGCGAGCTGGGTGAAATTGACCCGCCATTCGATCTGCGAGCGCTGCGGCCGCACGATCGCTGCCTTGCGCGGAAAATGATGGGTACCGGCAGCTTCGGCTTGTTCCATCAACGCAGGAATGGTCCGCCACGCGTCGCCGGCCTTTTCCGGATCGATGCCGTTGAGGCGGAACATCATCGAGGGGTACAGCATGCTGCCCGCATTGTCGCCGACTTCAAAACGCGCGCCGGCCCACGCCGCGAGATCGCCGTCGCCGGAGGCGTCGATGAAAATCTCGGCGCGCACCGCCTGCCGCCCGGCCTTGGTCTCGACCATGACGGCGTTGATGCAGTTTTCGTCATGCATCACCACGCCGGCGCCGAGGGCATGAAACAGGATGTCCACCTTGTGCTGCCCGAGCAGATCGTCGGCCGCGATCTTGTAGGCCGCGGTGTCGTAAGCCTGCGCCAGGATTTTGCCGAGGATGAGGTGCGGCGCGTTGAGCCCGCCGAGACGGTCGATGCGCCCGAGCAGCTCGGAGGCGACTCCCTGCACCACGCGATGCATCTCGCCGTAAACATTGGCATGCAGCCCGCAGAAATTGGTCACGCCCGCCGCGGTGCCCATGCCGCCGAGAAAGCCGTAACGCTCGATCAGCAGCGTGCGGCGCCCGGCGCGTGCCGAAGCCACGGCAGCCGCGATGCCGGCCGGCCCGCCGCCGAGCACGGCGATTTCATACTCGCCGTAGAGTGGGACCTGGCGCGCGGGTTCGGAGATGGTGCGAGGGGGCACGTGGGGTTCCTGATGGTCGGCAGATGATCATGCCTTGAACAGAGGATTTTAGCTATCTCATCAAGGCCTCTGGCACCTCGTGACCGGTTGCACACCGGGACGCGCTCGTGGAAACTACGGTCCATCGTCGCCCCTTCCACAGGAACACTACCTCCAATGCGAATCTGCATCTTCGGAGCCGGCGCAGTCGGCAGCCATTTTGCGGTGCGGCTTGCGTTGGCCGGGCATGAGGTAGCTTGCGTGATGCGCGGACCGCATCTTGAAGCGGTGAAGGCAAATGGCCTGACGCTTCGCGTGGGTGACCAAGAGTTCTCGGCTAAAGTGAACGCATCCGACGACCCTGCCGCACTAGGTCCGCAGGATTTTGTCATCAGCACCCTAAAAGCCAACGGCTTGAGCAGCCTGGCGGCGGGTCTGCCGTCGCTGCTCCGCGACGATACCGCGGTGGTGTTTGCCCAGAACGGCATTCCGTGGTGGTACGAACTCGGGCTGCCGCCGGATCATCCACCGCCTCCGAACTTAAGCTTTCTCGATTCCGGCGGCGTTTTGCGTGCCGCTGTTTCGCAAGCCCGGATCGTCGGCGGCGTGATCTTTTCGTCGAATGAAATTGTCGCACCCGGAATTGTCGTCAACGACTCGCCCGAGCGCAACATGCTGCTGGTCGGCGAATGCGACGACCGCGCGAGCGAGCGCATTCAGCGGCTGAGGGCAGCCCTCGACGGCGCGCTGATCCAGTCGCCAGCGGTCCCCCGGATCCGTGAGGCGATCTGGACCAAGCTGATCAGCAACATGTCGGTATCGGTGCTGTGCATGCTCACCGCGAAAACCGCGCGGGCGGCGGTCGAGGACCCCGCGCTGCAGGATGTGGTGTCGCGCATGCGCGATGAGGCGCTGTCCATTGCCCGCAGTTGCTATTCCGGCGCCACGCGCAGAAGCGGCGCGGCCCCCAATCACCGGCCCTCGCTGCTGCAGGACTACGAGCGGGGCCGCCCGATGGAAATCGATGCGCTGGTGCGGGCGCCCCAGGCGTTTGCCAGGGCCGCGGGACTATTGACACCGACGCTCGACGTGCTGGCGGCGCTGGCCATCTGCCGGGCGCGGGACAAGGGGCTTTACACCGGCGGGGTTTATTGAAAGCCGGTTCGGTGGCAGAACGGACATCCGATCGCTGCTTGGCGCTACAAGTCGACCTAAGGAATTTCCCATGAAAAAGCTAATGCTGACCCTGGCCATGCTGTTCGGTTTTCAAACGCCGGCCTTCGCACAACTGCCCGGTCCCTCGACATGGACCAGCCAGCGCGGATCGGTGCTCAAGGTGACGTCGTTCAGCCGCGGCGCGTTCCGCGGGGTATTCATCAACAAGAATCCGGACATCGGATGCGTGGGAATTCCATATCCGGTGACGGGAACGAACTTTTCGGTGCAAATCACGTTCACGGTGAATTTCGCCAAGTGCGGCGCGGTAGTGAAATGGCAGGGCGACGTTTCCGGATTCGGCATGTCGACGCCGTGGGTGATGCGGCGGGGCGGCGTGACCACGACGGGCTTTGATTTCTTCGGCCGCGGGTAGGAGCACGAAACCGCCGTCTACCGCCTCGACAACCGCCTCCCGCCGTTGAATACTAGCTCCCTCACGGACCCGCAGAGGTCCGCATCCAGGGGGAAATGAAATGTTCACGAGCAAATCGGCGCTGGCGCTGATCGCGACAGCATTCATCACGACATCGTTCATGACTCTGGCGTCGCCGGCGGCGCTGGCCGACATCGCGGTCTCCGCCAATGACGGCAGGATGGTGCTGGAAAACGGCGTCGCCAAAGTGCGGCCAACGCCGCTGCCGGACACGGTATCGATCATCGACCTCTCCGGAGGCGCGGCCAAGGTCATTGCCGAGATAGCGGCGCCGGCCAGCGTGGTCGGTCCGCCGCCGAGCGTGGCCGTGGCGCCCGACGAAAGTTTCGCGCTGGTCACGGGTGCCATGAAAGTCGATCCCGCCGATCCGACCAAGGCGGTGCCTGACGACAAATTGACCGTCATCGACCTCAAATCATCGCCGCCCAAAATTCTGGCGACGCTGCAGGCAGGCTCGGGCGCCGCCGGCGTCACGATCAACCGCACGGCGACGCTGGCGCTGGTCGCGCCAACCGCAGCGAAGGCACGGTCTCGGTCTT
The DNA here is from genome assembly GCA_963710045.1 of uncultured Alphaproteobacteria bacterium. GTDB lineage: Bacteria > Pseudomonadota > Alphaproteobacteria > Rhizobiales > Xanthobacteraceae > Bradyrhizobium. The sequence goes on along the minus strand of CAVPZO010000022.1, from coordinate 52,918 downwards.
CACCGTCAGCGGCAACACCCTGACGGCGTCGGGCAAGATTACGCTCGGCGACGCCAAATCCGGCCCGAGCAGCATCGTGTTTTCGCGCGACGGCGCAACCGCGCTGGTCACCCGCGATGGCGACAACCGTATCTCCGTGCTCTCGGTGGACGGCAATAAGGTCGAATACAGCAAGCGCGATGTCTACGCCGGGCTGCGTCCGTACCAGATCGACACGACAGGCAATGGCGACGTCGCGGTGGTCGCCAATATCGGCATGGGCCTCGGCGACGCCGACACCATCAGCCTGATCGACATGCGCGCCAAGCCGCTGCGGGTCGTCAACACCGTCACGGTGCCGCAGACCCCGGAAGGCCTGAAGATGTCGCCCGATGGCGCCTATGTGGCCGTCACCGCGATGAACGGTTCGAACAAGCCGGCCAACTCGCCGTTCTTCAACGATTTCGGCCTGCTGAAGATTTTCCGCATCAACGGCACCGAGATGACGCCGGTGGCGGAGGCCAAAATCGGGCACTGGTGCCAGGGCGTCGCGTGGTCGAAGGATTCCAAGACGATTCTCGCGCAGTGCATGGTGGAGAACGAGATCGCAACGTTCCAGTTCGACGGCAAGACGCTGACCAAGGGAGCGCCGATCGCGATGAAGGTCAGCCCGGCGGGGATCAGGACGGCGGAGCCGTAGCAGTCTATCGTCCCGGCGTTCGCCGGGACGACTCGCCGCTACAGCTTCACCATCCGCTTGCCGCGGTTTTCGCCGGCGAGCAGTCCGATCAGCGCCTGCGGCGTGTTCTCCAGCCCGTCGATAACGTCTTCCTGCACTTTCAGCTTGCCGTCCTTGACCCACGACTGCAACTCGCCCAGCGCCTTGTCGCGCTGGTCCATGTAATCCATCACAATAAAACCCTGCATGATCAGGCGCTTTACCACGATCAGCCCGGGCACGCCGCGCGGGCCATGCGCCGAGGGGGCGCCGTCATATTGCGAGATGGCGCCGCAGCAGGCGATGCGGCCGCGATTGTTCATCTGCGCCAGACAGACTTCGAGGATATCGCCGCCGACATTGTCGAAATAGACGTCGATGCCTTTCGGCGCCGCCGCCTTCAGCGCCTTGAACGTCGCGCCATCCTTGTAGTCGACCGCGGCATCGAAGCCGAGTTCGGAGGTCAGCCAGTGGCACTTGTCCGCACCACCGGCGATGCCGACGACATGGCAACCCTTGATCTTGGCGATCTGGCCGACGATCGATCCGACTGAACCGGCGGCCGCGGAGACCACCACCGTCTCGCCGGCTTTCGGCTTGCCGACATCGAGCAGCCCGAAATAGGCGGTGAGGCCGGCGATGCCGTAGACGCTGAGCAGATGCGTCATCGGCTCCATGCGCGGCATCTTGCTCAAGTGTTTCGCCGGCACCGCCGCAAAATCCTGCCAGCCGGTGTCGCCGAACACGATGTCGCCCGCGGCGAGCCCCGGCGCCTTCGACGACACCACTTCGGCGATGCCGCCGCCGGCCATCACCGTGTTGGCCTCGACCGCCGCGCGGTAGGTCGCGCCGTGCATCCAGGCGCGGTTGGCGGCGTCGAGCGAGATATAGCGCACGCGCAGCAACGCCTCGCCGTCCTTCGGCTCGGGAAGGCTGCCCTTCGACATCTTGAAATGTTCGGGGCCGAGTTTTCCGCTCGGCTTCTCGATCAGCAGGATCTGGCGATTGACGGTGTCGTTCATGGCATTGCCTCCTCTATTGTCAGGGCGACGCTAGTCCGTGGGCGTTCACTGCACAACGAGAACATTGCAAGCGGATCCGCCTCCTGAGCAATCTTTGCAGCCGCGTAGCCCGCATAAGCGCAGCGATATGCGGGGTGGCAGTACCCGCATATCGCTGCGCTCATGCGGGCTACGGCCGAATGTGTGGCTCGGAAAAAACCCGGTCCAGGGCTGCAGCGTATGCGGCGTAAACCAGGTCCGGATGCGCCTTGCCCAATGCTTCCATCATGACGCCGGAATTGATTTCGAGAACCCTCCAGGAGCCATCGACCTCAACGACATCGATCGATCCGAATCGCAGGTCGATGGATTTCGCAGCTTCTATCGCCAGCTCGACGCAACGCTCCCGCACAGCTCCCTGCGGCAACAGAACGGGCTCTGCGCCTGAATCCAGATTATGCCGCCAGTTCAATGCGTGATGCTGGCCCGAAGGCAGGACCGTATCGAGGGTCGCGGAATTGAGATCGCCGGCCATGCGGGGCAAAATCGCCGACAGGCGTTCCGCGGGGATCGTCGCAAGCGCCAGCTCCAGGATCGAGTGCACGCCGTCGCCTGTGATCGAGGGACGGTTCTTGCCGTAGACAATGACTGAAAGGGTGTCGACGAGGATGACCCGTACCTCGTTTGTGATTTCCAGATAGGGCGAAATCGCGAGATTCAGATTCAAGGAAAAAATCTCGCTCACGGCGCGCTCCAGGGCCGGTTTGTCCTGAACCTTGAACACCAGATTGCCGCTGGTGCCTTCGTTGGGCTTGACGACGATTCCGCCGGAATTTTGCGCAAGATGCGCAAGCATCGCTTCCCATGACCCCATGGGAGGAACGTACTCGCTCAGTGCCGGACCTGGAAAAAATGCATGCGGCACGCAGGCGATGCCGTCCATCTCCAGCACTTCCGCCGTTGCGGCCTTGTCATTGGCGATGCGGTGGGTAACCGCGCTGTTCAGCCCCACGTCATATCCGTAGGTCAGGTGCCGCCTTGGCCCCTTCCGCATGACCAGCAGCCACCCTTGAGATCGGGTTTCTACCGCGATCCCGTTCTCCGCGCAGTATTTCTGCACGGCGTTTACGAATATTCGCTGGCTATTCTGCATTTCTGATCCCGGGCTGCACGGCCGGCATTGCGAGGCCCCGCCATAGCGTTTGAATGGAAAAAACGATCCTGTCGAAACCGCAACCGACAGCGTAGCGGATGCCTGGGCAGCGATCCAGATTGTATGCGCGTTCGCGGGGACGACGGCTTGCCAGGGCGCCGCCGCGCGTGACGCTGCGATTATTTTCGTGTTAGCTAGGCCGTGCGAATCAGATCGATTTTTTGACTGCGCCATCCTTGTTTCCACCAGCCCTCGTTGTCTTCATTGCGGCACCCCGGGATTGATCGGCCGATGCAATTTCAGAAAGTTCATGTCAGCATCGTCAGGTCGATCCGGCATGTCAGCCTGGTGCGGGACTGGCACCGCGCGCGGGGAACACGCGAATTGCCCGAGTTCGCCGATTTCGTCCCCAACGAACGCGCCGGAGATTCCGCGGACCTTTCGATCAGCGACATTGTGCGCGAGGACGGCAAGCTCTCTTATATCTGCCGGCAGGCCGGCCCGCGCGTCGAGCAGGTGCACGACGCGCAGATGCCGTCGCGGCCGTTAAGCGATTGTCTCGATTCGAAAATGGCGGCCGCGGCGAAGCCGATCTGGGACGCCTGCGTTGCCAATAAATTGCCGGTCTATTCGATCATTCCGATGTCGGATCGCGACGGATGCCCGGTGACCATCGAGCAGATCTTCCTGCCCTATGCCCGTGGCGGGGGCGGTGCCGAGGTGATGGTGGCGGCACTTCATGCCTGCAGCACCGAAGGCCGGTTTGCGCATCAAGGGCTGCTGCGCAACCATGCCAAGGCGCCGCTGCACTGGGCCGTCATCGTCGATCCGGCCCTCGCAGCCGCGCCGCGCCCGGCCGATGACGCCGACATCGAACTCGATGACGGCGTGCTCGATGACGAAGTTTCGTCCGCGGCGCGCTGATTCCGGCAAAGCAAGCGTCATTGCGAGCGAAGCGAAGCAATCCAGAGCCCCGGGCTCAGACTGGATTTCTTCGTCGCTACGCTCCTCGCAATGACGGCGTGCGTCTCGGCAATGAATTGCCGTAACGCGACCGCTTTCGGCAAGTTAATTTCGCCGGCGCCGCCTCTGCCTGTCATGCGATCAACCACACCCGGAAATAGATCGGCTGCCATGCTCAGCGCGCAATTGCGCATGAAAGCTTCTTGACTAGGTGTAATGTTCACGTGCATGGAAAGCCGAAGAACGTCAATCGTACCAAGGGTTTTTCGCTATTTCAAACATCGTAGTGAGTTGTTTCACAAAACGTGCAAACGGAAAAACGAAACCACATGAGCGCATTCCATAGAGAGAAAGTTCTTTCCGTCCGGCACTGGACCGATTCGCTTTTCAGCTTCACCGCCACCCGCAATTCCGGCTTTCGTTTTCAAAACGGGCAATTCGCGATGATCGGCCTCGAAGTCGATGGCCGTCCCTTGCTACGCGCCTACAGCATGGCGAGCGCCAATCATGAGGAAGAGCTGGAATTTTTCTCGATCAAGGTCGCCGACGGGCCGCTGACCTCGCGGCTGCAGAAGATTCAGCAGGGCGACACCATTCTGGTCGGGCGCAAGGCGACCGGCACGCTGATTTCGGACAATCTGATTGCGGGCCGGCGGCTTCTGCTGCTGTCGACCGGGACGGGTCTGGCGCCATTCGCGAGCCTGATCAAGGATCCTGACGTGTACGAGCGATTCGAAACGATCGTTCTGGTTCACGGCTGCCGGCAGGTGTCCGAACTGGCCTATGGCGAGCAACTGGTCGCCAAGCTGCGCGACGATGAAATTTTTGGGCCGCTGCTGGCGGAGAAGCTGGTGTACTACCCGACCGTGACCCGCGAGCCGTTCCGCAACCGCGGCCGTATCACCGACCTCATCACCTCAGGGCAATTGTTCGACGACATCGGCCAGCCGCCGCTCGACATCGAGACCGACCGCATCATGATGTGCGGCAGCCCCGGCATGCTGGAAGAACTGCGCGCGATGTTCGAAGCGCGCGGTTTTGCCGAAGGCAGCCACAGCGAGCCCGGTCATTTAGTGATCGAGAAGGCGTTCGTCGAGCGGTGAGCTTCACCACGCCGCCATCATTCATCCGCACACACCGCCGTCATCCTGAGGAGCCGCGCGCTTGCGCGGCGTCTCGAAGGATGGCCGCTTGCGCCCGTGGCCCATCCTTCGAGGCCGCCGTGAAGCACGGCGAGCGCCTCAGGATGACGGCGGTGTGTGGAGCTTCGCGCCCCCGGAATGACGACAGATTGATACCGCCGCCCGGCGGCCGGCTGTTATAAGCGCGGCCGAACTTCGCGCTGGACGGTGCTCCGGCGCGGAGGCCACGGGAGCGATCGCGCTTGTCCATCACCGACCACAACGGCCTGAAGAAAACCGCTTTCGTGCTGGCCGGCGGCGGCAGTTTTGGCGCCATCCAGGTCGGCATGATGCACTCGCTCGCCGCGCACGGAATATCCGCCGACATGGTGGTCGGCTCCAGCGTCGGCGCCCTCAACGGCGCTTATTACGCCGGCGATCCGACCCTGAAGGGGGTGCTGCAACTGGAGACGATCTGGCGCGGTTTGAAGCGCCACGACGTCTTCCCGGTCACATGGCGGACGCTGCTCGGCTTCCTGTGGCGGCGGGATTTCCTGATCCCGCAAGACGGCGTTCAGAAGCTGATCGACGATAATCTGCCCTATCGCAATCTCGAGGATGCAAAACTTCCGCTCCACATCGTCACCACCGATATCGTATCGGGCGATAGCGTGGTGCTTTCCGAGGGGCCGGCCGCGCAGGCGATCATTGCCTCTACCGCGATCCCCGGCGCTTTCGCGCCGATCCGCTACAAGGATTTCTATCTGGCCGACGGCGCGATCTCGAGCAACACGCCGATCCGGGTGGCGGTCGCCAAGGGCGCGCAGCGCCTGATCATCCTGCCGACCGGATACGCCTGCGCCACCCACGCCCCTCCGGTGGGGGCGGTCGCCAATGCACTGCATGCGCTGACGCTGTTGATCGCGCGGCAATTGGTCAGCGAACTGGAGGGCCTCGACCCCGGCATCGAATATTTCGTAGTGCCGCCTTTGTGCCCCCTGGTCGGGTCGCCCTATGATTTCTCGCGAACCGACGATCATATCGAGCGGGCGATCCAGAGCACCGATGCCTGGCTGGCGCAGGGTGGAATCGAGCAGGGCGGAATTCCGGGCGAGATGCGCCCCCACAGTCATTGACCTGCTTCGCTGCACTGCGAAAGGAATTGCGGTCCGTAACGGTTGTCGTCATTTCGGCGTACCATTAGAACCAATGGTGTAAGCTGCGCCGAGATAAAAACACGGCAACCAATTGCCCGAGGGGTCCCATGGAAACGCTGATGATGCCGTTCTCGCCGCGCTTCATCGTTCTCACGATCTGCTGCGTCGTGACGGTGCTGCTGATCGGCATCGGGATACACGACCACAAGGTCATCGATATCGTCATCATCCCGATTCTGATCTTCGGCGGCCTGTCGCTGCTCGGCTTCCGCGATCTGCTGCAGCAAAATCACGCGGTCCTGAGAAATTATCCGATCTCGGCGCATATCCGCTTCCTGCTCGAGGAAATCAGGCCGGAGATGCGGCAGTATTTCTTCGAGAGCGAGAAGGACGGCATGCCGTTCAGCCGCGACACCCGTTCGCTGATCTATCAGCGCGCGAAAATGGTGCTCGACAAGCGGCCGTTCGGCACCCAGGAGAACATCTACGCCGAAGGCTACGAATGGATGCATCATTCGATGGCGCCGCGGCCGCTTGCCACCGAGCAATTCCGCATCGCCATCGGCGGTCCCGACTGCGCCAAGCCGTATTCGGCGTCGGTGTTCAATATCTCGGCGATGAGTTTCGGCGCACTGAGCCCGAACGCGGTGCGGGCCTTGAACGCCGGCGCCAAAAAGGGTGGTTTTGCGCACGATACCGGCGAGGGCGGCGTCAGCCCCTATCACCGCGAGAACGGCGGCGACATCATCTGGGAGATCGGGTCGGGCTATTTCGGCTGCCGCAGCCGCCACGGCGGCACGTTCAATCCAGAGGAGTTCGCACGCATTGCGGCCGACGGCCAGATCAGGATGGTCGAGCTCAAGATCAGCCAGGGCGCCAAGCCGGGACATGGCGGCGTGCTTCCGGCGGCGAAAGTGTCGGAGGAGATTTCCAGAATCCGCGGCGTGGCGATGGGCGAGGACTGCATCTCGCCGGCCTATCACAAGGCGTTCTCGACGCCGCTGCAAATGATGGAATTCATCGGCGAGATGCGGCGGCTGTCCGGCGGCAAGCCGGCCGGCTTCAAGCTGTGCGTCGGCCATAAATGGGAATTTCTGGCGATCTGCAAGGCGATGCTGCAAACCGGAATCTATCCCGACTTCATTGTCGTCGACGGCAACGAAGGCGGCACCGGCGCTGCGCCCTTGGAATTCATGGACCATCTCGGCATGCCGATGCGGGAGGGCGTCAATTTCGTCCACAATGCGCTGATCGGCATCAATGCGCGCGACCGCATCAAGATCGGCGCATCGGGCAAGATCGCCACCGCGTTCGACATCGCGCGCGCCATGGCGCTCGGCGCCGACTGGTGCAATTCGGCGCGCGGCTTCATGTTCGCGCTGGGCTGCATCCAGTCGCTGAGCTGCCACACCGACCGCTGTCCGACCGGCGTGACCACGCAGGATCCGTCGCGCAACCGCGCGCTGTCCGTCCCGCTCAAGACCGACCGCGTCTACAACTATCATCACGCCACGCTGCATGCGCTGGCTGAACTGATCGCGGCCGCGGGCCTCGATCATCCGAAGGATATAATGCCGATCCATTTCTCGAAGCGCGTCGCCAGCAATGATGTGAAGTCGTTCGCGCAGCTGTATCCCTCGCTGCGGCCGGGCGAATTGATCGACGGCACGCAAGATGCCCGCTTCAAGGAAGCCTGGGCGCTGGCGCGCGCGGAGTTGTTCTCGCCGGCAGGGTGACTGGTCGTCCCGGCGAACGCCGGGACCCATAACCCTGGCGTTGCTTGTTAAAGAGAGCATCTGCCCCAGTGCCGAAACGCGACGACACGGCGTATGGGTCCCGGCGTTCGCCCTAGGAGCTGTGGACTCTTGGGATTCCCAAATCAGCAGGACCGTGATTTAAGGCTGTTTTTTGGGAGGCAGCCATGGGCGTCCAGGATCGGCTCATCTTGAACGATGAGCAATGGAATCGAATTTCGGGTCTGATCATCGGCCGTCCGGATCAGCGCGGTTCGACCGGACGCGACAACCGGATGTTCGTGGAAGGTGTGCTCTGGATTGTTCGTACGGGCGCGCCGTGACGCGATCTGCCAGAGATGTTCGGCGAGTGGAACAGCGTGTTTCGGCGGTTCAGCCGCTGGAGCGAGAAACGCGTCTGGGATCGCATCTTCGAAGCGCTGTCGGATGATCCGGATTTTGAGTATCTGATCATCGATTCAACGATCGTCCGCGCTCACCAGCACGCCAGCGGCGCAAAAGGGGGGCTCAAAATCAGGCCATCGGACGCTCGCGCGGCGGCTTGAGCACCAATATCCACTTGGCCGTACGGGGGCTGGGATGTCCTATCCGGTTCGTGCTCACCGCTGGCCAGAAAGGCGATGCTCCGCAAGCTGCAGAGCTTCTCGACGGCGCGCCCGCTGAGTTCGTCATCGCCGATACAGCCTACGATGCCGACCACATCCGCCAAACCGTCGCCGAGAAAGGGGCCGAAGCCGTCATTCCAAACAATCCGTCACGCTCGCTCAAGCACTCTCTCGACGCGCATCTCTACGCTCAGCGCCACCTCGTCGAATGCTGCATCAGCAAATTGAAGCAATTCCGCAGAGTAGCAACCCGATACGAAAAGACAGCGCGAAACTACTTCGCTATCGTCGTCATCGCGGCTGTCTTGCTATGGCTCAGATAAGTGTCCACAGCACCTAGGGCATGCACACATCTTTTTTGCTGACGAAAAGACCAACACTGCCGTCATCCTGAGGTGCTCGCCGTCTTCGGCGAGCCTCGAAGGATGGCCACAAGTGCCCGCGGCCATCCTTCGAGACGCCGCGCAAGCGCGCGGCTCCTCAGGATGACGGTTGAATGTGTGGCTCGGAAATGTGCTTGGCGTGGACCTGCGGCCAATCGGGCCGGCCTGTAACGATGTGTGCATACCCTAGGGCGTTCGCCGGGACGACGAAGGACTCAAAACTCGCCGTGCATCCGCCCTGAGGTCGCAGGGTGGGCAAAGCGAAGCGTGCCCACCATCACGAGCCAGCATTCGCCGATTCGGATCTGGTGGGCACGGCGCGACGGCGCGCCTTTGCCCACCCTACGTCATGATCGGCGCAGGGCTGTTCACGGCTCCCATCGTGTCCCAACCATGACGCTCAGAGCGGTAATACAGGCGCTAGCAGCTGCGAACATCGCCGCTCTCGCATTATGCCTGCTCTGCATCCCGATCGACGACACCAAACCGGATAGGTCGTGAGGCTGCAGTCCCATCGGCGGCAATTCGAAACCTTGTTCCGGCAGGGTTACTTTGACCATCGAAGCCCACAGCCAGAGTACGGCCGCACCGAGGGCGCAGATAGCCGCGAGCAAATCAATCCAAAATTTCCACGGAGCCAATGGCTCGATCAGAATACTGTACATTTTCACCGCTCCCGGTACTCACGACCCTGGTGGCAACACCAGGGACAACGGTATTACATACTCTTGACCCCAGCATCCGATGCGCCACGACCGTACTTACCCGACTTCATCATTCACACCCAAGCGAGCCGGTTGTTCACTGTCAGGTGGTGCGCCACCGTCGATGAAGATGGGCACTATTCCTTCGCCGTGGCGCTATGACGCCGGAGCCTACCCAGCATTTCGACGGACACTCTCAACTAGGTGTAGAGAGTTCGTTACACCAGGGCACGGATGAACCATTCACTAGCCGATCGTTGACACTCACGGAGCGAGTTTCTACACTGGGCGCAGATTATTGGAGATATTCGAGATGACGATCGCAACCGTTGTAGTAGGGCGCTGGCGCATGGACCGGTAACGGCACCCATGCCGGTACCCCGTGCGCCCCCGACAAGTTCGGGGGCTTTTTTTTGAGCAAATTTCTGTCCGGCCTGCCAGATTGAGAAGAGCAAACCATGCCAGGAAAAGCCGCAGACCCGCCGGCCCTGATGACCTTGATCGTGCTGAGCGGACTGTCGGTGGTATCTCTCAACATGTTCCTGCCCTCATTGGCAAACATCGCCCGCGAGTTTCAGGCGGACTATGCGCTCGTCAATCTGTGCATCGCCGGATATGCGGCCGTGAGCTGCGTGCTGCTGCTCGTGATGGGGCCGTTGTCGGATCGCTTGGGCAGGCGGCCTGTGATCCTTGCCGCCTTGCTGCTTTTCCTCGTCGCATCGCTGGGCTGCCTGTTGGCGTCCAACGTCTGGGTGTTTCTCACCTTCCGCCTGATGCAGGCGGCTATCGCCCCCGCCTACGCCGTTTCTGTTGCCATCATTCGGGATCTCTCCGCCGGCAGCAAGGCAGCGAGCTCCATCGGCTACGTGGCCATGACCTCGGCCATCGCTCCCATGCTGGCCCCGATGCTTGGTGGCGCGCTCGATGATCTGTACGGATGGCGCGCCAGTTTCTGGGCTTTTCTCGTCATGGGCGGCGCGACCCTCGCGCTGTGCTGGGTCGATCTGCGGGAGACGAACAAAACGCCCGCAGCTACGTTTGCGCGGCAAGTTCGATCGTACGGGACGCTTGTGGGATCAGGGCGGTTTTGGGGTTACGCGCTGTGCATGACGTTTTCCAGGGGGGCGTTCTTCGTCTTCATAGGTGGAGCGTCGCTTGTCGCCGTCTCCACGTTCCGGATTTCCGCCGCACAGCTTGGTTTCTATATGGGAACCATCAGCGCCGGTTTTGTTCTCGGCAGTTTTCTGTGCGGCCGCTTCTCCGAACGTTATGGACTCACGACCATGATGCTGACGGGCGGATTGGTCGCATGTGCGGGCTTGATTCTGGGAATCCTGCTTTGCCTTTATGGCGTGGTGAGTTTGCCGGTCTATTTCGGCGCCTGTGGTTGCGTTGGTCTCGGCAACGGATTGGCGATCCCCGGCAGCAATGCGGGTGTCGTCTCGGTTCGGCCGGAAATGGCAGGCAGCGCGTCGGGACTGTCAGCTGCGTTGACGGTCGGCGGCGGGGCATTGCTGTCCGCGATCACGGGCATGGTTCTGACCGAGGCGAACGCCGCCCCAACCCTGTTGGCAATGATGCTGCTGTCCTCGGCAATGGGCTTGCTGGCAACGCTGTACGTCATGCGGCTCGACGCGCAAGAGAAACCGCTGGAGCGAGAGTGAGAAGTCGATGCTTGAAGATTTTTTCCTGTTGGCACGAATGCAAAGTGGCACGGCCTCGCTGATACTTCCGCTATTGGCTGAAAAGCAGAAGTCGATCCGGCACCCCAACGCGACGACACGGCGTATGGGTCCCGGCGTTCGCCGAGACGACAAACATCAAAACTCGCCGTGCATTCGCCCTGAGAAAACCGACACCGGCCCGCGGTCGGCGTTGTAGGCGGGGTTGGTGATGAACTGGTAATCGGCGGTCAGCGTGATCTGCTTGTTGAGCGCGAAGGCGTAATAGGTCTCGAAGATGCGCTCGCGCCGGTAGTTGAGCGCGCCGTCGCCGATCAGGACCCCAAGACCGCCCGCCGCGATGAAATCGCGGTGATCCTTCGAGAGCGCGTTGATCGCGCCGCCGATCCCGATCACGTCGTCGGGCCGTCCCCAGCGGGCGCCCTTGATCGAGAGGCCGGTTGCAAGGCTGGCGTCGATATCGGTGAAGGCCATGATCTCGGTCTTGCCGTCGTTCCAGCTCCAGCGGCCGAACAGCCCGATGTCGTCGGTCAGCGCCTGTTCGAGGGCGAGGACGTAGCCGTATTTGATGCGGCCTTCGCGGGTCAGCGAGATGTCAAGGTTGAGGGCGGGGTTGTTCAGCGTCTCGCGATAGCTTCCGGAAAAGGCGCTGTTGAGCCAGGCGATGGTGCGAACTTTACCCGGCAGCGAGAACAGCGAATAGCGTGTTTCCAGTTCGAGCACATAGCTGCCGCGCTCAAACACCCGCGGGTCGAAATTGTTCGCATTCGACGTGCCGACCATCAGGAAATAGCCCGCGCGCAGCGCCCATTGCTTCTGATTGAATTCCGCGGTGGCGCCGTAGGTCAGCCCCACCTTGTCGGCGGAATAGTCGAAGGCGCCCGGCGCCCACATCGACCAGTTGATAAAATCCTTGCGCGTGTCCTTGGCGTAGGCATTGCCGTCGAAAATATCCATCACCGCGAACTTGCCGGCCTGCAGCGTCAGGCGCGAGACGTCGACCTTGTTTGCCATCTGGAGCGGCGCGCTGGCGAGTTGTTCCTGTTCGCCGCCGAAGCCGAACGTCTGCCGCAGCAACAGCCGCGACGTGTTGTAATGCGGGTAGGGGAAGTTGGACTTCTGCGCTTCGCCGTTGGGAAAACCCGCAACGCCGACGGTATCGTTCAGCCCAAATCCCTGCAGCAGTTCGGGATTGTAGTAGACCTCGCCGCCTTCCCATAGCCGCACATTCAGAAACAGGCTGCTGCTCCAGGTCGCCTGCGCCTGCGGCGCCGGCGTCAGGCTGTTGGCGCCGGTATAGAGCGCGCGGAAGCCGGGATAGCCCTGTGGCAGGTAGGTGGTCTGGCCGTGGATTTCCCAGCGATTGGATTCGGGGTCCACCAATGAGGCCAGCTGCATTGGGCTGCCATTGCCCGGCCAGTCGATCTTGCGGTTGAGGCCGGCCCGCAGCGACTGGAAATTCAGCGTCGATACGGTGGCCGCGCCCGAGGCAAATTGCACGCCGCCGTTCTGAAACTCGCTGTAGAGATATTCCAGCTTAAGGCTCCAGTGCGGCGCGAACGCATACTCGACGCCGCCGCCCGCGGCCCAGCCGAGCCGCATCCTCAAACTCTTTTCGTCGCTGCCGACGGCCGGCGTGTTGAGAAAACGCTCGCCGGTCCATGCCAGGCCGCCGGTGGCATAGAACAGCCACGGCCCGGTGGCATAGCCGAGCCGGCCGCGCGCGCTGCCCACAAAATCCATCTGCTCGATGACGTAGGAGTTCGCGGTGGCCAACGTCGAAATCACGGAATTGCCATCGATATAGTTCGGGAATGAAACGTCAGCCTCGAAGCCGAGCACGATCCGCGACGGCAGTTGTATATTGTAGCCGGCCTGCAATCCGCCGATCGGGCCGCCGAACGAGTTGCTTGTCGTCGCGATGGATGGATCGCTCAGCACGGCGTTGGAGTGGCCACGGCCGAAACCGGCATGAGCGCCGAAATAGAGGCCGGTCCAGTCATGGACCGCCTGCAGGCGCGGGGCCTTCAGCGGGATGTCGGCCGCAAACGCCGGACCGTCCAGCGACAGCACGCCAAGCGCCAGGCCCGCGAGGACCCGCTTCATGGCTCTGCTCGCGATTGGCGGTCGCGTCCCATCAGGTGAGGTCCCCCGCCTCGATCCGCTGCGTCCGGCTATGGCACCGAACTAACCCTTGAAAATCCACGGAAACAACCGGTTCGGCCGGTTCGTTCGCACAACCGGACCGAAGGCGTCCCATTTGCAACTATAATTGCAACTAATTCGCAATTGCAAGAGGGATTGAGGAGGGCGCCATTTGAATGCATCGGCTGGTGGCGGGCGCGCAACAGCAAAACCAACCAGCGTCATTCCGGGACGCGAGCGAAGCGAGCGGGCCCGGAATCCATAGCCCCAGTATTCGCGTTCAGCATCCTCACATCGGCACGGGGGAGTATGGATTCCGGGCCTGCGCCAAGTGGCGCATCCCGGAATGACGAAGCTAAAAAGTTGACCCGCCCGGGGGGACGACCGGGCGGGTCGGGTGCGACACGGGGTGGATGAGGCGCCCGTGCCGGACGCAAATCCACTTCAGCCGATCAATCGGGTATCAGTAGTAATTGCAGGTGCGCACGCGGCCCATGTAGTTGCCGTAAGCGTCGAACTGGCGAACCCAGCCGCAGCGGCGATAGTCGCCGTATCCATAGTAGCCGCCGTTGCTGGCGGCGATCGCGCTACCGACAACGGCGGCGCCGACGATGCCGGCTCCAACGCCCCAGCCGAGGCCGAACGGTTTTGCATCGGCCTGATGCGTCGAGGAAGCGAGCGCGCCGGTGGCAACGAGCGCGGTAAGGGCGAAAGCAGCAAGTTTGGTCTTGATCGACATGGGAAACTCCATCCTGTTGGGTGCGTCCCGTTGTGGTCCGCATGCCCAGTTGGACGGAGGCTGTTTGACTTCGGTTCGAATCCGGAGTGTGAAATATGGTTTCAGCTTTGTTTCTAATTGATTTCAGTTAGTTGGCTGATTTGGCAGGATCGTTTGCGAGCTTCATCACGTCGAAGTTATCGACGTCCGCCAGCAGTTCGCAGAACGCGCGTGCGCCATGGTCGAGCAGCAGCACGCCTTTCTCCGCGGAGGCTTGCGTGGCGTCGCCGGCAGCGCCGCTCGGATGAAGATCCTGCGCCTGCCACGCCAATGGCGCGGGCCGATGCGTTGAAAGCCAGCGATATTTTTTTTCCATCGCGATGCTTGAGGGCTCAAAATTTCTGATCGCACCGGCACGCACCTCATGTGGATAGCGCGCCAGCATGATCGACGTTTCCACTGCGCCGCCGTGAACGCCGTGGCGCAATTCTTCCGCAGAGAACAATCCGTCCGGCACACCAAATCGCGACCATGCGGTTGTTACTGCGAGCAGGCCGTATTGCGCGCGCAAATCCTGCGCGACGATGGTCATCGCCGCGCTGTTGCCGCCATGGCTGGTGACGATGACAAGCTTCCTGATGCCGGCGCGAACAACGCTTTCGCCGATCGCCATCCAGGCTTTCAGCGCGGCATCGGCCGAGAGTGTCCGCGTGCCGGGATAATCGGTATGCTCGGTGGAAATACCGATTTCCTCGATCGGCAGAAACGTCGCCGGAATGTTGTCCGGCAACAGCTCTCGCACCCGTGCCAGATAGGCTTCCCCGATCAGCACGTCGGTACGCAGCGGCAAATGCGGGCCGTGCTGCTCGGTCGCGGCCAGCGGCAATACCGCGATCCAGCGCGCGGCATCCGCTTTGGCAATGTCCGGCCAGTGGATCGCGGTCCAGTCGCGGGGAGGGGTCATCAAGCGCGGCATTTCTTTGCATGGATTTGCAGGGTACAAGGCCCGCATCGCCCATCATGGGCCAGAACGATCGACGGAGTCCAATCATGAGCCCGGCCCTTTTGCTGCGAGCGTTAACGGCCGGCCTGGTATTGGCAGCCGCGTCACCGGCTGGGGCCCAGGCGCTGGACAAGCTGTCGTTCGGCACCAACTGGGTCGCCGAGGCCGAGCATGGCGGGTTTTTTCAAGCCGCAGCCGATGGCACTTACAAGAACTACGGCCTCGAGGTCACCATCGTGCCCGGCGGTCCCAATGTTAACAACCGCGCGCTGCTGATCGCCGGCAAGCTGGATTTCTTCATGAACGCGAATACCCTGCAGTCGTTCGACGCGGTTGCGAACAACGTGCCGGTGCTGGCGATCGCCGCGATATTCCAGAAGGACCCGCAAATATTTTTGGCGCATCCGGAATCAAAAGTGACGAAACTGGAGGACCTGAAGCCGCTGACGCTGTTCCTGTCCAAGGAAGCAGTCGCCGGCGTCTTTCAATGGCTGAAATCCGAATACGGTTTTGCTGAGGAAAAGATCAAACCCTACACCTTCAACGCGCAGCCGTTTCTCGCCGACAAGAAAAGCGCGATGCAGGGTTATGTCACCTCGGAGCCCTACGCGGTCGAGAAACAGGCCGGGTTCAAGCCGACCATTATCCTGCTCGCCGATTATGGCTTCAACACTTATTCGACCTTGATCGAAACGAGGCGCGACTTCACCGAAAAAAAGCCCGACCTGGTGCAGCGTTTTGTCGATGCCTCGATGATCGGCTGGTATAATTATCTCTACGGCGACAACAAAGCCGCCAACGACATGATCAAGAAACTCAATCCCGAAATGACCGACGATCTGATCAGCTATTCGCTGAACAAGATGAAGGAAAACGGCATCGTCGATTCCGGTGACGCGTTGAACAACGGAATCGGCGCCATGACCGACGAGCGGATGGCGAGCTTCTTCGACAAGATGGTGCGCGCCGGCGTCGTCAAGCGCGACATCGATTTCCGCAAGGCCTACACGCTGCGCTTCATCAACAAGGGCGTCGGCCTGAATTTGCGGCCGAAGAACTAGATGGTTGGTCCCGCGCCAGTGTTGTCCGGTCTTGACGCCAGTCCGGGGGCCGGCGTCGCGGTGAGCCTGCGCGGCGTCACCAAAATTTACGACAGCGGTGTCGCAGCGCTCGGTCCGATTGATCTCGACGTGCGCAAGGGCGAGTTCGTGTCGCTGCTGGGACCTTCCGGCTGCGGAAAATCGACGGCGTTGCGTCTGATCGCAGGACTGAGCGCGCCGACATCCGGCGCGGTGCGGGTCGAGCATCACGGCGTGCAGGCAAGGCGCTCGATCGGCTTTGTGTTTCAGGAACCGACGCTGATGCCGTGGACCAGCGTTCGCGAGAATGTGCGGCTGCCGCTGAAGCTTGCGCATGTCCCGCGCGAACAAGCCGACGCGCGCGTCGGTGAGGCGCTGGCGCAGGTAGGTCTGGCCGAATTCGCCGACGCTTATCCACGCGAACTGTCCGGCGGCATGAAGATGCGGGTGTCGCTGGCGCGTGCGCTGGTCACCGATCCCGACATTCTGCTGATGGATGAGCCGTTCGCGGCGCTCGACGAGATCACCCGCTTCAGGCTCAACAACGACCTGCTGGCGCTGTGGCGCAATTTGCGCAAGACCGTCATCTTCGTCACCCATTCGGTGTTCGAGTCGGTATATCTGTCGCAGCGGGTGATCGTGATGACGCCGCGGCCCGGGCGCATAGCTGCGGAATTCCGCGCCGATGCCGCCGAGCCGCGCGGCGAGGAGTTTCGCACTTCAGTTGAATATGCCGCGCATTGCCGCGAGGTTTCGCTCGCGCTGGCCCGCGCCAGCGGCCAGAAGCTCGCGTCATGACCTTCCCGGAAACCCCGTCCTTGTCCGCGGAGCCGGAAAAGCCGGGCGGCGGCAATGCGCGCCTTGTAAGGGCGCTGCTGCCCATTGTCGTGCTGGCGGCCGGCGTCGCGGCGTGGGATCTGGTGGTGCGCGTCAACGACATTCCCCCTTACGTGCTGCCGGGACCGGGCCTGGTGTTCAAGACGCTGATCGACGACTGGAATATCCTGTCGCAATCGCTGCTGACCACGTTGTGGACCACGCTGGAGGGTTTTGTCGCGGCGGCACTCGGCGGCGTCGTCTTGGCGCTGCTGTTCAATCAATCGAAATGGCTGGAATATTCGCTGCTGCCTTACGCGATCATCCTGCAGGTGACGCCGGTGATCGCGGTCGCGCCGCTGCTCTTGATCTATCTGCCGCAGCAGACCGCGGTGATCGTCTGCGCGTGGATCGTGGCGTTCTTTCCGGTGCTGTCCAACACCACGCTTGGTCTGAATTCGGTGGACCGCAACCTGGCGGGGCTGTTTCAGCTCTACGGCGCCTCGCGGGCGCAAACCCTGCGCTATCTCAAGCTGCCCGCGGCGCTGCCCTATATCCTCGGCGGACTGCGCATCGCCGGCGGCCTGTCGCTGATCGGCGCCGTGGTCGCCGAAATCGCGGCGGGTTCGGCCGGCGCCGGGTCCGGGCTCGCCTACCGAATCGTGGAATCCAGCTATCGCCTCAACATTCCCCGAATGTTCGCAGCGTTGCTGTTGCTCTCCGCCGCGGGGATTGTCATTTATATGCTGCTGGCGCTGACCTCGCATCTGGTATTGCGGCGCTGGCACGAAAGTGCGCTTGGAAAGGAAAACTGATGGCTGCCGCGATTTCTTCGGAGAAGATCGATCTCTTGGTGTACGGGCCGCACAAGCCCATTGTCGATAACGGCTTTTCCGACCAGTTCGTGCTGCACAAGTTCGAAACCCGCGGCGACCTCGACCGGCTGAGCCCGGGCGTTGCCGAGAAGGTGCGTGGCATGGCGGTGACCTACAATACGGTCCGTGGCGACAAAGCCACGCTGGCGCAGTTTCCGAAACTCGAAATCGTCGCCGGTTTTGGCGTCGGCTACGATCACATCGACGCCGCCTATGCGGCTGAACACAATATCATGGTCACCAACACGCCCGACGTCCTCACCGAGGAAGTCGCCGATATCGCGCTCGGCCTGTTGATCGCCACCTTGCGCGAATTCGTCAAGGCCGACCGCTACCTGCGCTCCGGGCTCTGGACCACACAGCAATTTCCCTTGAGCGTCGGCTCGCTGCGGGACCGCAAGGTCGGCATGGTCGGGATGGGCCGGATCGGCCAGGCGATCGGACGCCGGCTGGAGGCGTGCCGCGTGCCGGTGGTCTATCATTCGCGCAATCCGGCCGAGGGCGTCTCCTACAAGCATTATCCCGACCTGATCGAAATGGCGAAGGCGGTCGATACGCTGGTGCTTATCCTGCCCGGCGGCGCTTCCACCGCGAACATGATCAATGCCGACGTCATGAAGGCGCTGGGACCGCGCGGCGTCATCATCAACGTCGCGCGGGGTTCGGTGGTCGATGAACCGGCCTTGATCGCGGCGCTGAAATCCGGAACCATTCTGGCGGCGGGACTCGATGTGTTCGCCAACGAGCCGGCCGTGCCGGATGAACTCAAGGCGATGCAGAACGTGGTGCTGCTGCCGCATATCGGCTCGGCGTCGGTGGTGACGCGCAACGCCATGGATCAACTGGTGGTCGATAACCTCAAAGCCTGGTTCGCCGGCAAGCCGCCGCTGACGCCGGTTGCGGAGACGCCGGTAAAGGGCCGCTGATGATGCGCGCCAAATTCCGTCATTCCGGGGCGCGACGAGTTCGCGAACCCGGAATCCAGAGCGATACGCGGCGCTGGATTCCGGGTTCGTCGCTATCGCGACGCCCCGGAATGACGGCGCTTGTGGCATCGCTGATCGCTTCAGCTTCACCGGCATTGGCGCAGGACGCCAATACGCTGAAGAAAGCCATGATCGGGCAGTGGGAGCTCTCCACCACCGAACGCAGCAAGACCTGCGTCGTTACCTTGAAGGACGGGCCGGCACAGAGCCTGAAACTCGAGCTTGAGCCGGGCTGCGCCGCGGCGCTGCCGTTCACCAAGGACATCGCCGCCTGGAGCATCAGGGGACTCGGCGACATCGTGCGGCTGCAGGATGCGGCGGCCCAGCCGGTGATCGACTTCACCGAGGTCGAGAGCGGGATTTTCGAAGGCTTGCGGACCGGCGAGGGCGTGTACATCCTGCAAAATCTTGCTGCCGCGCGCTCGCTGGCGAAATCGATGGACCAGATGATCGGCGACTGGGCGATGGTGCGCGGCAGAGGCCAGACCATCTGTGGCCTGACATTGACCAACACCGAAGCCACCGCGGACAATTTCCAGGTATTTCTCAAGCCGAAATGCGATCCGGCAATCGCCGCATTCGCGCCAACCCAATGGCGACTCGACCGCGGTCAAATGCTGCTGATGAACGCGCGCGACGAAACCTGGCAGTTCGAAGCCGACGACAACGCGCAATGGCGACGCGTGCCCGACAGCGCCGATCCGTTGATACTGGTGCGGCAGTAATAGTTCGTCATTCCGGGGCGCGCGTCTTCGCGCGAGCCCGGAATCCATAACCCCAGTATTAGCGTTCAGCATCCACACGGCGCCACAGGGAGTATGGATTCCGGGCCTGCGCCAAGTGGCGCCCGGAATGACGGCTAAATCAGCTTCAGCCCCTTCAAACTCGCGTGGCCGTTCGACGATCAAGCGTGATCAGTACTTCGCGACGACCGCGCCGCAGCCGAACAGCAACAGGCAATTGGTGAACTTGTAGTTCACGCCGATCCGCCCGATGTGTTCCTCGACCGGAACGTTGCCTCTGATCGCAAAGCCGACGGGCGGGGGATTGAAGTATTCCTTGTTTTCCAGACGGACATAGAGATAGTCCGCCTTTACCGACCAGCCATTGCCGAAAGCGTATTCGGCGCCGGCGCCGGCGGTCCACCCCCAACGCGTCCTGGAGTCGGACACGATGCCGCCAGCTATCGCCGTCGCGTCAACCAGCGCTTCGACGCGCGCCGCCGCAAGTCCGCCGGTGACGTAGAGCAGCAACTGGTCGGTCGCAAGGAAGCCGCGTTTCATGTTCGCCCCCCTGCATTCCCGAGACGACAGACTGAGCGTCGTCGCCGCCCTGAGTGCTCGTCGACGTTACTTAAGGTTGCCCTCCAATGCTGTGGCCGCGCGAGCACACCAAAGGAAAATCCATACGGCGATCAGGTCATCTACATTGACTTATTAGTGGAGCGTCTTCGTGCAGCAATCTCAAATCAGCTTCAGCCCCTTCAAGCTCGCATGCCCGTTCTTGCCGACGATGATGTGGTCGTGCACCACGATGCCGAGCGGATCGGCGATGTCGACGATCGCTTTTGTCATCTGGATATCGGCCTGCGACGGCGTCGGATCGCCGGAGGGGTGATTGTGCACCAGGATGATCGCGGTGGCGGATAATTCCAGCGCGCGCTTGATGACTTCGCGCGGATACACCGGGGTATGGTCGACGGTGCCGACCTGCTGCAGTTCGTCCGAGATCAACTGGTTGCGCTTGTCGAGGAACAGCACGCGGAACTGCTCCTTGTCGGCGAACGCCATCGCGGTCCGGCAATAGTCGATCAGGTCGGTCCATGACGACAACATGGTGCGCGCCTTCAATTGCCCCTTGGCGACGCGGCTTGCTGCTGCCGCGATCAGCTTGATTTCGGTGATGGCGGCCTCCCCAAGCCCGCTGATTTCGCGCAGCCGCGCATCCGGCGCATGGACCGTTTCGGCGAACGAACCGAACTTGCCGATCAGCGATTTCGCCAGCGGTTTTACGTCGCGGCGCGCAATGGCGCGGAACAGCACCATTTCCAGCAGCTCATAATCGCTCAGCGCATCGGCCCCCGCGCCGCGAAACCGCTTGCGCAGCCGTTCGCGATGGCCGTGGTAATGCGGCGCGTCGTCAAATCCTAGCTGGCTGCTGGTCTCTGCGGACATCGACGACAACAATGCCGCGCCCGGCGCACTTTACAACCGACGGCAGGTTGTGGCCGCGGAAATTAAGCCGGCGACAGCGGCTTCTCGTGCCGGCGCTGCGACAGCGTGAAAATCTCAACGCCGTTCTGGGTCACGCCGACCGAATGTTCGAATTGCGCCGACAGCGAGCGGTCGCGCGTCACCGCGGTCCAGCCGTCGGACAGGATTTTCACATGCGGTTTGCCGAGATTGATCATCGGCTCGATGGTGAAGAACATGCCGGGCTTCAGCTTCACGCCTTCGCCGGGGCGGCCGATGTGGATGATGTTCGGCTCGTCGTGGAACATCCGCCCCAGGCCATGGCCGCAGAAGTCGCGCACTACGCTCATGCCCTGCGGCTCGACAAAACTCTGGATGGCGTGGCCGATGTCGCCGGTGGTGGCGCCGGGTTTTACCGCGGCAATGCCGCGCATCATCGCCTCATAGGTCACCTCGACCAGCCGTTCGGCCTTGCGCGCGATAGCGCCCAGCGCATACATCCGGCTGGAATTGCCGTACCAGCCCTCGACGATGAAGGTGACGTCGATGTTGACGATGTCGCCCTCTTTCAGCACCCGGTCCCCCGGCATGCCGTGGCAGACCACGTGATTGATCGAGGTGCAGGTCGAATAGCGGTAGCCGCGATACATCAGCGTGGCCGGGTAGGCGCCGTGGCTGAAGGCGAACTCGCGCACGAAATCGTCGATCCGCGAGGTCAGCACCCCCGGCTTGACGATGTCGGTCAGTTCATCGAGGCAGGCCGACACCAGCGCGCCGGCCTTGCGCATGCCGGCAAAGCCCGCTGGTCCGTGCAACTTGATCTGCCCGGTCTTGCGCTGCGAGGTCTCGGAGGCTTCGACGTAGCTCATCGGCGGGGCTTGGCTCTGCGGACGGGGATAAGGTGATTTGAAGCTCTAATTTAATGATCGGGGCGGTCAGCGCAAGCGGAGCGGTCGGGCAAGCTTGCTGCGCTGAAGGCGCTTGTATGAACTTGAGGAATCCCTGTGCTTTCGCACAATTCTCTGGCTCCGGGAAGATCGCATGGGCTTGTCGGGTAGCCCGTCGCCTGACCAGCCGTGTCGGCGCCGAAAAAGTTTATCCATCGCCGCATTGTCTCGCGGTCCTTCCCCAAATCTGAAATCCTGCTCCCGGCCGTGGTTGCTCCCGTCACGTATGTCGAGACGGCGGGGAGGGATCGACGATGCCAGGCGGCGCTAACCAAGTTGCAAAATGATGCGTTCTTGGTGTTATGTTACCTTAGAATTCGTGCTAATACAGCACAATTAGTAGGTGAAGTATTGCGACCGCCGGGGGCATCGATGACCGCTATCATTTTCCGTACTGCGCAAACGTTTGCAGTTGTTATCTTCCTTTCGCTCTCTTTGGCATTTGCCGCTTTCCCGCAATCGATGCGGGTGCATTTTATCGATGTAGGTCAAGGAGCGGCGACGCTGGTGGAATTTCCCTGCGCAGCCATCCTGGTCGACACCGGCGGAGAAATGAATGCGGAGTTCAAGAGCGACAAGGAACTGACTGCGTATCTCGACGACTTCTTCAGCAGGCGCACGGATCTGAACAATACCTTTCACCTGTTGGCGCTGAGCCATCCCCATGTCGATCATACGCGCGGGGTTTCTTCGGTGCTGTCTCGTTACAAGATACTGAACGCGATAACGAATGGACAAGAACCTCCCGGAGCGTCCGGACTGCCGGGCCAAAAAGCGCTGCATCAGAAAGTGGCCGACACGGAAGAAACCAGCGATTCTTCCGACGACATTGGATTCGTCGAGGCAAAGGTCAAGAAAATTCCGCAAAGGCGCGGACTGACGAACGAAGTGATCGATCCTGTCAAATGCGACAATGTTGACCCGAAGATCAGGCTTTTATGGGGAGGGCAGAACACCAATCCTGGTTGGACGAAGGCAGCGTTTGAAAACCAGAACAACCACTCGGTGGTCTTGCGAATTGATTTTGGCGCCGCCTCTTTGCTGGTTACCGGCGATCTGCAGGAGGAGGCGATCTTTGACCTTATCGAGCACTACAGTGGATCGACATTGCTGGATGTCGATGTCTATCAAGTCGGACACCATGGATCGCACAATGCAACGACCGACGAGTTCCTTGAGGCAATCACGCCCAAATTCGCGGTGATGGCGACGGGCGCACCTTCGCGGGAGCTTGCTTGGACGGCATGGAAATACGGTCATCCCAGAAAAAGCATCGTTCAGATGCTCGAAAGGCACGTTGAGGAGTCACGACCGAGAATAACCGTTCAAGTGGCCACCGGCGTGGAGACGTTCGAAGCAAGGCGTATCAGCCGGGCCATTTACGCAACAGGCTGGGATGGTTCCGTGGTGCTGGAGGCGGACACTGCAGGCAGGTGGAATCAGGTTGATCCGGCGTCGCTGTCGGCATCAGCACGGCTTGTGATGGCTACGGTTGCCGCGGAGGATAGCAATCTCGTCAACATAAACACCGCGAGCGTCGAGCAGCTTGCAGCGCTACCCCGGATCGGGCCGGAACGCGCCGCTGCGATCGTGAGCTACCGCGATTCGAATGGGCCATTCAAATCGACGGAGGACCTTGAACAAGTCAAAGCCGTTGGACCGGCAACGGCGGTTACTCTGCGAAGCTTTGTCACCGTGGGACGAAATTGATTCGATATATCAATCGTCGCCGCCAGCAACGCACATCTTTCTCACCCCGGCACTTCCACCGTCGTCCCCGCCGGCAGCGCGCCGCCGCGGATGCGGATTTCGCGCACCGGATAGGGCACGCGGATGTCGTCGTGCTTGAAGGCATCCCATAGCGTCAGCATCACGTCGCTCTTGACCTTGTCCATGCCGTCCGGATCGGCGATCCAGAACGTCAGCGTGAATTTCATGCCGGCTTCGGCGAATTCGGTGATGATGCAGTTCGGCGGCTTGCCCTTGGTGGCGCGGGGCGAGGCTTCGGCCGCCTCGATCGCCAGTCTGCAGACCAGCCGCGGATCGGCGTCGTAATTGGTGCTGAAATTGACTTTCACCAGCGTGTTCTTGTCGGTGTAGGTCCAGTTCACCACCTTCTGGGTGATCAGGTCCTCGTTGGGAATCAGAAACTCGCGGCCGTCGCCGGCGGCGACCGAGATATAGCGGGTGTTCATCGCGCTGATGCGCCCCGAGCTGTCGCCGATGGTGACGAGATCGCCGGGCTTTACCGATTTGTCCGCCAGCAGGATCACGCCGGAGATGAAATTGGCGACGATCTTCTGCAGGCCGAAACCGATGCCGACGCCCACCGCGCCGGAGAAGATCGCCAGCGCCGACAGGTTGATGCCGACCGCGCTCAGCACAATCACGACGGCGAGCACCATCAGTCCCAGCCGCACCATCTTGATCAGCAGCACCTGGATCGACGGCGTCAGGTCGTGGGACTGGGTGATGCGGCCTTCGAGAAATTTGCTGGCGATGTTGGCCAGCCAAAGCGCGACCGCCAGCAAAACCGAAAGCTTGATCAGCAGCAGCGGCGTCAGCCGCAGGCCGCCGAGCTCGATCGCTATCGAATCCAGCGCGTTGATCGCCGGCTCGAGCTGGCCGATGATGCTGAGGGCTGCGACCAGCCACGCCGCCAGCGACACCACGCGGACGATGAACTCGTTGCGGATCACGCTGGTGACGAGGCGGATGATCAGCCAGGCGATGGCGAGCTTGGCGGAGACCTCGAGCAGATAGCTGCGGCTCGGCCAGGTCGACGCCAGCATCACGCCGCGCGCCACGATCATCAGCACCGCGAATGCCGCGGTCGAAGCGCTGCCGACCAGCACCCGCATGAACAGCCGTAACGGCGCCGGCCAGCCCATGGCGAGCGATGTCATGTCGATGCGGGAGCGAACCGCGGCGCCGGCGCCGAACGCGATCCCGGAGCCTGCGAGGATCAGGCCAAGCTGCAGATAGAACCAGGGCGAGGTGACCTCGGCGCCCACCGAGCGCGCCGCGCCCTGCAACAATTCGTAGAGTTCGTCCAATTCCATCATCGTCAAAATCTCGTCTCGAACGGGATTGGCGCCGCGCCATCAACCCTGATTCGAATCTGCGGTAGATTTCCATAAGCGCGCCGCCGGCGCCATCGCGGCAACACATGAGGGTTGCAGCTTGCACCGGTAAAACAGGCACATTGCCGCTGGCGGCAGAAATGGGTTGGCGTCGAACTGTGGCGACGATAAGGATGCAAATGCAAGGTTCTGCGACGGTTGCGAAAGGTTCATGGCTTCTCTCGATTCGGTCAGCATAGCCATTCTTCTTGGCGCGGTTCTGGTGATGGCGGGCATCCTGTCGAGCCTGCTGGCGCTGCGCTTCGGCGCGCCCTTGCTGCTGGTGTTTCTCGTGATCGGCATGCTGGCCGGCGACGCGGGGCCCGGCCAGCTGCGCTTCGACGATGTGCACACCACCTATCTGGTGGGATCGGTGGCGCTGGCGCTGATCCTGTTCGACGGCGGGCTGCGGACGCGGTTTCAAAGCATCCAGACGGTGCTGGCGCCGTCGGTGGTGCTGGCCACGGTCGGCGTCTTGCTGACGGCGCTGATCACGGCCCCCATCGCCAGATTCGCGCTCGACCTGAACTGGACCGAAGCGTTGCTGGCCGGCGCGGTTTTGGCGTCGACCGACGCCGCGGCGGTGTTCCTGCTGGTGCATGCGCAGGGCCTGCGGCTGCGTCCGCGCGTCGGTGCGACTCTGGAGGTCGAATCCGGCACCAACGATCCGTTCGCGGTGTTTCTCACCTTGATGCTGGTGGAATTGATTTCGATCGGCCAAAGTTCGGTAGGGCATGTGATGCTGGAATTCACCCGCGAGGCTGTGCTCGGCGCCATCGTCGGCGTGCTCGGCGGCCGGCTGGTGGTGCTGGGGCTGAACCGCGTCGCGCTGCCGCAGGGGCTGCACGCGCCGTTCGTCACCACCGCGGCGCTGGTGATTTTCGGCGGGGCGCAGATCGTGCATGCCTCGGGCTTTCTGGCCGTGTATCTCGCCGGCATCATCGTCGGCAACCGGCCGACCCGCGCGCATAATTCGGTGGTGGCCTTTCTCGACGCCGCGACCTGGCTGGCGCAGATCGTGATGTTCGTGCTGCTGGGCCTGCTGGTATCGCCGCAGCGGCTGGTCGGCAGCATCGGTCCGGCGGTGGTCATCGCCTTCGTGCTGATGCTGGTGGCACGGCCGGTCGCGGTGTTCGTGTGTCTGGCGCCGTTCAAGTTCAACTGGCGCGAGAAGGTGTTCATTGCCTGGGTCGGACTGCGCGGCGCGGTCGCGATCTTCCTGGCGTCGATCCCGATGCTGGTCGGATTGTCGAAGGCCTACCTCTATTTCGACGTCGCCTTCGTCGTCGTCATCATCTCGCTGCTGCTGCAGGGCTGGACGCTGGGCCCGGCCGCCCGGCGGCTTCACGTCGCACTGCCGCGATCGGATCGCGGGCCGCGCCGGGTCGAGCTGGATCTGCCCGGCCAGCTCGAGCAGCAACTGGTCGGTTACGCCGTCCGTTCCAAGAGTCTCTATCTGCGCCGCAATTTGATTCCGTCGTGGGCCAAGCCGACGCTGGTGATTCGCGACGAGAAGATATTGTCGCCGGTTGAGGCCGAGCCGGTCACGGCTGGCGATTACATCTATCTGCTGGCGCCGCCGGAAAAAGCCGAGGCGCTCGACCGTTTCTTTGTCGATATGGCGCCAAGCACCGCGCCCGATCCGCATCTGCTCGGCGATTTTACGGTGTCCGGCGAGATCATGCTCGGCGACCTTGCCAACATCTACGACGTCGCCATCGATGCCGAACAGTCGAAGCTGACGCTGGCGGATTATTTCGACGTCCATCTCGACCATGCGCCGAAGGTAGGCGCAACCCTGCCGCTGGATAGCATCGTCCTGGTCGCGCGCAGCCTTGGCGGCGGCAGGGTGAATGTCGTCGGACTGCGCTTGCCGGAGGATGAGGAAGGCGTTGTGCCGCTGACGCGCGGTGCTTCGTTCAAGCGCAAGCTGGCGCGGATGTGGAAGTCGGCGGCGGGGATTTAGTTCGTCATTCCGGGGCGCACGCGCACTTGCGCGTGCGAACCCGGAATCCAGAAGTTGTGTACCGGGCTGGATTCCGGGTTCGCTCGTTTCACTCGCGCCCCGGAATGACAAGAGTGGGCGGCAACACCTTCACACCGCCGAACGCCGTCACCCGTCCGCGCCTCAGCATCACCACCTGCGTCGCCAGCTGGCGCATTTCATCGGCGTCGTGGCTGACATAGACCATCGGCACATTGGCTTCGTCGCGCAGCCGCACCAGATAGGGAAGAATCTCCGCCTTGCGTTCCTCGTCGAGCGATCCCAGCGGTTCGTCCAGCAACAACAGCCGCGGCTGCGCCAGCAACGCGCGGCCGAGTGCTATGCGCTGGCGTTCGCCGCCGGAGAGCTGGCCGGGACGGCGATCCTTGAGCAAGCCGATGTCGAGCAGATCGACGATGCGGGCTTCGTTCGCCGGGTCAGGCGCGAGGCCATTCATCCGCCGCCCATAATCGAGATTTTGCCGCACATCGAGATGCGGAAACAGCCGCGCGTCCTGGAACACGTAGCCGATGCGGCGGCGATGCGCGGGGATGTGCAGGCCTGCTGCATCGTCGTCGAGGATTTCGCCGTCGATGGCAATGGTGCCGCGGTCGGGCGTGAGCAATCCGGCGATCATGTTGATCAGCGAGGTCTTGCCGGCGCCGGAGGCGCCGAACAGGCCGGTGACACGGCCCTCGCTTGCGAACGAAGCCTCGATGAAGAATTCGCCGAGCTGTTTTGCGACATCGACGCGCAGCATGGTCAATTCCCGTGCAGTCGCCGGGTGGCGCGGCGCGCGAAAAATTCCGATGCGATCAGCGCGCCCATGGCAATGACGATGGAAACGACCACCAGCCGCAGCGCCGCGGTGTCGCCGTCCGGAGTCTGGATCAGCGAATAGATCGCCGAGGAAATGGTCTGGGTCTCGCCGGGAATGTTGGACACGAAGGTGATGGTCGCGCCGAATTCGCCGATCGCCTTGGCAAAGCCCAGCACCATGCCGGCCAGCACACCGGGCAGCGCCAGCGGCAGCGTCACGGTCGTGAACACGCGCCATGGTGCAGCACCCAGCGTGCCCGCGGCCTGCTCCAGCCGCTCGTCGATGGCCTCGATGGAGAGCCGAATCGGCCGCACCAGCAGCGGAAACGACATGATGCCGCACGCCAGCGCGGCGCCGGTCCAGCGGAACGCGAACACGATGCCGAGGGTATCGGCGAGCCACGCGCCGACCAGGCCGCGCCGGCCGAACGTCAGCAGCAAGAGATAGCCGGTGACCACCGGTGGCAGCACCAGCGGCAAATGGATCAGCGCGTCGAGGACGGACTTGCCCCAAAACTCGCGCCGCGCCAGCAGCCACGCTACCGCAATGCCGAGCGGCGTCGCTACCAGCGTTGCTACCACGGCGACCCGCAGCGACAGCAGGATCGCGGTCCATTCGGTTGGCGAAAGGTCAAACATGAAGTCTCACGCTCTCGTCATTGCGAGGAGCTCTTGCGACGAAGCAATCCAGTTCTTTCCTTGCGGCCTCTGGATTGCTTCGCTGCGCTCGCAATGACGACATGACGTTGTCATGTCGTCGGGCTGACCAGAAATCTAAAACCGTATTTCTCGAAGATGGCCCTGGCCGCCGTCGAGCGCAGGAAGGCGAGATAGTCGGCGGCTTCCGCTTTCGCGGTCGTCGTCGCAGCCACCGGATAGATGATGGCGGGGTGGGAATCCGCCGGGAAGGTGCCGACGATTTTTACGCCGGGATCGACCCTGGCGTCGGTGGAATAGACGATCCCGAGCGCCGCTTCACCGCGAGACACCAGCGTCAGGGCGGCGCGTACGCTCTCGGCCATCGCGAATTTCGGCTCCGCTGCGCTCCAGGCGCCGAGCTTCTCCAGCGCCGCCTTGGCGTATTTGCCGACCGGCACCGCCTTGACGTCGCCGGTCGCGATCCTGCCGTCGCGGGCGAGTTTCGAAAGATCGAAGCCCGGTCCGATCGTCACATTATCGACTTTGGAATCCTTCGGTGCGATCAGCACGATGGTGTTGCCGAGCAAATTGACCCGCGTCGGCTCGTTGATGTTGTTTTTTCCGACGGCATAGTCCATCCAGTCGGTATCGGCGGAGGCGAAAATATCCGCCGGCGCGCCCTGTTCGATCTGTTTTGCCAGCGCCGAACTCGCGGCATAGCTGGCGACGATCTTGACGCCGGTTTTTGCGGTGTAGGCGGCATCGATATCGTCGAGCGCATTCTTCATCGAGGCCGCGGCGAACACCGTCAGCGTTTTGTCCTGGGCCAGCGCGGGCGAAGTGGGCGATCCGGACAGGATCGTGAGGGCAACGAGAAAAAAACCGGCAAAGCGATGCATGATGGCGCTCCGTGCGCGATCCTGGCGCGGTGCGCGCGAAGATCAGGCGTTGGTTTGACGGGTATGCGACAGGCGGAAGCGCCGTTCCGGTATTCCCAGGCGTGCTTACGGCAGGCCCGGGAGATCGCAACAGGCAGCTTACAGTATCATCGACGGCAGGGCAAAGGCCGCGTCCGCTCGTCATTCCGGGATGCGTGCGAAGCACGCAGACCCGGAATCCAGAAGCAGTGCACTCGTCTGGATTCCGGGTTCACTCGCCTTGCTCGCGCCCCGGAATGACGGGAGAGGGGGCTATTGCTTGGCGTCCGGCGCCGCCAGCACCTGCTTGCAGGCGGCGGGCAACTGCGCCAGCGTCATCGGCGGTTTCGGCTTCGGCGGAATTTTCGGCGGTTTTGGATGCAGCACCGCATCGCTGAACCAGTAGGCGAGGTCGCCGGCGCTGCAGCCTTCGCCCTCCGCCGGCGCCGGCTGCGATTCGCATTCGCCGCTGCCGGGCGGGCATTTGATGCGGACGTGGAAGTGATAGTCGTGGCCGTACATCGGCCGCACCTTGGATAGCCAGAAGCGGTCGCCTTTGGCCTCGCGGCACAGCGCCTTCTTGATCGCGGCGTTGACGAAGATGCGCTCCACGCTCGGCTCTCGCGCCGCGGCGCGGATCACCGGCAGGTGGCTCGGCGTCCACACCTTCGGGTCGATATCGAGCCGGTCGGCGCGCACCATCATCACCGCTGACGTCTCCTCGCGCTCTTCGCGCGACAATCGCCGGTTCGGCATCGGGGTCAGCCAGATGTCGGCATCGAGCCCGACCTGGTGGCTGGCATGGCCGGTGATCATCGGGCCGCCGCGCGGCTGCGACATGTCGCCGACCAGAATTCCGGGCCAGCCGGCATCCTTGTGCGCCTTGACCGATAGCCGTTTCAGCAGCGCGACCAGGTCGGGATGCGCAAAATTGCGGTTACGCGACAGCCGCATCACCTGCCAGGTGTCGCCGTTGATCGGCAGCGCTTCGGCGCCGGCGATGCAGCCCTTGGCATAGAAGCCGACCACGCGCGTCGGCATCGCCGCCGGCAATATCTTGCGGGCGAACAATTCCTTGGCGCCGATCGTGGGATCATTGGGGTTGGCCAGCGGCGGCAGCAACCTCGGATCGATGCCCTTGTCCTGTGCCAGCGCGGCGGAGGCGGCGACGGCGGAAATCAGCAGCAGGATGAGAATCAGGCGGAGGGTCATCGGCTCTCTTTAGCGCAAGTGGTGCGCGAAATCAGCAGGTGAGAAGTGCCGGCGGGTTAAGCTTAACCGCAAACTGCCAGTGTCCGCGCGCCGTCCCGATCTTTACAGCCTGCATCCCAAAACCGCATCATGCCCTCAACAAAAATTGCAATGCAGGGGCGTGATGATGAAACGGCTGTCGGGCCGATGGCTGGCAAGGCTGCTGCTTGCCGGCGCCGCGATGCCGGCATTGGCGATGACGCCGGCGCGCGCCGATGTCACGGTCCATATCGACAAATATTCGCAGCGCATGGCGGTGAGCATCGACGGCTATCCGCGCTACAACTGGCCGGTGTCCACCGGCCGCAGCGGCTATGGCACCCCGAGCGGCGTGTTCCGGCCGCAGATGATGGCGCGGCGCTGGTTCTCGCGAAAATACTACAATTCGCCGATGCCGCATTCGATCTTCTTCTATCACGGCTTTGCCATTCACGGCACCACCGAGCTGTCGCGGCTCGGCGGGCCTGCCTCGCATGGCTGCGTGCGGCTGCATCCACGGCATGCCGCGGCGCTGTTTTCGCTGGTCGAGCGCGAGGGCCGAAGCTACACGCGGATCGTGATCAACTAGCGCCTGCGCGAAAGTTTGCGCTTGCCCAGATGATAGGTCAGCGCCAGCGCCACGCAATGACGCAGCGCGGCTTCGGGAATAGCGTCATCCGCGTTGAAGACGATGGCTCGGTTGCCGGCGTACGTCAGCGCTTTCGGATACAGCTCCCGGAAGGTCGCGACCAGATCGGTCTGGCAGTGAAAATAAACTGCGTATTGGTTCGCTGAAGCCTTCACTTGGTCAATTCGAATCGTGCTGCCGCTTTTCGTGGTCGCAGTGAGATAGCTCGGTTGTCCCCATTTCAGGGTTTCCTGCAGCGCGCCGACGCCTTTGGTTTTCTTCGCGGTGTCGAGGATGAGGCGGCGCAGCGCCAGCAACCTTGCCTTGAGCGGTCTTGGATAGGCGGCGAAAACCGCATCGACCGCCGGGTCCGTCAAACCCGCCGGCTTGTTTTTTGCCGGGATTTTTTTCGCCGGGCTGTTCATGATGCCGTCCGCTCATCATGCCGATGCTAACATTCGGCAAGATTACAGCACGATCCGGGCAGCGGTAGGGATTTTCGAAAGCCGTCTCTGGTTACTCGATGACGATCTCGCCGGTCATGCCGAGTTCGGCGTGCGTTTTGCCGTCGCTGGCCTTGATGTCGCAGCGCAGGTCGCTGGCGCGGCCCGCCGCGATCGGCACCAGCCACCATTCGGCGGACTGTCCCGGATAGACCTCGACTTCGCGGATCGCGCCCTTGAACTCGGCGAGCGTTACAGGCTTGCCGTCGCGGATCTGCGTCACCTGTACCTTGCGCGTGAACACCATTTGCGAGAACGCATGCGAGGTGAAGTAATGCGGATCATTGCTCGAATTGCGCAGGATCAATTTGTAGAGTTTGCCGGTCTCGAACCGCAATTGCTTCGGCGCGAATTCGTGTTTGCCGGGCGAGCCGAGATCGACCGTCAGCTCGATCGGCGTCTGCCGCGACAGATCGCCCGCCGCGAGCGCCGCGCCGGAGGCTGCGCCAAGCAGAACGGCCGCGCCGAGCGCGAAGCGGTAGGATGTCAGATGCATGCGGCTTCCCCGGAAAATGGTTTGCTGAAACAGGACATTAGCTGTTTATGCAACTGCGAATGAGTTGCAAATGCAAGAGCTAGTTCCCGGAAGTGCTGCGGCGAAACGGCGCGGGGACGGCGGGCGAGCCGGTCTGCGACGCGCAGCGGGTGAGGCTTGTGCCGCTACGCTTGCCGGCGCTCCGGCGACCGCAACTTTCTGCTAAACCTCCGTAATTCGGGTCGTCACATGGAAAGGCAGCGGCCGTGGCGCAGAACGGCTTTCTCCTCATCGCCGACATCACCGGCTACACGATGTTTCTGACCTCCTCGGAGCTTGAGCACGCCCAGGGGGTTCTCGACGCGCTGTTCAAGAGCATCTTTGCCGAGATCAAGGCGCCGATCACCCTGTCCAATCTGCAGGGCGACGCGGCGCTGGCCTATCTGCCCGACACCGGCGTGCCGCAGCGGCAGTTTCCGCTGGATGCCATCGAGCGCATCGAAGGCGGCGCTAACGAAACTGGTGGCGGAGGACGTCGCGGCATCCGGCAAACAGGCGGCAGCCTGAGCATTGCGGATTTGAATCGCCAGCCTAACCAACGCCGCCGTCATCCTGAGGCGCTCGCCGTCTTCGGCGAGCCTCGAAGGATGGGCCACGAGCGCAAGCGGCTATCCTTCGAGACGCCGCGCAAGCGCGCGGCTCCTCAGGATGACGGCGGAATGTGTGGCTGGGCAATCTACGCCCGCTGTGATGTGGTAAGCGGCGCGCTGGAGCCGTCGCTCAGAAGCGCCTTGCCGACGTCTTCAAAATGGCTGTCGCGGGCCTGGATCTGCTGCGCGATGGCGTGCATGTCGCGAAAACGGCGCTCGAAGGGATTGGCGCTGAACACCGCGGTGGCGCCCGCCATGCGATAGGCGGCATCAGCCACCGAGGCCGCCTGATGGATGGTCCAGGTCGACGCGAGCCGAAGCGCGGTGCGGTGCTCGCCGGTCAACTCGCCGGTGCTGGTCAAATCGCGCCACATCTCGCCGGCGGTGGCGTAGAGATAAGCGCGCGCCGCGCGCAAATCGCCCTCGGTGCGGCCGATCAGGCCCTGAACGGCGTTGTTCTCGCGCATCGGCTTGATTCCGAACGACGCCTTGCCGCGCGCAAGCTCAATGGCGGCGTCGAGCGTGGCGCGCGCCACGCCGAGCGAGATCGCGGCGAAGCCGAGGCCGAACATGGTGTAGGTCAGGATCCGGTACAGCGGGCCCTTTTCCCGCAACCCGGCGGGTTCGTCGCGAAGCGCGGCGAATTTCTCCGGGATGAGCAGATTGTCGACCGAATAAGAATCGGTGCCGGTGCCGCTGAGACCGATCACGTCCCAGACGTCGTACATCTTGGCACTCGACACCGGAAACAGAACGGTGCGCACTTCCGGCGCGCCGTCGGGTTTGCGCCGCCGCGTGCCGTCGGCCTCGACGATCTGCACATGCGCGCCGAGCCAGCTCGCCTGATGCGAGCCGCTGGCAAAATCCCAGCGCCCGGTGACGCGATAGCCGCCGGGAACGGCGTGCGCCTCATGCGCGATCGCGCCCCAGGCCAGAATGCCCGGCGGCGTGTTGAAAATCTCGTTGGCCGCGTCGGGATCGAGATAGGCCGCGGTCATGGCGCAGACGCCGCATTGGCCGAGGCACCACGCCGTGGAGGCATCGGCCTTGGCGATTTCCTCCAGCATCTGCATGAAGATCTCGGGCGCCACTTCGGCGCCGCCCGCGCTTTTCGGCAGCAGCGCCCGATAAAGCCCGTTCTCGACCAGCGCCGCGACCACCGGCGGCGTCAGCCGCCGCGTCCGCTCGATCTCATCCGCCTCGCCCGCGATCAGGGGCCCAAGCGCCCGCGCGCGCTCGACGAGGTCGAAACCGGGCGGCTTGTTCATGCTTCCTCGTTTTGATGCTTTTCGGTTGGCGCCATGCAGGGGTAAGGCATCTGCGGGCGTCGATCAAGGCGATCAGAATGGCGGCCAATCGTCCCAGTCGGAGATGGCTTCGATCCAGTCGTCGATAGCGTCGTTTTCAGGATGATGCCGCATCATTCTGGTTTGGCGGCGGATCGCAGCCAAAAATTCCGGGTTGCGCATGTCGGCCCGGACGGCTCGCATCAGGCGACGACAGCGATGGCTATTCGGCTCCCTGCAAGCCGGCTTTTTTCCAGTCTCCGGCCGCCAGAATCTTGCTCGCAGACAGGATTTCAATGCCGACGATATGGCCGTCGGTATCGACGTCATAAATGAACGGACCGGCCTCTTCCGTCCGGCTAACGTTGCCCGGACTGACGGTGATGTACACCGCGTCGGCCTCGGGATCGTAGGTTATCTCGGTCATGGCTCTGGTCTCGCGTTCCAGCCGAACATCACACATATAAACAGATACTCGTATTTTGAAGCGCACGATCGCCGTGCGGCTAATCGTTCGCGAATGGCCCGTTTGGCAAGCCCGAGCACAACAAGCAACGCGCTGTCGAGCGCTTCGCAAGTCGTAGCATCAAGGGCGCCAATCACCCGCCTGACGCGGTCGCGCCTGATCGCATTCATTTTGTCCGTCATGATCTGGGTTGCGACGCGAAGTCCATTTTCCGCGGTGGGCGTGACTATCGGCCGTGTATCGCTGGTCCCAAAATATTTGATGACATTGGGCAAACGATAACAGACGGCAGGTCATCAAGCTCGTCTGCTTGCACAATAACTCCTGGACGCGGCTTGCCCATCTCGCCCTGCAGGACGACCAGTGCGACATCCCCGCGTTTCAAGACCAATCCGATGGATCGCGGATCGCATCAAGCCAGTCATCAATGGCATCGTTTTCCGGGTGCTGCGCCATCAGCTTCGCCTGTCGGCGAATGTCCGCCACCACCTTCGGATTGCGCAGATCGGGGACCCGGAACTGCGCCGGCGGCAGTCCTTGCGCGGGCGCGCGCTCGCGGCGCGCGGCCATGCGCTGCTGCGGAGTGCGGGGCTTTGGCTTTTTGTGGGTGGTGGCCATGGGCGAAACGTAACATTTCGCGGAAGAAAATTCTATGTCTCCTGGCGGTTGAAAATTCCGCGCCCTCACGGAAATGTATCCAGAATACACCTTAACTATCCACCTTCAGCGCCGCGATAAACGCCTCCTGCGGAATGTCGACCTTGCCGAACTGCCGCATCTTCTTCTTGCCTTCCTTCTGCTTCTCCAGAAGTTTGCGTTTGCGGGTGATGTCGCCGCCATAGCATTTGGCGGTGACGTCCTTGCGCAGCGCGCGGACGGTTTCGCGGGCGATGATCTTGCCGCCGATCGCCGCCTGGATCGGGATCACGAACATGTGCGGCGGGATCAGCTCCTTCATCTTCTCGACCATGGCGCGGCCGCGGCCCTCCGCGCGCTGGCGGTGCACCAGCATCGAGAGCGCATCGACCGGCTCGTTGTTGACCAGGATCTGCATCTTGACCAGATCCGCCGGCTTGTAGTCGGTGAGGTGGTAGTCGAACGAGGCATAGCCCTTGGAGACCGATTTTAAGCGGTCATAGAAATCGAACACGACCTCATTCAAAGGCAGATCATATTTCACCATCGCGCGGGAGCCGACATAGGTCAGTTCCTTCTGCGAACCGCGGCGGTCCTGACAAAGCTTCAACACGCTGCCGAGATATTCGTCGGGGGTGAGGATGGTCGCTTCGATCCACGGCTCTTCCATCTCGGCGATCTTCACCACGTCGGGCATGTCGATCGGATTGTGAATCTCGATCTCGCTGCCGTCTGTGAGATGCATCTTGTAGATCACGCTCGGCGCGGTCGCGATCAGGTTGAGATCGAATTCGCGATGCAGCCGCTCCTGGATAATTTCCAGATGCAGCAGGCCAAGGAAGCCGCAGCGGAAGCCGAAGCCGAGCGCGGCCGAGGTCTCCATCTCGAACGAAAAGCTGGCGTCGTTGAGCCGCAGCTTGCCCATCGCCGCGCGCAGCGTCTCGAAATCGTCGGCATCGACCGGGAACAATCCGCAGAACACCACCGGAATCGCCGGCTTGAAACCGGGCAGCATCTGCGTCACCGGCTTGCGGTCGTCGGTGATGGTGTCGCCGACGCGGGTGTCCGCCACCTCCTTGATCGCGGCGGTAATAAAACCGATTTCGCCGGGGCCGAGCTCATCGGAAGGCGTCAGCTTTGGTGTGAAGAAGCCGACGCGCTCGACATCATAGGCGGCATTGGTGCCCATCATGCGGATGCGCTGGCCCTTTTTCATCACGCCGTCGACGATGCGCACCAGCACCACGACGCCGAGATAGACGTCGTACCAGGAATCCACCAGCAGCGCCTTCAGCGGCGCGGCGCGGTCGCCCTTCGGCGGCGGGAGCCGGTGTACGATGGCTTCCAGCACCTCGTCGATGCCAAGCCCGGTTTTCGCCGAGATCATCACCGCGTCCGAGGCGTCGATGCCGATCACGTCCTCGATCTGCTGCCGGACCTGATCGGGCTCCGCGGCGGGAAGGTCGATCTTGTTCAGCACCGGAACGATCTCGAGCCCGGCGTCGAGCGCGTGATAGACGTTGGCCAGCGTCTGCGCCTCGACGCCCTGGCTGGCATCGACCACCAGCAGCGCGCCCTCGCAGGCGGCCAGCGAGCGCGAGACTTCGTAGGCGAAGTCGACATGGCCCGGCGTGTCCATCAGATTGAAGATGTAATCCTTGCCGTCCTTGGCGTGATAGTTGAGCCGCACGGTCTGCGCCTTGATGGTGATGCCGCGCTCGCGCTCGATATCCATCGAATCCAGCACCTGTTCCTTCATCTCGCGCAACTCCAGTCCGCCGGTGGTCTGGATCAGGCGGTCGGCGAGCGTGGATTTGCCATGGTCGATATGCGCGACGATGGCGAAGTTGCGGATGTTGGAAAGGGGGCCGGTGGTCATGGGCGCGGCTTAGCAGCGCCGCGAGGGGTTCGCCAAGCGAGAAGCACAAAACAACTGCTGTAACACGCCCCTTGCATCAGTTTCCTTATACGTATAATATACGTATAAGGAAACAAGCGATGAAAAAGCTCACAATATCGGTCGATGCTGATGTCTATGACGGGCTTCGCTCACGCATTGGACCTCGCCGCATCAGCCGCTTTCTCAACGATCTGGCGCGGCCCCATGTCACGGGGCAGGGCCTGGAATTGGCCTATGCCGACATGGCGGGCGAGGAAGCGCGCGAGGCCGAAGCGCTGGAATGGAGCGAGGGGCTAATTGGTGACGTAGCCGATGAGCCGCGTTGAGCCCCCGCGACGTGGCGAGGTCTGGTGGGTCGCGTTCGATGCTTCGCTCGGCGGAGAAATTCGCAAGAGCCGGCCGGCTGTGATCGTCAGCAATGATATCGCCAACCGCGTTTTAAACCGCGTGCAGGTGGTGCCTGTGACCAGCAATGTGAGCCGGCTGTATCCCTCGGAGGCCTATATCACCGTCGCTGGTGAGCGTAGCAAGGCGATGGCCGATCAACTCGCGACGGTGTCGAAGGCACGCCTGCGCGAACGAATCGGCCAGATCGGCGCGGAAGAACTGATCGCCGTAGGTCGCGCAATCAAAGTGCAGTTGCAGCTCTAGCGGCAACAGGGGCGGCCATCACGCCAAGCTGATTCCACTTGCGCGTAAAACGCGCTACGCACTTTCTATGTCGACCGCCTCATTCCTGCCCGCAACATCGCGCGCCCGCCGCCGGCCGCGCTTAAGGCGCTTGGCGGCGTGGGTGGCGGCGTCGGCCAGCGATCCCAAGGCCAGCCTGTGGCTGGTGATCGGCTTTGCCGCCGCGCATGCGGCGCTGTGGACGCTGGTTCTGGCGAACCTGAAGGCGGCGCAGGATGTCCATATGGACGTCGCGGAGGCTTTCGCCTGGGGACAGAAATTCCAGTTCGGCTATGGCAAGCATCCGCCGCTTGGGGGCTGGGTCGCAGGACTCTGGTTCAAGCTGTTTCCGGTCGCGGACTGGTCGACCTATGCGCTTGCGATGACGACGCTCGGCTGCGGGCTGGTGATCTGCTGGTTCATCGCGTTGCGCGTGGTCGACCGCCGCCGCGCCTTCTTCACGGTGGTGATGCTGGCGCTCTATCCGATCTTCAATTTCAAGGGCTTTAAATACAATCCGGATCTGCTGCAGCTGGTGACGTTGCCGCTGCTGGTGCTGGCGTATCTCAATGCATTCGAAAAGCGCAGCGTGCGCGCGGGCCTGTGGCTCGGGCTTGCCGGTGCGCTGGCGCTGATGACCAAATACTGGGTGCTGACCATGATCGGCGCCATCGGACTCGCCGCGCTGATTCATCCGGCGCGCCTGTTGTTTCTGCGCTCGCCGGCGCCGTGGGTCGCCATCGTCACGCTGGCACTGGCGATGACGCCGCATCTGTGGTGGCTGCGGGAAGTGGATTTCGTGCCGCTGACCTACGCCGGCGACGTCTATGGGCTGGAGAGCCGCGCGCAAAACCTTCAGCTTGTGCTGGGCTATATCGGGCACAATCTCGGGCTGCTCGCGCTGCCTGTAGCGATCGCTGCCGCCGTATTGGCGTGGAGCAGGCGGTGGCAGCCATTTGCGTTTGTCGCGCACGGCGCCAACGCGAGCGTGAATGTTTCGCAGGCCCTCAACATCTGGATCATCCAGATCGTGGTGGCGGTCGGGCCGCCGCTCGGCGCGCTGATTTTCACGGTCTATATGAAGACCGATTGGGGCATCTCGCTGTTCTTCCTGACGCCGCTGGCGCTGGTCGCGATTCCGGCGCTGCGCGTGCGGAAGATCGCGCTTTTTTATATCGCGGCGATCTGGCTAGCGATCTCGCTGGCAGTGCTCGGCGCGTCGCCGCAGATCGCCGCCTATGAGATCGGGCGCAATCCCAACGCTTCCAACACCTACGCCTCGCGCTCGAGCCTGGCGCGCGAACTGACCGAAGCGTGGCGCGCGCGCTTCACCACGCGCTGGGCGGTGGTCGCGGGCACCACCGAGGTCGGCGAGCCGATCACGTTCTACAGTCCGGATCATCCGGCCCCCTTCACGCCCGGTGAAGTCTGGTCATCCGGATTGACCTCGCTTGAGGAAGCAAAACGCCTTGGCTTCATCGGCGTCTGCGACACCACCGACTACCGGCTGCCGGCCTGCGAGGCGTGGATGGAAGCGAATGCTCCAAACGCCGAGCGGCTGGCGATCACCACGCAACGCTTTTTCCATGGCCATGCGGGACCGTCGACGCTGTGGAAAATCTGGCTCGTGCCGCCGGGG
This sequence comes from uncultured Alphaproteobacteria bacterium, assembly GCA_963710045.1. Classification (GTDB taxonomy): domain Bacteria; phylum Pseudomonadota; class Alphaproteobacteria; order Rhizobiales; family Xanthobacteraceae; genus Bradyrhizobium. The sequence goes on along the minus strand of CAVPZO010000022.1, from coordinate 13,374 downwards.
AAATAATGTCCAGCTCGCCGCGCTCCATCCTCTCTCGTCGCGCGGCGCTGGCAAGCCTCGCTGTCGCATGCGGTTCCGTCACCATGGCCGGATCGATGCTTGAAGGAATGGCCCCCGAAAACGACACCGGTCCGGTATTTTCGCCAACCGGCCCGGATGCCGAGCGCTACGGAGCTGCCGAAGGTTTTCCGATTGCCGATCGCGCGCTTCCGGTTCAACCCGGCAATCCCTACGAACCAAAATACCGTGTCGGCGCGTTCAGCCATTTCGACGAAATCTATCCGACGCGGCGGATCAGGCGCGCCGCTGCGCCATGGTTGTTCAACCGCTCGCAGGCGGAGATCCGCTACTCCTACAAGGGCAATCGTTCGTCGGTTAAAGACTATCTGTCGCGTAATCCCGTCACCGGGCTGCTGATCGCCAGGGACGACCGGATCTTGTTCGAGCATTATCAATACGGACGGACCGATCGCGACCGGTTGATTTCGCAGTCGATGGTGAAATCGATCACGGGAATGCTGATCGGCATTGCCATCTCGGAGGGCGCGATCAAGTCGGTCGACGATACGCCGGAAACCTATGTGCCGGAGTTCAAGGGCACCGAATATGGCCGTACGCCGATCCGCGACCTGCTGCATATGTCCTCCGGCGTGGAGTTCGGCGAGGATCAGGACAACGGGCGCGACCTCGACCGGCTGTGGGTCGACATGGTGCTGGCATTCGGCGCCAGCAAGGGCACCGTCGGCAGCCTCGCGCAATTCAATCGACGGATCGCAGCGCCTGGGACGAGGTTCTTTTACGCCAGCATCGAAGCGGATGTGCTTGGCATGGTGCTCCACTACGCCACCCGCAAATCGGCATCCGACTATCTGCACGAAAAGGTCTGGGAGCCGATCGGCGCGGAAGCCGACGCCACATGGCTGATCGATGCGGAAGGTTTTGAAGTAGCGCATTTCGCCTTCAACGCCGTGCTGCGCGACTATGCGCGGCTCGGGCGCCTGCTGGCGCATGATGGCGCCTGGCAGGCCAAGCAGATCATCCCGGCGCAATGGATGATCGACGCGACGACCGTGCGCGCGTCCGATGCGTATCTCGCTCCCGGCAAGGCGACGCCGGATTTCGGGTATGGCTATCTGCTCTGGCTGCTTCCAGGGACGAGACGTCAGTTCGCATTGTTTGGAGATTTGGGCCAGCGCATCTGCGTCGATCCGGAGTCGAAGCTTGTCATGGTCCAGACCGCCGTCGAGGGGAATTCAGAGATCTGGCGTCTGTGGTCGGCCGTGGTCGAGCAGTTCGGCTAGGTTGCTGCATTTGCGGCAGCGAAACTACTCTTCCTCGTTGAACTTGTTGCCGACCAGTTCGGCCAGCGCCGCAACGGCGGCTTCGGCTTGCGTGCCGGTGGCGGAGACGACGATGGTGGTGCCGGGCCCTGCGGAGAGCATCATCAGTCCCATGATCGAGGTGCCGTTGACGGTCTCGCCGCCGCGCGTGACCAGGATCTCGGCGTCGAATTCCTCGACCATCTTGACGAATTTTGCGGATGCCCGCGCGTGCAGGCCGCGTTTGTTGATGATGGGAATTTCCCTGACCACCGCGCCCGATGCAACTTCGAGCCGCGCACCTTCGCCGGACGAAGCCGCGTCGCCGGTCATTTTCCGGCGAGAACCCGGCTGGCGATGGTGACGTATTTGCGCCCCGCTTCCTGCGCCATGGCGATGGCGTCGGGCAGCGGCCGCTCCTCGCGCACCTTGGCAAGCTTGACCAGCATGGGCAGATTGATGCCTGCGAGTACCTCGACCTTGGGCCGGCTCATGCAGGAGATCGCGAGGTTGGAAGGCGTGCCGCCGAACATGTCGGTAAGGATAGCGACGCCGTCGCCGCTATCGACACGATTGACCGCTTCAATGATATCGCTTCGACACAAATCGGCATCGTCCTCGGCGCCGATCGTCACTGCTTCGATTTGCTTTTGCGGACCCATTACATGTTCGAGCGCCGCCTTGAACTCGTCGGCAAGGCGCCCATGGGTCACAAGTACCAGACCAATCATCGGAAACTCCTCGCGGGTGCTTTTGGTGCACCGCACGAACGGGCCACTTTGACCATCCGGAGCCCCTGCGCAAGAGGGGATCTTCGCGATTCTCCCTGATTTAAGGCTAATGAGGGGGAGCCAGCGCCGGTCTACTGGGTGGCGATAGTGGGGCTTATATGGTTACCAATTCCCTTCGAGCAATCATCAGAAGGTCGAGTGGTGAGCTCAGCTACCACCAAGGGTAATGGCTGAAATGCCGGGTCCACGGGAATTCTCGGTATTATAACACCATTAATGCTCGCGAACAGCGCGTCAGAGGTCGGCATGCGGTCGGCGTCGGTAGCGGCCAAATCCACCACGAGCGCTACAGCTGCCTGTTCGACAAAATCGCAGCGGCGGATGCCGAGTCCGCGAATTTCGATCAGCCCGGCCAGTTCGCGCGCCGGCCGAACGACCAATCGCCCCTGAGCGACCTCCAGATAGACCCGATCGTCGCCGACAAGCGTGGCGGCGGGAATCTGTCCCGCGCGGCCGGCGAGGATGAGGTCGAATGCGAGCCGCGACTTACCCGATCCCGACGGACCGCGGATCAGAACCGCGCGGTCGCCCACCAGCACGGCGGAGGCGTGGACGGTGGCCTGCGTCGTCATGGCGCGGGCAGCCGCACCACGAAGCGCGCGCCGGCCACCGTGGCCTCGCCGTCGGCGTTGACGGGACCGCCGCGATTCTCGGCCCAGATGCGGCCGCGATGGGCTTCGATGATCTGTTTCGAAATCGACAGGCCCAATCCGGAATTCTGGCCAAAACCCTGATGCGGTCGGTCGGTGTAAAACCGTTCGAAGATTTTCTCCAGCGCGTCGTCGCGAATGCCGGGGCCGTCGTCGTCGATGACGATCTCGATTTCGGAGCGCACGCGGCGGCAGACGATGCGCACCTTGCCGCCGGCATTGGAAAACGATTGCGCGTTGACCAGGAGATTGGAGATCACCTGTCCCAGCCGCGAATCGTGGCCGGGAATCGAGAAGGTATCCCTCGGGCTGCCCTCGAAGCGGGCCTCGACCGCGACATCGTGGCCGAGCCGGGTTTCGTTGGCGACCGATGTGAGCGTGCTGAGCAGGCGGCGCAGATCGACCGGCGCCTCGTCCTGGCGCTGCAGCTCGGCATCGAGCCGGCTGGCGTCCGAAATGTCGGAGATCAGCCGGTCGAGCCGTTTGACGTCGTGCTCGATTACCGCGAGCAGCCGGGCGCGGCTGTTCTCGTTCCGCGCGAGCGGCAGCGTTTCGACAGCAGAGCGCAGCGACGTCAGCGGGTTCTTCAGTTCATGGGCGACGTCGGCGGCAAAGGTTTCGATCGCCTCGATGCGGTTATACAGCGCGTCAGTCATGTCGCGCAGCGCGCCGGACAAATGCCCGATCTCGTCGCGGCGGCCGGTGAAGTCAGGGATTTCCACGCGCGTCCTGATGCGGCGCCGGACGCGCTCGGCACTGTCGGCCAGCCGCCGCACCGGCCCTGCGATCGTGCTTGCCAGCAGCAGCGACAGCACGATCATCACCGCGGAGGCGACGCCGAACACTTTCAGAATGGCCAGCCGCTCGGCGGTAACCATTTGATCGATGTCGTCGCCTTGCGTCGACAGCATCAGCGCGCCGTGCACGGCGCGGAAGCGCTGCACCGGCACCGAAACCGAGACGATCACCTCGCCGCGCTCGTTGATGCGCACCATGCTGCGCTTCTGTCCGTCGAGCGATTGCTGGACCTCCTGATAACCTTTGCCGTTCTCAGGTCCGAGTTCGCGGTACAACGGAAGGTCGCCGCGATTGAGCCAGGTGCGGACCGCGATCATCGCGCGCTCGGCAATGCCGGGCTTTTCGGTTGACGGCGGCGGCAATTCGAACCGCAGCACGTCGCCGCGGCCATAGAGGCTGCGGCTGTCCAGGATCAGCACGCCGTCGCGGTCGTAAATCCGCGCCCGCGTCTTGGTCGGCGTGATCAGCCGCCGCAGCACGGGGGCGACGCGCTCCGGGTTGATCGGAAAATCCAGCCCGGAAAATTCATCCGGAGCGCCGTAGGACTCGCCGGGTTTGAGGTCGAGCAGCCGGTCGGGATCGATGGTGATGGTATTGGTTTCGACGGTCGCGGAGGCGGCGATGGCGCCGGCGATGATTTCGGCCTGCACCAGCAGGCTCTGCGCGCGCGCGTCGATCAGGCCGGCGCGGAATTGCGAGAGATAGAGGATGCTCGCCACCAGCGCGATCAACCCGGCAAGATTGAGCGAAACGATGCGGCGGGTCAGGCTCGAGAAGGAGAGCGCGAAGAAAAATTGTCCGGCCCGGCGCAGCCAGCCGAGCAGACGTTGCCAACCCTGTGCCCGCGCGCCGTCGGCGGCGGCAGCATCGTCGGAAACGCGGGACGGCAACGCGCCCTCGGCATTCACGCTTGCATCAGGCTGGGTTCGATCAAGCAATGGCCAAAACGTCCGTTGGTAGTCCCCGCCAATCTAACACACGTCATTCCGGGGCGCCTGCGCTCTTGCGCGGGCGAACCCGGAATCCAGAAACCTGCGCTTTCGTCTGGATTCCGGGTTCGCGCTCAAGAGGGCGCGCCCCGGAATGACAGTCTATCAGGTTTCCTTGAAGCGGTAGCCGACGCCGTAGAGGGTTTCGATCATCTCGAAATCGTCATCCACGACCTTGAACTTCTTGCGCAGCCGCTTGATGTGGCTGTCGATGGTGCGATCGTCGACATAGACCTGATCGTCATAGGCCGCGTCCATCAAGGCGTTGCGGCTTTTCACGACACCGGGGCGCGTCGCCAGCGCCTGCAGGATCAGAAACTCGGTAACGGTCAGCGTGACCGGCTCGTTCTTCCAGGTGCAGGTGTGGCGCTCCGGATCCATGCGCAGCAGGCCGCGATCCAGCGCCTTGGCGTCGGTTTCCTTTGGCGCCGCGGCCGGGTCTTTCGGCGCCGCGCGGCGCAGCACGGCCTTGACGCGTTCGACCAGCAGCCGTTGCGAGAACGGCTTGCGGATGAAATCGTCGGCGCCCATTTTGAGGCCGAACAATTCGTCGATCTCTTCGTCCTTGGAGGTGAGGAAAATCACCGGCAGATCGGACTTCTGCCGCAGGCGGCGCAGCGTCTCCATGCCGTCCATGCGCGGCATCTTGATGTCGAGGATCGCCAGATCCGGCGGACTGGTTCGGAATCCGTCGAGCGCCGACGCGCCATCCGTGTAGGTCATGATGCGGTAGCCTTCGGCTTCCAGCGCGATCGAGACCGATGTGAGAATGTTGCGGTCGTCGTCGACCAAAGCGATTGTGGGCATGAGCCTGCTTTCCGAAATTGGCTTAGATGACGGCGGTCCCAGCGATGTGCCGTATAAGTGGGCTTCGAACTCGATCAACGAGCAATGCAAGCTGGGCTGAAGTGTGACCGAGTTCCCGAAACCCATGAAGTGCAAGCGGTTTCCGGCCTATATAGGCAGCGGTTTAGCCGAAATAAGGCACTTTTTGCAATGAGATACTGGAACTGACAGATGCAGGAAACCGCCGATTTCAGCGCTCCCAGGCTGGCCCGGTCGCTGCTGCGGCGCCGCCGGCAGGGCGCGCTGGCGACCCTGATGCCGGACAGCGGCGATCCCTATTGTTCGCTGGTCAATGTGGCAAGCCACTGCGATGGCTCGCCAATCCTGCTGATTTCGCAGTTGGCGTTGCATACAAGGAACATCCTCGCCGACCCCAGGGTCTCGCTGATGCTGGACGAGCGCGCCGAAGGCGATCCTTTGGAGGGTGCGCGGATCATGCTGGCGGGCCGGGCGGAACAGGCCGGCGATGCCGATGAGGCGGTTTTGCGCCGGCGCTACCTCAACGCCCACCCCTCCGCCGAAGCCTTTGTAAATTTTAAGGATTTTTTGTTTTTTAAGATAAGGCCGGTAGCCGCGCATCTGGTGGCCGGTTTTGGCCGGATCGTCGACCTCACGCCCGAGCAGTTTCTGACCGACATTTCCGATGCCGATGCGCTGCTGGAAGCCGAGCAGGGCGCCATCGAGCACATGAATGCCGATCATCGCGACGCGATGAATCTCTACGCGACGAAGCTGCTCGGCGCAGAAGCATCGGACTGGCGCTGCACCGGCTGCGATCCCGATGGAATCGACATGCAGGCCGGTGCGAAAACGCTGCGGCTGGAATTTCCGCGGCGGATTGCCACCCCTGCCGCACTGCGGAACGGGTTAAAACAGCTTGCCGAACAGGCCCGCGCTGCAGCAAGCAATTGACGGATCGCTGCCGGCTTCGAATAAACCAAATTTGACGGGATCGGCTTGGCAAGCCCGGCGTTCACCAGTATTAGGTCGCCGGACCGGGGCCGGAAGGCTATATTGACGGTCACCGCGACGTGAGGCGCGTTTTGCGGCAAACGCGCTGGAGAACCGCGGGTTCGAGGAGGAAGCTTCCGTGCAAGAGACGGGCGTACACAACGGTGCCTTCGGCGCCGACAAATTCGGCTTAAAAAATCTCAGGGCCGTAAACTGGAATTTCGGCGCGCCGCAGCTCTACGAGCATTCCCTCCGCGCGGGCGAGGCCGTGTTGTCGTCGGACGGCGCGCTGTGCGCCGACACCGGCGTATTCACCGGCCGCAGCCCCAAGGACAAGTTCACCGTTCGCGATTCCACCACCGACAAGAACATGTGGTGGGACGGCAACCAGTCGATCACCTCCGAACAGTTCGAAGCGCTCTACGCCGATTTCATCAAGCACGCCGAAGGCATGACGCTGTTCGCGCAGGACCTCTATGGCGGCGCCGATCCGCACCTGCGCATCAGGACCCGCGTGTTCACCGAACTCGCCTGGCATTCGCTGTTCATCCGCACGCTGTTGATTCGTCCCGAGGCATCGGAGCTAACGAACTTCGTGCCCGAACTCACCATCATCGATCTGCCGAGCTTCAAGGCCGATCCCAAACGCCACGGCGTGCGTTCGGAGAATGTTGTCGCGATCGATTTCGCCCGCAAGATCGTATTGATCGGCGGGTCTTATTATGCCGGCGAGATGAAGAAGAGCGTATTCACCACCCTGAACTATTTCCTGCCGGAAAAGGGCGTGATGCCGATGCACTGCTCGGCCAATGTCGGGCCCGACGGCGACAGCGCGATCTTCTTCGGCCTTTCCGGAACGGGAAAGACCACGCTCTCCGCCGACCCGAAACGCACGCTGATCGGCGACGACGAGCACGGCTGGGGCCAGGACGGCATCTTCAATTTCGAAGGCGGCTGCTATGCCAAGTGCATCAAGCTGTCGCAAGAAGCCGAGCCCGAGATTTATGCCGCCAGCAAACGTTTTGGCGCGGTGCTGGAGAACGTGGTGCTTGACGAGCGCACCCGTGAACCCGATTTCGACGACGGCTCAAAAACGGAAAATACCCGCTCGGCCTACCCGCTCGATTTCATCCCGAATGCATCGAGAACCGGGCGCGCCGGACATCCGAAGAACCTGGTGATGCTGGCCGCCGACGCGTTCGGCGTGATGCCGCCGATCGCAAAACTGACGCCGGCGCAGGCGATGTATCACTTCCTGTCCGGCTACACCGCCAAGGTCGCGGGCACCGAGCGCGGCCTGGGCTCCGATCCCGAGCCGGAATTCTCCACCTGCTTCGGCTCGCCGTTCCTGCCGCGCGATCCTTCCGTGTACGGCAACCTGCTGCGCGATTTGATTGCGAAGCATGGCGTGGATTGCTGGCTGGTCAACACCGGCTGGACCGGCGGCAAATACGGCACCGGGCGGCGCATGCCGATCAAGGTGACGCGCGCGCTGTTGACCGCGGCGCTGAACGGCTCGCTGCGATCAGCGGATTTCCGCACCGACAAGTATTTCGGCTTCGCGGTACCGACCTCGCTGCCCGGCGTCGAGCCGCACATCCTCGATCCGGTGAAAACCTGGGCCGACAAGGCCGAGTTCGACAAGACCGCGCGCGCGCTGGTCGGCATGTTCCAGAAGAACTTTGCCAAGTTCGAAAAGGACGTCGACGCCGACGTGCGTGCGGCGGCGCCGGACCTCAAGCTGGCGGCGGAGTGATCCGCATCGTCATTGCGAGGAGCGCAGCGACGAAGCAATCCAGCCTTCCTTGCGGCCTCTGGATTGCTTCGCTTTGCTCGCAATGACGCGCTGTTAACGCGGGGTGTGGCTATTCCTCAGTTGGACCGGGAAGGGCACGGCGGAGCCGCCGGGTTTCGTGCCATATCTCACGAACATCCTTCCCAAAGCGAGCGAGCTTGTTTGCCACGTGCACGATGATGAGTGTGACCATGGCTACAGCCCTGCCTTGAAAATCAGACGCTCGATCTGACGCTCTGCGTCATCCGTCATCTTGCTTCCGTGGCTGACAAGATATTGCTCAACCACACGATCAGCGTGCCGCTGACGTGCTTCGATCTGAGCGCGCAACAATCGTGCGAAAAACGAGGGTTTTTTAGTCGGGGCATAAAGCCAGGCCCCAGTGGATAGAACATTCGCCATGGATGGCTCCTTTGCGGAGTGTTGTCCCTGGGTCGAATTTCCTTCCTGAATTGAGAGATAGGGTTGCTGCGCACAAATGCCAGATCAAACCACGCGCATCATGCATGAATTTTGAACCTCATCACGCGAATGACGGAAGCAATCACATTCGAGTGACTCGATATGCGCATTCACAGCACTGTCACTCCGGGGCGCGCGCATTTGCGCGGGCGAACCGGAATCCAGACACGCATTCCTCCGTCATCCTGAGGAGCCGCGCGCTTGCGCGGCGTCTCGAAGGATGGTCGCGGGCACTTGTGGCCATCCTTCGAGGCTCGCCCAGGAGGGCGAGCACCTCAGGATGACGGAGTGCTAAATTGAATCACCCTAAGCCTTGAAATACGCGATCTGCGTTGTGGTCGCGAGCAGGCGGCCGTTCGGCGACCACAGCTCGCCGCTCTGGTCGCCGTAGCTCTTGTGAAAGATTTTGGCATCGGCGGTGGCGAGAACGTGGCTGGTATTTTCGGCCGCCAGATCGTCGGCATCGGCGTGAAAATAGGTCGTCAACGACACGGTGCCGAACGGTACGAATTCGTTGCGGACGTGGAAGATGCGGCCGAAGAAGGCATCGGACATCGACATCAGCGATAACACGTCGATTGGGCGTGGCTTGGTGTCGCCAATCCACATTTTGGAAAACGCACTCGCCGGCTCAAGATGGGGCGCGCCGCCGAGCTGCGGCTCGCCCTCGACAAAGCGGAAATCATATTGCCGCACCCACGACATCTTCAGGCTGCTTTTCGGATAAGGCCGCACCGTTTCGAATGACGGCGCTTGCGGAGATGTCGCCGGCTGGTGCGACCATGACGGGCGCCGCGCCGCAAACACCGCGGTCGCAAAGGTCGCGACGTCCGTTCCGCCCTGGGTGAGTTCGACCGACCAGTGCTGCGTCGAGCGGTTGGCCTTGATCAGGCGGACGTCGAGATCGAACGGCCCTTGCGCGATCGGGGCGCAAAAATTCACGGTGAGCGACAGCGGATCGCCCGAGCGTTGCGGATGATCGATGATCGCCCGCAGCATGGTCGCCGCGGTGACGCCGCCGAACGGGCCGACGAACGCCCAGTAGTCGTCGCTGGTATGGCCGCTCCAGCGGCTGTCGCCGGCGGCAACGCGGGTCGCATCATCGAACAGATGGCCGACGGTGTCGGGCGATTTGGTCAGCATGGAATTCCTGTCAGGCGCTTCCTAACCTCTCCCCGCCCTTTCGCGGGGAGAGGTCGAAGCCGAAGCGTAGCGAAGGCTTCGGGTGAGGGGCAAGGCACTACTTCTCGCCGCGATCAGGTCTGTCGGGTCGCTCCTCGGCAACTTTCCGACCCGAGAAGTCATCTATCACGGCAACGCAGTGCCTCGCCCCTCACCCGGATCGCATCTGCGATGCGATCCGACCTCTCCCCGCAAAAGAGCGGGGAGAGGTGATCTGCTGCCTACCCCTTGGCCTGCCGCGCCGGCGATGGCTGCGCCGTCGTCTTCACCGGCACGTTCCAGATATCCTGCGCATATTCGCGGATGGTGCGGTCGGACGAGAACCACGGCATCCGCGCGACGTTGAGGATGCTGGCCCGGGTCCAGGCCGGGACCACCTGCCAGCGCGCGTCGATGCCGCGCTGGGCGTCGAAATAGGCGTCGAAATCGGCGCTGACCATGTAGTGGTCGAGATGGCGCAGCGCATGCGCCACCGATTCGAAGCGGCTTGGATCGTCGGGCGAGAACGCGCCGCTCTCGATTGCGGCAATCGCGCGCGCCAGACGCGGCGAGCGCGTGATCACGTCGGTAGCGTCCAGCCCCTGCTTGCGCCGCACCACCACGTCCAGCGCCTCCATCCCGAAGATCGCGATGTTTTCCGCGCCGACATGATCGCGGATCTCGAGATTGGCGCCGTCCAGCGTGCCGATGGTCAGCGCGCCGTTGAGCGCGAGCTTCATGTTGCCGGTGCCGGAGGCTTCCATGCCCGCGGTCGAAATCTGTTCGGAGAGATCGGCGGCGGGAATAATGATCTCGGCCAGGCTGACATTATAGTCGGCGAGGAACGCGACCTTCAGCTTGCCGCCGATGGCGGGATCGTTGTTGACCACTTCGGCGACGTCATTGATCAGCTTGATGATCAGTTTGGCGTAGCGATAGCTCGCCGCCGCCTTGCCGGCGAAAATCTTTACCCGCGGCACCCAGCCGCGCTGCGGATTGTCCTTGATGGCGTGATACAGCGCCACCGTCTCGAGCAAATTGAGCAATTGTCGCTTGTATTCATGGATGCGCTTGATCTGCACGTCAAACAGCGCGCCGGGATCGATCTGCACGCCGAGCCGTTCGCCGATCAGCCGCGCCAGCGCGATCTTGTTGCGATGTTTTACAGCGCGGAATTTCTGCTGGAATGCGTTGTCGCCGGCCAGCGGCTCCAGGCGCCCAAGAAGAGAGGGATCGTCAAGCACCGCCTCGCCGCAGACCTCGCGCAGCAGGCCGGTCAACCCGGGATTGGCCAGCATCAGCCAGCGGCGGAAGGTAATGCCGTTGGTCTTGTTGGTGATGCGGCCGGGATAAAGATGATTGAGATCGTGGAACACGGTCTCCTTCATCAGGTCAGAATGCATCGCCGAGACGCCGTTGATGCGGTGGGAGCCGACGAACGCCAACTGCCCCATCCGCACGCGGCGGCCGGACTTTTCGTCGATCAGCGACACCGAGGCGCGGAATTCGACGTCGCCGGGGCAGCACGCGTCGGCCAGCTTCAGATGCGCGTCGTTGATGCGGTAGATGATATCGAGATGGCGCGGCAGCATGCGTTCGAACAGTTCGAGCGGCCAGGTCTCCAGCGCTTCGGGCAGCAGCGTGTGGTTGGTGTAGGACAAAACGGCGGTGGTGATTTGCCAGGCCTCGTCCCAGGGGAAATTGTGCAGATCGACCAGGATGCGCATCAGCTCGGTGACGGCGAGGCTGGGATGGGTGTCGTTGAGCTGCACCGCGGCCTTCTGCGCCAGCCCGCGCAACTGGCCTTCGGAGGCGAGATGCCGCTTGATCAGGTCCTGCAATGACGCCGCTACAAAGAAATATTCCTGGCGCAGCCGCAGCTCGCGCCCGGCCGCGCTCTCGTCGTTGGGATACAGGAACTTGCAGATCGACTCGGCACGCGCCTGCTCGGCGCTGGCGCCGAGATAATCGCCGGTGTTGAACACGTCGAGCCTGAGCGGGTCGGGCGCGCGCGCCGACCACAGCCGCAGCGCGTTGACGTGCGCGCCGCGCCAGCCGACGATCGGGGTGTCGTAGGCCACCGCTTGCACCGTTTCCGCCGGATGCCAGATCGCGCGGCCGCGGCCGTTCGCGTCGGTGACGCGTTCGACGCTGCCGCCGAAATGCACGTGATAGACCACTTCCGGGCGCTGGAATTCCCACGGGTTGCCGAAGCCCAGCCATTCGTCGGGATACTCCTGCTGCCAGCCCTGCGAAATGATCTGGCGGAACAGGCCGAAATCGTAGCGGATGCCGTAGCCGATGGCGGGGATCGCCAGCGTCGCCATGCTTTCCATGAAGCATGCCGCCAGCCGCCCGAGCCCGCCATTGCCGAGTGCTGCGTCCGGTTCGCATTTGCGCAAGTCGGCGAGGTCGACGCCGAGATCGCCGAGCGCTGCCTCGAACACCGGCAGCAACCCCATATTGTTCAGCGCGTCGGTGAACAGCCGGCCGATCAAAAACTCCAGCGACAGATAGTAGACCCGCTTGCTGCCGGCGTCGTAGCTCTGCTTTTCGCTCAGCAGCCAGCGGTGCACGATGCGGTCGCGTAGCGCCAGCGCCGCCGCCTTGTACCAGTCGTGGCGCGTGGCCATCGCCGCGTCCTTGCCGATCGTAAGCGTGAGCTTGGCGAGGATCGCACTCTTGATCTCGGTCAGCGCCAGTTCATCGACCGGGGCGTTGAGCGGAGGGTATTTTGCTGGCTGCGATTGATCTGGCAAATCGGAATCCCGGAGTTGCGCCTTTAAGGAATCATACGCGGATTATGGCGGGATCGAAACCCGCCCAATGCCCCGCTTGGTGCGCTGCAATGCATGGCTTTTATGCAAGGACCGGGCCGAATTCGGCCACCTGCGTGGCGCCGCCGTTGATGCTATGATGAAATCCGGGGACGCCGGTTGGGACAATTCTGAAGGAGCGCGCCATGAGACTGACCATCGAAATCGCCGCCGCCGCTTTGCTGATTTTCTGCATCAGCGCAACCAGCGCGGCCTTTGCCGCCGGCAAGACAGCCCGCAGCGCCGACGGCCTGAGCTGCTCGTTCAGCGTTGCGAAAGGTGCCTCGCCCGCTGCGCGCTGCGCGGCGATCCGCAAGCAGTGCGGCGGAAAGTTCTACGCCAATTACTGCGGCGACAAGATGCTGTCGGCGATGTGAGGGGATGACCTCACCGCGTCGTCCCGGCGAACGCCGGGACCCATAACCACCGGCTTCAGAGCAGGTGGGACAGGTCGCTCCAGTGCAGATTATTCTCCTCGATCAGCTGGATCTTCCACTCGCGACGCCAATTCTTCAGCTGCTTCTCGCGAGCAATCGCCTGCTGCGGCGACGAAAACTCTTCCACATGGACGAGGCGAAGCACGCCATACTCTTTGACGAATTTCGAACCGCGGCCGGCGCGATGCTGCTCCAGCCGGGTCTGGAGATTCGTGATGCCGATGTAGAGCGTACCGTGTCGGCCGCTGGCGAGGGATGTAGACGTAGTAGGTGCTTGTTGCGCGCATGTTGGTACGGCCCTGCAAGACTTTTAAGCCAGGGGTTATGGGTCCCGGCGTTCGCCGGGACGACGCGAATTA
>CAVPZO010000021.1:0-35746 GCA_963710045.1 uncultured Alphaproteobacteria bacterium | reverse complement strand
AATTCGTTTGAACATGGGCTATTTACTTGCAACCGAAGGGCGGGGTCCAGTCTCTGCGGGCCGGGGTCGCAATCTGGCATGCGGGGGCGGATGTAACAATTCCGTCGTACAGAAAAACTAAAGAGAAGCAACGGCTGTTTGGGCCGGAATTTGCTTGCAGGGAGCCATTGATGGCAGCGCAATCGTGCCGCTGGCCGCCGCTCAAATTTCAGCGCGTCGAGACGCAACGTTATTTTGACGTTGCGGGATTCCCGGGCCGCACGCTCGGCCTCGAGGCCGAAGGCGGCAAACAAAAAACGGCGGGAAAGTAGTTTCCCGTCATGGCCGGGCTTGTCCCGGCATTAGTCTTGCTTGCTGCACACGGAAAGAAAGACGTGGATGCCCGCGACAAGCGCGGGCATGACGAACGAGAGCGGCCGGCTTACATCCCGATGTCGAACACGTTCGGGATGTGCGCCAGCGGCAGCGTGGCCGCGCCGACAATCGTCGCCACCAGTCGCATCAAGGTATGGTTGCTGCGGCGCCGGCCGCGCATCTGGCTGGCGATCCATTCCAGCACTTCGGTATCGACGCCGACCGCCCTGGTCGGCGCCCAGCTCTCGATCGCGGTGTCCGGCGACAGCGCAACGGTGCGCGACGGCACCGGCAAGCCCGACGCAGAGGCCGCATGATGCACGACGGCCTTGGCGAACAGATCGTCGAACAGCCCCTCATCGCTGCGCTCGGCAGCGGCATCGTTAATCTCGAACAATGCTTCGGCTTCGGCGCGGCTGACCGGCTGATGCTCGACCGCGGCCGCGGTGAGAATGCGGGCGCACCAGGCGGCGTCGTCGGCATCCAGCGCGCGGGAAAAATGAATGCGGCCCCTGGTGGTCGGCCCCTCGCCGGTGATGACGCCGTCGCGGACGATGGTGAGGGCTTGCGCCGCGGTTGTGCGGCAGGAAATCTTCGAGGTTACGGCGGCGATCGGTTCGGCAGAAATTCCAGCTGGGGCAGACATTGGTACTCTTCTCTTTTTTCTTTTCTGATCCCAGCATTTCCATGTGGGCGTAAACGAGTGGTTAATGATTCGAAACCTGCGTCGCGTCTTTTTTAAATGGTTGCCGATTGGTCGCTGTGAACTCCGTCACGGTTCAAGGATGTCGCAACCTCGTCCGGCGGGGGTTGGGCGCGCAAGCGGCAATATCGGGGCAGCGATCCTTTTGATGCCGTTGTGGTTTTTCCGCCGCAGCGGGGCGTATCAAAAGAAGATTCCAGCGGCAACCCCTGCAGGAGAAGGATATTGTCCTTTTGCGCCAGCCATTCCGCTGGGGTACCCTTCCCGGTATATTACCTGACGAATTCATCTGTAACTTGAATGACATGAGGTCGAAACATGGCTCTCCAGATTGGCGCTGTGGCTCCGGATTTCGAGGCCGAAACCACCGAGGGCAAGGTCAAGTTCCATGACTGGATCGGTAGCAGCTGGGCGCTGTCTATTCTCGCACCCCAAGGATTTTACCCCGGTCTGCACCACCGAACTCGGCGCGCTGGCCAAGCTCAAGCCGGAATTCGACAAGCGCGGCATCAGACTGATCGGACTGAGCGTCGATCCCGTCGACAAGCACGCGAAATGGTCCGACGACATCAAGGAAACCCAGGGTGCCGCACCGAACTTTCCGATGATCGGCGATACCGACCTCAGCGTTTCGAAACTCTACGACATGCTGCCGGCCAGCACATCGGGCGACGCCAACACCCGCACCGCCGCCGACAACGCCACCGTGCGCAACGTCTTCATCATCGGGCCGGACAAAAAGATAAAACTGGTGCTGGTCTATCCCATGACGACGGGGCGCAATTTCCAGGAGATTTTGCGGGTGATCGATTTGCTGCAGATGACCGCCAAGCATCGCGTCGCGACCCCGGCCGACTGGAAACAGGGCGAGGACGTCATCATCGCGGGCTCGGTCACCGACGACGAGGCCAAGACGATCTATCCGCAGGGCTGGAAATCGCCGAAGCCGTACATCCGGATCGTGCCGCAGCCGAAGTAACGAGCGAAGCTTCGTAGGGTGGGCAAAGGCGCGCTTGCGCCGTGCCCGCCATCTACCGCGGTGCTTGTAAATGGTGGGCACGCTGCGCTTTGCCCACCCTACGAGCTCGCAACGAAATTAAACCTTCGGCACAATCCAATTCGCGATGATCAGCCCGAGGGTGGACGACACCGCGGTGACGAATGTTCCCCACGACACGTCGACCAGCACCACCGGCCAGGTCCAGTGCCTGAGCAGCGAGAGCGACGTCAATTCAAACGTCGCGTAGCAGAAGAAGCCGAACAGCGCGCCGTACAGCAGTGTCGATTGCCAGGTCGCATCGGGCGATCCGCTGACGAAAATCAGGATTCCAACGACGTAGAGCAGATAGAACAGGATCGCCGGCGCAAGCCTTATCTCGCCAAGCATGTCGCCGACCTGCGAGGTGAAAAAGCCCTTGGCAATGATGCCGAGAAACAGAAAATCGATGGGGATGATGATGACCAGTGTTGCCAGATAAAGAACCGCATATCGCTTCACATCGCCCTCCCGCGCCGGTAACTGGCCTATTTACGTGCAGGATTGGGTAAAGTTGCAATGTCGGGTTCCCGACGGCGTCTGCGTCCGCCGCTAGGGTGCCGGAACTTGGCGACTTGCCGGCCGGGCTGATCCACCAAGCCCTGGACCGCGACACCGCTCGAGCGCGCCGGCGCCGGCGTCCCCTCGGCAAGACCTCCCGGAGCCGATCATCGACCACAAGGCCCGGCGCGCGCGGGCGTTGGCGGCCTATGCCAAGGTCCGTGCGGGATAGGCTAACCACAGCATCTCTTTCAAGATTCTGCGAATCGGTTATCGTTGCGGCTTCGATAACCCCTGGGGGACGACATGGACGACGATAAATCGATGCTCGAAACAGCGACGGACGCGGTGAGCAGCGCTGCCAGCGCGACCACGGCCGCTGCCAAGTCGGCGGTCAAGAAGGTCAAAAAGGCTGCCAAGAAAGTTGCGAAGAAAGTGACGAAGAAGGCGAAGAAAGCCGCGAAGGCCGGCAAGAAATCAGCGGCGAAGGCCAAGAAGGCTGTCAAGAAAGCCGCGAAGAAAGCCGGCAAGAAGAAAAAGAAGGCGAAGAAGTCCAAGCGCTGATCGCTCAGCGTGGCGCACAAGCCTCCGGATGAACTCCGGAGGCTTTTGTTTTTCTGTCGGGTCAAACGCGCGCGCTTTTGTTCACCACAAATACCGCGGCGGCACAGGCGACCATGCCTGCGATCGCTATCCGATCGAGCCGTTCGCCGAACAGCACATAGGCCATCACCGCGGTCACCGCGGGAACCAGATAGAACAGGCTCGCAACCGACGTCGCCGCGGAACGCCGGATCAACCAATATAACAATCCGATTGATCCGAGCGACAGCACCACGGCGAGCCAGATCAGCGCCAGAATGAACTCGCTGGTCCAGTGCACTACGCCGTTCTCGAACAGCCATGCGCCGATGCTGAAGAAGATCGCGACCGCGATGTACTGCACCAGATTGCCGGCGCGCCAGTCGATCTTTCCGCAATAGCGGCGCTGATACAGTGTGCCCAAGGTAATGCTGACCAGCGACACGCCGGAGGCGAACCACCCCCATCCGGCCTCGCCGCTCATCGGGCGATCGTGCAGGATCAGCACCACGCCGGCGAGCCCGATCAGCAGCCCGGCCCATTGCAGCGGGGTAACCCGTTCGCCGAGCCAGCGGTTCGCCAGCGTCGAGGTCAAGATCGGTTGCAAGCCCGGGATCAGCGCGGAGAGCCCTGCGGGAATCGAATGCGCGATCGCAATCGCGGTGCCGCCGAGATAAAAGCCGTGCACCAGAATGCCGGCGACGACGCTGTGTGCGATGCCGATGCGATCCGGCCATTGCGGACGCGCGACTGCGACGATGACCGCCATCAGCGCCACTACCAGAACCATCCGGATCGCGAGATAGGTCAGCGGCTCGGCATTGTTCAGCACGTATTTGGTGCCGATAAAGCCCGTGCTCCAGAGCACGACGAAGATCGCCGGCGCCGCGCGCGCGGCAAAATTTTCGAAATCGCGATTCATTTGCCAACCCGTGTGCCCGATCGTATGCTATGCGGCAATGACGAAATGCGCGGGGCAACTCGCTGGAAATCACATAACGACGCCGCGCACGCCAGGCGTGAGATTTGGGAAACATTGAAAGATGCGCCTGCGGTTCGAGACCGTCGATGTGTTCACGCAGCATCGGTTCAGCGGCAATCCGCTCGCGGTGGTGCTGAACGCCGAAGGACTGTCGACGCAGCAGATGCAGAGCATTGCCGCCGAATTCAATCTGGCGGAAACAACCTTCGTGCTGCCGCCCAAGGACAGCGCGCATACCGCGGAAGTGCGGATCTTCACGCCGCGCGGCGAAATGCCGTTCGCCGGCCATCCCAATGTCGGCACCGCCTTTGTGCTCGCGCGCGCCGGCACCACTTATGGCCGGGCCATCGCCGGCGACCGCGTCATCTTCGAGGAAAAGGCCGGCCTGGTGCCGATCACGCTGTTGAAAGATGGCGCGACGGTCGTGGGCGCGAGACTGGCCTCCCCGCAACTCCTCACGATCGGCGCAGAGATTGCGGTCGAACTCATCGCGTCGGCTTGCGGCGTTGCGGTCGATGACGTCGAAACGAAAACCCACCGTCCCTGCATCGCCTCCTGCGGCGCAGCCTTCATCCTCGCCGAACTGAAAACCCGCGCCGCGCTTGCCGCTGCAAGCCCGCGCGCCGATATTTTTGGTCAGGAGGTCACAAAACATCCGGCAACCAGCATTCTGGTCTACGCACAGGTCGATGAGGAAAACATCGACATCCGCGCGCGGATGTTCGCGCCGCAGCACGGCATCCCCGAAGATCCCGCGACCGGAAGCGCGAATGTCGCGCTGATCGGACTGCTGGCAAAGCTTCGCCGGGAGGCGGACCTGCAGCTGTCGAAGAGGATCGCGCAGGGTGTCGAGATGGGGCGTCCGAGTTTGCTGGAGGCGCAAGCTGAAAAACGCGGCGGCGTCGTTACCGCGACCTACATCGGCGGGCGCTGCGTGCCGGTAATGCAAGGATCGATCGATTTGGTGTGAAGACGTCTCTTTCGTCGTCCCGGCGAACGCCGGGACCCATACGCCGTGACTTTGATGATTGCGGAAGGTGGTAATGACCTTGTTCAACAGTCTCGCCCCGTCATAGCCGCTGGTGGTTATGGGTCCCGGCGTTTGCCGGGACGACGGAGAGAATTTCATTTGCGCCTTCATCCGCCCAAGCGTCATCGCTGCCCGCAAATTCCTTCACGTGAGTGGTGGGTTCAGTGAACCTCCCTCGAAGCGAAAAGAGGGAGGCGGAACGCCGAAAGGCGCGCCTTGGTCTTAGTGCCGCAGCTTGATTCCCGGATTGCCGAGAACCAGAGGCCACGGAAACGCCTCTCAGCGTCCCGCCGCGGCGACTTCTTCGACCCTGGGACCGGTTCTTCCGAGCGCAGGCGCGAGCAAGCTCGCCATCCAGGCAGGTTTCCCCACCCTTCACCTGTCTCGTCCAGCCACTGAAGGCAGCGCCCCGTAGTGGGCACGGACGGTTACCCAAGGCCCCCCGGGTGCGTGAGGAACGACCCCACGCCCGCAGGCGCCGCATCCCGCCCCGCGCTACAAGCGTCCCGGCAACGCCCCTTTAACAGGGACGAGATGCCTAGGAATATACACCGTTACGAGAACGTGTCAAAGCCCGGCCGATCAACAAATCGTGAATACATTCCTACGAGGTTAAATTGATGGCCGAAACAGGTCGAAGAGAGATGAGGCCGCAGCTGGCGCCTGCCTAAAACTCTTCCGGACAGGGATCGACGATCTTCCACAGGTCCTCGCCGTTCTTGATCTTCTTCATGGTCGTGGTCAGGCCGCCGTTGCGCTTGATCCAGTCCTTCACCGTGTCCGGATAGTAGGACATCAGGTCGGTGGTGCCCTCATGGCTGGTGACCTTGATGCCGAAGGTGAACGCCTTGTCGTAATAGGCCTGGTGGAAGCCGACGCTGGCGCGCGGCGTCACGCACACCTTGTTCAGCGGCACGATGCCGAACACCATGGTGCAGGCGGAATTGCAGATGCCGTCGATGATGACGCGCTCCTTGCGATCGCGGATGCGCTCGTACTTCGCCTTGTATTCGGTGACATAGCCGCCGTGGTCGCGCGTGACGCGCAGATCGGCGCGCGCCGGCGTTGCGGCGAGCAGCAAGAGCGACAGCAGAATGAGAGGCATGATGCGCATGGATCGAATGAACAACCGATGTGGCCGGAATGCTGGCAGGCCCAAAACCACCCAACGGCAAGACTCTGGCGTTACTGTGTTTGAAATTGGTTAAGCATCGCGATAAGGCCGAAATTCGGCAAAAATCCTCGAAGCCATTGGAAAAGCCCGGCAAAATGCCGCCGCGCCGCGGTTCCGGGGCTGGCTTTAGGTGCGCTCGGGAGCGGAGCCGCTTGTTCTAGTTGGCCTTTGTCGGGGTGGTCTCCGGCGTCTGGACTTTGCCTGACTTCGGAATCACCGTCTCCGGCAGCTTGGTCGCCGGCATGTCAGGCTTGTAATTTACGTCCCTGTTTTCAGCCTTGAGCGCCTTGCAGTCGAGCGAATAGACCATCTCGCCCTTTGCGGTCTGCCCGATCGGCGGACAGTCACGAAGCGCGTCAGGCGCAACAACAGTGCCTTGCGCAAATGCCGGCGATGCCAGCAGCAGCATCGCGATTGCCAGTCTGATCATGGTCTCCTCCGGAGAATTCTTGATTTTCACCCGAGTCAACTGGCCCGAGGGCTGCTTGTTCCTGCGGCTAGCCGGTTGCGGCGGATGCCGCACGCGATTTCCGAAAAAGCCGCAGTACGTTGAAAAGCCAAAAACGATCCGGCACGGCAATTCCGGGGCTGGCTTTCGGATGCTGCCGGGCTAAGGTGCGCCGCGAAAGCGCTCGTAGCTCAGCTGGATAGAGCATCGGACTTCGAATCCGAGGGTCGGGAGTTCGAATCTCTCCGAGCGCGCCAGTGATCCCCCGGCGCCGCCACATGAGGGCGATTCTTCGATCGCTTCCGCGCGTTCGGCGGCTCATCGCTCGTCATCGCGCAAGTGGACACGTACGCGTCCTGGTTCAACGATCCACAGCGCACCCGCGACCGGCTGGTTCTCAAGGACGGCCAGGAAATCTTGCAGTCGGTCGATGATTCCTCGAAGGGTTGTTCTCGGCCCGACATCCAACACGACTATTCCGGCACTCCTCTCAGGGGGAAAACGGGTAACCTGGCCGAAATCGCGATCGAGTGTGATGCGCGCTCGCCTCTCAGCCGAGCATACCTCGAACAGTTCCTCGTCGGCGACACCGTGAAGACCCTGGTCCCACACGGTCATCACATCGTGGCCGCTTGCCTTCAGGAGCTCCAAGCCACGGCGTCCGATGTTCTCGTCGAGCTTGAACTTCACGCTACTCGGTCGGTCGGAACCGGTATGATGCGCTCGCGTGCGGCTTCCGCCCCATAGGCGATTGCCGCGAGCACGTCTTCATGCGCGAGTTGAGGATACTCAGCTAACAGCTCCGCTTCGGTCATTCCATCTGCGAGCAAATCGAGGATGAGTGACACCCAAATCCGCGTGCCTTTAACGCAAGGTTTGCCGCCGCAAACCTTGGGATCGATGATGATACGATTCAGCAGCGTGTTCATGACCGGACATGCATAGCACGGGCATGGCACCCTGTCATCCAAGAGCCGTTCGTTGCGCCAAAGTCAGGCGCTTACGCCGCAGACTTTCTTCCCCGCGTCGGAGGCGGCCCGATCAGCGCTTCTGCCGGACTCTTCCACTCGCGGTGCAGCTTCCAGGCCATCCTCATCGTAAGGGGACGTTTCCTCGCCAGAATGTCGGAAGCACGCTGCCGCGAGCCGAGCAGACGCCCAAGATCGGCTTGGGTATAACCCCCCGTTTCCATGCGGTAGCGGATCGCCTCAATGGTCTCGGGCGGCTCGATCGGCCAGCGGTTGCGCTCGTAGTCCTCGACGATCAATGCGAGAAGATCGAAGCGATCCGCTTCCGGTGTGCCCGGTTTCGGTTCGTTTTCGAAATACCGCTCGATCTCTTCAACGGCCTCGTCGTATTCGGTTTTGGTACGAATTGGACGAATCATTTTTTTTCGCCATGACACGGTCTCCGGATTGATGCGGTCGTATTCAGCCCTACCCCGCTACGATCCTATGCGCCGGGATCGCCGGCATTGGGATAGAACAGCTGCTCGCCGTTGATCTTGTAATCGGCGATGGCCTTCTGGCCCTCGGGCGAAACCAGCCAGTCGATGAACTGCTGGCCGAATTCCTTCTTCACATGCGGATGCTTGGCTGGATTTACCAGCATCACGCCATACTGATTGAACAGCCGCTTGTCGCCTTCGACGGCAATTTGCAGATCGCCGCGATTCTTGAACGAGAGCCATGTACCGCGGTCGGCCAATACATAAGCGTTGGACGCGGACGCGGTATTGAGCGCCGCTCCCATGCCCTGTCCGATCTCCTTGTACCATGGGCCTTTGTCCGGGCCTGCGATGTCGATGCCGGCGGCCTTCCAAAGCGCAAGCTCGGCGGAGTGCGTGCCCGACTTGTCGCCGCGCGAGATGAAGTCCGCGCCCTTGTCCTTGATGGCCTTGAGCGCGGCCGCGATGTCCTTGCCCTTGACGCCGGCAGGATCGCTCCTGGGCCCGATGAGGATAAAATCGTTGTACATGACCGCACGCCGCTTCTCGCCGAAACCATCGGCAACGAACTTCTCCTCCTGCGGCCTGGCGTGGACAAACACCACATCGGAATCACCGCGCCGTCCGGTATCGAGCGCCTGCCCGGTGCCCTGCGAAATGACTTTCACATCGATGCCGGTCCTGGCCTTGAACAGCGGCAGGATGTATCCGAACAGCCCGGAGTCCTGGGTCGAGGTGGTGGAAGAGACCACGATCGATTTGTCCTGCGCGAAAGCGGCGCCGCCGAGCACGACACTGGCGGCGACCGCAATCAGGAACCGGCGAAACAGCATCTCATTTTCTCCTTCAGATGCATCAGACGAGCAGTTCTCCGGCGAGGAACGTCCTGGCCTCGCCGGTTTGCGGGGTGTTGAAGAACGACGCTGCCGGACCGGTTTCGATCACACGGCCCCGGTGCAGCATCACGACCTCGCCCGCCAGCCGCCGGGCTTCGCCGAGGTCATGGGTTGCCATCACCACCTTGATGCCGCGCTGGCACACCTCGCGGATGATGTCCTCGATGGCCTTGGTGGCGGCGGGATCGAGGCTCGCGGTCGGCTCGTCCAGGAACAGGATGACGGGGTCGCGGGCGAGCGCGCGCGCAAGCGCCAGGCGCTGCTGTTCGCCGCCCGACATCCGGCGCGCGGGACGGTCCGCCAGCGCTTCGAGGCCGACCAGCGCGAGCAGCTCGTCAACCCGGCCTTGCTGTTCTGCCGCTGCGATGGCCGACGCACGCAACGCATAGCGGATATTGCCGCTTGCGGTGCGCCTGAGCATGGTCGGGCGCTGGAGTACGATGGCGCGCCGCGTCGGCGGGGCACCTTCCCGCCAGCCCCACGTCACCCGCCCCTGCGATGGCGTGATCAAGCCCATCGCGGCGCGCAGCAGCGTGCTTTTGCCCGAGCCGTTGGGGCCGACCAGGATAGTCGGCGGCCCTGAGGCCAATGTCAGGTTGATACGGTCCAGGATCGTTACCGCCCCGGCTGCGACGGTGACGTTCTCGAACCTGATCGGCAGATCGGAAGTTGGCGCGCGCATGGTCATCCCGCCATTCGCTCGCCGGCGCGCCGTGCGGTCCAGGCCAGTGCGTTGACTGCGATCACGATCGCGATCAGCACGATGCCGAGCCCGACCGCAAGCGGCAGGTCGCCCTTGGACGTCTCCAGCGCGATCGCCGTGGTCATGGTGCGGGTAAAACCCTCGATATTGCCGCCGACGATGATGATGGCGCCGACCTCCGCCGCCGCCCGGCCGAAACCGGCAAGCAGCGCGGTGACGAGGCTGAAGCGCGCATCCCAGATCAGCGTCGCCACCCGCCCCGCCGGGCCGATATTCATCGCGGTGAGTTCGTCGCGGTATTCGATCCACAGATCTTCGATGGTCTGGCGCGTGAGCGCGGCGATGATCGGGGCAACCAGCACTGTTTGCGCGATCACCATCGCCTTCGGCGTGAACAACAGGCCCCACGACCCCAGCGGACCGGATCGCGACAGCGCCAGGAAAACCGCAAGTCCCACCACCACCGGCGGCAGGCCCATCAGCGCATTGATCACCACGATGACGCCCTCGCGGCCGGGAAACCGGACCAGCGCCAGAAATGCGCCGAACGGCACGCCGATCAGGGCGGCAAGCAATACCGCGGAAAGGCTGACGATCAGCGACAGCCGCACGATCGCCAACAGCGCCGGATCACCGCTCAGAACGAGGTGAAGCGCAGAAACGTCGCCCGGCATTTAAACATCCATCCCTTGCACATCTTGTGCAGAAGGTTCCCATGTGGTCAAATTTCGTAACAAGTTCATCTGTATGCATATCTGTGCTTATCCATGGCGGACCTGCTAACCACCGACGAGGCTGCGACGTACCTGCGCCTGTCCGAGCGCAAGCTCTATGAGCTGGTCGCGCAAAGCGCGGTGCCGTGCACGAAAGTGACGGGGCGCTGGCTGTTTCCGCGCGCCGCGCTCGACCGCTGGGTGACGGCCGGCCTGATCGCGCCGGCGGCGCTGGCTCATGTAGCCGCGCCGCCGATCATCGGCGGCAGCCATGATCCGTTGCTGGAGTGGGCGTTGCGCGAGAGCGGCTGCGGCCTTGCGAGCCTGCCGGAAGGAAGCGAGGAAGGACTGCGGCGGCTGGCGCGCGGCGAGGTGATGGTTGCGGCGATTCACCTGCACGCGCTCGACGGTGACGATGAGCAGGTCAATATCGCCGCGGTTGCCGACGCGCCGGGATTGCATGATGCGGTCGTGATCGCATTTGCGCGGCGCGAGCAAGGCATCCTGGTAGCACCAGGCAATCCGCTCAAGCTGAGCGATATCGCCTCGATCGCGCAGTCCCGCGCCCGCATGGCGCAGCGTCCGCTCGGCGCCGGCGCGCAATTGCTGCTGCTTGCGCTGCTGGCGCGCGCCGGCATCGCGGCCGACAGTGTTGCCTTGCTAAAACCGGTTTGCCCGACCGGGACCGACATCGCACAGGCGGTGCGCTCGGGCCGCGCCGACTGCGGGATCGCGACGCGGTCGGTTGCACTCGCCGCCTCGCTCGAATTCCTGCCGCTGACATGGGAGCGCTTCGACCTGGTGTTGCGGCAGCGCGACTATTTCCTGCCCGGACCGCAGTCGCTGTTCGGCTTTCTGCGATCGGCGGCGTTCCGCGAGCGTGCGAGCGAACTCGGCGGCTACGACGTCGATGGCGTGGGCGAGGTTCGGCTGGTGAACTAGACCGGCCGCGACAGCTCTAAAACGGCCGCACGATCCCGACCCGCGGAATCAGCGTGACGATCCAGCCGAAAACCATGTTGCGCCGGTCATCGGCCGCCACCGGCGCGACATGCGAGGCGGGCAGCGTCTTCACCGCATGCAGGATCAGGAACATGCAGACCGCCCAGTTCGAAATCCACCGCGAATAGTCGAACACGACCGCGAAGATAATCAGGTAGCCCGCGCTTATCAGCCACGATCGCGGCAATGACGACGCGGCGGTGCAGATCGTCCGACAGCGACCGGATCAATGCAGCAAAATATCTCCACAGCGGAGCGTGCAGCCAGATCAGCAGGGCAAACACCGGAATGCCCAGCACGTTGGAAGGCATGCGCGCCCAGGTATCCTGAATTTCCCTAGAAAGGTTTTGATACCAGATATAGCCGAAACTCAGCAGCCTGGTCTGCGACGGGTCGGCCATGCGGCCGCGCAGATGATCGATGAACCGGTCCTCTGGCACGGCCATCGATCCGTAGAATTGCACGATCAGAAACAGCAAGCCCACGCTCGCGCAGGCCACGATGCCCGCGATCGCGTTTGGCCGGCTGACGCCGTGGACGAGATAATAGCGGAGCACCACGATCGCGGCGATGGTCGGCACATACATCAGAAAATGAATCTGGTGAATCAGAATCAGGATCAGCGACGCCGCCGCGGCAGCCATGACGAACAGGATCGAGCGCGCGGGAACCAGCAGCAGCACAATGCCAGCGCGCAGCCATAGATGTCGAAATGTCCGAGCGTGTGCATGAAATTCTTGAAGAAGAACGGCGAGCCGGCCATGAACACGAACAGCGGCATCTGCCTGTCGTCGAGGCCGAATGTCCGGCGAAACAGCATGACGAAAAGACCGAGCGTGATGAGCCACACCGCGCCGCCGAGCGCGAACACCAGCCAGACCGGCACTTTGGCAAAGAATAGCGACACCGTCGCGCCGATCAGCGCGCGCTTGATAAAACCGAAATGATAATCCACCAGCAGGTGAATGTAGGGGACAAAGGGCGGCAGCGTTATCTTGTGGAGCAGAACGCCGAGCGCCACCGCGGCATTGACGGCGATCATCTACCGCCACGGATGCTCCTGAAACGCGCGTAAATTCATGCCCCACCCGGACAATGATCAACTCATTGCAAGTAGGGTATGGCATGCGGCCCGCTCGGCCCGCAACTCCGGCCGGTCTTTTCCGCGCCCGTCTTCCTGAGGAGCGCGCGCTTGCGCGCTTCCCGAAGGATGGCCGCGGACGCCTGCGGCCATCCTTCAAGGCTCGCCGTGAAGAACGGCGAGTACCGCAGGTGACCGCGCTGTTGGTCCGGGGATCAGCAAGACTGGTCGCGTTTTAAACCCGGCTGGCTGACAACAGCGAGCATTTCGCCCGATTGGCATTGATATGGACGAAGCCAATATGCACGCGGACGAAAGTCTTTCGGCTTTTCATTTTCACGGTGTCACGGATGGTCTGGCGGCGCTCGGTCACCGGGCTTCCGTCCGCGCGGCTGAAGGCGCAAAGCAGCCCGATATCTCCGACCGCGTAGTCGTTGTCGTTGCGGAGCGTGAATGTGAACAGGGCTTTCGAGCCGAGGCCGCCTCTTCGCAAGGACTGCGATGAAATTCTCAAGCCGTTTACCGGCGCGGCTTCCGGGGGTACGGCGGGCGCGGTATTAAATTGCGATGCGCTCAATGCGGGATCGGTGTCGGATAATGGCGGGGTTCGATCGACGCGGTTGTGGCGAAATTCGTCCTCCCCACAGTTTGGCCTTTGGCCGGAGCGGCGGCGTCCTCGGAAGACATCTTCCATGCCCCCGCCGCAACGACCAGAATGACTGACAGCCAAATGAGCTTGTTCTTAAATAGCCGCGCCACTGGCCGGCCCGAAAACCCTCCGCTGTCCGCAGGACCGGCCGATTCGATGCGAAAAAGCCCGGCACTCATTTCCTGGCCCTCCGCAGGCGGCGAAATGAAAGGCTCGATTTTCCCCTCAATTCACGAAACGGGAAATGGTTGCGTTCGAAGGCTACAATATTGGACAATATGACTGCTAAACAGACCGCGGCCGGCCTGCCGCCGGCAACGCCGCATAAGCAATGGGGAGAGCAAAATGCCGACAGTTACCTGGGATCATGTCCACCTGCGCAGTCCCGATCCGGAAGCGATGGCTGCGTGGCTCGAGGACATTCTCGGCGGCCAGATCGTTCGCAGCCCTGGACGGATCGACGTCAAACTCGGCGGGGCCAATGTGTTCATCGCGCCGGTGGGGCCAAGCGACGGCGTCCATGCGCCGCCGGTGACGCCCTATCAGGGACTGGATCATTTCGGGTTGACGGTAAAGGACATCGACGCGGTCGCCGCCGAGATCAAGGCCAAGGGCGTCGAGTTCACCCGGGAGCCGGAGACCATCCGGCCCGGCGTGCGGATCTGCTTCATCCGGGGTCCGCAGGGCATTTCGGTCGAACTGCTCGAGCGCGACAAGAAGTATGCGTGAGCTTTAGGAGCGCGGCGTTCCCCGGACGCAGCGCAGCGTGTAGCACTTGCGAAACGGTGCGCTGCAGAGCCGGGGCCGTAACGAACGCCGGCGTTTGATACGGTCCGGTCTGCAAGCGGCATCGGCGCATCGCGCCGGGACACGGACGCTGTCACCTCCCCGACATATCGTGTGGCGGAATTTCGAACCCATAGCGCGCAGAACGACACCAACGGCCAACCTGGCGCGTTGACGCCGTGGCACCGGGTTTGGCAGAATGGGAACGGCGCTCCGCGACCCGGGACGGTCGCGTCGGGAAGATAATGAAGAACGGGCTGTATTCGATCCACGTCAGCTTGCTCGACGGACGTTCGGGCAAGGGCAGCGGTGTGATTCTTTTCCGGGATGGCCAAATCCTCGGCGGCGACGCCTATCTGTTTTACACCGGCACCTATTCGGTGAAGGGCGACACCTTCAAGGGCGAAGTACTGGTGCAGCGTCATACCAGCAGTCCCGACGCCAATCCGCTGTTCGGCGGACCGACCCCGGTCGGCATCGGCGTCTCCGGCACCTTCACCGATACGACGGGTGTGATGAACGGGACGGCGCTGGTCGGAAAGGCCAGCCAGATTTTTGGCGCCACGCTGCGAAAACTGGCCGATAGCGAGTAGCCGGCGCCGCCACGGCCGCGCCGCTGATTGCCCGGTCAAGAGTATTTGTCGACATCTGTGTCGTGAATCCAAGTTGATCCTGTCGTGTATTTCACGACGCGATACCGCAACATTATCGATCAAAGCAAATCTCAAGTAGATCGCCCGCCCTGCGCCCGGCGTTAACGATATCGATTCCGATTTGATTCTGTTTTTGAATGCAAATCATCACCCGCTCGACACGAGTACTATTGGGGAAATCAAGTAAAACAGGGGTGATTACTATGTCTTCCATTCTTCTTTCAAGTTCGGTCCGATCCAGTCTGTATTCGCTGCAGCAGACCAATGACCTGCTTACGATCACGCAAAATCGCCTTGCCACCGGCAAGAAGGTCAATTCGGCGAACGACAATCCGGCAGTGTTCTTCGCAGCTTCAGCGCTCAGCAGCCGGGCTGCCGATCTGAACAACGTGTTCGACGGCGTTGTCGCCGCGAGCAAGATTCTGAAGTCCACCGGCGACAGCATTTCATCGCTCACCGGCCTCGTCACCAGCGCGCAATCGACGGCGCGCTCGGCGCTGGCGAGCACGGCTACGACGGCGCGGACGACGGGAAGCGTGGCGGGCCTGACCGGGGCAAGCTCCTTCGCCGTGGTTGCGGCCCGAACCATCACCGTCAACGATGGCACCACGACTGCGACGATCACATCTGCCGGCACCGTCACGACCCAGCAGATCCTCGACGGCGTCAACAACACCGCCAACCTCAAGGTCAAGGCATCGCTCACGGCCGACGGCAAGATTCAGCTTGAAGCGACCACCGCCAACGCCATCACGATCGCCGGAACCGCGACCGCGCCTGAATTGCTGCAATTCGGACTGACGGCCGGTGTGACCGCCGCCGGCACCCTGAACACCTCGCGTTCCGCGTTTGCGGCCCAGTTCGATTCGATCCGCGCCCAGATCGACCAGCTCTCGGCCGACGCGACGTTCAGCGGCACCAACCTGCTCAATGGCGGCAGCCTCCGGATCAGCTTCAACGAAAAATCGACCAGTTCACTGAGCGTGGCCGGCGTGACGGATACCTCGGCGGGCCTCGGCATCACCGCCTCGGCCGGCACCTTCCAGACCGACAAGGACATCAACGATGCGCTCACCAACGTGGCCAACAGCCTGACCACGCTGCGGACGCAGGCCAGCGTGTTCGCCACCCATACCGACATCGTGACCACGCGGCAGGATTTCACCAAGGCGCTGATCAGCGCCTTGAACGCCGCCTCCGACAGTTTGACCGCGGCGGATACCAACGAGGAAGGCGCCAACCTGCTGGCATTGCAGACCCGCCAGCAGCTGTCGTCGACGGCGCTTTCATTCGCATCGCAGTTCGATCAGTCGGTGCTTCGCCTGTTCCGCTGACACGCAACGCAAAACGGAAAAACGGCGGGGGCCAGCCCCGCCGTTTTCATGATTTCATCGTTAGGAGATTTTTATCCAAGTTCTCGACAATCCGATTCAGAATGTCGATTGCGAACGCGCCGAATGATAGATTGCCCGAAGTCTCCGCTTTTCAGCCCAGTGAATTTTCATGAAAATCATTCGCGTCGCCATTGCCGACGATCACCCGATCCTGCTGGCCGGTCATGGGCATGTTGATCCGGGCCGAAGCCGATCTGGAAATTGTCGCAGAGGCGGCATCGGGCCCCGAGGCGCTGCAACTGATCCGCGAATCGACGCCCGACATTGCGGTGATCGATATTTCCCTGCCACACCTGAACGGCATCTTGCTGACGCGCCAACTCACAGCAGACTGTCCGTCGATGGGCATCATCGTGCTCACCCAACACGAAGACCGCGTCCATCTCAGTCAGGCTCTTGAAGCCGGCGCGAGAGGATATGTGTTGAAGAAATCGGCCGCTCAGTGCCTCGTCAACGCCATTCGCGGCGTGCTGGTCGGCGGACTCTACGTCGACCCGGCGATGGTGCCCTATCTGTTGCCGACGCCGGCAAGCCCACCACCATCCCGGCTGGCCGGCAAACTCTGGTCTACGCTTACCCAGCGTGAGGCGGAGGTGTTGAAGCTCTTTGCCGCCGGCCTCACGGCGAAAGAAATTGCTTGCCGGCTCGATCTCAGCTCGAGTTCGATAGAAACTTACAAGACGCGCGCCGCCGGCAAACTCAGCATCAAAGGGCGCGCCGAGATCGTACGCTACGCGTCGGCACAAGGCTGGCTTGCCAGCGTCTGACCGGCTCAAGCCGTAGTCCGCACCGGTTGGGCAAATTTCGCCGCCGACGATCAATTCCTCGATTTTCAGTTCAGTGCGGCATCGCGCGCACGGCGGCCCCGTTCAAGAAATTCGTCGAGCGGACGATCCTGCAGGGCAGCTGCATCCAGTGCCCTGCAGGCATCGGCGAGAGCCTCGAAGCCAAGCATTGCCGCGGAGCCGCCGAACGTATGGGCCTCTTCGGCCAGGCTTTTGCGGGCTTCAGGAGACGCCGGTCGAGAGAGGAAACGCTGCTGCGCCTCGACGACAAACAGCTTCAACAGGTTCGCGGTGTTGTCATCGCCGATCGACGTTCGAAGCTCGGCGAGCGTTGCTTCGGCGAGAACATCAACGCCTGTCCGGAATGTCCAGTTCGACCTGTTGACCGGGCATTCGGTCTTCTTGCGCACCGCCGTTTTTCCGGCATTCAAGCACGAGGCGATCGATCATCGTAAACAGCGCCGGCCAGTTTACCGGCTTGGGCACATGGACGTTCATGCCCGCTTGCAGGCATCGCTCGGCTTCATCGGGCAGCGCATTGGCGGTCAGGGCGATGATCGGCAATAATGGCATGTGACGCGTCGCGTTCCGGATCGCCCGCGTGGCGGCATAGCCGTCCATTTCGGGCATATGCACGTCCATCAGGATCGCATCGAACTCGTTGCGAATGGCTATTCGCACGGCTTCCGCGCCATCGTTGACGACGACGACCTTGTGACCGGCCTGCTCCAGCATCGCCTTGATGAGCTGCCGGTTGAGTTCATTGTCCTCCGCGAGAAGAAGACGATAGCAACCGACGTGTTGCGGAAGGGGGTCCGTGGATTCCGCTGCAGCGTCCTGGCCGGGCGGCAACTCGATCGTGAACGAGAACGTCGAGCCCTGGCCGAACTCGCTCCACACCTCGATGTCGCCGCCCATCAATGCGACCAGCTGCCTGGAGATCGCAAGGCCCAGGCCCGAGCCGCCAAACCGCCGCGTCGTCGAACTGTCGGCTTGCGTGAAGCGCTGGAAAAGCACGGCCCGGTCTTCCGGCTTGATGCCGATCCCGGTATCGGCGACGGTGAAGCGCAGCGCGTGGCTGGCTCCCGGCGCCCTTTCGATCGTCAGCGCGACATACCCCGAAGGGGTAAATTTCACGCCGTTGGATACAAGATTCAAAAGCACCTGACGCAGCCGGATCGAATCCCCCACAACCCGATCCTGGACGCCGTCTCCGACAGCCGACGTAAGCCTGATCCCCTTGCGCTGCGCCTGGTCCGAAACGAGCCCGATACAATCGTTAGAAACCTCCCTGAGCGAGAATGGCGCCGCCTCAAGTTCGAGTTGGCCGGCCTCGATCTTCGAAAAATCCAGAATGTCATTGATGATGCCCAGCAGACTTTGTCCGGCGCTGCGCTGCAATTCCATGAAGTGCCGCTGCCGATCGGGCGACTGCGATTTGTTCAGCAATATGTCGGAAACCCCGATAATCGCCGTCAGCGGAGTTCGTAGTTCGTGACTCATGTTGGTCAGGAAATCGGCCGTCGCGCGGGCCGCCCGCTCGGCCCGATCCCTCTCGTGGCGCAGCTCGGTTTCGATACGTTTCTGCTCGGTGATATCCTCGTGAGTTGCAATCCATCCACCGTCCGGCATCGGACTTCTGCGCATGGCGACCGTCCGTCCGTCGGCAAGCACATGGGTCTGCGCGGTCTGCGTGATGACCGCCTGGATGTATTCGTCGATGTCGAGTTCGCTGCTTTCGCCATTGCCAAGGTGGGTTTCAAGAATCTGCCTGAGAGAAACACCCGGTTTGACCTGTTCGGGCGTCAATCCATACATCTCGCGATAGCGGCTGTTGGAGATCACAAGCCTCTGCTCCTCGTCCCACATGCAGAGACCGTTCGGCATATTGCTCAAGGCGATGCCGAGTAAACCGTTCAATTCTTCGATCGGGCGTATGAAAATCCTGCGGCCGTAAATCCAGACGATGAATCCGCCGAACAGCATGACACCGCCGAAGACCATGGCGGCAATGACAATAATCTTGTCGATCAGCCCGATCGTCGCGGCGTGATCGAAGCCCACGACGACATGCGCATGCGCTTCGGGAAGGGCAACCGAACCGAACAAACGCCTGTTGCCGTCGGGGTCCGTTCCTGCAAACAGGCCATTCCTGGTCGTGGAAATGTCGTTCAGGAATGCCGCCGACACGCGGGCATTACCGGGGATCTGCGCCACCGGGTAGCGCGACAGGATGACCCCGCCGCTGTCGACCAGCAGCACCAGTGCGTCCTGCTTTTCTCCAAACGTCGCGGCGAGCCGATCGAACCATGCGAGATCGATGCTGGCCATCAGCGCCTGCTGTTCCCGGTTCTGGTCATTTTGATAAAAGAAACTTGCAAAAGTCGTGGGTACCCCGGTGACCCGATTGACCAGAAAATCGCTGACGTTGAACGCGCCGATCTTGCGCGCGTCCTGAAACCATGACCGGCCGGTCAGATCGAATGCGATGGCATCCGCATTGGTGGAGCAGACCACTTTCTGGTTTGCACCAATGAGTGAAAGCGAACGGGCCCATTGATGGGAGGCGGCGACGCCTTTCAGAAATCTCGCGCATGTCTCCGGCGAGCCGCTTGTAACGTCGGGCACACGGGAGAGCAGATCGAGCACCGTGTGCACATCGTCAATGGTGTCCTGAAAACGGGCTGCGCCGGCCTTGGCCAGTTCGTAAGCCCGTTCCTGGGCAATCCGCGTCCGCGTGGTCCTCACCTGGTAAAGCTCAAGGACCTGAAATATCGCGAGCGGTCCGATAAGAATAAAGATAATAGCCAGCAACCGGACGCGCAGCCCGGTCGAGGTTTTCTCAAACAGTTGCACAGTCAATCGACGAGCCCTCGCGTTTCGCCCGTCTGACTTAGCACCAAACGTTGATTCGTCCCGGCAGGGCCGGCGTTTTTACGTCATTCCGGGGCGAGGCCAACGGGTCCGCGCAGAGCGCGGCCCGATGGCATCGAACCCGGAATCCAGCCACGTTATCCGACCTCTGGATTCCGGGTTCGCGCGAAGAGCGCGTCCCGGAATGACGACGGCTACTCCGCCGCCTGCTCGATCGGCGCCACCCGCGGCAGGATGATCTGGATCTGGGTGCCGCCGCCCGGCTGGGAATCCAGGTCGAGCCGTCCGCCCAGACGGTTGGTGACGATGCTGTAGACGATATGCAGGCCGAGCCCGGTGCCGCCCTGGTCGCGCCTTGTGGTGAAGAACGGATCGAACGCCCGCCGCCTGACGTCGAGGCTCATGCCGATCCCATTGTCCGAAAACAGGATCTCGACATTGTCCTTGCCGGATTCCCGCACCTTGATATCGACGGTGCCCGACCTGCCGTTGGGAAACGCGTGCGCGACGGAATTCAGGAACAGGTTGGTCAGCACCTGCCCGTAGGGTCCGGGATAGCTGTTCATGGTCAGATTGGGCTGGCAGTCGACGTTGAGGGTCAGATTGTGCTTTCGCAGTCCCGGCCGCAGGCTCATGACCACCTGTTCGGTGAGATCGCCGAGGTCGAAGGCGCGCTGATCCGAATAGTTGCGGTCCGCCGCCACTTGCTTGAACGACTGGATCAGTTCGGCGGCGCGATTGAGATTGGCCACCAGCTGCGATGAGGCGTCGCGGCTGGTCTCGAGAAAATCGTTCAGGCTCGACCGCTTGAGATTGCCGCGGGCGACTTCGGAGGCAAACAGCGCGGTCTTGCGCTCCAGCGACGAGGCCACGGTCAGGCTGATTCCGACGGGATTGTTGACCTCGTGGGCGACGCCCGCCACCAGCCGCCCGAGTGCTGCGAGTTTCTCCGCCTCGATCAGCGAGTTCTGGGTTTCCCTTAAGTTTCGCAACGCCGCCTCGGCCGCATCCTTGGCCTTGCGCATTTCCAGTTCGCCGCGCTTGCGCTCGCCGATGTCCAGCGCGACCGTAACGATATTTTCAATGTCGCCCCTGGTGTCGAGAAGCGGAAGCTTGTTGACCAGCCATTGCCGCATATTGCCCGATGAATCGATGTATTCCTCTTCGTAGAAGCCGAGTTCGCTGCCCGCGGCCAGCACCCGCTTGTCGTTTTCGTCGGTTTTCTGCGCGCCGTAGCGCGACATCAGGTCGGTGGTGGTGCGGCCGATCGCATCCGAAGGTTCGATGCCGAAGATTCCGGCCATATAGCGGTTCATCAGGATATAGCGCAGTTGCTTGTCCTTGACGTTGATCACCGCGGGCACGGTGTCGATCACCTCCTGCAGCAGCCGGCGGCCTTCGGCAACGGCGTCTTCAGCGCGTTTCTGGTCGGTGATGTCGCGCACCGTGCCTTCATAGCGGACCACCTCGCCGCTTTCGTCGCGCACCGACGTGGCGCTGTCGGAGAGCCAGAGAATTCCACCGTCGCGCTGGCGCACCTGATATTCGAACTCGCGGACCATGCCGTCGCGCTGCATGCGCGCCTGATATTCCGCGCGAAGCCCGGGATCGACATAGACGGTGCGCGCAATATCGTTGACCCCGCCGATCAGATGCTCGGGCGTGTTGTAACCCATCATCCGCGCCAGCGCCGGATTGGCGTTGAGCAGGCGGCCGCCCGGCGTCGTCACGTAAATCCCGTCGACGGAGCCTTCGAACAGCTTGCGATAACTTTCCTCGGCCAGCTTTTGTTCGGCCAGGGCGCGAACCGCGGCCTCGCGCGCGGCGTCGGCATCGACCAGCGTGCGGCGGAACACTTCGGCGGCGCGCGCGATGTCGCCGATCTCGTTGTCCACGTCGGTCGCCGGAATCGATGTATCCTTTTCACCGACGGCGAGCGAGCGGATCGCCGTCGCGATCGCCTTGAGCGGCCGGACCGTCCGGCGCACCATGAACAGCGCCGCGAACAACCCGATTAGGACTCCGGCAGCGCCAAGCACAATGCTCTGCCATTTGTCGTCGGCGAGCGTGCGGGCGAAGTCGTTGGACAGCACGCGCCCTTGTTTGGCGCTGAGTTCGCGCAGCAACTCGGTCACGCGTCCGATCAGGCGCCCCTCGGTTCCCAGCACTTCGCGGTCGAGGTCGGCGATCTGACGTTCCCTGGTCGACAGCGAAATGATCGCCTCGGCATAGGCATCGACCGCGCCGCGGAGGCGTGGCTCATTGATGGTCAACGCGCGCATGCTTTGCGCGGCTTGCTCGGCACTGGCCGGATCGTGCGCCAGCAGGGACTGGGCGATACGGCTCTGCGCGCCGAACAACGCCGCGGCTGCAACCCTGTCCGAAGTTTCGGCGATGGCCTTGTCGAAAATCTCGCGCAGCGGCGACAACGCCGCGATCAGTTCGTCGCGGCGCGCCAGCAGCGCCGTGACGCGCTCGATCCCGCTGCGATAGGTCGACAGCCGCGCCGCGACGCCATCGATCATCTCCTGCTGTTCGGGGGCAAGCTCCAGCCGCGTCTTCTTCAACAGCACGTTGAGCGCCGATGCGGCGTCCCAGACCCCGGTGGAATGCGCTTCCGGATCGGTCACGTAATCGCGGGCGGCCAGCCGCAATTCGTTCATGCGCCGATCGATCTCCTCGGCGAGGTCACCCACGCTTTGCAGCCGCTGCAGTTCGGTGAAGGTGGTATCGATGTGCCGGATCGCGACGACGCTGGCGATGCTCGTCATCATGATCACCGCCAATACCAGCAGAAAGCTGCCAAAGGTCAGCTGACCGATCGAAAGCGAGAACGAGCGTATCCGTTGGGCAATCGCGGCAAATGGCATTGGTGATCGAGACCGGCTCCGGACAGGCCTCCCTTATAGGACAGAATCGGCTTTGAGGGGAACATGCCCGGTCGAGCTGAACCTCGTAGCAAGCCGCTCCAGCTTGGCGGGTCAAGCGCCGTGCCGATCCTTCTTTGGCACCAGGTCGTCATCCATTCATCTGAATCGGCGAAGCTGTGGGCTACGCCTCACTCGTCCTTCACCTTCTGTGCCTATCGCCAGCCCGGTTATGTCATCGGCCGTCAGGCCTTTGGTGGTCGGCAGCGCCGCGATCACCGACAGTGCGGCGTTCCTGCCAGCCGGAGGCCTGTAACAAAGTCGCGCACAAGTTATTGCCTTGGATTCAGAATTCATACTCCTGATCGCGTTTCGGCAGGCAGCAGACGAACCGGTCGGAATCATTGCGGCGCAATGGCCCCACCGAGGCGCTTCGCCAGTGGCGCGAGGTGCTCGCGAAAGCGGATCACGTCGTCATAGAAGCCGGCAGCCACCTGCTGGGCTCCATACCGTTCGTAGAGAGGCGGATGCTCGAAGAGATGCGCGATCTCCAAGCCATAGTGGACCGGGCGCAAAAACTCGATGCGAAACATTTGCTGGTCGTGGATACTCAACGTCCTTGCCATATCGGCGGCGAGTTCAGAATACGCTTCGGCCGCCACAAATTTGCGACCATATGCGTCATCGTCGAGATCGAGCCGGATGCCCCCGGTTTCCGGTCTGGAGAGTGAACCGTCCGGCGGGCCTTCGAGGGGGAACTCAAAATTCCTGATTCGACGATCGGTGTCCTGTTCAAATCGCGATAGAGCGGCGTTGAGCAGGAGCCGGCAGATGTCATGGCCCGGGTTCGCGCCCTCGGCCGCGTCCCCGACGACGTAATCGATTGCTTCATGACGTAGAATACCGGCAATCTTTTCCGTCAAGCTGAGGAAGATATCCGCGTCCTGCGCAAGAATCGCTCGGTAAAGTTCTTTGTCCGACATCGGACCATATACCGCTCCCGGGCTCGCCCCCGTGTTTCTGAGAACAGTGGTGGTCGAAGCTAACCGGGAATGATCCGTGTGGCCGGAACCATCGGTCAGTACAAGCACGAGTGGACGGGCTCTCTCCAACCAGTGATGGATCCGCAATTCATGGCCAGGATGCGCAATCACTAGAAGTGATCGCTGCGTTTCCCAGCGATGAGAAGAATCATCTTGCAAAGACAAGGCAGAAGAACCTCGCTACCACGCGCGTCTATCCGGTAGACCAGGTTCCGGATATTTGTCCAGATCATCTAGCCATCTTGCTGGGAGCGCCCCGGAACGTCCGGTGTCAAAGTGGTAGTGAAATCAATGGTATGCTAAACGCACACCACGGGGCTGAGTGAAATGGCGGACGAATCGAACGTAAAGCAGCTAGCCTTGAACACTGCTCCGGGTACATTGGACGGCGTCAGATGGCTCGCCGATCGCTGCCGTCTGCCGCCGGCAGACATTTTCCCGCAGCTGGCGGGCTATCTTCTGGACGAACGAGCCAAGGTTGCGGTGGCGCATTGCTGCTGGTGGGCACGCCATCCCAATCCAAAGGGCAAATTCGCATTGTTGGCGCGTGAGTGGTCCGAAATGACGGACGAAAGGCTGATCGCCATCTTAAGCCACAAAGGCTATGACGGCTTGCTGTATTTTCAGCGCGGGGAAATCATAGGTCATTTCTTCTTTCAGCGTCACCTAACCGAGTTGCATGCATTTTCCGGGTGGGTGGCCGAGCCATATCGAGAAAAAAAACTGCTGGCGACCTTTTCATTGGACTTTCTGGCCTATGCATCACAATGCGCTGGTGTCGTCCGGGCAAGGGTCGGCACGGGAAACCATCCCGTGACGCATCGCCTATTGGCGCCGTTGAGACCCCACCTGCCGAAGTTGGGATGGGTCGTGGCAGCAGATGGATGGGTCGATTTTAGAAGTCACGGAAATCAAGATTAGCCCGATCGCTCACATTGTAGGAGTGCGAGGGTAGAGGCCGAGGTTGAGGTTGGGTCAAATGAGCGATCGGTACAATGTACTTCTCACAAACATATAACTCGGCAAGCCCGCTGGCACGGAAATCGTAGGCCTGTCAGTTTTCCTGCTCGGGGCATGCCGGCCGGCATGGTTAACTCCCAGCCGATCCCGGCGCGGTTCACATCAGTCCGCCGTTATGCCGGCCTCCTTGACCACTTTCGCCCACAGCGCGACGTCGGTCTTGATGATATCGGCGAACTGCCCAAGCGGCGCGCTCTTCGGCTCGCATCCGGCGGTGTCGAGACGCTGCTGCACGTCCGAGGCCGCAAGCGCTTTTTCGAGGGCTTCGCTGATGCGACCGACGACCGGCTGCGGCGTGCCCGCCGGCGCGACGACGCCGAACCACGGCGTCACCTGGGCGTCGGCAAAGCCCTGCTCCGCCATGGTCGGCGCATCCGGGAAATATTTCGAGCGGCCATCGTTGATCGCGCCGATGATCCTGATGGCGCCGGTCTGTACCTGCGCCAGGGCCTGATTGGCCGACAGGAAGGTCGAGGTGATCAGGCCGCTGGCGATATCGGGCACCATCTGCGGATAGCCGCGATAGCCTATTGCCGTGACGTCGATGCCGGCGAGCCTTTTGAACAGCTCGAAGCCAAGATGCCCGGTCGAACCCTTGCCCGGATGGCTGTAGTTCAGGGTGCCCGGCTTCGCCTTCGCCAGTGCGACGTATTCGGCCACGCTCCGCACCGGCAATGAGACCGGCACGATAAAGAAATTCGGCGCCCGGCATATCTGCCCAATGGGCACGAAATCGCGCACCGGATCCCAGCGCAGCGTCGTATTCAGCGACGGACTTGCGGTGAAAAACGTCGTCACCAGCAGCCATGTGTAGCCATCAGGCGCTGCGCGCGCGACTTCCTCGGCGGCGATCGAGCCGTTGGCGCCGGATTTGGACTCGACGACGATCGAGCCGTTCCACTGCGCGGCCATGTTCTGCGCGACGATGCGCGCGAACACGTCGGTGACGCTGCCCGGCGAATAGGGAATCACGATGCGCACGGGGCGGTTGGGGAAACTTTCTTGCGCAAATCCCGCGCCAGGTACAGCGATGTATGCGAGCCACGTGGCCGCGACGGAGATGCTACGCCAGTTGATCTTCATGATGCGCCCCTGCCCCCACGACGCCGCTATCCAAGCGCACCAACCTCGAACACTTCGCCGTCATAACCTGCTTCCGCCGGAATGCGCAGCTGGCGACCGCCATTCAGTCTGGTCATCACCGGCATCACGGTGACGACCGGCTTGCCCCTGGCGTCGTCGAGCGCGGCCCTCACGGTGCGATGCTTGCCGAGCTTGATCAGGTTGCGCGTGGTCGGAAACGGCAGCTTGAAGCGGCCGCTTTCGCCGCCCGCCAGCGCCTCGCGCGGCGAAACCCAGATGGAATCCGTCGACTCCTTGCCGTCATGAGCGCCGGCCTGGTCCGGCGGGGCGGCTGCGAGGAAGAACCAGGTGTCGAAGCGCTTTGGCATTCCCTCCGGCGTGATCCAGTGCGCATAGGGCACCAGTTCGTCCAATGTCAGCAACATCCCGTTGTCGGTGAGAACCTTCAGGAACGTTGTCTTGCCTTCGCACAGCGCCGTGCGATTGGCCGCTTCGATCTCACCTGCCCGCTTGGCGTCGACCAGGGTGCTCGACCCCCGTGGTTTCGCCAGCAGGATGCCGCTTTCCTCAAACGTCTCGCGGATCGCCGCGATCCGGAAACCGAGCGTCTCGCCATCGAGCCCCTCGCCGCCGGCGCAGAGTTCTGGCTTGCCCGCCATGTCGCGATCGCCGGGATCGACGGCGCCGCCGGGAAACACCAGCGCGCCCGAGTTAAAGTCGATCTCATAATGGCGCACCATCATGAAAACCTCGATCTCGGCGTTGCCGCCGGGACCGGCGCGGTCGCGCAGCAGCAGGATGGTGGAGGCGGGACGGGCTTTGGCGGCTTCGGCCATGCGATCAACCCGCAGCACTTGATTGCGGCTGCAGGTTCGCGCGCTTGTCGACCCGCGCCACGCGGGACAGCAGATAATCCACCTCGGCCCTGGCCAGCGCGGTGATGTTCGAGCCCGGCTTGCGCTGCGCGCTGGAGGCGATCACGCCGCGCTTCTGCAGCACGTATTTGCGCACCGCGAGTCCGGCGCCGGGCTGCTGCTCATAGCGGATCAGCGGCAGATGGGCGTCGAACAAATCGTGCGCGGCGTCGCGCTTTCCGGCTTTCGACAGCTTTACGACATCGATCAGCAGTTCCGGGAAGGCGTAACCGGTCATCGCGCCGTCGGCGCCGCGCTCCATCTCGAAATCGAGGAACAGCCCGCCATTGCCGGTCAGGATCGACAGCGGCCGCAGCGAGCCGTCTTTCTGGAAATTGCGCAAGGCGGAAATCTTTTCCAGTCCCGGCCAGTCCTCGTGCTTGAGCATCACGCAGGACGGATTGTCCATCACGATCTTGCGGATCACGGCGGGTGTCATGACCACCGTCAGCGTCAACGGATAATCCTGCAGCACCCAAGGGATATCGTCGCCGATCGCCTCCACCGCCTGCTTGAAATAGCCGGTAATCTGCTCATCGGTGCGCAGATGCGGCGGCGGCGCGATCATCACGCCGGCAGCCCCCGCATCCATCGAGGCGCGGGCCAGCGAACGCATCGCGGCAAAGCCCGGCGCGGACACGCCGACGATGATCTGCATGTTTTTGGCGCGCTTGACGAAGCGTTTTGCGACCTCTTCTGCTTCGGAGCCGTCAAGCTTCGGCGCCTCCCCCAAAATGCCGAGCACGGTGACGCCATCGCAGCCGACCTCGGCGTAGAAGTCGGTGAGCCGGTCGATGGATTGCATATCGATGCGGCCGTCGTCGTGGAACGGCGTCGGAGCAATGGCGAAGGTGCCTGCGGCCTGGTGAGTGAGTTTCATGATGTCCTCTTGCGTCTTGCTAGTCGTGTCAAAATCGCCGCGCCGACTTTTTGATCTGATCTTCCGAAAAGAAAATCTCCCCGGCGTGATCGACGATATCCTCGGCCTTCCATCCGCTATGCGGCGGCTTCCAGCCGTCCATTTCCATCATCCGCATCTCGCGCACGCCGCGCGGGCCGGAGACGCCGAGCACTTTGCCGGTCTGATCGCCGGACAGGCCGGACACCATGTATAGCACGGCCGGCGCGATGCCGTCCGGCCCGAGCGCCGCGCCGGGGTTCTCGATATAGCGCGGCAGGTCGGAGGTCATGCGGGTCAGCGCGCCGGGAGCCAGCGTCCAGACCCGGATATTGTATTTACGGCCTTCAATCGCCAGCACGTTCGACAGACCCCAGATACCGCCTTTGGCGGCGCCATAATTGGTCTGGCCGAAATTTCCGATCAGCCCCGAGGTCGAGGAGGTGTTGACGATGACGCCGCCGCCGTTTTCGCGCATCCATTTGAAAACCGGCTGGGTGACGCAGAATGTGCCCTTGAGATGCACCTTCAACACCTTGTCCCACGCGGCTTCGGTCGCTTTTGCAAAAGTCTGGTCGAGCAGGATGCCGGCATTGTTGACCAGAATATCGGCGCGGCCGAAATGTTTTATCGCATCGTCGAATACCGACTGCCCGCCTGCAATGGTGGAAATGTCGGCGCCGTTGGCGACGGCGCGGCCGCCCTCGGCCTTGATCGCATCGACCACCTTCTGCGCCATCGAGGCGTCGCCGCCGCTGCCGTCGCGCGGGCCGCCGAGATCGTTGACCACGATAGAAGCGCCCTCGCGCGCGAACAGCTTTGCGTAAGCCTCACCGAGCCCGCCGCCGGCGCCGGTGATCAGCGCAACCTTGCCGTCGAGTAGTCCCATGTTTTTCTCCCTCTATCGTGTCCCGGGCGCGCTGCGGCATTCTTCATGCCGCTGCGCAGAACCGGGACCCCGGTTTCTTATTTCTTCGAGCCGAAGCAAGCTGGACCCCGGCTCTGCAGCGCACCGCTTCGCGAAGGGCTACGCGCTGCGCTGCGTCCGGGGCACGCCTCACCCCAGCACCGTCCTGCCGCTCTTGATCACCGTCACATTGCGCGACTTCACCTTGGCTTCGAACGAAATCACGTTGCCGTCCTTCCACATGTCCATGGTGACCGTCTCCCCCGGATAGACCGGCGACGAAAACCGCACCGCATGCTGCTTGAACGCGCCGGCATCGTAATCGGCGTAGGTCTGCAAAATACCGCGGCAGGTGATGCCGTAGGTACACATGCCATGCAGGATCGGTTTTGGAAAACCGGCGCGTTTGGCAAATTCAGGGTCGCTGTGCAGCGGATTGCGGTCGCCGCAAAGGCGATAGATCAGCGCCTGATCCGGCCGCGTTGGGATATCGACGGATCTGTCCGGCGCCCGCGTGGGCACCTGGTGCGGCTCGGGCTGGCCTTCCGACGGGCCGCCAAAACCGCCGTCGCCGCGCGCAAAGCGCGAGGCGACCAGCGTCGCCAAATCCTCGCCCTTGTCGTCCTTGAGCACGGTCTTGTGCCTGATCACCGCGCCCTTGTCCTTGCCCTTGTCCCAGGCGCCGAGAACGGTGGAGTCCGCGGTGATGCTGGCCGCCACCGGAAACGGCCTGTGAAAGGTGATGTCGCGCTCGCCATCGACCACCATCAGGCGGTTCAGGTTCATCTCCCCGGGGTTGGCGCCCCATGCGGCCACCGAAGCGAATGTCGGCACCACTTTCAAGGGACGCGCGGTGAAGACCGCTTCGTTGACGAAAGCGAGTTCCTTTTCGTCCATCGGATCGGCGCCCATGCCGATGCCATAGGCGTACAGCATCACCTCGCGATCGGTGTAGGCGTATTTCTGGCCGAGGTTCTTCAGCGCCATCAGCTCGTCGTATTTCGACATCGGTTTCTCCAGAATTCTGTTCGTGTCCCGGACGCGGTGCGGCATTCTTCATGCCGCTCCGCAGAGCCGGGACCGTACCAAACACCGGCGTACGTTACGGCTCTGCAGCGCAGCGTCGAAGAGACGCTGCGCTGCGTCCGGGGCACGGTACTCACACCGGCGTAAAAAACGGCAGCGGCGCGCCGTCGGTCGGCTTGAACACCACTTTTACCTTTTGTCCGATCTTCAGCGATTTTAAATCGCAATCGACAAAATTGGTCTGCAGCGAGGGGCCTTCCTTCAGCGTGACATAGCCGATCGCGTAGGGGCCGCTGGCGGATTTGTGCATCAGGCTGAAGGTATAGATCGTGCCTTCTCCCGAACTTTCCTCCCACACCGTCTTGTCGGAGAAGCAGAACGGGCAGATCGAGCGCGGAAAATAATGCGGCTCGCCGCAGGCGGTGCAGCGCTTGATCAGGAATTTGCCCTGCTTTGCCGCTTCCCAGAACGGCGCGGTTTCCGGGTTGCCCTGCGGCGCCGGATATTTTTTTGCTTCAGCCATCACACGCGCTCCAGAATCGCGGTCGAGGCCGCATGGCGGACACCGAGCAGGCCGCCGGTACCATGCGCGACCGCGAGATCGCAGTTCTTCACCTGCACCTTGGGATGCGCCTCGCCGCGCAATTGCCGCACCGCCTCGATGATCTTGGTCATGCCGCCGCGATTGACCGGATGGTTGCTGCACAGCCCGCCGCCGTCGGTGTTGAACGGCAGCTTGCCGACGCCGGAAATCAGATTGCCGTCGGCAACGAACTTGCCGCCCTCGCCCTTCTTGCAGAAGCCGAGATCCTCCAGCTGCATCAGCACGGTGATGGTAAAACTGTCGTAGATCGAG
Source organism: uncultured Alphaproteobacteria bacterium (assembly GCA_963710045.1). Taxonomy (GTDB): domain Bacteria; phylum Pseudomonadota; class Alphaproteobacteria; order Rhizobiales; family Xanthobacteraceae; genus Bradyrhizobium. The sequence continues at coordinate 5,339 of CAVPZO010000021.1, read as the reverse complement.
GCGTATTTGATGTCCTTCGGCGTCACGCCGGCCTCCTCGAACGCGCGAGGGCCCGACCACACACCGGCGGAATAAGTGAGGTCAAGATCCTTGCCGCCGCGCGGGCCCTTCATGGCTTCGCCATAGCCGATCATCCGCACCAGCGGCTTCTTCAGGCTTTTGGCGATTTCCGGCGTGGTGACGATCAGCGCGCCGCCGCCGTCGCTGACCACGCAGCAGTCGAGCCGGTGCAGCGGATCGGAGATCATCGGGGAGTTGAGCACGTCCTCGACGGTGACGACGTCCTTCAGCATGGCATGCGGGTTGTACTGGGCGTGATGCGAGGCCGCCACCTTGATCCAGGCCAGTTGCTCGCTGGTGGTGCCGTAGTCGTGCATATGCCGCATCGCGCACATGCCGTAGGCGTTGTGCGTGGTGGCGCCGTAAGCCGCCTCAAAATCCTGCTCGGCGCCGGCCGCGCGCGGCGGCATCGTCGAGGTGCGCGGCTTGCCGGCGAGCGTAACCAGCGCGATCGAGCATTTGCCCGCCGCGATGGCTTCGGCAGCATGGCCGATATGGATGATGTAGGAACAGCCGCCGGTTTCGGTGGAGTCGATATGCCGCACCTTCAGCCCGAGGTAATCCACCATCGGCCAGGCGCCGCCCGGCGCGTCGCCGGCGCAGAAATAGCCGTCGATATCGGCCTTGGTCAGGCCGGCATCCTCCAGTGCGCCCTTGGCGACTTCGGCATGCAATTGCGCGGTGGATTTGTCGGGTGCATGCCGGGTTGGATGCTCGTAGATCCCGGCGATGTAGGCCTTGCCTTTGATGGTCAATACAGCTCTCCGCTGGCGTTTCTTCTTCCCAGCGGTTTTTGTGGCCTGTCACGACGGCCTTGGCAAGCGCGGTGAATGCAACGCTCTATTCCGCCGCGATCTGCCTTGGCGCCGGTGGTGGATTGACCAGGTCCTTGGCTAATTCCGCATAGCGGATTTTGGCGTCAGCCACGGACTTGTCCTTGACCGGACCGTAGCCGCGGATGCGGTCGGGCAGCGACAGCAGTTCGACCGCGGTGTCGATATTGGCAGGCGACAGCTTTTCCAGCACGAAAGCGACGTCCTTCTCATAGCCCGCGATCAGGTCGCGCTCCATCCGGCGCTCCGCGCTGCGGCCGAACAGGTCGAGCGGTGTGCCGCGGACGAACCGCAACGCCGCCAGCAGCCGGAACGCCTTCATCATCCACGGTCCGAAGGTCTTTTTCTTCGGCCGGCCGAGGTGATCGTTCTCGGACGGCAACAGCGGCGGCGCGAGGTGAAAGCTGAAGGTGTAGTCGCCGTCGAACTGGTCCTTCAGCTGCTTCTCGAACCGGCCGTCGGTGAACAGCCGCGCCACCTCGTATTCGTCCTTGTAGGCGAGCAGTTTTGCATAGTTGATCGCGACCGCGCGCGCCAGATCGTCGCCGAATTCGGCCGCCGATTGCCTCCGCACCCTGTCCACCAAGGTGCGATAGCGTTTCGCCAGCCGCGAATTCTGATAGCCCGCGAGGTGCGCGCTGCGGTGCGCGATGATTTCGTCCAGCGACATCGCATCGAGCGTCTTCGGCGCGACAGTCTCGTCCTGGCCCTTCATCATCGCGGCCAATCGTGCGGGATCGACCGCCGCCAGACGTCCGAGCTGGAACGCCTGCGCGTTCATCTTGATCGCAACGCCGTTGATCTCGATCGCCTGCTCGATCGACGCGGCTTGCAGCGGCAGCAGACCCTTCTGGTAGGCGTAGCCCATCATCATCATGTTGGTGGCGATGGAGTTGCCGAGCAGGCTTTCGGCAGGCTTGGTGAAATCGAAGAAGGAAGAGTCCTTGCGCAACGCCGTTTCCAGCACGTGGTTGACCTTGCCGCTCTGGAAATTGAAATCGCGATTCAGGATGAAGTCCGCGATCGGAATAAGGTGGGTGTTGATGACGCCGTGGGTACGGCTGGATTCGCACAGCGTAATGGTCTCCTTGGCGATGGCTACCACCTCATCGGCCGCGATCACGAGATCGGCAGTGCCGGTGACGATACGCGAAGACGTTACGTCCGCGGGATTTTGCGACAGACGGACGTGGCTCAGCACCGCGCCGCCCTTCTGCGCCAGGCCTGACATGTCCAGGATCATGCTGGCCTTGCCCTCGATATGCGCGGCCATGCCGAGCAGCGCGCCGATGGTGAGCACGCCGGTACCGCCGACGCCGCCGACCGCGACGTTGTAGGGCCGCTCGAGCGACGGACGCGATGCCGGCTCCGGCAGGTCGCCGATATTGCCGAGATCGGCCGGCGCGCGCCTGCGCAGCTTGCCGCCGTCGACGGTGACGAAGGACGGGCAAAAACCCTTGAGGCAGGAATAGTCCTTGTTGCAACTGGATTGGTTGATGGTGCGCTTGCGTCCCATCTCGGTTTCCAGCGGCTCCACCGAAATACAGTTCGACTGCACCGAGCAATCGCCGCAGCCTTCGCACACGGCCGGGTTGATCAGCACGCGGCGCTGCGGATCCTCCAGCGTGCCGCGCTTGCGGCGGCGGCGCTTTTCGGCGGCGCAGGTCTGCACGAACACGATCGCGGAAGCGCCTTTCACCTCGCGCAGCGTCTTCATCACCGCGTCGAGTTCGTCACGATGCGCAGTCTTGGTGCCCGGAGCGATCTCTGAAGCCGGATAGGCCTCGGGAGTTTCCGACACCAGATAGATGTCGCGGATGCCTTCCGAATGTAGCTGGAACGTAACCTGCTGCGGCGACAGTTCACCGTCGACATGCTGGCCGCCGGTCATGGCGGTGGCATCGTTATAAAGGATTTTGTAGGTGATGTTGGCGCCGGAGGCGACGGCCTGGCGGATCGCGAGGCTGCCGGAGTGGAAATAGGTGCCGTCGCCGAGATTGGCGAAGACGTGTTTTTCGTCGGTGAAAGGTGCGACGCCGACCCACGGCACGCCCTCGCCGCCCATGTGGGTGAAGGTTTCGGTGCTGCGGTCCATCCACAGCGCCATGAAGTGGCAGCCGATGCCTGCAAACGCGCGGCTGCCTTGCGGCACCTTGGTCGAGGTGTTGTGCGGACAGCCCGAGCAGAAATACGGCGTCCGGGTGATCGGCGCGACCGTCTGCATCTGCGTCGCCTGCCGTCCGTTGAACCAGTCGGCCTTTGCGCGCAGCATGGCCGCGACTTCGGGATTGAGATTGAGCCGCAGCAGCCGCTCGGTCAGCGAACTTGCCAATGAGGCGACGCTGAGTTCCTCGGCGAAGGGCAGGAAGCGCTTGTCGTGCTCGTCCATCTTGCCGACGATGCGCGGGCGGACGTCGTCGCGCCAGTTGAACAGCTCCTGCTTGACCTGGTTCTCGACGATCTCGCGGCGCTCTTCGACGATCAGGATTTCCTCTAGCCCGACGGCGAATTCGCGGACGCCCTGCGGCTCCAGCGGCCACGGCATGCCGATCTTGTAGAGCCGCAGCCCGATCTTTGCCGCCACTTCCGGCGTGATGCCGAGCTCGCGCAGCGCCTGCCGGATATCCTCGTAGCTCTTGCCCGACGCCATGATGCCGAACCGCGCGTTCGGCGAATCGATGGTGATGCGGTTGACCTTGTTGGCGCGGGCAAAGGCGATGGCGGCAAAACCCTTGTAATCCTGCAGCCGGCGGTCCTGGTCGTAGCGGTCGTCGGGCCAGCGCAAATTGAGCCCGCCCGGCGGCATCTCGAAATCGGTCGGAATGATGAAGGGCTTCATCTCGTCGGAAAGATCGACCTCCGCCGTGGTCTCCACGGTCTCGGTGATCACCTTCATGCCGACCCAGCAGCCGGAATAGCGCGACATCGCAATCCCGAGCAGCCCCATCTCGATCATTTCATGGATGCTGGAGGGATAGAGATACGGCATCAGCGCGGAGATGAAGGCATGGTCCGACTGATGCGGCACGGTAGAGGATTTTGCGCCATGGTCGTCGCCGGCCAGACACAGCACGCCGCCGTTTTTCGCCGAGCCCGCGGCATTGCCGTGACGAAATACGTCGCCGCAGCGATCGACGCCGGGGCCCTTGCCGTACCAGATGCCGACCACGCCATCGTGCCGCGCGCCGGGCGACAAATTGAGCTGCTGCGAGCCCCAGATCGCGGTGGCCGCGAGGTCCTCGTTCACGCCGGGCTGGAACTTGATATTGTACTGTTCGAGGTGCTTTCGCGCGGCGAATAGCTGCTGGTCGTAGCCGCCGAGCGGCGAACCCCGGTATCCCGTAACAAATCCCGCAGTATTGAGGCCGGCGGCGCGGTCGCGCCGGATCTGCGCCATCGGCAGGCGGACCAGCGACTGGATGCCGGTCAGGAAGACGTGGCCGGAGCCCTGGGTGTATTTCTGATCGAGACTGATCGGACCTTGGTTGATTCCCATTCCACCCTCTCGAGCCTTGGACGACCCTCGGCCGCGGCGGCTGCTTTTACGCAATTATTCAAATCATTAGAACCAGTCTATGTCGGTTTTCGCTGGCTGCGCACCACAAATCTCGGCAATGGAGCCCCGCGCCCGCGAATAGCAATTTCGTTCCGGGCGGGCGGCGGTGTTTTGCAGGTTATGTCGTGGCAAAGCCCAGCTGCGAAACGACGTGATGCCAGCGGGAACGTTTTTGTGCACTGCGTCGGCCTATGGCAGTTCGCGATCGCGGATTTTTGCCTGGCAGCGGAATACGCTATGTTTCTGCCGGGTGGTCCATGGGGCTGAGAAAATCATTATGACACACTCGCCGATTGCAGCTGCGTTCGATAGTTTGAGCAAAGCGATTGAAGCCAATCCCGACAAAGCGCGCGGCAAATACGCACCGGCTACGGCTACAATCCTTGGCGGACTCAAATGCCGCGTAACCGGACCGTCCGGGGAGCATTTGGAAACGGACATGCCACCTTCGATGGGAGGCGAGGCCTCCTCTCCCAACCCCGGATGGTATTTCAGAGCCTCCATGGCTGCATGCTGTTCACCGTCATCGCGGCGCGTGCGGCGCGTCTTGGGATCACGCTCACAAGCTCGAGGTTACGGTCGAGCTGACGGCGACCATCGCGGAATGCTGGGTCTCGACGCAAAATATCGGCGGCCATTCAGCGTTATGTACGAATGTCGAGGTAAGCGCTGAAATGCTACGCCGGAACAGCTTCGAGATCCGCGAAATGGGCAGACGAACACTCTCCGGTTGGTTGTACGGTTCGCGATGCTCCAGCCAACACCCTGCGGGTTATTGTCACCTGAGCTTTCGCGGGGATATGGGCGACGTCACGCAATGCAAGCGATCCTCGGCGCGGTTCTGATATGCGCTGCGGCGTGCGTGTCTGTGCGAGCAGAAACGGCAGCGG
>CAVPZO010000020.1:0-26844 GCA_963710045.1 uncultured Alphaproteobacteria bacterium | reverse complement strand
CCCGGAATGACGAGGTCGAAGAAGATGGACTACCAGGTCAAGCCCGGCAATGACGAAAGATCACGCCACGCTGGCGAGAAAGGCGTCTTCCGCCGCGGCGATGGCGTCGGGGGTTCCGACATGCATCCAGACGCCGTCCAGCCGCAGCCCGTATAGCCGCTCCTGTTCGTTGGCGCGGTCGAACATTTTCGTCAGCGAGAATTCGCCTGCCGGCGCGCCTTCGAAAATCGCGGGCGACATGATCGCCACGCCGGCATAGACGAACGGCACCACCTGAAGTTCCTTGCGCTTGCGCAAGGTGCCGTCGGCCGCCATCGCGTAGTCGCCGCGGCCGTGATAGCCGATGCTGCTGGTGGTCGGCGCCATCAGCAGCAGGATGTCCATGCGCGCGGGATCGAAGGCCTCCGCCAGCCGCGCCAGATTGGATCGCACGCCGTCGATCCACATGGTGTCGGCATTGACATGGAAGAACGGCGCGTCGCCGAGCAAGGGCAGCGCCTTGACCACGCCGCCGCCGGTTCCCAGCACGGCATCGCGCTCGTCGGAGATGGTCACATGGGGCTGCGCGCGCGACGCCACATGATCGATGATCTGGTCGGGCAGGTAGTGCACGTTGACGACGGCCTCACGCACGCCGGCCTCCGCCAGCTTGTCGAGCACATGGTCCAGCAAGGGCCGCCCCGCGACCGGCACCAGCGGCTTTGGCATCCGGTCGGTCAGCGGCCGCATGCGGACGCCGAGACCGGCGGCGAGGACCATGGCTTTGGCGGGCTTTACGGGCATGTTCAGCAGATTCTCAGGGCGCGTCGGTTTCAGCATTTGTCGCGGCCGATCCTATCACGGTGATTCGAGCGATGCACCGCTCACGCATAGGTGCTGCGGATGACGGATGTACGACACGCGGCGCTGAAGCTTCAGACGTCCGCCGTTGCCGGGTTGCGGCGCGGGGTCTTTTTCTTCTTGTCGGCGGGCTTGAGGAAATTGACGCCGATCTGGTCGCCATTGACCCAGGCCAGTTCGCAGCGGCGATAGGCAAGGCCGGTGGAGGACAGCAGCAGGAAAAATTCCTTCAGATGCAGCCCTTCGACGGAGCCTTCGACGGTCAGCTTGGCGCCGGTTTCCGAAATGTCTTCCATGGTGCAGTCGCGGCGCCAGGTGCCGTCGATGCCCATCATATGCGCGGCGATCCCGCGCTCGAAGGTAATGCGTTCGCCCTTGCGGCGTTCTGTAGCCATGATCGTAATCCCTCGCCGGATGGGCGCTGCCGCAGCCCAAGGTAGAACTTTGTGCGCAGATTAAGGGCAGGTTGGTTAACAGCCTGTAAATCAGGGAACCGGCGGCGGCACATGGGCGGCATACCAGGCCTGAATACCGGACAGCGCCGGATGGTCCAGCGAGCGGTTGAGGTAGGTCCAGATCCGCGGCTGATGCTTGAGGTATTGCGGCTTGCCATCGCGCCGGTTGAGCCGCGCGAAGGTGCCGAGCAGCCGCGTATTCCGCTGCGCCGACATGATGGCATAGAGTTCCGCGAAGGCCGCCGGATCGAAGCCGCCGTCCGAGGCGAGTCTCGCCTTGATGTAACGCGTCAGCATCGCAAGCTCGAGCGCCTCGGGCACGTCGATCCGCGCATCCTGCAGCAGCGACACCAGATCGTAGGCGGCGGGGCCGAGCACGGCGTCCTGAAAGTCGATGATGCCGACTTTGGCGATGTCGGCTCGCGCGTCGAGCCAGATCAGATTGGGCGAGTGAAAATCCCGGATCACCCAGGTTTTGGCCGCCGCCGCGGGCCTGGCCAGCAGCTCCCGCCACCTTGTGATGAATTCGTCGCGCAGTTCGGCGGTCGGTGTTGCATCGCGGTCCGGCAGGTACCATTCCGGCATCAGCCCGACCTCGACCAGCAGCGCGTCGGTGTCGAAGGCCGGGATAGTGTAGGTGATCTGCGGCGCCAGCGGCAGCGTTTCCGGCAAGGCCAAACGATGCAGCGCCGCCAGCATGTCGGTTGCAGCCTGATAGCGCTCGGCGATCGGCGCTGGGGGATCGCCTTCGACAAAACCTGCGTTGCCGAAATCTTCGGTAATGAGCAATCCTGCATCGAGATCGGCATGATGGATGGCCGGCGCGGAAAACCCGCGCTCGCGCAAGCCGTTGGCAATGGCGACGAAGGGTTTGACGTCTTCGGCCAGATGGACGGCCGCGCTATAGGGCTTGCCGTCGTAGATCGCCGGCCCGTCCGGCCGCCTCGGCGAGTTCATCAGGATGACGACGTCGTCGTTGCGCGCGAGTCGCGCGTAGGAGCGCGTGGAGGCGTCGCCGGCCATGCGCTGGCGTTGGGCGTCGATAAAACCCGCGCCATCGAGAAACTCGCGCAACGCTTTCAGCCGTTCGACCTGGGCGGCCGCCTTGCCATGGCCGGTGATGACGGCCGCGCGCGCGGTCGAGCCCAGCGCCGGGCGATGGCTCAGCGCGATGTCGATCCTGTCGGCGGGAAGCGCGTTCGCCGCGCGTTCCGGCCATTCGATCAGTGCCACGGCGCCCTCGGGCAAGGGTGACAAGCCGATTTCTTCCAGCTCGCCGGCGTCGTTGACGCGGTAGAGGTCCGCGTGAACCAGCGGGAACGGCGGCAGGTCATAGCCCTGCGCCAGCGTGAAGGTCGGGCTTGGGACTTCCAGCGTTTCGTCGCCGGCGATATAGCGGATCATCGCGCGTGCCGCCGCGGTCTTGCCGGCGCCGAGATCGCCCGACAACGTGATGACATCGCCGGCATTGATCAGCAGCGCGAGGTCGGCCATCAGATGCGCGGTCGCCGTCTCGTTTGCGAGCGCCGTCGAGAATGTCGAAGGCTCGGTCATTCCGCGGCGTTGCGATGCGCCTGATCGACCGGAAATTCGCACGTCACGGTCGTGCCCTTGCCGACGATCGAATCGACCCGCACCTTGCCGCCATGCAGTTCGACAAAGGAACGCACCAGCGACAGGCCGAGACCGGCGCCGCGATGGCGCGATCCGTTGGAATGGCTCTCGAACCAGTCGAACACCTTGTCCTTGACGTCGGGCGGAATGCCGGGGCCGCAATCGGTCACGGCAAACACCACGCTGTGTTCGGTGCGCCTCGCGCTCAAGGTGATCGCGGCATCGTGCGGCGAGAATCCGACGGCATTGGCGAGAAGATTATACAGCACCTGCTTGACGCGGTTCTCGTCGCCGATGAAGTCGCCAATGCCGGGATCGGCATCGACCTTGAGTGCGATGCGGTCGGTCGCGAGCCGGTCCTGAATGCCTTCCGCGGCGGCATCGATGGTCTTGCGGATGTCGACCGGGCCGAGTTCGAGCGTCATGGCGCCGGCGTCGATGGTGGCGAGATCGAGGATGTTGTTGATCAACGCGAACAGCGCGCTGGTCGAGGTGGTGATGTAGCCGAGATATTCCGCCTGCTTCGGCATCAGCGGGCCGGTGGTGGGATCGGTCAGGAGATCGGCGAAGCCGATGATGTTGGTCAGCGGCGAGCGCAACTCGTAGGACACGTGGTGGACGAAATCGACCTTCATCTGGTCGGCGGTCTCCAGCGCCTCGTTGCGCTCGCGCAGCGCGCGCTCGACGTTCTCGGTGTCGGTGATGTCCTGGAACGTCAGCATGGTGGCGCCGTCCGGCAGCGGCATGGTCATGCAGTCGAGCACGCTGCCGTCCTTGCGCTCCAGCTTGAGCGGCACCGCGATCCGGTTTTCGATGCCGGTGATGGCCTCGCGCAGCGTCTGCCAGGTCGTAGCGTCATCGAACAGCGGCCGGCACCAGGCTTCCACGGTCTCGATATGGGGCTGTTGCTGCAGCGCCTCGGCCGACAGCTTCCACATCTTGGCAAAGGCGGGGTTGAACAATTGCGCGCGGCCGTTTGAGCCGAACACCGCGACGGCTTCGGCCAGGTTGTCCAGCGTCTCGCGCTGGACGTTGATCAGGCCGTCATACTGCCGCGCCAGTTCGAGGCTCTCGGTGACATCGTCAAACAGATAGGTGACCCCGCCCTCGGGGTTCGGCGTGGTGACGACGCTGATCGCGCGGCCGTCGGGGAGGTACCATCGGTCCTTTTCCGGTTCGACCGCGCGGTAGGCTTCGTGCAGCTTGGCTTTCCACGCCCGGAAATCCGGCTGCTCCTGCAGTTTTCGCGCGGCGCGCAGGCGATCCAGCACGCTGGAATCGTCAGGGTTGCCATCGAGGAAAGCGCGGTCCAGATCCCACAGCCGGCGATAGGAGTCGTTGTAAAATGCCAGCCGCCGCTGGCCGTCGAATACCGCGACGCCGGAGGATAATTGATCGAGCGTGCGGCGGTGCGCTTCCGCCATCCGCACCAGCGCGTCGCGCAGCGCCGTTGCCTCGCTGGCGTCGATGGCGATGCCGGCGCTGCCGCCGGTTACCTTCAGCGCATGCACATCGTAGAAGCGACGCTCGCCGCCGACCACGATGGGAAGTCGCGCGGAAAAGGCCGAGTTGTCGTTGAGCGCGCGGGCCATGTCGCTGCGGTCGCCGCTGTCGAGCAGTTCGAGGTCGCGCCGGACCGCGTCGGCGACATTGGCGGCCTCGGTGGCCCGCGCATAGGCCGCGTTGGCGAACAATAGCCCTCCGGCGGCGCGCTTGGCCCAGATCGGCCAGGGTGCGGCGGCTGCAAAGCCGCGCAGCATCTCGGTTTCCTCCAGCAATCCCTTGTGACGCAGGGTCATTTCGGCGAGTTCGCGGCGCAAGCCGCTGAGTTCGCGAATCCGCACGATGGCCTGGCCGCCGATGGCGCGGCCCATCGCTTCGATGGAGCGGCCGGTGGACGTGGTGAGATTGAGCAAAAAGCCTTCGCCGGCCTCGCGCAGCGCGTTCACGGCATGATCCATCTGCAGCGCCGGCTCCGGCGACAGCCAGGTTCCGAATGCGAGAATGCGCTGCGGCGACTGCTGGGCCTCCTGCGGCAGCAGCAGCGAGATATCGCCGCTGATCTGCGGACGGTTGTCGCCCGCCGCCCACGAGACCAGAACCTGCGGTTCGGCGAACAATAGCGCCCGGAACCGATCGGCTTCGACCTGCAGGCCGCGAAGTTCGGAACGCAGCCGCGTTTCATTATTGGCGGCGCGGACGCGCGTGCGCATCAGCAGGATCGCGGCGACAACGGAAAAGCCGAGCACGGCCAGCGCGGTGGCCAGCACCGCCACTTCCTGGCGGTCAAGATCGAACAACGTCGCCAGTGCTTGTTCGACCGATTGCAAGTCGCCGGCGTGGGCTGGAGCACTCGTCGCCAGCACGCTCACGGCAACGCCAACGATGCCGTCGCGCACCAGCGATGTGCACGATAGCAAGGTCCGACGCATCGCCGCGATCACGTCCGACATGGTCTGCCCCAAACCGCACGACTGCACGCCCGGCGATTCACTCCACCGTTCGCGAATCGAATCACAATATCCCCTTCGGGAGTCCGCGGGTAAGAGTCCGAATCGTGAACGCAAACTGCATTGCGAAAAAATGCGCGGCGTTAACTTTTGCGGTGCGATTTTCCGAAAAATCGACGTGCTGTCAGCGCCCGGTCGACCCAAAACCGCCGCTGCCGCGATCCGTCGGCGAGAGCTGCGGAACGGGGACGAGTTCCGCCCGCGTCACCGGCGCGATCACCATCTGCGCGATACGCTCGCCGCGCCGGATCGTGAACGGCGCATCGCCGTGATTGATCAGCAGCACGCCAATCTCGCCGCGGTAATCCGCGTCCACCGTGCCCGGCGCGTTCAGCACGGTGACGCCGTGTTTCGCGGCAAGGCCCGAGCGCGGGCGGATCTGGGCCTCGAACCCCGGCGGCAGTGCGATGATCAGCCCGGTCGGAACCAGCGCATGCTTGCCGGGACTGAGAATCATCGGCGCGTCTTCCGGCACGGCGGCCAAGAGGTCGAGCCCGGCGGCATGGGCGCTTTGATAGGCCGGCAGTGCCAGGCCCTTGCCGTGCGGTAGTTGCTGGATCTCGACTTTGACCGTGCCGCTCATTTTGCCACCGCCTCGGCGATGCGCGCCACCAGGGCGGCGGCGACCTCGTCCTTGTCCATCGCGGGCCAGGAATCGACACTGATATCGGCGCCGTCGCGCTTGAGCAGATGCACCGTATTGCGGTCGCCGCCCATTATGCCGGTTGCGGGTGAAACATCATTGGCGACGATCCAGTCGCAGCCCTTGCGCTTGAGTTTTGCCTTGGCGTTATCGATCAGATGTTCGGTTTCGGCAGCAAAACCGATCACTAGCGGCGGGCGCTTGTCTGACAGTTTTGCGATCGTCGCGAGGATGTCGGGATTTTCCACCAGCTGCAGCGGCGGCATGCCGGCCGGAGTCTTTTTCAGCTTCTGCGAACCTTCATTGGCGACGCGCCAGTCGGCAACGGCGGCGGCGAAGATCGCGATGTCCACCGGCAGTGCGGCTTCGGTCTGATGCAGCATTTCGCGCGCCGACTCCACATGCCTCACGGTCACACCGGCGGGATCGTTCAATTCGACAGGACCGGAAATCAACACGACATCGGCGCCCGCCGCCTGCGCCGCAGCCGCAATGGCAAAGCCCTGTTTGCCGGAGGAGCGGTTGGCGATGTAGCGCACCGGATCGATCGGCTCGTGGGTCGGGCCCGCCGTTATCAGCACGCGTTTGCCCGCGAGCGATTGCTGCTGCGGCGGACGTAAAAATTGTTCGGCAGCGGCGGCGATTTCCAATGGCTCGGCCATGCGGCCGACGCCGGCTTCGCCCGCTTCCGCCATTTCGCCGGCATTGGGTCCGATCATGACGACGCCGTCGCGCGCGAGCTGCGCGACGTTGCGGCGGGTGGCGGCGTTATTCCACATCAGCGGATTCATCGCCGGCGCCAGCAGGATCGGACGATTGGCCGCGAGCAGGATTGCGCTGGCGAGATCGTCGGCGTGGCCCTGCGCCATCTTCGCCATCAGGTCGGCGGTGGCGGGCGCCACGACGATCAGGTCGCAGTCGCGCGCAAGCCGGATGTGGCCGGCATCGAACTCGCTCTCGGCGTCGAACAAATCCGTGTAGCAGCGCTCGTGCGACAGCGCGCTGGCCGCGAGCGGCGTCACGAATTTTTGCGCGGCGCTGGTAAGCACGCAGCGAACCGAAAAACCTCGATCTTTCAATCGCCTGATGAGGTCCAGCGCCTTGTAGGCGGCGATGCCGCCGCCGATGATCAGGGTAACGCGTAATTGTCCAGCGGAAACAATGCGATGCGTGTCATCCTGTGCAATCCCGGCGGCTTGCGACGGCGTTGCGGCGAACCGGGGGCGGTTCTGTGACGCCTCGCGCAGGATCACGCGCACCTCGTCCTCGACCGAGCGGCCGTTGCGGGCGGCGCGCAGCCGCAGCTCGGCCTTGATGGCCTCGTCGAGCTTTCGGATGGTCAGGCTGGCCATGGTCGCCACCGGTGAAATATGCAGGCAACGATATCACGAAATGATTGCATTGCAATCAAGTCAGAGTTGCCGGACCGCGAACAGGATGCCGATGAAGGTGAGCGCGATGATCCACAGCGCGACCGTGCGCCAGCGGTTCTTGCGTCCTTCGGTCCGGCCCATGGCCGCGATGGTCTCCGGCGACAGCGTCAGCCCCTCGCGCGACATGGTCTCCAGCTGCTCCAGCACCACCACGGCGCGGGACGCAATCGACGGCAGTCCGGACATCACGCGGCCCAACTCTCCGGCCCCTGACATCGCGCCCTGGACACGGCCGATCGGTCCGAGGTTGCGCTCGATCCATTCCCGCACCACGGGATCGGCGACTTTCCAGATGTCGAGTTTCGGATCGAAGCTGCGCGCCACGCCCTCGACCACCACCATGGTCTTCTGCAGCAGGATCAGTTCGGGCCGGGTGCGCATGTCGAACAGCCCGGTGACCTCCAGCAGCAGCGTCAGCAGTTTTGCCATCGAAATTTCTTCGGCGGTGCGATTATGGATCGGCTCGCCGATGGCGCGGATCGCTTGCGCGAAATTTTCCACCGAATGGTGTGCGGGCACGTAGCCGGCCTCGAAATGCACCTCGGCGACGCGGCGATAATCGCGGGTGATGAAGCCCAGCAGGATCTCGGCGAGGAAGCGCCGCTCCTTCATGCCGAGCCGGCCCATGATGCCGAAATCCACCGCGACCAGCCGCCCGGCATCGTCGAGGAACAAATTGCCGGGATGCATGTCGGCGTGGAAGAAGCCGTCGCGCAGCGCGTGGCGCAGAAAACTCTGGATCACCTTGCGCCCGAGATCGGCAAGATCGACCTGCGCCGCCTCCAGGCCGGCGTGGTCGCTGAGCGCGATGCCGTCGATCCATTCCATCGTCAGCACGTTGTGGGTGGTGCGGTCCCAGTCGACGGTGGGGGCGCGAAAATCCGGATCGTCCCGGGTGTTCTCCGCCATCTCCGACATCGCAGCGGCTTCCAGCCGCAGATCCATCTCCATCGCCACCGAGCGCGACATGGTGTTGATGACTTCGATCAGCCGTAAGCGCCGCGCTTCGGCTGAATATTTTTCCGCCTTGTAGGCGACGAAGAAGAAATCGCCGAGGTCGCGGCGGAACCGCGCAGCCACATTGGGCCGCAGTACCTTCACCGCAACCGCTTTGCGTGACCCATCGCGTTCGGTTTCGCCGCGATGCACCTGCGCGATCGAGGCCGCCGCGACCGAGGGGCCGAAGCTCGCAAACGCCTGCGCCACCGGGCGTTCCAGCGATACCGCGATCACGGCCTCGGCTTCGCTTTGCGAGAACGGCGGCAGCCGGTCCTGCAGGCTCTCCAGATCGCGCGCCATGACCACGCCGACCACGTCGGGCCGCGTTGCAAGAAACTGTCCGAGTTTCAGGTAAGCCGGTCCCAGCCGCGTCAGCGCGCGCGACAATCGAGGGCCGGATTTGGCGCCGGGACGCTCGATCAGGCGCGCCAGCCGCAGCGCCAACTGCCCGGGCGGCGGCACCAACGACGGATCGACAACGCCGAACACGCCCTCGCGCGCGAACACGAAACCGGCGCGGGCGAGGCGCGCGATATGAGTGGAAGCAGAAATCACAAACGCCAGCCCGAATGCAACGCCACGATGCCGCCGGACAGCGTCTGATGGCTGACGCGTGAAAAGCCGGCGGCGCGGATCATCTCGGCGAAGGCGTTGGGTTTTGGAAATTTCCGGATCGATTCGACCAGGTATTGATAGGATTCGGCGTCGCCGGTCACCGCCTGGCCGAGCTGCGGAATCACCTTGAACGAGAACATGTCATAGAGCCGGTCGAGGCCGGGCACGTCGACGGTGGAAAACTCCAGGCAGAGAAACCGGCTGCCGGGCTTCAGCACGCGAAAGGCCTCGCTCAGCGCCAGATCGATCCGCGGCACGTTGCGAATCCCGAACGCAATGGTGGTGGCATCAAAACTGCGATCCGGAAACGCCAACGCCTCGGCATTGCCCTCAACGAACGACACCTGATGCTCGAGGTGGCGCGCCAGCGCGCGCTCGCGGCCGACGGCCAACATATCGACATTGATGTCGCACACCGTGGCCTCAAAGCCCGGGCCCGCGGCCCTGGCGGCGCGGAAGGCGATATCGCCGGTGCCGCCGGCGACGTCGAGCAGCGCGAATGGCCGGTCGTTGCGCGGCGGATTGAGCGCGTTGATCATCACGTCCTTCCAGGCCCGATGCAGCCCCGCCGACATCAAATCGTTCATCAGGTCGTAACGCTGCGCCACGCTGTGGAACACGTCGTTCACCAGCGACTGCTTGTCGCCCAGGGCTACGTCCCTGAAGCCGAAATGCGTGGTTTGGTCGGGATGGTCCATCAATCAGTCCTGGAGCCTCGTTTTCGTCATTGCGAGCCACCGGGTCGGCGCAAAGCGCCGCCCGATGATAAACTCCACGAAAGCAATCCAGGCGCCGCAAAGCAAGACTGGATTGCTTCGTCGCAAGGGCTCCTCGCAATGACGAGAGGGACCATAGCGCGCCGACGCCAATGGCGCTATCACCTCCAATCCTCAAGGTGAATGACGCATGCCTGAACTGCCCGAAGTCGAAACCGTCCGCCGCGGCCTGCAGCCGGCAATGGAAGGCTCGAAAATTCTCAAGGCCGAGGCCCGGCGAAAAGACCTGAGGTTTCCGTTCCAGAAGGATTTTGTGGCGCGGCTGGAAGGCCAGACCGTGACCGGGCTCGGGCGGCGCGCAAAATACCTGATGGCGGACCTTGCATCCGGCGACGTGCTGCTGATGCATCTCGGCATGTCCGGCTCGTTTCGCGTGGTCGCCGGCGATGAGAAAAACACGCCGGGCAAATTCCACCATCCGCGCAGCGAGGACCGCACCCACGACCATGTGGTGTTTCACATGTCGTCGGGCGCGACCGTCATTTTCAACGATCCGCGCCGTTTCGGCTATATGAAGATCTTTGCACGCGACAGAATCGACGACGAGCCGCTGCTGCAAGGCCTCGGCCCCGAGCCATTAGGCAATGAATTCGATGCCGCGATGCTGGCGCGCGCCTGCGCCAACAAGGCAACCAGCCTGAAGGCGGCGCTGCTCGACCAGCGCGTGGTCGCGGGGCTCGGCAACATTTACGTCTGCGAGGCGCTGTTCCGCGCGCATCTGTCGCCGCGGCGATTGGCGGCGATACTTGCGGCAAAAAAGACCAAGGGCACCCCCGGCGGCGAACCGACCGACCACGCCAGGCGTCTGGTCGGTGCGATTCATGCGGTGCTCAACCAGGCCATCAAGGCCGGCGGCTCGTCGCTGCGCGACCATCGCCAGACTTCCGGCGAACTCGGCTATTTCCAGCACTCGTTTCAGGTCTACGACCGCGAGGGCAAAAACTGCCAGACCCCGGGCTGCGGCGGCATCGTCAAGCGGTTTACCCAGAACGGGCGTTCGACGTTCTGGTGCCCGAAGTGCCAGAGGTGAGGTTTTATGCGACCGTCATCCTGAGGTGCTCGCCGTCTTCGGCGAGCCTCGAAGGATGGGCCGCAGGCGCAAGCGGCAATCCTTCGAGGCGCGCAAGAGCGCGCACCTCAGGATGACGTTGGCGTATGCTACGAACTGCCTACTTCCGCACGCAGATGACGCGAACAATGGAGGCTCTTGCATCGGCGGACGCGACGCTGGCTGAGCTCACGCCACTGGCCTTCAAGAACTCGCGCACGGTATCCGCACTTACGAGCGCGGCCTGCGAAGCGGGGGCAGCGGTCGTGGCGCCTGCGACCACGACCGGCTTCAGCAGCGCTACACCTGCGAACACGCCGTCAGTATCGAGCGCCGCAGCACCTGAGAAGCCGAGCCCGGGCGCCGGCGTCAGCGCCGCATCGCTGCCGACCTGCACTTTGACGCTGCTCACGGCCGCCGCGCCGCCCTGATTTTGCGGATCGGCGATGCCGGTCAGCTCGACGCTCGACTTCGCGGCACCATTGTTCAGCGCCAGCGGCTTCAAGCCGCGCGCGCCGTAGATGCGCAGCAGCGCGAGGTCGTGGTCCTTGTCCTGGGCGGTGCGATCGGCATTGCCAAAGCCTGCGACCACGATCGACAGGCAGCCATCGACCACTTGCCGATCGGTGACGATCGCGCCGTCGTCGCTGACGACGATCCCGGTGCCGTATTCGACACTCTTGCGCGGAGGCGGTCCAGCGGCCTGCGCGCCGCCCGGAAACGGATTGAACGCGCTCGACATCGCGATCACCACCGGCTCCATGGTGCCTTCGGTGGCCTGATCGTAGAGGATGGTGAGGATGCGGACCTCGTCGCCTTTGATCTGGCCGCGCAGATAAAATTTCTTCAGGCCCTGCATGCCCGACAGCACGAAGAAATCCGGCTTGACCACGCTGTAGTCGATCCTGCGTCCGGCGGGCTCCTTCTTCTCCTGCTCGGCGAGTTTCGCCGTGGTTGGATTCGCCTGCTTGCGCCGCGCCATCTGGATCTGGATGGTGCCGGTGGTGGAAGCCCATTTGGCGCCGCTGGCGTCGCTGGATTGCTGCGGCACCAATTTTGTCGGCACGCCGAGCCGCACCCCGGTGCCGGCATCGAACACGACTTTCCAGCCGACATTGTCCTGGCGTTTTTTCGCGCCTTCGGCGAGCACGCCGCGCTCCTGCGGATTGAGCACGCCGGTCTGTTTAGCCCCGCGGTCCTTCTGGAACGCCTTGATGCCGGCCACCATGCGGTCGCTGACCTCGCCATTGATCGCGCCGTTATAGTGCCCGACCCAGGCCAGATCCGACTGGATCGCCAGCCGCTCCGCCTGCGCCATCGCATTGGCGGTATCGGCGGGGGTCTGCAGGGCGGGCCGGACCGGAACGGTGGCGACCGGTTTTGGTCTCGCGCCCGCAGCCGACGGCGCCGTCATCTGCGCCTGCGCCGAAACCGCTGAGGCCACGATGACAAAGGTTGCAGCGATCACCGATCTCATGACATTTCCTGTGTTGACGCGCGCGCAATTAAGCACATCTGCTTGGTCGGTAACAACGGGGTGGGGGTTCACGGGACCAAGGGGTCGTTATCCTGAGGAGCGGCCGTTTGGCCGCGTCTCGAAGGATGCGTGTTCATCCGCATGGTTCGAGACGCGCACGAGGAAGAGCGTGCTCCTCACCATGACGGCGTTGGGGTTGCGGCCATGCTGGAATTGAAGGACACCACACTATCATGCTGACCCCGGACGAACTCGAACGCTATGCCCGCCATATCGTGCTGCGCGACGTCGGCGGCCCCGGCCAGGCGGCGCTGAAGGCGGCTTCCGTGCTGGTGGTCGGCGCCGGCGGGCTCGGCGCGCCGGTGCTGATGTATCTGGCCGCCGCCGGCGTCGGCACGCTCGGCGTCGCCGACGACGACACGGTGTCGCTGTCCAATTTGCAGCGCCAGATCATCCACGCAACACCGGATATCGGCCGGCCCAAGGTCGACAGCGCGGCCGAGAAAATCCATGCGCTCAATCCGCATGTGAAATTCGTCAGCCACGCAACAAGGCTCGACGCATCGAATGCAATGGCGCTGATCGGCGGCTACGATCTGGTGCTCGACGGCTCCGACAATTTCGAAACCCGCTATCGGGTGTCCGACGCCTGCTTTCTGGCGGGCAAGCCGCTGATCACGGCGGCGCTCGGCGTGTTCGACGGCTCGCTGACCACCATCCGCGCGCACGAAAAAAATGTCGGCGGCGAGTTCAATCCGACCTATCGCTGCCTGTTTCCCGAACCGCCGCCGCCGGGCACCGTGCCCGCCTGCGCCGAGGCCGGCGTGATGGGCGCGCTGGCCGGCGTGCTGGGTTCGATGATGGCGCTGGAGGCGATCCGCGAAATCGTCGGCTTTGGGGAAGGGCTGGTCGGGCGGCTTTTGATGGTGGATGCGCGGGCGATGCGGTTCGAAACCCTGCGCTACGCGCGCGATCCGGCCAATCCGCTCAATGGCGACAAGCCGACGATCGTGGATTTGAGCGGGCACGGGTGAAACGCGATGCGTTTCACCCGTCATTGCGAGCGAAGCGAAGCAATCCAGAGCCGCGCACTCGGAAGGACTGGATTGCTTCGTCGCTTCGCTCCTCGCAATGACGGAGAAGCGGTGGGGATTTCGTGAAGCAACCCTGCGTTTACATCATGGCAAGCCGGCGCAATGGGACGCTATACACTGGCGTTACGTCGAATCCGCCCAAGCGTGCTTTCGAACATCGCGAGGGTCTGGTGAAGGGCTTTTCGAAGAAATATCAGTGCAAAATTTTGGTCTGGTATGAACTGCACGAGAGTATGTACGACGCCATCACCAGAGAAAAGCAGATCAAGGCCGGCAGTCGCGCGAAAAAACTCGCCCTGATCGAGAGTCTCAATCCCGACTGGAAAGACCTGTACGAAACCCTCCTGTGAAGCTCCGCAATCGCCCCGTCATTGCGAGCGAAGCGAAGCAATCCAGGGCCACACGCGCGGAAGGACTGGATTGCTTCGTCGCAAGAGCTCCTCGCAATGACGCGGTTGGGGCAGCGCTCCTCTCCGTCATTGCGAGCGTAGCGAAGCAATCCAGAATCGCGTGCGCGGAGGGACTGGATTGCTTCGTCGCAAGGCTCCTCGCAATGACGCAGTTCAGCCGGTGTCACCCCACTTCAAAACCTTCGGCTCCCGCAGATCATTGTAGTCAACAACGATTTCCGCCAATTGCTCCGGCATGCATTCGTCGAGATAGCGCTGCTGGCCGCGGAGATAGCGCTGGTTCAACGGCGCATCGGGGTCGGCCTGGCCGGGCGCCGGGCCGCGTTGCGCGCCGCGCGGCAGCGAGATTTCGAAGTCGACTTTCAGAAATATCGAGAGGTCCCAGTAAGGCCTGAGCTCAGTTCGGTGCAGAAAAATACCATCGACGATGAGTGCTGATGTCGGCCCGGCCTGCTGCGGGTCCGCGGCAACCGGCTGGTCCGTTCTGTAGTCGAAACTCCTTGCCGTGAACCGGCCGGAGCCGTGCGGGCTCAAAGGGTCGAGCAGCAGCTTGCGAAACGCACCGTAATCATACGAATCCAGATAATAGCCATCCGGCGAATATCGCCCGCGCGCGTAGCGGATCGCCTGGGGATGATGAAAGTCATCGACCGACGCGCGGATCGCCGGACGCCCGCGCGCGGACACGAGCGGTGCGAGCGCATCCGCCAGCGTCGTTTTGCCCGCGCCGTCGACGCCATCGATGCCGACGCGGACGATCCGTTCGGGATGCAGGCTGGTGATCAGGATGGCGAGGCGGCTCAGCAGGGATGCGTGCGGCTCGCTCACGTCAACCTCGATGCGGCGCGTATGTACTTCTACCCTCCCCTGGAGGGGAAAGTAAGAAAGAAAGCGTAGCGCCGGATTACAGCATGCTCGGCAGCACGCGGTCCGGCGGCTTGTGGTTGTCGAGGAAGGTGCGGATGTTGATGATCACCTTCTCGCCCATCTCGACGCGGCCCTCGATGGTGGCGGAGCCCATATGCGGCAGCAGCGTGACTTTGCCGGCCTTGGCCAGCCGCACCAGTTTCGGTGAGATCGCGGGCTCGTTCTCGAACACGTCGAGGCCGGCGCCGCCGATCTCGCCCTGCTCGATCAGTTTTGTCATGGTGTCTTCGTCGATCACCTCGCCGCGCGCGGTGTTGACGATATAGGCGTCCTTGCGGATCAGCTTCAGGCGCCGCGCCGACAGCAGGTGAAAGGTCGCAGGCGTGTGCGGACAGTTCACCGAGATGATGTCCATCCGCGCCAGCATCTGGTCGAGGCTCTCCCAATAGGTCGCGCCGAGTTCGTCGGCGATGCGCGGCGCGACGGGACGGCGGTTGTGATAATGGATCTGCAGGCCGAAGGCATGGGCGCGGCGCGCCACCGCCTGGCCGATGCGGCCCATGCCGATGATGCCGAGCCGTTTGCCGCCGATTCGGTGGCCGAGCATCCAGGTCGGCGACCAGCCCGGCCAGTCCTTGCCGTCGGTGAGGATCGAGGCGCCCTCGATCAGCCGGCGCGGCACCGCCAGAATCAGCGCCATGGTCATGTCGGCGGTGTCCTCGGTCAGCACCTTCGGCGTGTTGGTCACGGTGATGCCGCGCGCATGCGCCGCCACCACATCGATATTGTCGACGCCGTTGCCGAAATTGGCGATCAGCTTCACCCTTAAATCGGGCTGTTTGAGAATGTCCTCGGTGATCTCGTCGGTGACGGTCGGCACCAGGACGTCGGCGGTGCGCACGGCCTCCGCAAGTTGCTCCGGCGTCATCGGCGTATCGTCGAGATTGAGCCGCGCGTCGAACAGTTCGCGCATCCGGGTCTCGATGGAGTCCGGCAGCTTGCGCGTGACGACGACCAGAGGCTTTTTCTTAACCGACATATCCTGCTCTCATGAGGCTATTCAGTCCTCATTAACTTAGGTGTTCGAAACTGCCGCTGCGGTGCGGTCCCGATGCTTCCTTTGGGTTCCCTTGTAGCTTGGCGTTCAGTCCTCTCTAGCAGAAGGCCGGGCCAAGACAAGAACCCTAAGACGGGGCGGCGGGATGGCCATCGGGGCTTCCCCTCAAAGAATTTGAGTGCCGGTTCTCGGCAGGAGACGAGTGAATGGCGTTCAGGCAAATCTTCTTAAGTGCGGTTCTCGCAGGCGCGTTTTTGGGCGCGTCGGGCGGAACGGGACATTCGGCCAAGGATACCGCGGTCACCACCAGCGGGCTGCCGATACCGCGCTATGTCAGTCTGAAATCCGATCACGTCAACGTCCGCGCCGGTCCGACCAAGGATAACGACGTGGCCTGGGTCTATACCCGCTCCGGGCTGCCGGTGGAAATCACCGCCGAATTCGAGAACTGGCGCCGGGTGCGCGATTCCGAAGGCGCCGAGGGCTGGGTCTATCACTCGCTGCTGTCCGGTCGCCGCACCGCGGTGATCACCATGAAGACCAAGGACGACCTCGCGTCGCTGTATGATCGTCCGGATAAGGCAGGCGCGATCTCGGCCCGGCTGCAGGCCGGCGTGGTGGCCCAGGTCAAGAAATGCGCCACCGGCTGGTGCCGCGTTATCGGCAACGGTTTTGACGGCTGGATCGAGCAGCAGCGGCTGTGGGGCGTCTATGCCGACGAGAAGGTGGAGTGAGGTTAGCTTCCCCCGGACGCAGCGCAGCGCGAAGCGGTGCGCTGCAGAGCCGGGGCCGTAACGAACGCCGGGTATCTGGTACGGTCCCGGCTCCGCGGAGCGGCATGAAGAATGCCGCACCGCGTCCGGGACACGAACAACACGCTCTGTCGTCATCCTGAGGTGCGCGCCGCCTTCGGCGCGCCTCGAAGGATGGAGGCACGGTACGCGTAGCTATCCTTCGAGGCGCGCAAGAGCGCGCACCTCAGGATGACGGGTTCAATTGTAGTTGACGACCGCTCAGCGCTTCTTGCGCAGGCGCACGACCATGTCGACGCGGCTGATCTCGTAGCCTTCGGGGACTTCGGGCATCTTCTGCAGCACGAGGTGCGGATCGGGAATGTCGACCAGCTCGTGATTGCCTTCGAGATAGAAGTGATGATGCGCGGTGACGTTGGTGTCGAAATAGGTCTTGGTGCCGTCGACGCTGACCTGGCGCAACAAACCGGCATCGGTCAGCTGGTTGAGCGTGTTGTAGACGGTGGCGAGCGATACCGGGACCTTGGCGTGGGTGGCTTCCTCGTAGAGCATTTCGGCGGTGAGATGGCGTGCGCCTTTTCCGAACAGCAGCCAGCCGAGCGCCATCCGCTGCCGGGTCGGGCGAAGGCCCGCCGCCTGCAGCATCTCGTTGACGTCATGCCACGGGCAGCCGGTCAGCGCCGGCTGGCGCCCGGCAGCCGCCCGCGCAACGCCGTCGGCGTCGTCGCCTGAAATCGCAATGTTTTCACTCACATCCACTTGGGGCACCCCGAGATATTGCACCGAACTATAGAAACTAAACCGCTTACATGCAAGTTTTTCGCAACTAGAACGCTTCCAGAAGGTAAATGTCCCGGGAGCCGGTTCCAAGGTACATCTAGGGAGTTTGGACGATTCGGGACGCAGCTTTGCCCGTTCACGGGCTTATGATAGAGAGCGCGCAACGCCGTTTGCGCGATTTTGGCAAAAGCGGGTGCCGGTTTGCCGCAACCGGATGTTATCGGCGGTGTTAGCCCTCAACCAGGATAATGGCGTTTCTTCGCTTGAAACGCTCCATTCGCGCGAGATCACAGTGACTGATTTGAAAGAGACCGTCAGCAAGCACGTCCGGCAGAGCAGCTATGACTACGAGGAACTGCTGGCGGCCGGCCGCGGCGAGATATTCGGCATGGGAAACGCCCAACTGCCGTTGCCGCCGATGCTGATGTTCGACCGCATCAGCGAGATATCCTCGACTGGCGGCGAATATGGCAAGGGCGTCATGCGCGCCGAACTGGACGTCAATCCGGACCTGTGGTTTTTCGGCTGCCATTTTAAGGGCGATCCGGTGATGCCGGGCTGTCTCGGCCTCGATGCGCTGTGGCAGATGATCGGCTTTTTCCTGGTCTGGAGCGGCGGCGAGGGGCCGGGCCGGGCGCTGGGACTTGGGGAATTGAAGTTTTCCGGCCAGGTGCTGCCGAATGTCCGCAAGATTGTGTACAACATCGATATCAAACGCGTGATGCGGTCGAAGCTGGTGCTGGGCATTGCCGACGGGTGGCTTTCCGCCGACGGCGAGATTATCTATCGCGCGAAGGACTTGAAGGTCGGCCTGTTCAGGCAGGGCGCCGCATTGCCGCCGGGAACGTAAGTTTTAACGGCCGCATCGAGCAACAACGAAATGACAAGGACGAGGCGATCATGAGGCGGGTTGTCATCACGGGGATGGGGATCGTCTCATCCATCGGAAACAACACCCAGGAAGTGCTTGCGAGCCTCTACGAGGCGAAATCCGGCATTACGCGGTCGGAGAAGTACGGCGAACTCGGTTTTCGCTCCCAGGTCTATGGCAGGCCGACGCTCGATCCGTCCGACACCATCGATCGCCGCGCCATGCGTTTCCTCGCCGAAGGGTCGGCGTGGAATCACGTCGCCATGGAGCAGGCGATCCAGGATGCCGGACTGGAGCAAAAGGACATTTCCAACGAGCGCACCGGGATCATCATGGGCTCCGGCGGGCCTTCGGCCAAGGTCATCGTCGAATCCGCCGACACCACCCGCACCAAGGGACCGAAACGCGTAGGTCCCTTCGCGGTGCCGAAGTCGATGTCGTCGATGGCCTCCGCGACGCTCGCCACCTGGTTCAAGATCAAGGGCGTGAATTATTCGATCTCCTCGGCGTGCGCGACCTCCAACCACTGCATCGGCAATGCCTACGAAACCATCCAGGTCGGCAAGCAGGACATTATCTTCGCCGGCGGCTGCGAAGAATTGCACTGGGCGTTGTCGTCGCTGTTCGACGCCATGGGCGCGATGTCGTCGAAATACAACGATACGCCGGCGACCGCGTCGCGCGCCTACGACGTCAGCCGCGACGGCTTTGTGATCGCGGGCGGCGCCGGCGTCGTCGTGCTCGAGGAGCTCGAGCATGCCAAAGCGCGCGGCGCGCGCATCTACGGGGAAATCATAGGCTACGGCGCCACCTCGGACGGATACGACATGGTGGCGCCTTCGGGCGAGGGTGCCGAGCGCTGCATGCGGATGGCGCTGGCGAACGTCAAGACCAAGGTGGATTACATCAATCCGCACGCGACCTCGACGCCGGCCGGCGATCCGCCGGAAATCGAGGCGTTGCGAAAAGTGTTCGGCAACGAGGACAAGTGTCCGCCGATCTCGGCGACCAAATCGCTGACCGGACACTCGCTCGGCGCCACCGGCGTGCAGGAGGCGATCTATTCGCTGTTGATGATGAATAACGGTTTCATCTGCGAAAGCGCCAATATCACCGAGCTTGACCCGGTATTCGCCGACATGCCGATCGTGCGCAAGCGCATCGACAACGCCAAGGTCGGCACCGTGCTGTCGAATTCATTCGGCTTCGGCGGCACCAACGCCACGCTGGTGTTCAAGCGGATGGATGCGTGAGACACGCCAAACGCACCAGTCTTTTCCGAGCCACGCATTCTGCCGTCATCCTGAGGAGCCGCGCGCTTGCGCGGCGTCTCGAAGGATCGCCGCTCGCGGCTTGTGGCCCATCCTTCGAGGCTCGCCCAAGGGGGCGAGCACCTCAGGATGACGGTAGTTTTTGTCCGGACATCATGAACGAGAGAGCGCCGCTACGATGCAGGACCTGATGAAGGGCAAGCGCGGCCTGGTGATGGGCGTCGCCAACGATCATTCGATTGCCTGGGGCATTGGCAAAACCCTCGCCGCGCAGGGCGCCGAGCTGGCCTTCACCTATCAGGGCGATGCGCTGGGCAAGCGCGTCAAGCCGCTGGCAGCCTCGCTCGGCGTCGAGATGGTGCTGCCCTGCGATGTCGAAAATCTCGCCAGCGTCGATCAGGTGTTCGCGGCGTTGCGCGAAAAATGGGGGCAGCTTGACTTTCTGGTGCACGCCATCGCCTTCTCCGACAAGAACGAGTTGAAGGGGCGCTACGCCGACACCAGCCGCGAAAACTTTTCGCGCACCATGCTGATCTCGTGCTTTTCATTCACCGAACTGGCGCGCCGTGCGGCGGAGCTGATGCCGGAATTGGGCGGCGCGATGGTGACGCTGACCTATGGCGGCTCGACCCGGGTGATGCCGAACTACAATGTGATGGGCGTGGCCAAAGCCGCACTTGAAGCCTCGGTGCGCTATCTCGCGGCCGATTTCGGACCGCGCGGCATTCGCGTCAACGCGATCTCGGCGGGGCCGATCCGCACCCTGGCCGGCTCCGGCATCGGGAGCGCGCGCGCCATGTTCGCGTTCCAGCAGAAGCATTCGCCGCTGCGGCGAGGCGTCAGCATCGACGAAGTCGGCGGTGCTGCGCTGTATCTGTTGTCCGATCTTTCCACCGGCGTTACCGGCGACATCCACTTCGTCGATTCCGGCTACAACATCATCTCGATGCCGCAGCCGGACGATCTGAAGGCGGAGTAGCATCCTACGATTTCACCCCGCCGCAATCAGCGTCGCGCGCTGGAACGCCGGGCGTGCCGAGCACGCCGCGATGTAGCGGTCGAACGACGGCCGCGACGGCACCATCTTGAACAGTTTGACCGCGAAGTTGAGCCCGGAGCCGATCGCGATGTCGGCGGCCGAGAAGGTCTCGCCAAGGATCCACGGCCCTTTTTCCAGCGCCTTGTCGAGCACGTCGAACACGCGGTTGGCCTCGCCCCATCCGGCGGCCACGGAGGGCATCTCCACCTTGGTCGCGACCTGCACCATCGCGGGCTCAATGCAGCTCGGCGCGAAGAACAGCCAGTACAGATATTTCGCGCGCAGCGGATCGCCCACTGGCGGCGCCAGCTTCGCCTCCGGATAGCGCTCCGCGACGTAAGCGCAGATCGCGGCGGCTTCGGCCAGCGTCGCGTCGCCATCCCGCAGCGCCGGCACCTTGCCCATCGGATTGATGGCGAGGTATTCGGGCGTCTTCTGCGCGCCGGTCGCAATGTCGGTCAGCACGCGCTCGTAAGCCTGGCCGGTTTCCTCCATCAGCCACAGCGCGGAGAACGAGCGCGTGCGCGGCGACCAGTACAGTTTCATCATCGGACGGCTCCTTGCTGCTTCCATCGGTAATATTTCATCGTTAATCCGGTCCTGGGCTCGGCCTCTTCCTTTTCGAACACAAACCCTCGCGCTCATACCAGCGCCATGCCTTGTCGTTCTCGCGGACGCAGCGCAGCCAGATTTCATCCGGCAGATGTTCGCGCGTGAAGCCGAGCAGCCGCCGGCCGAGTCCCTTGCCCTGGTATTGCGGCGCGACAAAGAGCTGGTCGAGATAGCGGCCGGGCAGATGCAATGCCAGCATCGCGGCGATACGTCCACCGTCATCGGCAACATAAAGTGTCCAGCCGCTCTCGATTTCGTTCGTCACGCGCGCGCGCAGATTAGCCAGCAGGAAATCGCTGGCCTGATCGAGCCCGGTCGATACCCAGCTCTGCATCCAGACCCGGGCCACCTCGTCATACTCGTCCGGGCGTGCGGGGCGAATCGTCGGCATCGGCATCACGGGATTTTCCAGACAAAAAAGGGCGCTCTTGCGAGCGCCCCCTTTCAATCAGCGATCAGGCAAGATCGAAGCGATCCGCGTTCATCACCTTGGTCCACGCCGCCACAAAGTCCTTCACGAACTTCTGTTGCGAATCCGCGCAGCCATAGACCTCCGCCAGCGCGCGAAGCTGCGAGTGCGAGCCGAAGATCAGGTCGACGCGGGTGCCGGTCCACTTGACCGCTTTGGTCTTGCGGTCGCGCCCCTCATACACGCCATCGGAGCCGGCGGGCTGCCACTCCGTGCCCATGTCGAGCAGGTTGACGAAGAAGTCGTTGGTCAACGTCTCCGGCTTCGCGGTGAAGACACCATGCTTCGCGCCGCCGGCATTGGCGCCGAGCACGCGCAGGCCGCCGACGAGCACCGTCACCTCCGGTCCGGTCAGCCGCAGCAGTTGCGCGCGATCCACCAGCGCCTCCTCCGGCGCCATGAACTGCGGCTTGCTGCTGAGATAGTTGCGGAAGCCGTCGGCGCGCGGTTCGAGCGGCGCGAAGGATTCAACGTCGGTCTGTTCCTGCGACGCGTCCATGCGTCCAGGCTTGAACGGCACCGTCACCTCGGTGCCGGCGTCCTTGGCGGCCTTTTCGACCGCCGCGGCGCCGCCGAGCACGATCAGGTCGGCGAGCGAGACCTTCTTCTCGCCGGCCTGCGCGTTGAAGTCCTTCTGGATCGCTCCGAGATTCGACAGCACGGCGGCGAGCCGCCTCGGATCGTTGACCTCCCAGTCCTTCTGGGGGGTAAGGCGGATGCGCGCACCATTGGCGCCGCCGCGCTTGTCGGAGCCGCGGAACGTGGACGCCGAGCCCCAAGCCGCCGAGACCAGTTGCGATACCGACAGGCCGGATGCGAGAATCTTCGCCTTCAGCGCCGCGATGTCCTGCTCGCTGACGAGTTCATGATCGATCGCCGGGATCGGGTCCTGCCAGATCAGCGTTTCCTTCGGCACCAGCGGGCCGAGATAGCGCACGATCGGACCCATGTCGCGGTGGGTCAGCTTGAACCAGGCACGTGCGAATGCGTCCGCGAACTGATCCGGATGCTGGTGAAAGCGCCGCGAGATCTTTTCGTAGGCCGGGTCGAACCGGAGCGCGAGGTCGGTGGTCAGCATGGTCGGCACATGCTTCTTCGATGGATCATATGCGTCGGGAATCGTGGCGGGGGCGCCTTTCGCTTTCCACTGCTGGGCGCCGGCCGGACTCTTGGTCAGCTCCCATTCGAAGCCGAACAGATTGTCGAAGAAGGAATTGCTCCATTTGGTCGGGGTCTGGGTCCAGGTCACTTCCGGGCCGCCGGTGATGGCGTCGGCGCCGTAGCCGATGCCATACGTGCTCTTCCAGCCGAGGCCTTGATCCTCGATCGCGCCACCTTCCGGCTCCGGGCCGATCAGCGACGGATCGCCGGCGCCGTGGGTCTTGCCAAAACTGTGACCGCCGGCAATCAGGGCGACCGTTTCCTCGTCATTCATCGCCATGCGAAAGAACGTCTCGCGGATATCCTTGGCGGCGGCGACAGGATCCGGCTTGCCGTTCGGCCCTTCCGGATTGACGTAGATCAGGCCCATCTGCACCGCGCCGAGCGGCTCGCTCAGCTGGCGCTCGCCGCTGTAGCGCTCGTCGCCGAGCCACGTTCCTTCGGGACCCCAGAAAAGCTCTTCCGGCTCCCAGACGTCGGCGCGGCCGCCGGCGAAGCCGAAGGTCTTGAAACCCATCGACTCCAGCGCGACGTTGCCGACGAGAACGAACAGGTCAGCCCAGGACAGCTTGCTGCCGTACTTCTGCTTGATCGGCCAGAGCAGGCGGCGCGCCTTGTCGAGGTTGGCATTGTCCGGCCAGGAGTTGAGCGGCGCGAAGCGCTGCTGCCCGGCGCCGGCGCCGCCGCGGCCGTCGGTGATGCGATAGGTGCCCGCGCTGTGCCATGCGAGGCGGATGAACAATCCACCATAGTGGCCGAAGTCCGCCGGCCACCAGGCTTGCGAATCCCTCATCAGCGCATGCAGGTCCGTGATCACGGCGTTCAAGTCCAGGCTCTTGAACTCCTTGGCATAGTCGAAGTCCCGGCCCATCGGATCGGCGGAAGGGTGCGCCGTATGCAGCACTCCGATATCGAGGTGCTCCGGCCACCAGTCGCGATTTCGGTGTCCGCCTTTGCCGCCCGTGAACGGGCACTTGCCCGAGCTGTCGTCAGTCTTTGCGTCCATGTTTCTCTCCGATCGTTCGGTAACTTTTTCTGCGGTGTTGTTGGTTGTCCGGTTTGATCCGTAGCGGGTTGCGGCCACTTTGGAAGGTATCTAACATCAGGTCCAGTCGAATTGTCTTGAGTTGCTGATAAGTTTAGCTGATCGCCATGATTACGCTCAAACAGCTCCGATACCTTTCAGCACTGGCCAAACACGGCCATTTCGGGCGCGCTGCGGACGCCTGTTCCATTACCCAACCGGCACTGTCGATGCAGATTCGCGACCTCGAGCGGAGCCTCGGCATAGCCCTGGTCGAGCGGCGGCCCGGCGATGTGATACTGACCGATGCCGGCCGCGAGATCGCGCGCCGCGGCGAGGACGTACTGACTGCGTCGCGCGATCTGATGGATTTCGCGCGGCATCGCGGCGAGCCGTTGACCGGGCGGCTGACGCTCGGCATGATTCCGTCGCTCGCGCCCTATCTTCTGCCGCGAATTCTTCCTTCGCTACGAGAGAAGTTTCCGGAACTGAAGCTGGAATTGCGGGAGACCCAGACCAGGCAATTGGTCGAGGAGATCAAGAGCGGCGGGCTTGACGCGGCGATGCTGGCGCTTCCGATTGGCGAGCCGGACATCGATGCGCTGGAACTGTTCGACGATCTGTTCCTGCTGGCGGTGCCGGCCAGCGATCCTCGCCCGCGCAAGCGGCGGGTCGCCGCCAGCGAGATCGACCAGTCACGGCTGATACTGCTCGAGGACGGTCACTGCCTGCGCGACCAGGCGCTGGCGTTTTGCGCCAGCGTCGCGCGCGGCCCCGCGCCGGGCTCAAGCGGCATGACGTTCGGCGCGAGCAGCCTCACCACAGTGATGCAAATGGTCGCCGGCGGCTACGGCGTGACGCTGATTCCGCAGATCGCGGCCGACGTCGAAGCGCGCGACGAGCGCGTGAAATTCCTGCGGCTGGAAAATCCGCAGCCCGGCCGCAGCATCGGGCTGGTGTTTCGCCGGACGTCACCGCGCAAGGCGGACTTCGCCGCGCTCGGTGATGTGGTGAAGGGATGCATGGCGGAGTAAGCGACGTGGCGCAGCAACGCGCTGCGCCATTTGTTCGGCGGTTTGCCTCAGGCCTTGTCGTTGGAGAGAATGCCGCCGGATTTGAACAGCACACCCGCGATCCCCGCTCCGATCAGCGGCGCGACGATGAACAGCCATACCTTCCCCAGCGCAGCCGGATTGCTGCCCACGCCGATGATTGCCGGACCGAGCGAGCGCGCCGGGTTGACCGAAACGCCCGTCACATTGATCCCGACAATATGGATCGCGACCAGCGTCAGCCCGATCGCCAGACCGGCGAATTGCGCAGGACTGCCTTGTTGCGTCACGCCGAGAATGCAGACCAGGAAGAGAAAGGTCGCGACGACCTCGAAGATAAACGCCGACAGCAAATTATACTGGCCGAGATAACCCGCGCCCCAGCCGTTCTGTCCAAGGCCTCCGGTCCAGCCTGCCGCTTTGCCGGACAGGATGATGTAAAGTACGATTGCCCCGGCAATTGCGCCCAGGACCTGCGCGATGACGTAGGAAATAAAATCGCTCATCGTCATGCGGCCTGCGACGAGTACGCCAAAACTCACGGCCGGATTGACGTGGCATCCGGAAATCGGGCCGATCCCATAAGCCATCGCGACGATTGCCAATCCGAATGCGAACGCAATTCCAAGCACGTCAATGGCGGTCGGCCCGGTCCCCATGCCGGCAATGACTGCCGCGCCACATCCGAAGAAAACCAGCGTGAACGTCCCGATGAATTCCGCAGTCGGCTTCTTCATTTTTTCCTCCCGGAAGATGGATCGCCGTCCAAACCTACTTCATCCCGCCTTCCTTCGCACTGGAGAAAAAGGCCTTACCCCCTTTGATGTCGGTCCCGTCCAAGCGCGTTTACGCGCGTCTTCGACGCGCTACGGCGTTGTTCAACCGGGGTCCCGGCTCTGCGGAGCAGCGTGAAGAACGCTGCACCGCGTCCGGGACACGTATTTAAACGCTCAGCTTTCCGGTTTTCGCGGCGGCGTAGCGTTCGGCGACCTTGGTCCAGTTCACCGTGTTCCACCACGCCTTGAGATAATCGGCGCGGCGGTTCTGGTAATTCAGATAATAGGCATGCTCCCAGACGTCGTTGCCGAGCAGGGCGCGCTTGCCGTCCATGATCGGGTTGTCCTGGTTCGGACGCGTCTCGATGGCGAGCTTGCCGTCCTTGGCGACGGTGACGAACACCCAGCCCGAGCCGAACTGGCGTCCGCCGGCGGCGTTGAAGTCGTTCTGGAATTTTTCCATGCCGCCGAGATCCTTGTCGATCGCGGCCAGCACCTCGCCTTCCGGCTTGCCGCCGCCCGGCCCCATGATCTCCCAGAACATGGTGTGGTTGGCGTGGCCGCCGAGATTGTTGCGCACCGCGAATTTGATGTCGTCATTCAGCGCGTTCAGGTTGCTGAGAATGTCCTGCACGGCGCTGGTTCCGAGCTGCGGGTTGGTCTTGGCGAGGTTGTTGAGATTGGTGATGAACGCCTGATGATGCCGGTCATGGTGGATTTCCATGGTTTTGGCGTCGATGTGCGGCTCCAGCGCGTTGAAGGGATAGGTCAGGGGCGGAAGCGTGAAGGGTCCGGCCGGCGCGGGCGCTGCAGCAGGCGCGGCGGCGGGAGCCGGGGCTTGGGCGAAAACGCGCGGCGCGGCGGCGGTGGCGATGAGGCCTGCGGCTGCTCCGAACAGATGGCGGCGGGATAGTGATGACATGAAGTCCTCCCTGGGATGTGACGGGTATGCTCTGATGGCCGTAAACAACAAACCATCGACGATAGTGTTCTATTCCGGAATCCGCATTTCGATCCACGAAACCATGGGAAAGTTACGCACGGCAGCGAAATGGCGTTTCGTAGAACGGGTCCGCTATCGTGCGGCGTAAGCGCGCACCGACTTTCTTCAACCTCGCCCCGCTCTTCGCGGGGAGAGGTAAAAAAGGGCGGCCTTTCGGCCGCCCTTTTGCTATTCGCACTTCGCCGAAATCACTCGC
>CAVPZO010000019.1:0-12684 GCA_963710045.1 uncultured Alphaproteobacteria bacterium | reverse complement strand
GGCTTGGAGCCCGCTCCACTTATGTCTTGAACGTCAGTGGTTATGGGTCCCCGCCTTCGCGGGGACGACCAAGACTCACAACATCCCCAGCGCCTGCATGTAGGTTTCCAGGATGGTTTCCTGTTCCTGCCGCTCGTTGGCGTCCTGCTTGCGCAGGCGCACGATGGTGCGCAGCGCCTTGACGTCAAAGCCGTTGCCCTTGGCCTCCGCGTAGACGTCGCGAATGTCGTCCGAGATGGTTTTCTTCTCTTCTTCCAGCCGCTCGATGCGCTCGATGATGGCCTTGAGCTGATCCTTGGCGAATTTGGTCGCAGGTTCTTCCTTGACGGCGGCAGCAGTGGCCATCGTGTACTCCTAAAACTGATGGTGAGCAGCGCGGACGCGCTTTGCCGCGCACCGCATCCGTAGATGACAGTCGGGAGTGGCGCGGCTTGCGTCAAGCCAACATCGCGCTCATCCACAGCGACCCACAGGGAGAACATGCTCGTCATGCCCGGCCTTGTGCCGGGCATCCACGTCTTAACGGTATCACCGAATAAAGACATGGATGGCCGGGACAAGCCCGGCCATGACGGAGAAAAATGGTGGCGTCAGTGCCCGCCGCTCTTTTTCATCGCGGCGAGCTGCTCCGGAGTGGCGGCGCCCTGATGGGTCGCCTTCCAGGTCTCATACGGCATGCCGTAGACGGCCTCGCGGCTCTCATCCTTGGTCATCGCCGTGCCCTTGGCATCGGCCTCTTCCTTGAGCCAGTTCGACAGGCAATTGCGGCAGAAGCCGGCGAGGTTCATCAGGTCGATATTCTGGACATCGGTGCGGGAGCGCAGATGTTCGACCAGGCGGCGGAATACGGCCGCTTCCAGTTCCGTTCTGGTTTTGTCATCTGTGGTCATGGCCATGATCTCGCTGTTTGCGCAAGAGTTTGATATTAAATGGGACTTGTCACAGATTTTGCCATATCGCAGGGCAAAGACAGCCCTGCGATCCTGTTTCAGGCCGCTCATTAACTGAAAAAGTGCTGGAGCCGTTGACAGCGCCCGTTGGCTCGCGAAATCATCAAAGAATTGATATAGCTCCACTAAATGACCCCACAACATCCGCATCGCCGCAACCTGCTCGCTGCTCGCTTCATCGCCTCCGGCCGGATGCCGATACTGGCGTTCGCCGCGATGTGGCTGTGGACCAGTCCGGCGGCGGCGGATTTTCGTCTTTGCAACAACACCTCCAGCCGGGTCGGCATCGCGCTCGGCTACAAGGACGCCGAGGGCTGGACCACCGAGGGCTGGTGGAACGTCTCCTCGCGGGCGTGCGAAACCTTGCTGCGCGGCACCCTGGTCGCACGATTTTATTATATCTATGCGCTTGATTACGACCGCGGCGGCGAGTGGTCCGGACAGGCATTCATGTGTTCGCGCGACAAGGAATTCACCATCAAGGGCACCGATAATTGCCTGGCGCGCGGCTTCGACCGCACCGGCTTCTTCGAAGTCGATACCGGCGAACAGCGCGCCTGGACCGTGCAGCTGACCGAGTCCAACGAACAGCCTTCGCAGCGGGTGCCGGGAATTCCGGGAACGGTAGGGCCGCCCGGTCAGGGCGGGCTGCCGGGCATGCCGGGTGGGACATCTCCGGGTGGGTCTGGCCTGCCGCCAGCGCCCGGATCCAGAAAATGAGACGTCTGCGCCGCATCAAGATTCTCGCGACCCTCGGTCCCGCCTCCTCCGACAGCGCGATGATCCGCCGCCTGTTCGAGGCCGGCGCCGATGTGTTCCGCATCAATATGAGCCACACCTCGCACGACAAGATGCGCGAGATGGTGACGACCATCCGCAACGTCGAGAGCAGCTATGGCCGGCCGATCGGCATCCTGGTCGATCTGCAAGGCCCAAAACTTCGGCTCGGCTCGTTCGACGGGGGAGCGGTGCAGCTTAACAATGGTGCGAACTTCGTACTGGATTCCGACAAGTCGCCTGGCGACGCCACCCGCGTCCAGC
Source organism: uncultured Alphaproteobacteria bacterium (assembly GCA_963710045.1). Taxonomy (GTDB): domain Bacteria; phylum Pseudomonadota; class Alphaproteobacteria; order Rhizobiales; family Xanthobacteraceae; genus Bradyrhizobium. The sequence goes on along the minus strand of CAVPZO010000019.1, from coordinate 10,693 downwards.
TTCCGCATCCGGAAATTCTCGCGGCATTGAAGCCTGGACATGCGCTGCTGCTCGATGACGGCAAGGTGCGCCTGATCGTTGAGGAAACCTCCCCGGAACGCGCCGTCACCCGTGTCGTGATCGGGGGGAAGATGTCGGACCGCAAGGGCGTCAGCCTGCCCGACACCGATCTGCCGGTTTCGGCGATGACGCCGAAGGATCGCGCCGACCTCGAGGCCGCACTGGTGACCGGGATCGACTGGGTGGCGCTATCGTTCGTGCAGCGCGCCGAGGATGTCAACGAGGCCAAGAAACTGATCCGCGGGCGCGCCGCCGTGATGGCGAAGATCGAAAAGCCGCAGGCGATCGACCGGCTCGCCGAGATCCTGGAAGTGGCCGACGCATTGATGGTGGCGCGAGGCGATCTTGGCGTCGAACTGCCGCTGGAACGCGTGCCGAGCCTGCAAAAGCAGATGACGCGGCTGGCGCGGCGCGCCGGCAAGCCGGTGGTGGTCGCAACCCAGATGCTGGAATCGATGATCCAGAGCCCGGTGCCGACGCGCGCCGAGGTCTCCGACGTGGCGACCGCGGTCTATGAGGGCGCCGACGCAATCATGCTGTCGGCGGAATCCGCGGCTGGAAAGTTTCCGGTCGAAGCGGTCTCGACCATGAACCGCATCGGCGAGGAAGTGGAGCGCGATCCGACCTATCGCGGCGTGCTGACCGCGCAACGATTTCCGCCGGAGGCGACCGCCGGCGACGCCATCGCCGACGCCGCGCGGCAGATCGCGGAAACGCTGGAGCTGTCGGCGATCATCTGCTGGACCAGTTCGGGATCGACCGCGATCCGGGTCGCACGCGAGCGGCCGAAACCTCCGGTGGTCGCGATCACGCCAAGCCTTGCGACGGGACGCAAATTATCCCTGGTGTGGGGCGTGCACTGCGTGGTCGCAGAGGACGCCCACGACCAGGACGACATGGTCGATCGCGCGGGCAGCATCGCGTTCCGCGACGGTTTTGCCAAAGCCGGACAGCGCGTCATTGTCGTCGCCGGGGTGCCGCTCGGTACTCCCGGCGCCACCAACATGCTGCGCATCGCCTATGTCGGCCCGGGCGGCGACGCGAATATGTGAGCCCTGCCGTCATTCCGGGGCGCGCGAAGCGCGAGCCCGGAATCCATAACCCCGGTATTTCGTTCAGCATCCAAACGCCGACACAGGGAGTATGGATTCTGGGCCTGCGCCAAGAGGCGCATCCCGGAATGACACCGATTAACTCACCGCATCGCGGCCTTCGGTGCGGCGCCTGCGTCTGCGATCATCGCTTCGATCTCGCGGACCAGGAGTTCGGGCGCGGCGTATTGCACCATGTGGCCGACGCCGGGCAGCACGATCAGCTTCGCGCCGGGCACGGCGGCGGCCAACCGGCGCGAATGGATGTTGGGCGACACGGTGGTGTCGGTATCGCCGGTGATCGTCACGACAGGCGCCTTGATATTTCCGTAGCGCGGGGCCTGCTCCGCCACCGCCGCCTTCAACGTCACCAGATCCCAGGCGTTGGCGAGGAATTCGCGCGGCCGCAGCAGCAGCGGCGTGGCGGAGTTCTGGACGAAACCCGCCGGCATGGTCTGCGGCGCAAATACGCTGCGGGCGCCCGGTTCAGACAGAATTAATCCGAGCGGCAGCGTGATGGTATAGGCGAGCAGCGGGCCGAGCGCCGGCGTGGTGACGACCTTGTTGTACCATCCGACGCCGCCGGGCCACGGATACGCTACCGGCGCCAGCATCACCAGGCCCGCGACGCGGCGCGGATAATCCAGCGCCAGCAACGCACCCAGCGCGCCGGCGAGCGAATGCACCACAACGATCGCGCCGCGAGCCCCAAGTTTTTCCAGCGCTTCATCGATCATTTTCGCCTGCATCGCCGGCGTCGAATTTTTGAGATCGTCGCGCGTACTCCAGCCATGACCGGGGCGGTCGATCAGGATCACGCGATGAGTTATGGCGAGCAGGTCGCCGAGCGGCCGCATCGATTCGAGATTTGCACTGGCGCCATGGATCATCACGACCGGCGGGCCGTCGGCGCCGCGCGGCCCGAGATCGACGACGTTGAGACGTCCGCCGGCGACCTCGATGCTGCGGCCCTGCTGCGGATAGAGACGCTGCAGGGCAAAGACTCCGGCCTGCGTGATCAGCGCCAGGACAGCCAGTACCGCCACGGCCGAGAGCAGAATCATGAAGACTATCCGGACGATCTTGCGCACCGACAAGCTACGATTTCGCGGGCTTCAGGTTTCGAGGCGAACGGCAGCCGCCATGGCGATTCGGCCGACATTATCCACAATATCCACAGGAACGCACCGGCACCGTCACAGTTACGTCATGGGATAATTGGAGGATCGGGGCATGAATTCAGTCAACGATACCGTGATCGACGAAATCGTCGCAGCCTGCAACGGCGACATGCGTGGCGCGCTGAAAGCGCTGATGCTGGTCAACGAGCAGCTGGAAGCCGAACTGCAGCAACTGCATGCGGCGGTTGCCCATGGCACCGCCGCCGAGCGCGGCAGCAGCGCGCTGCACTAATCGTCCGGTTGGTCGAATGCGCCTTGGTCCGGCATCATCTGATGGCCGGCCCAGGCTGGTTCTTCCTTCGGACAGACGCTGATGGTGGAGCGAGCGAGCCTCGCGTCATCGCGCGATTGATAAGGACCCGACCCGAAAGAGCCTGGGCTGTAATCGATGACCGGATTGCTCGTCACGATCTGGCATGTGTGGTCGGCGCCATTGCCGACGACCCAATACCCGGAATACATCTGGGATCCCGAATAGGTCTGGGCCACGCACGCCGTTGTGGCTACGCAGGTCAAGGCGCCAGCCAGCAGCAACGATTTCACTGTCGATGACTTCATTGTCGCGCTCCTACCAGGTGAGGTGCGGTAGGCGTGCGTTAGCGCAAAATCGTTCGCGCCCTCAATGTATACTCGATGTTAGGGTTACCTGCGGGCAGCGCGCAGCCGGCAAATGCGTCTCTAATTCGTCATTCTCCAGATTGGCGCCAAGACGCGCGCCCCGGAACGACGAATTTCAGATGTCGCGGCCTTCGACCTTCTCGGTCAGCATCTTCACAAGCTCCGGCACCCTCTCGAGGTGCGGGTTGACCGCGAGCGCCTTGCGGAACGCATCGAGCGCGCGCCTGTCGTCGCCGAGATCCTGCATGATCATGCCGAGCCCGGCCAGCGCGCCAAAATGGCGCGGTTCGCGGGAGAGCACCTGCTCAATATCCTGCAGCGAGTGGGTGTAGTCGTTCTGCAGGTAATACAGCGTCGCGCGCCTGTTCCAGGCTTCGACGTATTCGGGGCGCAGCTTGACCACAGCGTCGAGCAGTTTCAGCGCGACGTCCATCTGCTTGCCGTCCATCGCGGCTTTCGCACGCGACATCAGCAGTGCGGCGGTGTCGCTCGGGGTTTGCATCCACAGCGCCCAGATCCGCGCTTCGACATGCTTGGCACTGGCCTCATCGGGCGCAGCCTTCAAGGCGCCGAACAAGAAATCCAGACCTCGGGTCCGGTCGGCTCCGACATTGGGAAGTTTTGAGGGAGCTTCAGGCGGCTTCTTCTGCTGCCTCTGCGCGGGCCTCTGGTTCTGCGCCTGCGCGAGCACGGGCGCCATGGCGACGACGGCGCCAAGGAGAATTCCGAAACAGGTGGCTGGGAATCTCGATGCCATCCGCAAAGTCTAGACGCAGAAAAACGCGCTGCAAAGCAGCACGGCGTCAAACAGCTGTGATTTTCACGAAGGCCGGAAGGCAGCGTCCGGCGCGAATTGGGCCCGACTTAGCCCTGCCGCGCCTTGAAGCGGCGCTGCACCTTGTTGATCACATAGACCCGGCCCTTGCGGCGGACCAGACGGTTGTTGCGATGGCGGCCGCGTAGCGATTTCAACGAGTTACGGACCTTCATGGGACAATCCTGAGCTTCTGAAAGGCCGTGCTCGACAGGCCGGAAGTGGCAAAAATGGGCTTTATCCCGCCGGCGGCCAAGCCGCCCGAGACCCGCGGTTTCTAAGCCATGGCGCGGTGGAATGTCAACCAATCACGTGGGGCCGATTTTTGGCCGGTCCACGAAAAATAAACGAATTCAGTCAAAGGTTTGTATCTATTTCGCGATTCGTCCCCATATCACGAATCGGGCTGTTCAAAAGACGTCTGCGTTTCGCGCAGAGATTGGAATACCGGCCCGGCATGACGACAGTCCATCTGAAGACCGCGGTGCTGGCCGATTATGCCCTCCCCGTCGCACCGAAGGAGCGGTTGAGACTGCCCGCGGGGGTAGCGCCGTTTCAGCTCAACTGGCCCTATATTATCGTGATCGGCGCCTGGCACGCCATGGCGCTGCTGGCCTTTATGCCCGGCACGTTCAGCTGGAGCGGTTTTGCGGTCGCGCTGGTCGCCACCCATCTGTGCGGGCTGTTCGGCATCAACCTTTGCTATCACCGGCTGCTGACCCATCGCGGCCTGAAGTGCCCCAAATGGCTGGAGCATGCTTTTGCGGTCATCGCGGTGTCCTGCCTGCAGGACACGCCGGCGCGCTGGGTCGCGATCCATCGCCGGCATCATCAGTTCGCCGACGAGCAGCCCGACCCGCACAGCCCGCTCGCAAGTTTTTTCTGGAGCCATATCGGCTGGATCCTGGTGCATCAGCCGGAGCTGTCGCGCCTCGGTATTTACGAACGCTACGCCAGGGACATCCTGCGCGATCCGTTCTACGTCGCGCTGGAACGCCATCACGGCCTGATCTGGATCAATCTCCTGCAGATGCCGCTGTTTTTCGCCGCCGGATTTTTCGTGGCATGGCTATCAGGCGAAACGCCGCAAGCTGCCGCGCAAACCGGTCTCGGCATCATGATGTTCGGCGTGTTCGTGCGCACGGTGCTGGTATGGCACATCACCTGGGCGGTCAATTCGGTGACGCATCTGTGGGGCTACCGCAGCTACGAGACCGACGAGGACAGCCGCAACAACATCATCGTCGGGCTGATCTCCAACGGCGAAGGCTGGCACAACAACCATCACGCCGATCCGCGCTCGGCGCGCCACGGCCATCGCTGGTGGGAAATCGACAACACCTGGCTCACCATCCGCCTCTTGATGTGGCTGGGACTGGCCACCGAGGTGGTCGAGCCAAGCCCGCATGTCGCGGCGCGATTCACCCGCAAAACCGCGGGTTTTCCGCAAGCGTGACGGTCACGCCGCCTGGTGCGGAAACTCGACCATGGCTTCGCCGGTCGCAACCTTTTCATCGTGCTGGTTGCGCACCAGCACGTCGATCAGAACCCAGCGCGATTTTTCCGTGGTCTGCTTCGACTTGATGACGCCGGTCGGCTGGATGGTGTCGCCGGGTTTTACCGGCTTGACCCAGCGCGTCTCCAGGCGGCGGTGGATGGCGCCGGCAGGGTAAGCCCAGTCGGTGATCATGCGCGAGATCAGCCCAAAATTGTTCATGCCGTGCATGATGATGCCGCCGAAATGGGTCTTGCCGAAGCTGCCTTTCATGTAGTCGTCGTCGAGATGCAGCGGGTTGTAGTCGAGCGAGGCGTCGCAGAACAGCCGGATCGATTCGCGCGACACCGGAAATTTCGGGCCATCGATGGCATCGCCGACTTTTAGATTTTCGAATGTGGTCGTCATGATCGAGCCTCTCGCTACATCGGCCGGATGGTCCAGCCGCGGCCGGAGCAGATGACGTCGCCGTGCTGGTTGAAGAACACGTTGTCGTGCACCACGAACAATCGCTCGCGCTTGATGAACTTGTCGAGCGCGCGCGCCTCCAGGCGAATGGTGTCGTTCGGCCGCGCCGGAATGTTGTAGCTCCACGACTGTCCCGCATTGACGGTGCCGGGGCTGCGCATCCAGTCGTCCGCCGGCGTGCAGGAAAACATCAGCAGGATGTGGATCGAGGGCGGCGCGATCAGCCCGCGATAGCGCGTGGTCCTGGCGTAGGCTTCGTCGAAATAGATCGGATGATCTTCGCCGACCGACTTGCAGTACAGTTCGATCGCCTCGCGCGTCAGCACGTAGGGCAGCGTCTTGCGCGGCGCGCCGGGAACGATTTCATCCCAGCTTTTCCGTAAGTTAGCGTCCTTCCAGAAGTCGGTCTCGAAGGCTTGCGGCTGCATTGTGGCGCTTCCTCAGCTTATTTCGACGCAGAAAACACCATTCCTCGTTTGCAAACAATGACATCGGCCGCCTTTCCATGGCTTGCCGGTTTTGTTAAATCCCTTGCGGCAGGCATGGGACGAACCCGGGGCAAAACCGGGGCAACCTTCATCGCAACCGTTCATCGCTGCTAAACGCTTGCCGGGAATGACAAAATGCCGAAATTGACGCTGCTCAACCCTGACGATTTCGTCGCGATCGACATCCACACCCATGCCGAGGAGCCGTGCGGGTTGCATGCCGATGACGGCTACGACGACTTCCAGGAGCGGATGGCGGAGTATTTCAAGTCGCCGAACAAGCACCCGCCGACGGTGCAGGAAACCGCAGCCTACTATCGCGCCAAGAAAATCGCCGCGGTGATCTTCCCGGTCGACGCCGAACGCGAGACCGGCTTTCGCCGCTACAACAACACCGAGATGCTGGAGATCGCCGCGCAAAATTCCGACGTGCTGATTCCCTTTGTCAGCATCGATCCGCACAAGGGAAAACTCGGCGTGCGCGAGGCGAAGCGGCTGATCGAGGAGTACGGCGTCAAGGGATTCAAATTCCATCCGACCATGCAGGGTTTCTATCCGAACGACCGCATGGCCTACCCGCTGTACGAGGCGATCAACGACGGCGGCGCGATCGCGCTGTTTCACACCGGGCAGACCGGGGTCGGCAGCGGCATGCCCGGCGGCATGGGGATGCGCCTGAAATATTCCAACCCGATGTACATGGACGACGTCGCGGCCGACTTCCCCGACCTGAAGATCATCCTCGCGCATCCCTCCTTCCCGTGGCAGGAAGAGGCGCTGTCGGTGGCGACCCACAAGCCCAACGTCTACATCGACCTCTCCGGCTGGTCGCCGAAATATTTTCCGCCGATCCTGGTGCGCTACATCAACTCGATCCTGCAGGACAAGATGCTGTTCGGCTCGGACTGGCCGGTGATCACGCCGGACCGCTGGCTCAGCGATTTCGCAAAGCTGGATATCCGCGACGAGATCCGGCCGAAGGTGCTGAAGGCGAATGCGAGGCGGCTGCTGGGGATCTAGGACGGATGAACGCCCGCCGCCGCTCTCGCGGTCAAGCCGTCGTCATGGGGCCAGCGAACTCAACAAGGCCCGCGCCTCGGTCAGGTCGCGCGTATTAAAACCTTCGGTGAACCAGCCATAGACCGGAGCGAGGAGATCGCGTGCCGCCTCCCGCTTGCCCTGGTCGCGCCAGAGCCGCGCCAGGCTTGTCGCCGCGCGCAGTTCCCAGGATCTTGCCTCCTGCTTGCGCGCCAAAGCGAGCGCACGCTCGAAATGCGCCCGCGCTTGGGCCTCATCGGGCTCGGGCAATTTGAGCGCGATTTCGCCGGCCAGGCGATGGATTTCAGCTTCGCACCACCTCTCCCCGGTCGCTTCCACCGCCGTCATCGCTTCTTCGATAAAGTGCCGCGCCTCCTCGAACTGGCCGAGTTCGGCATGGGCTCTGGCCAGACATGGTAGATACAGCGGCATCCATAATGTTGCTCCCGTCGACTTGAACAAGGCGATCCCGGAGGTGAATAGCCGAACGGCGTCCCATGCTTTGCCGGTCTCGACCAGTAACCAGCCTTGATTCAGCATTCCAAACGCCTTCCATAGCGGGGCGCTTTTTTCGTCCGCCAACGCGACCAGTTCATCGGCGAGCGCGTTGGCTGCCGCGTGATTTCCGCTCCACAAATGAGACAAATGGGCGTGATTCAGCGCGTACATCAACGTGGTCGCCTGACCGACGTGGCGTGCGCGGATGAGTGCGCGATCGGCGTCCGCGAGCGCGGCCACGGGATAGCCGAGCAACCACATCACCCACGTCCGCGACGCCAGGATCGATACGCCAACTTCGACGCCAAATCGCGTCCCAAGCGGACGACGCTCGGCAGGATCGAACAGCGCGATCGCCCGATCGTGGTAGGCCCGGCCCTCCGCGATATCCCCCGTACACATCAACGACGTACCCATGAGACGGTACCCGAACATGATTGGGGCCGTCGCCCCCTGCTTTTCGGCGAGCGCCATGAACTGCGCTGCAAGCTCACGCAACACGTCGCCGTTGAACGCGGCGTAGTTGGCGACCCAAACCCCATAGAGTACCGAGAACAGCACCAACGGGTCTTGCGGAGGTTCTCCCAGCGCCTCCGCTCGCTCGATCAACGACCGAGCCTGATCGAACGACGCTTTGGTCTCGGGGGCCGCATGGCCCTTGGTGTGGATCAGCGCGTTCGCAAGCTCGACTTGCAGCTTGATCTGCTCGCGACGCAACGCTGCGGTACCCGGCAAGGTCGCTATCTGGCCGAGCGCACGGGTCAGCTGCGCCTCGGCCTCGACCAGCGCCGAGCGCGTCAGCGACCGCTGTCCCGCCTTGCCCCACAGGCCCGCGGCCTTCTCGATCTGGCCGGCCTCGGTGCAGTGATGCGCCAGCAGTTCCGGCCGGCTCGCCGTGATCGCGGCGAACTGCTCCTCGAGGGCTTCGGCGATGCGGGCGTGAAGCGCGCGTCGCGGCTCGCGCAACAACGTGCCATAGGCTGCGTCCTGCACCAGCGCGTGCTTGAACAAATACCTTGCATGCGGCGGCACGCCCTGCCTGAACAACAAGCCGGCCTCGATCAGGCGATCCAGCGCCGACCCAAGATCGGCGTCGGATTCGCGCGCTACCGACGCCAGCAGGGCATGGGAGAACTCCCGGCCGATCGCCGCCCCGATCTGTGCCATCTCTTTGGCCGGGCCAAGCCGGTCCAGCCGCGCCATCAGCGATGCGTGCAAGCTTGCGGGGACGGCCAGAGCCGGAGCCAGACCCGATGCGGCATTCTGCGCCACGGCGCCCTCGCCCTCCGCCTCCAGCACTGCCTTGGTCATCTCTTCCACGAACAGGGGAATGCCGTCGGCGCGCTTTAGGATGTCCTTCCGAATGCCCGCTGGCAGCACCTTGTCGCCGGCCACCCCATCGATCATTGCGTCGACATCGCGCTGCGCCAGCCGATTGATCGTCAGGGTCATCACGTGCGGCCGTCCGGTCCAGGGCGGCTTGAACTCCGGCCGGAACGTTATGATCAAGAGCACGCGAAGGCTTCCGATGCGTTCCACCGCCCGACCAAGCACTTCCAGGCTCGTCGGGTCAGTCCAATGCGCATCTTCAAAAATCATCAGCACCGGGCTCGAGCGCGCCCGCGCCTCTATTTGCCCGAGCAGCGCTTCCAGCGTTCGCTGCCGGCGCTGCGGCGGCGTCAGGTCGAGCGCGGGATAGCGGCCATCGCTCGGCATCGACAGCATGTCGGCAATCAGCGCGGCATCCCGGATGGAGGTTGAGGTCTGCGCGAGCATCGCATCGAGCTTGTCGAGCTTCGCTTGCGCGGTGTCATCGCGCGTCAGTCCGGCGGCGCGCTCGATCTGGCCAATGAGCGGATAAAACGCGCTTTCGGTGTGCAGCGGAGAGCAGAAATAGCGCAAGCGCGCATGCGGCTCGGCGGCGAGGCGTTCCAGCAGCGCGGCCGTGATCCGCGATTTGCCGATACCGGCCTCGCCGGACAGCAGCACCAATTGGCCTTCACCGGACTTGGCCCTGGACCAGCGCCGCAACAGCAGTTCGGATTCTTCTTCCCGCCCGATCAGGGCGGTCAGGTCGCTCACATGCAACGCTTCGAAGCGGCTTTCCACCGAACTCGCCCGCAGCGCCGCCCAGGCCCGCACCGGTCCGGCGATGCCCTTGAGGTCATTTGGTCCGAGGTCCTGCAACTCGAAGAGATTGCCGAGAAGTTTTCGTGTGCCGTCGGCGATGACTACCCTGTTCGGCTCGGCAAGCCCTTGCAGGCGTGCCGCCAGATTCGGGATCTCGCCGACGATATTGAGTTCCTGTGCAGCGCCCCATACGATTTCGCCGACCACTACCAGCCCGGTCGCAATGCCGATCCTGGTTTGCAGGGGAACGGGGGCCGCAAGAGCAGTCACCGCCGCGATCATCTCCAGACCCGCCCGTACCGCCCGTTCGGCGTCGTCTTCATGGGCCTGCGGATAGCCGAAATAAACCAGAACGCCGTCGCCCATATATTTGGCGACGTACCCGTCGAAGCGGCGCACGATCCCGGTGATACATTTCTGATAGGCCGACATGACCTCGCGCAAATCTTCCAGGTCCATGCGCGCGGCAAGCGCCGTCGAACCGACCAGGTCCGAGAACATCACCGTAACGTGGCGCGTTCGGCGGCCTCGGCACGAGGCACGGCAGCGGGCGGCGGCCCGGACGCTGGCGCGGCTACCAGCGGAACCGCTGCGGGCGCGTCATGGAGTCCGGCAATCGCGCGCAGCAGCTGACGCCGATGGCCCAGCGAGGACACCCGATTTCTTTCAGGTCCCGGTCGGTCAGATCGGGAGAGAATGGCAAAATCGAGGTCATTGCAGCAAAGCTTGCGCATATTGGCCGAGGCCCAGCTTTTCGAGCCACTGCGCAATTGGCTGCATCCCGATCCTCCAATGGAGCCATCGTCGCTTGA
>CAVPZO010000018.1:0-14156 GCA_963710045.1 uncultured Alphaproteobacteria bacterium | reverse complement strand
GGCCGCTTGCGTTCCCCGGACGCAGTGCAGCGCGTAGCACTTGCGAAGCGGTGCCCTGCAGAGCCGGGGTCGTAACGAGGCGCGGTGTTTGGTACGGTCCCGGCTCTGCGAAGCAGCGCCATAGCGCGTCGAAGACGCGCGTAAACGCGCTGGTGTCGCTGCATCGCGTCCGGGATACGGTGGGGCATGAATTTACGCGCGTTTCGGGAAAATCCCTGGCGGTGGATGATCGCCGCCAATGCCGTGGTGGCGCTCGGCGTTCTGCTCCACAAGATAACGCTTCCGCCCTTCGTTCCCTACATTCACCTGCTGGTGGATTATCATTTCGGCTTCATCAAGCGCGCGCTGATCGGCGCGACGGTGTCGCTATTCTTTGCCAAAGTGCCGGTCTGGCTGGTGTTCGCGCTCGGCGGCGCGGTCTGGCTCATCACGCTCGGTCTTTTCGTCATGCTGTTCCGGCGGACATTCCGCCTCGACGACAGGCAGATGCCGCTGTTCGTGTTGATGGCCGGCTCGCCGTTCTTCTTCAAGAATTTCATGCACACGCTCGGACATTTCGACATCTACGGCTGCGCGCTGGCGATTGTGCTGCTGCTGGTTCCCGCGCGCTCGATCCTGTTCATAGCGGCCGCCGCGGCGGCGTCGCTGATCCTGATCCTGATCCACCAAATTCATTTTCTGATGTATGTGCCGACCATCGCTGTGATCGTGGTGCTCCGCTATTATCTCGTGCACGGCGTCAACAGGCCAAACGCGATCGCGGGCATCGCGGCCTGCGCCAGCGTGGGCTTGCTGTTTCTGATCGTGCAGTTCTACGGATCAATGGCTGTCCCAGAGGACCGGTTCATCGATCATCTGCGCGGCCGCATGGCCGACCCGTCGCAAACCAGGCTGCTGAGTTTCGGCTATATCTGGTATCAGGATCTTTCCCGGGAAATTCACGATACCTGGGCGCGCATGCCTTCCAACCTGCTGGGCATCCCGGTGTTTGCCCTGCTGATCTGGCTGCACGCGCCGCTGTGGAGATATTTTGCTGCATTGATCCGGTCGCTGTCGCACGATCTGCACCGCCGCGTCGTCATTGCTGCGCTCGTCGCTGTGAGCGCGGGCTACCTGATTATCTTCGCGGTCGTGTTCGACTATTCGCGGTGGATTTCGAACTGGGCGGTCTGCATGTTCCTGATCCTGCATGCGGTGAAGACGCTGCCCGCCGCGCATGTTGCGCCGCTGGCGGCCGATGACCGGCGCAACATGGTTTTCGGCTGGATCGTCACGCTGATTCCGCGGGTCGGGATCGTGCGGCCGTTCTAGAGAAGTCGCGGCCGGTCTAGTTCACCAGCCGAACCTCGCCCACGCCATCGACGTCGTAGCCGCCGAGTTCGCTCGCGCGCTCGCGGAAGGCCGCCGATCGCAGAAAGCTGAACAGCGACTGCGGCCCGGGCAGGAAATAGTCGCGCTGCCGCAACACCAGGTCGAAGCGCTCCCATGTCAGCGGCAGGAATTCGAGCGAGGCGGCGAGTGCAACCGACCGCGTCGCGATCCCGCAGTCGGCGCGGCCCGAGCGCACCGCCTGTGCGATGTCGGTCCCGGTCGGGCAGACAGGTTTCAACAAGGCAACACTGTCGGCCGCGATGCCGGCGCGCGCCAGCAGCGCAAGCAGCAGCAATTGCGCGCCGGCGCCGAGCGGACGCTGCGCCATGCGGGCGCGGGACTGCGCGATCGAGGCGATATCGCTCAGCTTGAGCGGATTGCCTGGTGCCACCAGGATGCCTTGCTCGCGCCGCGCAAACGCGATCACGACCGCATCGTGCAGCCCCGGCGCGCCGGCAACCGCGGCGATATTGACCTGCTCGTCGTCGCCGTCGAGCGCGTGCAGGTGAATTGCCGCAACCATCACCTCGCCGCGCGCCAGCCGCCGCAGTCCTTCCTCGCTTCCCTCCGGCAGGCTCGCAAGGCCGCAGCCGCTCTCGCGCAGCGCCCACTCCAGCAACGGATCATGGCTGCCGCCGATGATCGGCGGCGCGGCGACATAAGCGAGCGCCGCCGGCGCGATCAGGCCGGCCGTCACCCAGCGGTCGAGCGCGGCGCGCGGAAACAGCCAGCGCCCCGTCACTTTCGTGCACGGCACCGCGCTTTGCGCGACCAGCTCATAGAGCTTGCGCTCGGACAGGCGCAGATACGCTGCAGCCTCGTCGGTGGTCAGCAGGTCCGCCATGGATAAGCACAGATATGCATACAGATGAACTTGTTACGAAATTTGACCACATGGGAACCTTCTGCACAAGATGTGCGAGGGATGGATGTTTGAATGCCGGGCGACGTTTCTGCGCTTCACCTCGTGCTGAGCGGTGATCCCGCGCTGCTGGCGATCGTGCGGCTGTCGCTGATCGTCAGCCTTTCCGCGGTACTGCTTGCCGCCCTGATCGGCGTGCCGTTCGGAGCATTTCTGGCGCTGGTCCGGTTTCCCGGCCGCGAGGGCGTCATCGTGGTGATCAATGCGCTGATGGGCCTGCCGCCGGTGGTGGTGGGACTTGCGGTTTTCCTGGCGCTGTCGCGATCCGGTCCGCTGGCGTCGTGGGGCCTGTTGTTCACGCCGAAGGCGATGGTGATTGCGCAAACGGTGCTGGTTGCCCCGATCATCGCCGCGCTGACGCGCCAGACCATCGAAGATCTGTGGATCGAATACCGCGACGAACTCACCGCGATGAATATCGGCCCGGCCGGCCGGGTGGCGACGCTGATCTGGGATGCGCGCTTCAGCCTGGTCACCGCGCTGCTGGCTGGTTTTGGCCGGGCGGCGGCGGAGGTCGGCGCCATCATCATTGTCGGCGGCAATATCGAGGGTTTTACCCGCACCATGACCACCGCGATCGCGCTGGAGACGTCGAAAGGCGACCTGCCGCTCGCCGTCGGGCTCGGCATGGTCATGATCGCGATCGTGATCGCGGTCAACGCACTGGCCTGGACCGCACGGCGCGCCGGCGAGCGAATGGCGGGATGACCATGCGCGCGCCGACTTCCGATCTGCCGATCAGGTTCGAGAACGTCACCGTCGCAGCCGGCGCGGTGACGATCCTGGACCGCATCAACCTGACATTGGCCTCGGGGCCGCCGACCATCCTGGTCGGCCCCAACGGCTCGGGGAAAAGCACGCTGCTGCGCGCCGCGATGGGCTTGATCACGCCATCGCAGGGGCGGGTGACGTGGGGCGGGCGGGAAGATGCTCCGCCGACGCGGCGCGCCATCGTATTCCAGCGCCCGACCATGCTCAGGCGCACCGCAAGCGGCAATATCCGCTACGCGTTGCGCGCCTCGGCCATCGCAGCGGCAGAACAGCAACGCCGGACCAGCGAGCTTCTCGCGCTGGTCGGCCTCGAAGAACTGGCGGACCGCCCCGCCCGACGGTTGTCGGGCGGCGAGCAGCAGCGCCTCGCGCTTGCGCGCGCGCTCGCCCGCGATCCCGTCATCCTGTTGCTGGACGAGCCGACCGCGAGCCTCGATCCCGCCGCCACCAAGGCCATCGAGGACATCGTCCGCCAGGTGTGCCAGCGCGGCATCAAGGTGGTGATGGCAACCCACGACCTCGGCGAAGCCCGGCGGCTGGCCGGCGAGGTCGTGATGCTGCACCGGGGCCGCGTGATCGAAACCGGTCCGGCATGGTCGTTCTTCAACTCACCGCAAACCGGCGAAGCCAGGACGTTCCTCGCCGGAGAACTGCTCGTCTGATGCATCCGAAGGAGAAAATGAGATGTTGTTTCGCCGCTTCCTGATCGCCGTCGCCGCCAGTGTCGTGCTCGGCGGCGCCGCTTTTGCGCAGGACAAATCGATCGTGGTCTCTTCCACCACGTCCACCCAGGACTCCGGGCTGTTCGGATATATCCTGCCGCTGTTCAAGGCCAGGACCGGCATCGATGTGAAAGTCATTTCGCAAGGCACCGGGCAAGCGCTCGATACCGGACGGCGCGGCGATTCCGATGTGGTGTTCGTCCACGCCAGGCCGCAGGAGGAGAAGTTCGTTGCCGATGGCTTTGGCGAGAAACGGCGTGCAGTCATGTACAACGATTTCATCCTGATCGGGCCGAAGAGCGATCCTGCCGGCGTCAAGGGCAAGGACATCGCGGCCGCGCTCAAGGCCATCAAGGACAAGGCCGCGGACTTCATCTCGCGCGGCGACAAGTCGGGCACGCACTCCGCCGAGCTAGCGCTCTGGAAGGCCGCCGGCATCGACGTCGCAGGCGCCGATAAAGGCCCCTGGTACAAGGAGATCGGACAGGGCATGGGGGCGGCGCTCAATACCGCGTCGGCGTCCAACGCCTATGTATTGGCCGACCGCGGTACATGGCTCTCGTTCAAGAATCGTGGCGATCTGCAAATTGCCGTCGAAGGCGACAAGCGGCTGTTCAACCAGTATGGCGTGATGCTGGTAAATCCGGCCAGGCATTCGCACGTGAAGAAGGAGTTCGGCCAGCAGTTCATCGACTGGCTGGTTTCGCCCGAGGGCCAGAAGGCCATCGCCGATTACAAGATCAACGGCGAGCAGCTGTTCTATCCCAATGCCGGCGATCCCGGCGCGTAGCATCGTAGCATCGTAGCCCGCATGAGCGAAGCGATATGCGGGGAGGGCGGACCCGCATATCGCTGCGCTCATGCGGGCTACGCTTGCCGACGCACAAAGCGGTTTTGACAAGCTTCCGGAACGCTTTGTTAGCGATGTCCGTAAAGGTAAATTCGCGTCTTTCATTGACGGCGGAAATGGCCGCCCTATTGATGCGGAAAGATCGCAATGGAAGGGCCACTGGAATGACAACGTCACGCGTATTTGCAGCACTGCTCGCTTCGGCAGTCACAGTCATGGCGCTTCCGACCGCCGCGTCCGCGGGATGCTACGGTTGCTATACGCCACCGCCTTGTCCCACCTGCTATCAGCGCCAGGTCGCGCCTCCACAATATCGCGCGGTCCAGGAAACGGTGATGGTGTCGCCCGGCGCCACGATCGCCCATCGCACGCCCGCGCAATACCGCACCGTGATGGTGCCGCAGACCGTCATGGTCGCCCCGGAAGGCGTTCAGTACCAGCAGATCGCGCCTCAATACGCGACCCGCCAGCGCGTCGAAATGGTCGCGCCGGCCCGCGAATACTATGTCGCCGTTCGCCCGCGCTGCGGGACTTGCGGATACTGACGACTTCGTAGGCGCAATAGCCAACGGGTCGGCGCGAAGCGCCGCCCGATGACAGGCTCCGCGTATTGCGCCGACCGCATCGCATGAACCGGCGGAATACGCTTCGCTATTCCGCCCTACGGGCTCAATCGCGCAAAGCCGTAATGCGGAAGTGGACGTATTAGCTTCTATCACTTCCGGTTTGGCCTACGACTGAACGGATCGAGGACGCCGGCCCCGGTAGGCTCAAAATCCGATACGTTGCGCGTCACAACGGTGAGCCCGTGCTCCAGCGCGGTGGCCGCGATCATGAGATCGGCGCTGTCATTGCCGAGGGCGGCGCTCAGCATCGTAGCCCGCATGAGC
Source organism: uncultured Alphaproteobacteria bacterium (assembly GCA_963710045.1). Lineage (GTDB taxonomy): Bacteria > Pseudomonadota > Alphaproteobacteria > Rhizobiales > Xanthobacteraceae > Bradyrhizobium. Next base: position 8,630 of record CAVPZO010000018.1, on the reverse strand, counting down.
GCAGCGACATGCGGGATTGTGGTACCCGAACGTGTGCGCGCCTGATCGAAGTAGACCCCGCATATCGCTGCGCTCATGCGGGCTACGCTTGCTATCTACGATTGCTATCACTAGCCAGATCGGCCGAGTGTGGCCACCGTATAGGAGTTCGCATGGCAAAGAAACTTCCGCCGGTTCATCCCGGCGAAATCCTGGGGGAGGAATTTCTCGTTCCGCTTAAGCTGACACCTTACGCAGTCGCGGCTGCGCTGCACGTGCCGCGCACCCGGATCGAACGCATCGCGCGCGAAGAAAAGCCCGTTACGGCCGACACCGCGCTGCGGCTCGGAAAATTCTTCAAGACCGGCGCTGCATTCTGGATGAACATTCAGGCGCGCTTCGATCTCGAAACGGCCGAAGACGCGCTCGCGCCGCAGATCAAGAAGACGCCTCCTACCGGGCGGCGTGAGAGCGATGCAGAGATTCCGCAGAAGCGCTGATCGGGCCGCCTCGGACGCGGGGAAGAAAGTCAGCGGCGTAAGCGCCTGACTTTGGCGTAACGAACGGCTCTTGGATGACAGGGTGCCACGTCCGTGCTATGCATGGCCGGTCATGAATACGCTGCTGAATCGCATCGTCATCGATCCCAAGGTTTGCGGCGGCAAACCTTGCGTTAGAGGCACGCGGATTTGGGTGTCACTCATTCTTGATTTACTGGCAGATGGAATGACAGAAGCGGAGCTGTTAACTGAGTATCCTGAGCTCGCGCATGAAGACGTGCTCGCCGCAATCGCCTATGGGGCGGAAGCCGCACGCGAGCGCATCATACCGGTTCCGACCGACCCGGTCGCGTGAAGTTCAAGCTTGACGAGAACATCGGACGCCGTGGCTCGGAGCTACTGAAGGCATGCGGCCATGATGTGATGACCGTGTGGGACCAGGGTCTTCACGGTGTTGCCGACGAGGAACTGTTCGAGGTATGCTCAGCTGAGAGGCGAGCGCTCATCACACTTGATCGCGATTTCGGCCAGCGGCGTAGCCCGCATGAGCGCAGCGATATGCGGGATTGTGGTCCCCGAACGTGTGCGAGTTTGATCGAATTAGACCCCGCATATCGCTGCGCTCATGCGGGCTACGCTTGCTGAGAGGCGAGCGCTCATCACACTTGATCGCGATTTCGGCCAGCGGCGTAGCCCGCATGAGCGCAGCGATATGGTCGCGAATTCGACAAGCCTCGTAATAATCTTCGACGATCACTTTGGGTATGTTTTGCAAGCGATTCGGGTAACACATCCCACAATTGAATAATGTCGCCTTCCCTTGCATTGCCCAATTGGTCTGGATTGTGTTTCGTAAGCCTAAAAGTCAGAGACATCTTCCGACAGCTAACGTTCTGGCAAGCCACTGCATACCAACCGGCGCCGACTGAGCCGAGCGAATGTTCGCCAATCGGGATTGGTCCCCACGGACGGTGAGAAGTCGTATTGCTCGTCACTTGAGGCATCTGGCAATACCCGCACGTCCAATTCAAACTCATGATCCCTCTGACAAATTAAGAATGACGGACGACGAGCTTTTACCCAGAATCGCTACAGATGTCAGACCGGTTATCAAATTCACCCCCGAAGAAATTCACGGATTGAGCGAGGTTCGCGATGTTTACCCGGCCGATTAGTCCAGCGCGCGATCGAGCAACTACGGGTAGATGCGGATTGTGCTAACCCTTAAAGTCCATGGCGCGCTCGGAGAGATTCGAACTCCCGACCCTCGGATTCGAAGTCCGATGCTCTATCCAGCTGAGCTACGAGCGCGTGTCGCGCCGCACCTTAGCCCGGCAGCATCCGAAAGCCAGCCCCGCAACTGCCGTGTTTTGGCGTTTTTCCCGGGCTTTTCAACGCGGTGCGGATTTTTTGGAGATTGCGTGCGGCATTCGCCGCGCCGCCGGGCAGCCGCAGGAACCAGCAGCCCTCGGGCCTGTTGAATCAGATGAGATCAAAAAATTCTTCGGAGGAAACCATGATCAGACTGGCGATTGCGATGCTGCTGCTGGCATCGCCAGCATTTGCGCAGGGCACTGTTGTTGCGCCTGACGCGCTTCGTGACTGTCCTCCGATCGGACAGACCGCAAAGGGCGAGATGGTCTATTCGCTCGACTGCAAGGCGCTGAAGGCCGAAAACAGGGACGTCAACTACAAGCCCGACATGCCGGCGACCAACCTGCCGGAGACGGTGATTCCGAAGTCAGGGAAAGTACAGACGCCGGAGACCACCCCGACAAAGGCCAACTAGACGGAGCGGGCCGCTTCCGATAGCACCAAACCAGCCCGGGAACCGCGGCGGGGCGGCATTTTGCCGGGGTTTTCCAATGGCTTCCGGGATTTTCGCCGAATTTCCGCCTTATCGGGGTGCTTAACCAAATTCAAACACAGTAACGCCAGAGTCTTGCCGTTGGGTGGCTTTCGGCCTCTCCGGCATCCCGGCCACATCGGTTGTCCGTTCGATCCATGCGCATCACGCCTCTTGCACTGCTGACGCTCCTGCTGCTCGCCGCAACGCCGGCGCGCGCGGATCTGCACATCAAGCGCGACCACGGCGGCTATGTCACCGAATACAAGGCCAAGTACGAGCGCATCCGCGACCGCAAGGAGCGCGTCATCATCGACGGCATCTGCAATTCCGCCTGCACCATGGTGTTCGGCATCGTGCCGCTGAACAAGGTGTGCGTGACGCCGCGCGCCAGCCTCGGCTTCCACCAGGCCTATTACGACAAGGCGTTCACCTTCGGCATCAAGGTCACCAGCCACGAGGGCACCACGGACCTGATGGGCTATTATCCGCAGCCGGTGAAGGAATGGATCAGCCGCAACGGCGGCCTGACCACCACCATGAAGAAGATCAAGAACGGCGAGGACATGTGGAAGATCGTCGATCCCTGTCCGGAAGAGTTTTAGGCGCGGCGCCAACTGCGCCCATCTCCCTTCGTTGATCTAACGTCTTAGGAATGTATTCACGATTTGTTGATCGTGGAGCGTTTGACGCGCCCAATTTCTGGTGTATATTCCTAGTCATCTCATCCTAACTGAGGGAGCGTACCCTGGGACGCTTTGGAACGTGGGGGTGGGAGCGGCGCCTGCGGGCGTGGGGGTCGTGCCCCACGCACTCGGGAGGCCTTGGGTTTCCGTCCGGGCCCACTACGGGGCTCTGCCACTAGCGTGGCTGGACGGGGACAGGCAGCGGCGCGAAATCGCTGTGCGCCGAGTTCCCGGAAGAGCGGACCGAGGCTAAAAGATCGCCGCGACGGAACGTCGAGAGGCGTTGCCGTGTGCCTCTGTTTCCCGGCGATCCGGGAAACAAGCCGCGGCTGTTACCAAGGTGCGCCTTTCGGCGTTCCGCCTCCCTCTTTCGCTTTGAGGGAGGTTCCCTGAAACCACCATTCACGCGAAGGGATTTGCGGGCGGCGATGACGCTTGCCTGGAGGAGGGAGGATGTGATGCGCAGCAACACGGTCTCCGTCGTCCCCGCGCAGGCGGGGACCCATAACCCCTGGCGGCTATGATTTTGCGATGCTGTCCAACAAGGCCATCAACGCTGTCCACAACCATCAACGACACGGCGTATGGGTCCCCGCCTGCGCGGGGACGACGAAAGAGATGTTCTCAAACCAAATCGATCGAGCCTTGCATCACCGGCACGCAACGTCCGCCGATGTAGGTCGCGGTGACGACGCCGCCGCGTTTTTCAGCCTGCGCCTCCAGCAAACTCGCCCGCCCCATCTCGACGCCCTGCGCGATCCTCTTCGAAAGCTGCAAATCCGTCTCCGGACGCAGCTTTGTCAGCAATCCGATCAGCGCGACATTGGCGCTGCCGGTCGCGGGATCCTCGGGGATGCCGTGCTGAGGCGCGAACATCCGAGCCCGGATGTCGATCTTTTCCTCATCGACTTGTGTGTAAAGCAGAATGCTGGTGGCCGGGTGCTTTGCGACTTCCTGATGAAAAACATCGGCGCGCGGGCTTGCCGCGGCCAGCGCGGCATGGGTCTTCAATTCGGCCAGGATAAAAGCTGCGCCGCAGGAGGCGATGCAGGGACGGTGATTCCGGGTCTCGACGTCATCGACCGAAATGCCGCAAGCCGACGCGATCAGTTCTACCGCAATCTCCGCGCCGACCGTGAGTGGCTGCGGCGAGGCGAGTCTCGCGCCCACGACCGTCGCGCCGTCCTTCAACAGCGTGATCGGAACCAGGCCGGCCTTTTCCTCGAAGATGACGCGGTCGCCGTCGACGGTTCGGCCGTAGCTGGCGCCGGCGCGCGCGAGCACAAAGGCGGTGCCGACATTGGGATGGCCGGCAAACGGCATTTCGCCGCGCGGCGTGAAGATCCGCACTTGCGCGGTATGCGCGCTGTCGTTCGGCGGCAGCACGAAGGTTGTTTCCGCCAGATTGAATTCCGCGGCAATGCTCTGCATCTGCTCGGTAGACAAACCCTCAGCGTTCAGCACCACCGCGAGCGGATTGCCGCTGAACCGGTCAGACGTGAACACATCGACGGTCTCGAACTGCAGGCGCATCTTCAAAAATTCCTAGAACGTCACCACGCCGCGGATCGATTCGCCGCGCTTCATCAGCTCGAACGCGTTGTTGATCTCGGCGAGCGGCATCACATGGGTGATCATCGGATCGATCTCGATCTTGCCCTGCATGTACCAGTCCACGATCTTCGGCACGTCGGTACGGCCGCGCGCGCCGCCGAAGGCGGTGCCTTTCCAGACCCGGCCGGTCACCAGTTGGAACGGCCGCGTCGCGATCTCCGCGCCCGAAGGTGCCACGCCGATCACGATCGACTGGCCCCAGCCGCGATGACACGCCTCCAGCGCCTGCCGCATCACCGTGACATTGCCGGTGCAATCGAACGTGTAGTCGGCGCCGCCGATCTGGTCCGCGCCTGCCTTGGTCATGTTGACGAGGTGAGGGACGAGGTCCTTGCCGACATCCTTCGGGTTGACGAAATGCGTCATGCCAAAACGTTCGCCCCACGCCTTGCGGTCGCCGTTGATATCGACGCCGATGATCATGTCGGCGCCGGCAAGCCGAAGCCCCTGCAGCACGTTGAGCCCGATGCCGCCGAGCCCGAACACGATCGCCTTGGCGCCTTGCTCGACTTTGGCGGTATTGATGACGGCGCCGATGCCGGTGGTGACGCCGCAGCCGATATAGCAGACCTTGTCGAACGGCGCGTCCTGCCGGATCTTCGCCACCGCGATTTCCGGCAGCACGGTGTAATTCGCAAAGGTCGACGTGCCCATGTAATGATGGATCGGCTTGCCGCCCAGCGAGAACCGCGAGGTGCCGTCGGGCATCAGGCCCTGACCCTGGGTGGCGCGGATCGCGGTGCAGAGATTGGTCTTGCGCGACAGGCACGACGGGCATTGCCGGCATTCCGGCGTGTACAGCGGGATGACGTGATCGCCTTTTTTCACCGAGGCGACGCCGGGCCCGACGTCGACCACGATCCCTGCGCCTTCATGGCCGAGGATCGCCGGAAACAGCCCTTCAGGGTCGGCGCCGGAAAGCGTGAATTCATCGGTATGGCACACGCCGGTGGCCTTGATCTCGACCAGCACTTCGCCCTCGCGCGGCCCGTCGAGCTGGACGGTAGTGATCTCCAGCGGTTTTGCGGCAGCGGTGGCAACGGCGGCGCGAACGTCCATGGCGATTCCTCATTTCCAGTTGCGTCATGTGCTGCGCGGTGAGCGGCTCCGCGCAATCCATCGTTGCCGCATAGCATATGATCGGGCACACGGGTCGGCAAATGAATCGTGATTTTGAAAAGCTTGCCGCGCGCGCGGCGCCGGCGATCTTCGTCGTGCTGTGGAGCACGGGCTTTATCGGCACCAAATACGTGCTGAACCATGCCGAGCCGCTGACCTATCTCGCGATCCGGATGGTTCTGGTGGTGGCGCTGATGGCGGTCATCGTCGTGGTCGCGCGTCCGCAATGGCCGGATCGTGTCGGCATCGGCCACAGCGTCGTCGCCGGCATTCTGGTGCATGGCTTTTATCTGGGCGGTACCGCGATTGCGATCGCGCATTCGATTCCCGCAGGGCTCTCCGCGCTGATCCCGGGACTGCAGCCGATCCTGACCTCGACGCTGGCGAACCGCTGGCTCGGTGAACGCGTCACGCCGCTGCAATGGGCCGGGCTGCTGATCGGGCTCGCCGGCGTCGTGCTGATCCTGCACGATCGCCCGATGAGCGGCGAGGCGGGATGGGGATGGTTCGCCTCCGGCGTGTCGCTGGTCAGCATTACCCTGGGCACGCTGTATCAGCGGCGCTATTGCGGGAAAATCGACTGGCGCGCCGGCAATCTGGTACAATACATCGCGGTTGCGATCTTGTTCAGTCTCGGCGCGTGGCTGTTCGAGAACGGCGTGGTGCACTGGACCGGCGAGTTCATTCTGGCGCTGATCTGGCTCGCCGTGGTGCTGTCGCTCGGCTCGATCGGGCTGTTGTACTGGCTGCTGCGGCGTTCCGCGGCCACGTCGGTTGCGAGCCTGTTCTATCTGGTTCCCGCGGTGACCGCGGTGATGGCCTATGTGCTGTTCGACGAACGGCTCGACGCGGTGGCGATGGTCGGTATGGTCGCCTGTGCGGCCGCGGTATTTGTGGTGAACAAGAGCGCGCGCGTTTGACCTCGCAAAAAACAGAAAGCCTCCGGAGTTCGTCCGGAGGCTTTGTGCGCGACGCCGGGCGTTAGCGCTTGGACTTCTTCGCCTTCTTTTTCTTCTTGCCGGCTTTCTTCGCGGATTTCTTGACGGCCTTCTTGGCCTTGGCCGATGATTTCTTGCCGGCCTTCCTGGCTTTCTTCGCCTTCTTCGTCACTTTCTTCGCAACTTTCTTGGCAGCCTTTTTGACCTTCTTGGCTACCGACTTGGCAGCGTCCGTGGTCGCGCTGGCAGCGCTGCTCACCGCGTCCGTCGCCTTTTCGAGCATTGATTTATCGTCGTCCATATCGTCCCCCAGGGGTTATCGAAGCCGCAACGATAGCCGATTTGCAGAATCTTGAAAGAGATGCTGTGGTTAGTCTATCCCGCACGCACTTTGGCATAGGCTGTCAGCGCCCGTTCGCGTCCGGCCTTGTGGCCGACGATCGGCTCCGGGTAGGTCTTGCCGAGGGCGATGCCGGCGCCGGCAAGCTCGAGCGGCGTTGCGGTCCAAGGCTGGTGGATCAGCCTGGAAGGCAAACGCCCAAGTTCCGGCACCCAGCGCCGGACGTAGATGCCGTCGGGATCGAACTTCTCGCCCTGCAGGATCGGATTGAACACCCGGAAGTAGGGCGCCGCATCGGCTCCGGAGCCTGCGACCCATTGCCAGTTGGCGGGATTGCTGCCGGTATCGGCATCGACCAGCGTGTCCCAGAACCATTTTTCGCCGGCGCGCCAGTCGATCAGGAGGTGTTTGACGAGAAAGGACGCCGTCACCATCCGCACCCGGTTGTGCATCACGCCGCTGTGCCGGAGTTCACGCATGCCGGCGTCGACGATGGGATAGCCGGTCCGGCCGCGCTGCCAGGCCCGCAGCGCTTTCGCATCGGTTTTCCACGGAAAGGCGTCGAACGCGGGCTGCAGGTTGCGTTCGGCGAGGTCAGGAACGTCGAACAGCAGGTGCCGGCAGAATTCACGCCAGCCCAGCTCGCTGAGAAATTTATCGATGTCGCCGGCGAGTTTCGGATGCTCGGCGGCGGCAAAACGCGCCGCGTGCCAGACCTGCCGCGGGCTGACCTCGCCAAAGCGCAAATGCGGCGAAAGGCTTGAGGTCCCCTCGCGGTCGGGGCGGTCGCGTTGGATGGAATAGCCGGCCACGCCGGTTCTGAGGAATTGCCTGAGCTGCGCCTGCGCGGACGCCTCTCCCGGCGTCCACGTCTCGCGCAATCCGCCGGCCCAGTCCGGTTCCGTGGGTTCGAGATGCCAGCTTTCCAGCGCGTCGCCGGCAATGCCCGGTACAGGACTTAGCGCCTTCGGCGCCGGCAGCGGCTTCGGCGGATCGCCCAAACGCTGCACCCGTTTCCAGAACGGCGTGAACACCCGAAAACCCCGGCCGTCCTTGCTGCGGATGCCGGTGGGCGTCACCAGCAGATCGCCGGGAAAGCTCTGCACGGCGACGCCGATCTCATTCAGCGCGGCGGCGACCTGATCGGCCACGGCCTGATGCGGCGCCTGCGCGATCTCGTTCCAGAACACTGAACTGGCGTTGGCCCTCCGCGCCAGTTCGGCGATGACTTTCGCGGCCGATCCCCGGCGCAGCACCAGCGGCGAGCCGGTTGCCGCGAGGCTTTTCCGCAGGGCGCGCAGCGATTGCGCCAGCCACCAGCGCGCCGCGCCGCCAAGCGGACGTGCGTTCGTGCTGTGCTCGCCGAATACGTAGAGACAAATCACCGGCGCGCCGGTCTTGGCGGCGGCATGCAGGGCAGGGTGATCGGACAGGCGCAGATCGTCGCGAAACCAGACGATGCAGGGGCGGGGAGTTTGGCTTGCCATCGGAAGCGTCAACTCGGATATCGTGCGTTAGGTCCACGCGAGCCCGTTATTGCAACTTTACGCAATCCTGGACGTAATTCAGGAGAATGGCCGGCACCGGAGGGCGATGTGAAACGATACG
>CAVPZO010000017.1:0-98742 GCA_963710045.1 uncultured Alphaproteobacteria bacterium | reverse complement strand
GGGAAACCGGCTTGTCGGCATCGCGGCGTCCCATGTTCGGCGAGCAACAGCGCTTCATGCTGCTTCTCGTTGCACCGGCTGCGCTGCTGCTGCTGCTGTTCCAGGTGGTGCCGATCGTGATGGGCGCCAACGCCAGTTTTCGCGACTGGGCGCTCTACAATCCGAAGAAAACCTGGGTCGGTCTCGATCACTATTATGCCGTGATCGGCGATCCGGCGTTCCTCTATGTCGTGCTGCCGAACACCTTCCTGTTCATGATCCTGAGCGTGGCCGGCGCGCTGCTTGCCGGGCTGGCGCTGGCGCTGCTGCTCAACCGTCCGTTCAGGGGACAAAAGCTGGTGCAGACCATCCTGCTGGTGCCGCTGATGGTGGCGCCGGTGGTCGCCGCGATCATGGTACGCTGGATATTCAACGACCAGTTCGGCATCGTCAACGCGGTGCTGGAAGCGATCGGCCTCGAAGGCCAGCCGTGGCTGGTGCAGCGCTGGAGCGCGTTCGGCATCATTCTGTTGACCGACATCTGGCTGTGGACGCCGTGGTTCACCTTGCTGCTGCTCGCCGGGCTGCAGAGCCTGCCGAAGGAGCCGTTCGAGGCCGCCGCGATCGACGGCACCACGACCTGGCGCGTGTTCCGCTTCCTCACTTTGCCGATGCTGCGCCCGGTGATCGTGGTGTGCGTCGTGATCCGCGCCATCGACGCCTTCCGCACCTTCGATATTGTATGGACGCTGACCGGCGGCGGGCCGGGCCGCACCACGGAATTGTTCAGCCTCTATGCCTACGTCCACGCCTTCCTGAACCTCGATCTCGGCCGCGGTTCGGCCGCGGCGATCATCGGCGCGCTGATCATCCTGGTGATCGGCGTGGTGCTCTATCGCCTCGTCGACCGCATCGCAAAGGCATGACCCGATGGCCATGGTGAGCCGCCCCTATTTCCTTCCGGGAATGCCGTCGTGGAGCCGCAAAACGCTGTTTGCGCTGGCGCTGTCTGGAATCTGCTTTGCGTTCGCCTTTCCGGTGCTGTGGCTGATGCTGACGTCGGTGCGGCCGGAGTCCGGCGTCTATTATGTCCATCGCGGCACCGAGTTCACGCTCGGCAACTTCGCCGAGGTGCTGCGCGAGGAGCGTCTCGTGCAAGCCTTCACCAACAGCGCGCTGATCGCAACGCTCGCCACCGTGTTCTCGCTGCTGGTGACGGTATCGAGCGGCTACATGCTGTCGCGCTTCACCGGGCCGGCATCGCGGATCTGGTTCGGAACGATCTATGTGTTCCGCTGCGTGCCCTATATCTCCTGGGTGCTGCCGCTGTATTTCGTCACGCAAAGCTGGGGCATCTACGACACCTATCCGGGGCTGCTGCTGCCGCATGTGGCCGTGCATATCTGCTTCTTCTCATGGCTGATGAAGGGCTTTTTCGACGGCATCGATCCGTCGATGGAGTACGCCGCCATGATCGACGGCTGCACCAGGTGGGGCGCCTTCATCCGCGTCGCCGTGCCGTCGGCGCTGCCGGCGATCTCGGCGCTTGCCGTGCTGTGCTGGCTGTTCACCTGGAACGAGTTCCTGTTCGCCTTGATCCTGACCGGCAACCGCGTGCCGATGATCACGGTGGTGATGGCGCAGTTCGTCACCGAGATGGGAACGCGCTGGAACCTGATGGCGGCGACCGCGGTGATGGCGCTGCTGCCGGCGTTTTTGGTGGCGCTGTTCGGACAGAAATATGTGATCAGAGGTTTGCGGATTTAAACGAAGACAAAAAACGAGGGAGGAATAGCAATGCAACGACTAACGAAATGGGCCATGGCCGCGGCCGCAGCCCTGGTGGCGGTGACAGGCACCGCCGCCGCACAGGTGACCGAACTTCGGATCGGCTACCAGCCGAGCCCGCTGCAGGACGCATCGGTCGCGATGTTCGAGACCTGGGGCGCCAAGAACGGCGTCAAGATCGTCAAGGTGCCGAATTCCTACGGCGTCTACGTCGAGAAGATGACGGCGTCGCTGACGTCGAACTCGGATCAGTACGACGTGATCTGGCACAACGACGACTGGGGACAGACCTGGGCGCATCTGCTGGAGCCGACCGACGACGTCGACGCCAATAAATATGCCGAGAAGTGGGGCATGGCGCCGGTGGTGTTCGCCAACGCGCAAGGCCAGAACACCGTGGTGCCGATGGGCCAGACTTTCAGCGTGTTCTTCTACCGCTCCGACCTGGTCAAGCCGGAAGAAGTGCCGAAGACGCTGGAACAACTCGTTACCTTCAGCAAGAAGCTGCAGGCCGACAACAAGGTCAAGTTCGGCTATGTCGGCGGCATGGCGATGAACCACAGCTGGTTCAGCTGGTTCTGGTCGATGTGGGGCAACGACTGCGACGTGCTGATGCCGGCCTATGAGCGTGACAACAAGAAGCTCGCCGCAGCCGGATGGAAGTCGGGCATGACCGAGCCGTGCATGCAGCAGACCGTCGAATACTGGTGGGACGCGATCAACACCCACAAGATCGCGCCGCGCGGCATGCCGGCCTACGACCGCAACGAAGCCAATGCCATCTTCATGGCCGGTGACGCCGCATTCACCGTCGCCGACTCGCTGTGGTGGGGCACCTTCAACGATCCCGCCAAATCCAAGGTCGCGGGCAGGGTCGCCGCCGCGCGTTTCCCGCTCGGTCCCAACCGGACCAGACCTTTCGCCTGGGACGATATCTGGGGCTGGGCGATCCCGAAATCGATCCCGCCGGAGCGCAAGAAGCTCGCCAAGCAGATGCTGGAAGCCATGATGCTTGACGAGGAAGGCCAGACCAAACTGTTCAAGGCGACCGGCGCGCCGCCGCCCAACACCACCGTTCTGGCCGAAGATCGCGGAGGCCGATCCGTTCATGAAGCTGTTGAAGGAATTGGTGCTGGATTCCCCCGACAAGGTGCGCGGCGCCTATTACTTCCCGCAATGGCCCGCCGTGCACAAGGCGTTCAACGACACCGTCACCAAGGCGGTCACCGGCAAGCGCGAGGACATCGCCAAGGTGCTCGCCGAAGGCGCGCCGATCGTGAGCAAGGCCGCGCAATAGTCGAACGCGAAACCCCCGCCGCGCCAGTCGCGGCGGGGTTGTTTTTGGACAGCATCCGGTTCAGGCAGACGGCGGGTAAATGGCAGCGATCACACTCAGCAAGCTCAACAAGCATTATGGCTCGCTATTCCACGCCGTAAAAGACGTCGATCTGGAGATTGCCGACAAGGAGTTCGTGGCGCTGGTCGGCCCGTCCGGCTGCGGCAAGTCGACGACGCTGCGCATGATTGCGGGCCTCGAGGACATCACCAGCGGCGATATCCGCATCGGCGATCGGATCGTCAACCATTTGCCGCCGCGCGACCGCGACATCGCCATGGTGTTCCAGAACTACGCGCTCTACCAGCACATGAGCGTCTACGACAATCTCGCCTTCGGCCTGCGCAACAAGAAAACCCCGGAAGCCGAGATCAAGGCGGCGATCGATCGCGCGGCGGGCATGCTAGGCCTGCACGGCATGCTGGAGCGCAAGCCGAAGCAGCTGTCGGGCGGTCAGCAGCAGCGCGTCGCGCTCGGCCGATGCATCGTGCGCAATCCGCAAGTGTTTTTGTTCGACGAGCCGTTGTCGAACCTCGACGCCAAGCTGCGCGCCCAGATGCGCATCGAGATCAAGCGCCTGCATGCCCTGCTTCCGACCACGTCGGTGTTCGTGACGCACGACCAGGTCGAGGCCATGACGCTGGGCGACCGGGTCGTGATCATGCGCGAGGGGAGCATTCAGCAGATCGGCACGCCGCTTCAGGTCTACGGCAAGCCCGCCAACAAGTTCGTGGCGGGTTTCATCGGCGCGCCGGCCATGAATTTCATCGACGTCACGGTGCACAGCGAAGCCGGTCTATGGCGGTCGAGGCCGAAGGCCTCCGACTTGACGGTGAGCGCGGCCGATGCGCCCGCGCTCGCGGCCTACAACGGCCGCGCGCGTGATCTTGGGCGTGCGGCCGGAACATCTCGTGCTCGGCGATGGCGCGCCGGGCACCAGCTTCGATGCCCGCGTCGAGGTGGTCGAACAACTCGGCTCCGAGATCCTGCTCGAAACCAGGGTCGGCAGCCATAGCGTCACCGTTGCCCGCGTGGCCGCGGAGACCCCGATCGCGAGGGGCGATCAGGTCCGCCTCTCGGCCCAGCTCGGCCGCCTGCATTTCTTCGACCCCGAGACCGAGCTGCCGGTTTGCGTTGAACGTAGCCCGCATGAGCCAATGTGTCGCGCGAATGCGCGCCCGATGATAAACTCCGCGATATGCGGGGTGGTCGTCCCGCATGTCGTTTCGCTCATGCCGCTGGCTAATTGCTGCTCGAGCTGGCGTGCAGGTGTGCGGCAAACTGAGCCATCCTCAAGGAGTGTTGATGGTGCGGCAGCGAGGCTATGCAATCTGTACTCAGCCCCGGTCTGGCAGCAATTTGCTCTGCCAGGTATTTGTCGAGCACGGATCAACTTGGCTACCCGCTTGAATACTTTAATGGGCCGGGCCGACGCGCGCTCGGACTGCCGGACTTTCCCGACGCTCCAGAATTGCAGATTGAAGCCATTCTGCGGTTGGGCGCGACACCAAATGGAGTTTACGCGGTAAAGCTTTTCGCGAGCCAGTTTGCCGCTTTCAGCCGGCGATTGCGCTGGATGGACCTGCTGCCGAATCTCCACTTCGTCTACCTCAGCAGGGACGACCTGCTCGGCCAGGCGATATCCTGGGCTCGTGCGCTGCAGACTGAGCAATATCGGTCTACGCAGCCGGCAAAGCGGCCCGCCGTCTACGATGCTGACCTCATCCGCTCCCAGTTGATGGCAATCGTGCGGGAGCGCGCCCAATGGGAGGCCTTCTTCGCCCGAACCGGTATCGAGCCGCTTCGGATCGTCTACGAGCGCTTCCTGGAGGATCGATCGAGCTATGTGGACCGCGTGGCCAATCTCGTGGGCATTGAAAATCCGGTCGTCGATCAACGGAGGGTGGACCTTGTTATCCAGCGCGATGCGGTTACGGAAGAATGGGAGCAGCGATTTCGTGAAGAGAACGGCGACCCCAACGTGCTGGATGATCTGTTCCCCAATCTGCCGTCGTTCGTTAGGAAAGTCCGTTCCGGTCTTGGCCTTTAGCGGGACGCGCCACGAACGCGGTTACTGTGGGCAGAACTGAGGGCAGCTAAGACCGACAATCGTCGCGACCAAGCAATGCTTTCGCGATCGGGAGCACGTGGTCGCGGTAGGTGATTGGAGCAGCGAACCGGCCCTCATTCACTCGCTTGCGGCCGAACGCTTCCCATTCCGGTGTCGAGGTTTCCGGCCAGTCGAATGTCGGAACCAGAAGCTGCTCGGTGTACAGCGCGTCCGGCGCTTCAGCCAGCAATCGCGTGACCTCCTCAGCGAGAGCAGCATTGGCCAATATGGCTTGATGCTTTCGCAGCGCCGCTTCATCCTCAAGCTTCCACGCGATGGATCTGGTTCCCATTGCGCTGGCTGTCGCCGGCGACACCAGAAACTTCGGTGCCTTCGAATGGCGCGCAATCCTTGCGACCACCGCGCTGGCGAGAGCCTGACAAAGGTCATGCAGCGGATTGTAGCCATCGGCCGCATCGGAGACGACGAGCGGCGCGTGCATTGTCAGCGCAGCTGCGGTGATCGCGTCCGCGGCTTGCGTGAAGGCGGAGATGTCGCCGGCAAGAATTGCCGCGTACCATTCACGGTCCGATCTTTGGCCGGAGCCTTCGATCAACGTCGCCCCGGCGGCGCGAATGGCAGAGACGGAATAGTCGAGGCGCGAGCTTTGCGCGCCGCCGGAACCATCGCTCAGGATGAAAACGAGCGGTCGCTCCCTCTCCATCCACTGCAAATAGCCGCAGTTCATGTCCGGGGTGGGCGACGATGAGAACAGGCGATGCAGATTTCATGCGAAGGCTTCTGTGATACGTATTGAGAGTTTAGTCGCGATCGGACGCATCGGGTTACAATTTGCGCGTATTAATTACCAATCTTTTTGTCGCGAACTTTACGGGTTCAGAGACAGTGGCCGAATTGCTCGCCGACGCTCTGCGCCGGGCGGGCCACGCGCCAATGATCTTCGCGCCGACCCTCGGTCCGCAGGCGGAACGGATGCAAGCACGCGGCCATATTGTCGTCGACCGCCTGGCTATGCTTCCGCAGCGTCCCGATGTGATGCATTTGCAACACATCACGCCCGCCCTGATGGCACTGGTTGCCTTCCCCGATGTGCCGGCGGTGTTCACATGCCATAGCGCGACGATCGAGGTCGAGGCGCCGCGGCTCCATCCTCAAATCAGAAGATACGTTGCCGTCGATGATTTTTGCCGCGCGCTCTGCGTCAAGCGCGACATACCCGAGGACCGCCTCTCGGTAATCCTGAATGCCGTGGATCTGGGACGCTTCAAGGCGCGTCCGCCTTTGCCGCCCAGGCCGAAGGCGGCGCTGATGCTGACGAAGACATTTGAGCAGCAAAATCTGGTGCGCGCGGCTTGCGCGAAAGCCGGCCTGACACTGGATGAACTCGGCCCCGCAACGGCAGAGATGTCGGATCAGCTCGAGAAGATATTGCCGCGTTACGATATTGTCTTCGCAACCGCGCGCATGGCGCTCGAAGCCGCAGCGGTGGGCTGCGCGGTGGTGGTCGCCGATGGGCGGGGCTTCGCCGGCATGCTTCGCACCGAAAACCTCAAAGCCTGGCGCCGGCTCAATTTCGGCGCTGGCCTGCTGACTGCGCCGGTCACCGCCGCCGCACTGGATGCCGCGATCGCGGCCTATGATGCTGCCGATGCTGCCGAGGTATGCAGATGCCTCAGGGTTGAGGCTTCTGCCGACGATTATGCCGCCGCTTATCTGCAGCTCTATACGCAAGCGATCGGCGAGGCTGTCGCGCAAGATAGTTCGCACGCGGCTACGACGGCGGCCTGGCTGGAAGATTTGTTGCCGAGTGCCGCTCCACGCGTGTGGCTCGACGTCGCACGTGAAACCGGCCTTTCATTGGAAGCGTGTTTCGGCCGCGGCAGGGCTGCGCGGTTGCGCTCATTGCTGCGGTCGGTGCCATTTTCAATCCGCTCGCGACTGGAGCGCTGGCTGCGGTAATCAGGATCAAGCGACGAGCTATGAACGCGAGTTCCACATTGCCCGCCATGCGTTGGACGCGAACTGCCGCCGCCACGTTACGATCACCACCATCGCGGTCGTCACCAGCAAAACCCACGGGCTGACGAACCAGCCGAGATAGCCGAGCGCGAAGAAGAAAGCGCGCTGGCCGCGGTTGAAATGCCGACCGGCGGCTTCGAACAATTTCGTGGTGCGCATCACATGCGCCTCCGCTTCCGGCGTATCGCGCTCCGTCGCCGGAGGCATCCCGCCGAGCAGAATTGCGACATAATTGAACAGCCGGTATGACCAGGCGAATTTGAAGAAGGCGTACACGAAGATCAGGATCAACCCGACGCATTTGATTTCCCACAGCGCCGGTGAGGGGGTGAGATTGATCGGCAGGGCGCCGAGAACGGCCAGCGCCTCGTTGGTCGCGCGCAGCAATGCCAGCCCGCCGCCGACCGCGAGCAGGCTGGTGGATGCAAAGAACGCGGTGCCGTTCTGCAGCGACGCCATGATCTGCATGTCGACCATGCGGGCGTCGCGGTCGAGCATGCGCCGGACCCAGACTTCGCGATAGACGTTCATGCGGGCCGAAAGACTGTCGCGTCCATACGCGGTGTGCTCGAGCGTCACCGCATATACCGTCCATTCGAGAACGAAGAAGCCGACCGCGAAAATATCGACCCAATAGGTCGGCCATGGCGCATCCCCTGTGTGGTCTGCGATGCTGCCACGCATGGCTCGCTGCGGCAACGGCGCGAGGCCTGGGTTGATCGCGTCCGATGCGGCGTGGCAGGATAGGGTTCGCTAAAAGAGGATTTTCGCCATGGCTTTGACGCTGGTGATCGGCAACAAGAATTATTCGTCGTGGTCGATGCGGCCTTGGCTCGCATTGAAAGTTGCGAATATCGCCTTCGATGAAGTCTCGATCCCGCTCTACACCGGCGATGCCGACAAGCAGCGTATTCTGGAATTCACGCGGTCGGGCAAGGTGCCGGTGCTGGTCGATGGCGACGTCACGATCTGGGATTCGCTGGCCATCATCGAATACGCCGCGGAGCGATTTCCGGAGGCGCGGCTGTGGCCGGAGGATCGCTGCCTCCCGCGCGCACGCCCGGTCGGTTTCGGCGGAAATGCATTCGGGCTTCGCGGCGCTGCGCGACGAATGCGGCATGAACCTGCATCGGCCGGTCGGCGCCAAGGCGCTTTCGGCCGACGCCCGCGCCGATATCGCGCGCATCCAGCAGAGCTGGGCCGAATGCCGCGAGCGTTACGGAAAACGCGGGCCGTATCTGTTCGGCGCCTTCAGCGGCGCCGACGCCATGTATGCGCCGGTGGTTCATCGCTTCCGGACCTATGCGATCGAAGTGACCCCCGACGCGCGCGACTATATGGATGCAATGATGGCGCTGCCGGCATTTCAGCAATGGACCCGCGCCGGGCTCGCGGAAACCCTGGTGATCGAGAAGTTCGAAGTGGACTGAGTGTCGACTGCGCGCTCAGGTGCGGCGAACTCCATCCTGAAGAGAGTCAGGATCTTCTGCGTTGGCGAGCATCCTGCCTAGAAGCGTCTCTGCTTTGAGGAGCAGCGGCTTGGCCTCGTTCCGGGCTGCGATGGCGATGCTGGCCTGCAAACAACGAATAATCGTAGCCTTGCCGCTCTCATTTTTGGCTGGCGTGACCATCGCCTCACACAGCAATGCCTCGGCTTCGAGCCCGGCAAACCCCTGCTGCCGGGCAATATTTCGCGCGTCTCGCAGGATATTCAATGCCGCCTGCACATCCCCGGACCGACTGAGAGCGAGCGCGAGATAGATGGAGGCGCGCAACTCGTTTGATTTATAGCCAACGGCGGCCGCCGCCTCCCGTGCCCTGGCAAGGATATTTCGTGCCGCGTCGACACGTTCCTGTTCCAGATATGCCATTCCAAGCTGGCATGCGGTGACCGGGACGAACAGCCGTACCCCATGCTCTTGCGCCAGCGCGAAAGCCTCCTCGAGAATGATGGCCGCGGCTGCCGGATCGCCTCGACCGAGCATCAGGTTGCCACCGCTATAGGCCGCCGCGACGCGATCAAATGGCCGCTTGCTCTCGTCGGCAATCTCCTGGGCTCGCCGCTGAAACTGGTCGGCTGTATCGATCTCCCCCAGCGTCGTGTGGGTGAGGCTCTTCATCATACAGCACACGAGTAACAGGTATTGGACGGTGGTGCCGATCGGGGCAGTGGCTTCCGGTCCCATCAATCGCGCGCAGGCTCGCCCAAGCGTCTGCTCCGCTTCACGATAACGACCGGCGATGAAATAGGCCTGTCCGAGACCATATTCGGCAAAGTTGAGCCAACCGAGATTGCCCCACCCCTCGGCCAGACCAACGACCTGCTCACCGGTGGCAACTGCCTCGATTGGCGTGTCGTAGAAGTTTTGCGCCGCCGATCGGACCGTCATCGCGGCGACTTTGCGCCCGATGTCGTCAATCGCGTTGGCGCGCCGCTCAGCTTCCTGTCCGAGGTCCAGCCATTCGGCGACCCTGCCGGATCCCATGAACGCCATGCGCGCCTCGATCCGCAGGTCGATGGCTTCGGTCTCGCGCTCACGGGAAATCGGAGTCCGGTCGAGGGCATCCATGGCGATCTCGAAGTGGGAGGTCGCATCGGCAAACGCCGACCGCGCGACGCACTTTCGCGCCACGTTTCTGCCGTAGGCGAGCGCTTTGGCCCAGTCCTTTGCGCGCGTCGCGTGGTAGCAGAGCTTGTCGGCATCTTCGCGCCAATTTTCGTCGCTCTCCAACGCGGAAAGGATGCGTGTATGCACCTTTTCGCGTGCCCGCTCCACCATCGAGTCGTAGGTAACCTGACGAACCATGTCATGCGGAAATTCGAACGTGTCCCCCGAGACACCGTCGGCCCTGACAAGCAATTCGGCTCGGTCGAGCGCGGCCAAAGCGCGTTGGAGCACCGCTTCAGGTAACGCCGCCACCTCGCGCAAGGTGACCACCGTCGAGCGCCGGCCGAGCGCAGCGGCGATCTGCATCAAGGCGCGTTCCGCCCTCGGCAGGCGGTCCAAACGTACCGCGATCACGCCTTGAATACTGGTGGGGATACCTAATTCTTCGACGGGTTGAGCAAGAGCGAGATTACCCCACTGCCCCTGGAGAATGCCGGTCTCCTTGAAACCGCGGCATACCTCCTCGACAAAGAGCGGAACGTTGGCGGTGTGGCGAATGATTCGACTCTTCAGATCGAACGTCGTGGAGGAGGGCCCCAAAATGGCGTCCAGCATGGCCCGGCCCGAACCCTCATCGAGAGGCCGCAATGCCAGATTTTCGGCGTTGCTTCGTGCGGCCCAGTCCGGGATTCCGTTTGGCCTGCTGGTGATGAGTATCAGCAGATTACGGGTTTGCAGCGAGGCAAGGGCAGCCATGACGACATCGCTTGCGCGATCGACCCATTGCAGATCTTCAATCAGCAGCACCGTGCGCTGCTGCTGCGCCAGATTTTCTACGAGCGCGCAGCTTGCATCGCAAATAGCGCGGCCGCGCGACTGAGGCTCCAACTTGTCCCATTGCTCATCCGATATCGGCAGATCCAGCGCCGCATCGAGCGCTGATCGCAGGATCCGGGGCAAGTCGGCCCGGGGGTCCGGCACAATGCCTGCCCGATCGTCCGCCGTCGCTGTGCCGAGAATCGAGCGCAGCAAACCCTTGAGCGCGGCAAACGGTGCGCCCTGCAAATTCGGGCTGCACTCCGCCTCGATCAGGCGCCAGCCTTCACTCTCAAGCTCCTGGAGGAACTCATGCACCAACCGTGATTTCCCGATGCCGGGATCGCCGGTCAGGCAGACCGTTCGCCCGCCGGCGCCTGTCCTCTCGGCGGCGCGTCGGAGCAGCGCCGTCTCGTGGAAGCGATTGACGAATCGTGAAACGTTGCGCGTTTTGCGCAGTTGCCAGCTTGACAGGTCGCTCGCGCCGGTCACGCGATAGATCGGCACGGGGTCGGCAAAACCCCTGAGCGGCTTGCGGCCCAGATACTCGAATCGAACGGGTCCCTCGGACAGTTTTTGGCAGGCCTCGGACGCGTAGATTTGACCAGGCTCCGCCGCCGTCTCCAGTCGGGCAGCCAGATGCTGCGCCGCGCCGCCGATCTCGTAGACTTTGGAGAATTCACTGGCGACTACGTAAGCGACGACGAACCCCGAATGGAGTCCTACCCGCACCTGCAACCCCGGATCGCCCAAGCCCATGACACGTCGAACCAGCTCGATGGCTGCGTGGCAGGCCATTGGCGCATGATTGTCATCAGCGACAGGAGCTCCGAAGACCGCCGACAGGCCGTCACCCATTTCCTTGCTGACGATGCCGCCGAACTGACGCACCGCGGCTCGCATAGCCGCCAGCGCAGGCTCCAGACGCAGCAGGGCGTCCTCGGGTTCGAGTTCGGCAATGAGGTCCGTCGATTGGACCACGTCCGCGCGAAGGATCGTTACGAACTTTCGTTGGCTGTCGGGATCCTCAGTCGCGGGGCTCCGCGAATTGCCGACCGCGCTGGCGCCGCAATGGGCGCACCAAAGGTCGCCGGCGCCCATCGTCGATTGGCAGGTGAAACAATGCATTTCTGCGCTCTCATCGGCACAAATGTGTCGAACGAAACACCCCGCGGGCGACTGCGCGCAGGAGTGATTATCGATTGTGGCGCACCGGGACTTCCACGACAAGCCGCCTTAAGGTTGCAGGTTGTCTCTGGACGTCACGCAGTCCCGGGTGCTAGCTTTGCCGCCGGATTGGGTATTGTTGTTTTTTTAAAGGGGGGAATCTGATCATGTTGCAGATGATGATGATGGGCGGAAGGGTATACGAAACTAACAGCTTCAAACAGGCTATGGATAGTCATTACTATCCTTTGGACAGCATGAAACAGAGCGTGCAAACACTTAAAAACTCCCAGGACATAGATATCGAGACGATGGAATTCGGCCAGTATCAGCCGATCCTGGCGGCCACGGAGATAAATCAAAAAGGCCCCAAATTCTGGCTGCAGAATGTGGGTCGTGCCCGTGTCCAGTTGAACGAGCAACCCAATACGGAGCCGGTCTCCGACGACGATCCTGCCGTCCCCCTGACAAAGTGCGCCCGTTTGGACGCTTGCGTTCGTAAGTGCTTTAATTCGGACCCGCCAATTTGCATGTCGGTCAATGTAACGCAGAAAGGGAAAGGTGATCCGGACCCCACTCTGCATGACATCCTGCTGGTGTGGGACTATGAGCCGGGAAACAAGGTACCCACGCATCTGAATTTGACCATGGTCTGTCCGGCCTCCTAAGTTCAGTCCGGCCGACTGAAGTTCACCCGGCTTTAGCGGGACTGCGGGAAGCAGCGCTCAGCCCCATCGCAGCCGGGCAACTGTCGCCTCGAACTTCCGGCGATCGAGATGCTTGATTGCCTGGGCCTCCGCGGGAGCAAGATCGAACTCCCGCGCGATCGCCTCGGGATTGGCGAAGATTCGTTCACGCAACTCCTTGTCGAGCAGGGCCCTGCTCAGCAGTTCCGTCAGTTGCCGGCTCGGCGTGGGTCTGGCTTCGGTGTCCAATTGCTATCCTGCCTTGAGCATGCGGTTCAAATGCCTTTTACCAATTGGCCGGGCTTGCGACGCTTCCGTGAGCGAAGCGCTGAGGCGAACCGCTTCGGCCGCATCAACCGCCTTCACATTTGGTATTGTTCCGCCGGAACATGCCAGCAGAGAATTGAGCGTGTCGGCGCCGACGGCGCGGCGTAGCGCGTCCATCAGCCTGTCCAGGGCTCGATCGGCAAAGAAGATACTCCGGGCAGCCTTCAGCAGAACGGCTCTTTCCCTGTTACGGATCAGGCCCGCTGCGGAAGCCTGTTCCATCCAATATTCGATATCCACCATCGGTACTGTCATCGGCTTGAAGTCGAACGGAGAGTAGACGAGCGCGACATCCGCGTCACGCCGCACAGCGCAGCGTCGGAAGTAATCGTAGACCCACCCGACACCGATCATTCCGGATCGGTCGAGTTCGGATGCACGCAGCGCTCCCATGCTGGCGGCGCCGATCACGGTTTTTCCTCTCTCAAGTACGGCCAGGATTTCCTTGGGCGACACCGACATGTTCTGCCCGAATTCTCCGTCGAGTATGACGAAGACGTCGTAATCCTCGACGGCGGCGAGGTCGCCGCGCTTGATCGGAGGGGCGTGCGTGACGGCTGCAAGGCTGCGCACCTCCTCTCCGGCAATCGACGGTCCAAAGAAAACAATCGTCTTCATCGGCGCCTCGCCTCGGCAGTCGAGGATGAGATTTCCACCTGCGTTCACCTGATTTCCTGCAACGCCCGAGGTCCGATACTTGCTCTACTGCCATGCGCAAAATAAAGCGTCCAGATCTCGGTTTTCGGGACAATGACGCGCACAACCGGGATTCCCACGTCCGCTCGCGTGATATCAACGACAACGATCTGGTCAAAGCCCGCTTGCCGCATCCGCTCGATGATGAATTCGACGTCCTCGTTGACGGATGGATGCTGATAAGACGGGAGATCGTCGAAGCTGATGGGTGGGCCTGCACCGTGCCGCGTCTCTACCGGCGGCGCTCCCTTGGGGGGAACGAAGTCCGGCAGATCCTCCCTGCCGCCCTGTATGCAGGTCAGGCGGGATTGTGCGGCCTCGGTCAACGCGCGGGTGAGGGCGATGCGCGCATCGGGATGAGTACCGCATCCGGCGTAAGTATTCACCACCGTGGGCAGCCCTTGCGGTTCGGTTATGGTGCAGCCGATGGTGGGGATGCCGATCGCCGAGGTCAGATTTTGAAGTTGCACCTTGAGCCCGGCTCGCTGCAGCTTGCGGACCAGCGCCGCTGCGCGACGGGGCAATCCTTGCAGCGAGATCAGCGGCACCTCTCCGCGCTCCGGCGGCCCTCCATCACCGAATCCCAACTCCGCCAGGATCGCCGCAACCGCGGGTCGGACCTCTGCCCTTGCCAGTGCCAGCGCGGTCGCATCGCGCTCGATCACCTCGCACAATGCGTGGCAAACGGCATCGACCCGGGTATTGCCGGACGCCAGGCCGTTGGTGCTGGTGTAGAACAGCGACAGGCCGGGATCCGAGTAGGGCGCCACCACGCAGTTCAGCGGCGCAAAGGTCGGCCGCCGCGTCATCAGATCGAATCCCAGGACCCACTCCAGCATCAGACGTTCGCTGTATTTGCGAACCATCGGGACGTGAATCTCGAGAGGGTCGATACAGGCGTGCTCGCTTCGCAGATTGTAGTGGGATGAGGCGATGACTGGACCGTCATACCGCTCGCCGGCATGACGTTCGATCGCCTCCATCAGAGCGCCCGCATAGGCATCGGCGCGCGTCGTTCCCTTGCCGTTATAGTAGGAGATGCCCGGCCCGAGGTCGTGCGGCCGCACCGTCATGAAATTCGGAATGCCGACCCGGTCGAGGTCGGTGACGTCGGCAACCTTGGTAACGCCGATGATATCAAGGACGGCGCGCGCGCGGCGGATCGTGGCGCTCGGTCTGACGGAGCGTTCGACGCCTGAACTGCTGTATTTCACCTCCCTGGGGCCAAGCCAATATTCATAGCTGCACTGGTCGGCGCTCATGGATGTCCTTTCTCTCCTGACGCGGCGGTGACCTTGGCATACAGGCGCTGCCGGCATTTCAGCAATAGACCCGCGCCGGGTTTGCGCTGGTGATCGGGAAATTCGAGGCGGAATGAATGTCGCTCCGGTTTTCGGCCGACGGTCGTTTCCGGTTGGGCATGCTGCGGCTTGCATGCCAGGCCGGATTTTATTGAAAACGCCCTGAAAAGACGCTTATCTCGCTGAAAAACCTGCAAGATTTGCGCATTTGCCATGTCCTGATGTGACTGGCCAAATCGACCGGTTGCGTGCTATACCGGGCTCTGGGGATTTTCAGTCGGCCGCAGCTACCGGGACCGTGAGCCTGGCCGGCATTTCCGTGTGATGGAGAAGGCGTTGAAGCACAAGTTTGTCGTGGGTGAGACCGTCTATTTTACTGCCAGCAATGTCGCGCGTCCGGCCGCCAGCGGCACCTATGAGGTGATCCGGCTGCTTCCGACCGATGGTGACGACTGTCAGTACCGGATCAAGAGCTCGACCGAAGCGTTTGAGCGGGTGGCCAAGGAAAGCCAGCTCGACGTCGGCTGAGCGGCCATTCCGGCGCGAGCGCCGGCAACTCGTCGAACGCTCAACCAAATAAAATTGGAGCGAGGATCGCCGTCAAGTTGACGCAATCTGCGTCTGCTTAGTACGGAGCGAATTCGGCTGGACGCGCTCGCTGCTGCGCCGATCCGGCCGCCGATCCAGTCACTGCTCCAGACTTGTTGCTCCAGAATTGGGGACATCGCGCATGAATTGGGCCTGGCCACCATCGCTCGATGAAATCTGGCGTTCGTCAACGTTCCCGATGTGGCTGACCCTGGCCGCGGCGGCCTTCTTTGCGCTTATCCTGCTGATCACGCTGCTGCGGGCCGAGAGATCGGTCGCCAACGGCGCGTTGACGGTGATTACGCTGCTGGCGATCGGCGTTGCCGTCGCGGCAACCATTCGCGGTTTCGGGTCCGATGGCGCAAGCACGGCGCGCGGCACCCAGCCCTCCCAGTCCATGACGGCTGCGCCCCCCGCCTTGTCGTGCATTGACGATCTGGCGGGTGAGACTGTGCTCGCCGCTTGCGAAAAGCTTTTGTTCGGCTCCGCCGACGCTGCGGCTGCGGCGGTGTCGTATGCCGCGGCGCGGATCACCCAACTGACCTCATTCGGCGACGTCGCCAGCGCCAACAAGAACATGACGCCGGAGCTTGCGACATTGCGGCGATCCGTCGAGCGCGATCGCTACGGCCTGATGGCTTACGTGCTGTCCGCCCGGGACCGTTGCCAGCCGGCTCAATGCGCCACCTACCGGTCGCTGACGGATCACAACCAGATCGCAGCCAATATGGACGAGCGGATCTATGAGGGCTGATCTTGCGCTATTCGCCGTCGTGGAATGCGCCGGCAACACCGGCCGCGGGCGCCGTCGCGGTGCTCCCGCCATCGTTTCCGACCGGCAAGCCGACCAATGCCGAGTTCCCAAGCGCAGCTTCGACGCCGCCGGTCAATATCATGACTCCCGAACCGCCAATTGCCGCAGCGCCTGCTGCGCCGCGTCCACCGCCGGCGGCGGCGAATGCGCAGACACCGGCGCCGCGGCCGGCCCCGGCACCGACCGCCGCCAAAAAGCAGACGGCGCCGAAATCACGCCCGGCTGCGCCGGTCCAGCTGTCGCCAGCTCCCGGGGCGCCGGCTCCCGCCGCGACTGACGACTGACCCTTCCAAACGCCGAGCGCCGAAAGCTAACCTGAAAATCATGCCGCTACATCTCATCAAGCTTGCCGTCGGCTGCGACTCCGTGAAGGAACTCAAGGGCTGGGTCGCCGAGCGCATGAAGACGGCGAAGCAGAAAGGCCTGCCGCGTCATCATATTCACATCACCCGGATGACCCCAAAACGCGACGAAGAGATCCTCGCCGGCGGTTCACTGTATTGGGTGATCCGCGGCGAGATCGCCGCGCGGGAAAAAATCATTGCGATCGAGCCATTCCGCGATCGCGACGGCATCGGGCGATGCCGCCTGGTCATGCAGCCAAAAGTGATTGCGGTATCGCCGCGGCCGATGCGGGCGTTTCAGGGCTGGCGCTATTTCAGGGAAGACGCAGCACCACCGGATCTCGGCAAGTCCGCCGCCAGCATCGCGGCGATGCCCGAGCCGCTGCGCCGCGAATTGCGCGATCTCGGATTGCTCTAAACCCCGATATTGTCGATCAGCCGTGTGTTGCCGATTTTGGCGGCGACCAGCAGGCGGATCGGTCCATCCTTGACCGATTCGATCGGCGCCAGTGTCTGGGCGTGACGCGCCTCGAAATAATCCAGTGCAAAACCGGCCGCGGTGATCAGTCCGGCGCCTCCGGCCATGGCAGCCGCAAGATCGCCGCCGCCGCGCAGCCGCTTGGCGGTTTCCTTCATGGCGCGGTACAGCGCAGGCGCAGCGCGGCGCTGCTCCGGCGACAGGTAGACGTTGCGCGAGGACATCGCGAGGCCGTCGCGTTCGCGCACGGTCGGCGCGCCGATCACCCGCACGCCGAGATCGAGATCGCGCGCCATTTGCGCGATCACGCGAAGCTGCTGAAAATCCTTTTCGCCGAACAACGCGATGTCCGGCCGGCATTGCGTGAACAGTTTGCCGACCACGGTCGCGACGCCGCCGAAGAAATGCGGCCGGAACCGGTCCTCGAGCCCGGCCGTCGCGGGGCCCTCGGTCAGGATTTTGGTGGCAAAGCCGGCCGGGTACATCGTCTTGACGTCGGGATTCCAGATCAGGTCGACGCCCTCGGCCGCGAGCCTGGCCACGTCCGCCTTCCAGGTCCGCGGGTAGGAGCCGAAATCCTCGGTCGGGGCAAACTGCGTGGGGTTGACGAAAATCGAGACGACGACCTTTGCCGCGCGCCGTTTCGCCAGCCGCACCAGCGACACATGGCCGTCATGCAGCGCCCCCATGGTGGGGACAAGTCCCACCGTTCCCTTTCTGGCGCGCAGCCCATCAAGCGCGCGGCGCAATGCCGGCATCGTGCGAACGATCATGGGACTTCGGGACATCGCGGCTCGATCTGTGAGGGTAGGCTGGCGGTATTGCGGCCTCGGGCGGGATGCCGATCTTACCAAAGCGTGTCGCTCACCGCCAAGCCTGCGACCCTGTGGCCCAAAGCCATCCTTCCTCCCGATGAGGTCCGGTGGGCCGGCGATATCCACAGCTGCCCGCCGCATCGTTAACTGGATTCATGATTAAGGCAGACAGTCAACGATCTGAGCGACCTTATCGCGCATTTAAACTTGACCGCGGGCGCGCGTGACTTGAAGATATCCGCAGGGATCAAGAATATGCTGGTGCAGACAAGTCAGGGGCAATCGGGCTCGGCGCATGTCGTCGTGCTGGGCAATGAGAAGGGCGGTTCGGGGAAATCCACCACCGCCCTGCATGTCGCCGTGGCCCTGCTCAAGGCCGGCCAGCGCGTCGCCACCATCGACCTTGATTGCCGCCAGCAAAGTTTTACCCGCTACATCGGCAACCGGCGGGCCTGGGCGCGCCGCACCGGCCTCAATCTCGAACTTCCGGTGCATCGCTGCATCAAGCTTGGCGACACCATGCAGATCGCGGACAACGAATTGTCGGAGTTTCTGCAGTTCATGGATGCCGTCAGCACGGTGGAGCGGACATTCGATTTCATCGTCATCGATACGCCGGGGTCCGACAGCTATCTGATGCGTCTGGCGCATTCGATGGCCGATACGCTGGTGACGCCGATCAACGACAGCTTTCTGGATTTCGACGTCCTCGGCACCGTTGATCCCGCGACCTATTCGGTGACCGGCGAGAGCCACTATGCCGAGATGGTGCGGGACTCCCGGCGCAAACGCCGCCAGCTTGACGGCGCCAGCACCGACTGGATCGTCGTGCGCAACCGCCTGTCGATGCTGGGATCGCGCAACAAGCAACTGGTTGCCGACGGCCTCAAGGAATTATCGCTCCGCATGGGCTTCCGCGCGATCGACGGCTTTGCCGAGCGCGTCGTCTATCGCGAATTCTTCCCGCGCGGGCTGACCGCGCTCGACGACCTCGACGAGGCGACGCTTGGCACCCGGCCGAGCATGGGGCATGTCACGGCCCGCGAAGAAGTCACCAGCCTGCTGCGTCAGCTCAAACTACCGCTCGACGAGCGCGGCCGCCGCCGCGCTGCCAACCGTGCCGAATGGTTCGCCCAGGTCGACAAGCCGCTCGAGACCCACGACATCCTCGGCGCCTGAAACCCTGCGCACGGGACTTCATCGGCTGGCGTCTTTTCGGCACGTCTTAAGCAATCGTTAGCCATGTTTGCGGTAGTTTTGCGCTGATTATGGGCAATTGCCCGGTCGGATCGTGCGCGACTGTTTCAACGCCAGCTAGCCGAGGCTTCATGCGGCCCGTTCGCTTTCAACTCCGCCTGACCCACAAGATCGCCGCCATCGGCTGCGTCGGCGTGCTTGGTTTAGCCGCGGTCGGACTGATCTATCAGCAAGGAACCTGGGCGCAGGACAGCGCCCGCAAAGTCGCCGAGGATGCCCGCGCCATCTCCGGTCTCACCAAAGCGCATCTCGATCGAGATGCTGGAGGCGCGGCGCGAAGAAAAGAATTTTCTGCTGCGCAAGCAAGACTCCTATGTGAAACACCACGCGCAGTTGTCGGGCGCGATCGGCCGCGATTTCGACGACCTCAAGACGATGGTCAAGGCCGCCGGCTACACCGACCTGTCTGACAAGATCGGCGTCATTCACGACGGCTTCGAGAGTTACGGCAATGATTTTGCCGTGCTGGCGTTGGTTCAGGCCAAGATCGGCCTCAATGAGACGGCGGGGCTGACCGGGTCGTTGCGCAAGGCCGTCGACATCGTCGAGGCCGCGGTCAACCAGGTCAACGATCCCAAGCTGACCAGCCGCCTGCTGACCATGCGCCGGCACGAAAAGGATTTCATGCTGTGGCGCGACGACAAATACGCCGACGAATTCAAGAATGCGGTACTGGCCTTCAGCCTGGTGCTGATGGAAATGGATTTGCCATATGACGTCCAGGAAAAGATTTCGCTGAACCTCAAACGATATTCGCGCGATTTTGCCGGTTGGGTCAGCGGTGCGCAGGACGTGGCGCGGGCCGAGGCTGACATCATGAAGACCTTCAGCGGATTCGAGCCGCTGGTCGCGGATGCCCTGAAGGAAATCGATCGGCTCGCCGCCGCTGCGGACGCTTCGGAAATGGCGTTGCGCGACGCCATGAAAACGCGGATGGCCGGCGCGCTGGCGCTGGCGGCGCTGATGATGTGCGCGTTGTCATTGCTGCTGGGCCGGGCGATCTCGCAGCCGATTTCCGCGATGACGTCGGCGCTGACCAAACTCGCAAGCGGCGACTTTAACGTCGTCCTGCCAGGGCTTCATCGCCACGATGAGATCGGTGAAATGGCCGGCGCCGCCCGGATATTCAAGGACAGCATGATCGAGACCGAGCGCTTGCGCGCCGATCAGCTCGCAGACCAGCAAATTCAGTCGCTCCAGCGCAGGGAAGAACGGCTGCGGCTGGCATCCGGTTTCCAGGACGCCGTTGGCTCGATCGTCGACAAGCTCTCTTCCGAGGCGACCGAACTCGAGGCCGCGGCTTCGACGCTAACCAGGACCGCGGAGACCACACTAGAATTGTCCGGCGTGGTGTCAGGGGCCTCAACCGAGGCCTCAGGCAATATTCGGTCGGTGGCCGCGGCGATCGAACAGATGACTTCGTCGGTTGGGGAAATCGGTCGGCAAGTGCAGGAATCCAGCAGCATCGCGCAGTCCGCCGTCGAACATGCCAAGACCACCGACGCCCGCATCACCGCGTTGTCGCAGGCGGCTGGCCGGATCGGCGACGTCGTCAAACTGATCACCGGCATTGCCGAGCAGACCAACCTTCTGGCCCTGAATGCGACCATCGAGGCGGCGCGGGCGGGCGACGCCGGCCGCGGCTTTGCCGTCGTCGCGCAGGAAGTAAAGGCGCTGGCGGCGCAGACCGCGAAGGCGACCGAGGAGATCGACGTCCAGATTTCCGGCATGCAGGCCGCGACCGGGGAATTGGTCGAGGCCATCAAGCAGATCGGCGCGGTCATTCTGCGGATATCCGAGGTGTCGGGGATGATTGCGACTGCCGTGGAAGAGCAGGGCGTGGCAACCCGCGAGATCGCCCGCAATGTGCAGATGGCCTCCAGCGGCGCGGCGCAGGTCGGCGGCGCCATTGCTGACGTGCATCAGGGTGCGGCCGATACCGGCTCGGCTTCGGGCCAGGTGCTGTCGTCGGCGCAATCGCTGTCGAGCCAGGCCAGCCAGCTCAAGCTCGAGGTCGATAACTTCCTGGCCTCGATCCGGGCTGCCTAGGACCGCGAAACCCGCCTCGACGGCCGCTTCTGACGCCAGTTTCGGGGGAACATTCGGTCCCGCCTGCCGTTTTAATTACGCAGTTACCCATCGCGTGAACCCGACTTTGAGCTGTTGCGTCCAATTATCGAGGCGCAGCAAGGTCTTGTTGCTGCCTAAAGTCACGGTGCAGTGCACAAAGATGTTGCGGCGAATTCACAATTTTTGACCTTTGTGTCACGTCGCTGTGACCTATATTATGGACAAGGACCGCAGAGTCCAAACGCCGAAGTCGCTATCGATCTTCGAGGCGCACAGGGAAGAACATGAAGCGTGGAATTGTAATTCTGCTCTCGGTTTGCGCGGTGCTCGTCGTCGGATATTTCACCGCGAGCAAATGGGCGATTCGTCACGAGACGCTGACGTTCTACGATCCCGCGCGCGATAATCGCCTGGTCGCTGTCTATGTTGCCGTGCGCCGCGACAAGGAAATGCAGGCCAATGCCGGCATGATCAAGCTGCCGGTCGCGATCCTCAATCACGGCAACACTGTCAAGAATTCCGAGTACTCATTTATCGCAAATATTTTCGCTGCTCGCGGTTATCTGGCGATCAGCCCGCAGCACGATCTGCCGACCGATCCGCCGATGGTGACCCAGGTCGGTGAACTCTATGTCGGTCGTCTGCCGCAAATTCAGCGCGGCGTAGCCAACATCCATTTTGCCGTTGAGGAAATGAAGAAAGTCCAGCCCAACGCCGACTACACCAAAGTGACCATGGTGGGACATTCGATGGGCGGCGACATCTCGATGTATTTCGCCAGGGAGTATCCGGATCAGGTGAAGAAGGTCGTCACGCTCGACAATCTGCGCGTGCCCTTCATGACCGACGGCAAGTTCAAGATCCTGTCGTTCCGCTCCAAGGATCCGGTGTTCAAGGCTGACCCCGGCGTCATTCCCGATGACGACGTCTGCGAGAAGTCGGGCATTACGGTAGTTAACACCGGCTTCCAGCATAACGATATGCGCGACACCGGTCCGGACAACGTCAAGTCGACCATCCAGGGCATGCTCGACAAGTTTCTGAACGACAGCGACAACAGTGAGGTTGCGCCGGTGCCGACGAAAACGCCGGATGTCCTGACGAATGCGCCGGGACCGGTCGCCATGAGTAAGCCGGTGCCAAACTAACGGTTCGAGTCAATCAGCTCCGGATCAAGTTGGATGCATTGACCTGCGCCCGGACGAGCGCCACATAAGCTTGCAGCGATTGCGAGCCTTCATGTCCCGCGAACCGACCAAACCAAAATCTGGCAGCGAAGTTTCGCCTGCGTCCGGCAAGACTGGCGCGTTGCCGGAAACAAAGCCCTCGGCTGCGGAAGACATCGCCGCTTTTGTCGCCAAAGCGCGTGCGATGTCGCCCCACGCGCCGGGAGCTAAGGGCCGGCTGGTATTCGCGCTTGACGCCACCATGAGCCGGCAGCCGACATGGGACATGGCCTGCACGCTGCAGGCCGACATGTTCCGCGAGGCGGCCGCGATCGGCAGCCTCGATATCCGGCTGGTCTATTATCGCGGCCTCAACGAATGCCGCGCCAGCAGCTGGATTTCCGAACCCACGCACCTCGCCAGGCTGATGGGCGGGATCGCTTGCCAGGGCGGCAACACCCAGATCGGCAAGGTTCTGTCCGAGGCGCGGCGCGAGGCGGTCGCCTCCGGCGTCCGCGCGGTGGTGTTCGTCGGCGACGCCATGGAAGAGCCGATCGACGATCTCTGTGCCAGGGCCGGCGAGCTTGGGCTGCTCAAGGTGCCCGTGTTCATGTTTCAGGAAGGCCACGACGCTGTCGCCGAGCAGGCGTTCCGCGAAATCGCGCGGCTGACCGGCGGCGCCTGGTGTCGTTTCGATCCTGGCGCTGCGGCGCAGTTGCGCGAGCTGCTGCGGGCGGCGGCGGCCTATGCGGCAGGCGGTCGCGAGGCGCTGCTGCGGCTGTCGAGAACCGAGAGCGGCGCCGCGCAGCTGCTCGGGCAGATGCGGTGAACCGCGCTGCGGCCCCGGCTGCTTTTTGTCGCTGATGCTACTATATTGCACGGATGCCTACGCTGATCGCCGGCGCCGTCGCCGTTATCCTTCTCTATTCGCTGCTGCAGATGTTTCGTGCGGCGAATCCGGTCGTGCTCGCGCGCGCGATCAAGATCGGCGGCGGCGTGGTGGCGCTCGCGGGGGCAGCCTTTACGGGCATCAAGGGCGAACTCGCGGTAGCGATCCCGCTCGGCATCTTCGGCGCAGGGCTGCTCGGCTGGTCGCCGTTCGGGGCATCGGGTTTCAGCAATATCGGCGGGCTGTTCGGCTCCCGCACCAAGCGCTCGCCGGGACAGACGTCGCAGGTGCGCTCGCAGTTTCTCGACATGACGCTCGATCACGACAGCGGCGAACTTACCGGCCGGATCGTGGCCGGGCCCCATGAAGGCCACGCGCTGGATGAATACGACCTGCCGCAGCTGGCGGCGATGATGACCGGCTTCGATGCCGAGAGCGTCTCGTTACTTGAAAGCTATCTGGACCGCAGGTTTCCCGCCTGGCGTCAGGACGCGCAGGGAGATGCGGCAGGGGGGCAGCGCCGACCGGCGGCGAGCGGCAAAATGACGAACGAGGAGGCCTATCAGATCCTTGGCCTGCAGCCGGGGGCGGGGAGAGATGAAATCGGGCGCGCGCATCGCGCCCTGATGAAGAAACTGCATCCCGACCAGGGGGGGTCGACGTATCTGGCCGCCCGTGTAAACGAGGCCAAGGACACTCTGCTTCGCACTCATCGCAGCTAACTCCGGCACGCTACCAACGCTACAAACCGCGAGTTTGCCTCTGCTTCTGTCTGATTGACGCCCCGTGTCGCCCGCCGTTATCCGGCGTGGTCGATGGTTTGGTTACTTATTTGTAGCTGCTAATTCTTGACGAGAGGTTTTCGCTGTCCGAAATTGTGGGCGGCCGGAACTCTATCCGTTGCCTCCATACGAAAAACCCCGCCAGTATCCGAAGATGCTGACGGGGTTCTTCATGCTTTCACCTCTTTCGAGATTGCTGCACTTGAATAGACAACGCCGGCTAAACGGGTTCGTTCCCGGCCCGGTGAAATAATCCAAAGGGCAAGGTAACCCCTTGTGGCTAAATCTGAATCTGGCAGGCCCGATTTACTTTCGGCCCACCTGGTAGTTTAACCCCCGTCTTATGTCGGGAACCTAACAAATGGCCATGCGTTGTAAGACCTCGCGTTAGGGATCCCGCATGTCGAGTTCGAAGTACCATCGCAAGCAAGCCGAGATTCTGGCTGGGCTCGCATTATCCACTGGCGACGCAACAAAAGCCGATCAGTTCAAACTGGCTGCGATGGAACAACTCGAACGGGCGCAGACCGTGGAGGATACCGAGGCGCGCCCCCCTCATGCAACCGATCCCGAGACGACCTGACCTGCAGCCACCTATTCTGCAGCCGGCTTCGCCTGTGTTTTGAGGTCGGCACATGCATCGGTCACCGACCGGTGCGTCCGGTTTCGGACGCAGGAACGAATTCGGAAAAAACGCATTATCCGGTCTGAAAAATCGGAGGTGTGTCATGAAGCCAATGCCCGACGCCGACGAAAACCGCCGCCTCGCAGGTATTCAAAACGAGAAGGCCGACAAGCTCCCGGATGGCCCGGCGAGACAATCACATTTGAAAAAAGCGCGCGACCACGAATCCAGCGCGCACGCGAACGACTGGCGCGATTCCAACTTGCACGCGCCGAAGTAGCTTCCTCAAAGCAGGGGCGACAGGCTGCTTAGCTCTAGCGGCTATCGATCAGTTCCTGATCGCAATGCAGGAGATGTCGGAGCGCTTCAGCGTCCGGCAGACCGCTTCGGCCTGATCGCGGTCGAGGCCGGCGAAGCGGGCACGGAACAACTTCTTTTCGCCCTTGGCGACCACCGGCTCCGTGAACGGATCGGCCTTGCCGAGCATGCCGCGGGCCTGATCGCGCGCGGCTTCGAGGCGCTGTCGCGCTTCGCCCTCGGTTTCCAGCGCGCCGACCTGAATGATCCATCCGGTGCGGACGGCAACCGGCTTGATGGCGCCGTTCTGTTGGATGGCTTGCGGTTGCGGGCGGGAGGAGGGGTCGGCGGAGCCCATTGCCTGCGCGGTGGGTGCGCTCGATGCCGGCAGCACGCCGAGCACGCCGCGCCCGGTGCCGTGGTTCGCCGGCTGCGGCGGCATCTCTGACCTTGGTCGTCTCCGCTGCCTTGGCTACCACCGAACCCGATGTCTCCGGCACCGCGGAGCGCGTCAGCGGAATCGCATTGGTGACCGGCGTCGCCGGCTGCGCGGGGTCGGCTGATGCCAGCTTCATCTGACCGGCCCTGACCTGGACCGTCCTGACCCGAACCGGCTTCATCGGCTCGGATGAACCGGGGATGGCGGCGATCTGCTGGGTCTGGATCACGCCGCTGGTGAGCGGAGCGGGCTCCGGTTTCGGCTGCGCTGGCGGCAGTGCCGCCGTTGCGTTGGCGATGATGGACGGCTTGGTAACAGAGGGAGCGGTACGCATCGGCGCGGCTTCCTCGGGTGCGGCCGATGCCACCTGCATGGCGCCCTGGACCTGAACCGTCTGGGTTGGCCGCGACTGGGCCTGGTCCTCGGCAACCTCGGCATTGGCGTCCGACGGGCTGCGTTCGGTGATTGCGGCAACGGTGCGTTTGCCCGCGGCCTTTTCGAGGTTTTCCGCGAGCAGGTTGCGCATGATGGCGTCGCGCGAGCCGCCGCTGCGGCCGCCCAGCACCACGCCGACAATATGGCGGTTGCCGCGGCGCATCGAGGTCACGAGGTTGAAGCCGGACGCGCGGGTGTAACCGGTCTTGATTCCATCCACGCCTTCGACCTTGCCAAGCAGCTTGTTGTGATTGCGGATCGAACGGCCGTGGTAATTGAACGCGCTGATCGCGAAGTAGCGGTAATAGCGCGGGAAGCGGTCCTGGATGGCGCGGCCGAGGGTCGCCTGGTCGCGCGCGGTGGTGACCTGATCGCTGTTAGGAAGTCCCGAGGCATTACGGTACACCGTGCGGGTCATGCCGAGCGCGCGCGCCTTGCGGGTCATCAGCTTGGCGAAATCGTCTTCATCGCCGGCAATGGCTTCGGCGATCACGGCCGCAGCGTCGTTGGCCGAGCGCGTCACCAGTCCCTTGATGGCGTCCTCAACCTTGATGGTCTGGCCCGGGCGCAAACCGAGTTTGGTCGGGGCTTGTTCGGAAGCGTGCTCGGAAACGTCCATTTCGCTGTCGAGCTTGATCTTGCCGGCGTCGAGACGCTCGAACAGCAGATAAAGCGTCATGATCTTGGTGAGGGAGGCGGGATGACGCAAAGCGTCGGGATTGCTGGCGGAGAGTGTCGCGCCTGAATTGGCGTCGACGATGATCGAGGCAAACGCCGGGCTGTAGCTCGACAGGTGACGGACGTGATGCCGATGCCTGTGACGGCGCGCATCTGCGGTATCGGTGGTGAAGACGACGACGGTGGTGATGGTTGCAAGCCCGAGAACGCAAGCCCGGAGGGCGCGTGTTGAGGTTGTGCGAAACATGAACTTCCCCGTCCCCAATTTCACTCTAGATCACCGGTCCGTGAGGCCAAATTATGCCCAACGGCCGCTGACTGCCTCGGCCGAAAGCATTCGACACGGACGATCCTCTCGGCGGGGATGGCGGATCAGATCGCCATTCTGGCTAAGATGCTGCGTCGACGTGGGTTTTCGGCTTTCTGACCGGAGCATGAAACAACGTAGAGAATCAAGGTAGGTGGCCCAAGTTTCCAAAGGGTTAAGCAACCCTTGCAAGCGCCACCCGCATTTGCACTTAAATCGGCATTTTGTGCGACGCACAATTTTTCTTGACTTATATTGTGCGGTGCACTATCTGATTGTCATGGTCAGGGAGCCGGGAACCTCCCGGCAGATCAAGTTACATCAGTCTGGGAAAGGACATCATCGTGGTTAAAGTCGAAGAGATTCAGCAGTACGGAAAAGAGCAGTTCGAGACGGTCGTTGCGTCGGCGAACACGCTCCAGAGCGGCTTTCAGGCCATCGCCACCGCCTATGGCGACTACACCAAGAAGTCGTTTGAAGACACCAAGTCGTTCGTCGAGAAGCTGGCCGGCGTGAAGTCGCTGGACAAGGCGATCGAAGTGCAGACCGAATACGCGAAGTCGGCCTACGAGACGTTCGTGGCGGAATTGCAGAAGATCGCCGGCCTCTACGCCGATCTCGCCAAGCAGACCTACAAGCCGATCGAAGGTCTGGTCGCGAAATTCAACCCGGCCGCTGCGCGCTAATTCAAGACGGCTTTCCGAAAACGAAAAGCCCGGCCATTGCGGCCGGGCTTTTTTTATTCGGGTCCGCGACCTTATTTGGCGACGCGCAGTTTCGACAGCGATGTCCCGATCGAGCTGAACACCGCAGCGGTCTGACTCGCCGATGTAATCGTATAGAAGTTCTGCGGGCCGCTGGCGCAGTATTGCAGGACGGCGGAGGTCGGATCCCCGTCGGTGTTGATGTGGATCGTGTAGACGGTGATGCCGGCAGCCTTGGCGTTGTCGCACAGGATCTTCTGGCGCGCATCGATCTGCGCGGCGTTGCTGTACCAGCGGTTCTGCGTGTTCAAACCGTCGGACAGCAGGATGATGGCGTCCTTGTAGGTATAATTGGGATCCTTCGCCGGCGCGTTTAGCGGGGCGGATTGGGTCAGCGACATCCATGCCCATGCCATGCCAATTCGCCTGGTTGGTGTTTCCGGTCGGCTCCATGTCCGAAATCCGCTTCTTGATCTTGCTCCAGTCATAGCTCAGCGGCAGGATCGGCTGCAGATAAGGGCTGTTGTTTTTCTTGCAGTATTTATCGTTGCCGGAGACGTATTCTTCGGCCGGGAAACGGGTAGCGCTGCTGGTCGGCGCGGTGTTCTTGGTGTCATAGTCCTGGTCGCGGTCGGTGACGCAGCCGGTCCACTTGTTGTGGTTGGCCGGCGTCCATGTGGAACTGGTGCAGTTGCCCCACCAGTTCCAGCTGGTGCAGGTGCTGGTTCCGTTTGCGGCATCCCAGTCGGTCCAGTCGATCCAGCTCTCGTTGTAATTGTCCTCGTCGACATTGACGTCCTTGGCGAACGGAATGATCGAGATGTAGATATCGCCGTTGGTCTTGGAGAGCGCGCTCAACTGGTCGACCAGGGCCTTGGCGGCGCTCTGCATCGCCGGCATTTTGCCGTCCGAGGCCATCGAGCCGGTGTTGTCGAGCGCCATTGCGACGCGCATCCGCACGTTGCCCCAGGCGGCCGTCGAGGTGGTATTGAAATTGAGGTTCGGGAAGCCCGCCACTTTCAGGAAATTGGTGGTCACGGCGCCGGATCCGGTGACCTGGATGTTGGAGCCGATGGAACTGCTGGCCGTATAGTTCGCGCTGACCGACACCGACTTGGCGTCGTTGTTGGTATAGAGCGCGGTGAAATAGGCCTGGGCTTTGGCGTTGACCTGGGACGACGTGATGATGCCTTCGGAGAGGTCTTTTGAGACCATCAACGCCGTGGAGTCCATGGCCGCCTGCATCGAGGAACGCGCGGCGTTGGCGCGGGTATAATCGACCGCTGCGCCGACGAAGCCGAGGAGCGGCACCAGTGCGATGCAGAAAAGCACTGCGATATTGCCGTCGTCGGCCGCGGCGAACCGCACAGCCGCACCGCGAACCTGATTGCGAAGTGATGCACCAAACATGACGGTCACCGAAAAATGGGTTTCTAGCCCCCATTTCGGCCGCCATGACTAAACAGGTGGTAAAGCCGTGCTGAGAAAACCGGTAAATTGCCGCATAAGTTTGCGATTCGCCGGTCAGACTGATGTCATTGTCAACAGGTGCTAAACGGGAGACGGCTGCATTTTGTCAGGCCGGACAAAATCCATTAACCTTGCGAGATCGCCCGCGCCGGGAATCAGACGCCGTGCGCGGCATATCCGGGAGATATCTGCGCGCTTGCGGCAGGCCGAGTGCGGTCCCATATTCTCGTCATCGATCCAGCAATGGGTCGGCGCCGGCCGGGAGCGGCGATTCGGAAAGCTTGCCGAGAACCTGCCGATGGCTCCTGCGGGACCATCGGCTGGCCGTTGTCCGGTTTTCCTGTGGGGATTTCGAATACTTAAGCCATGCTGCAGCCGTCTTCAAACATCGACCGGTCCGCGACACCCCAAGGCGTCGCCCCTGTTCCCCGAATGGGCAAGAACGACGAGGGCCGCCCCGGCGGACCGAGCGGTCCTGCCACATCGGTCATCACCAAAGTCAAGCCGAAGACGAAACGTCCAAACCTCTACCGCGTATTGATATTGAACGACGATTACACGCCGATGGAGTTTGTCGTTCACGTGCTGGAGAAGTTTTTCCAGAAGGACGCCGAGGCGGCGACCAAGATCATGCTGCACGTTCATCATCACGGAATCGGCGAGTGTGGCGTTTTTACCTACGAGATCGCCGAGACCAAGGTCACGCAGGTGATGGATTTTGCGCGCAAGCACCAGCATCCTTTGCAATGCGTGATGGAAAAGAAGTAGCCTTGGCCGAAATCGCCTGAAAACGGGAACGGGTCTTGCATCGAATTTCCGGCATATGCAGGCACCGGGAACCGGTCTTTCGCCATGATCGAGCGTAACTATATGACAAAGGTTGTTGTTGCCTGACACGGCAACGGCGATCATGATGGCGGGGGCCACAGAGGACGCGAATGCCGACTTTTTCTCAAAGCCTTGAACAATCCCTGCACCGCGCGCTGGCGATCGCAAACGAGCGCCATCATCAATATGCGACGCTTGAACACCTTCTGCTGTCGCTGATCGATGATTCGGACGCGGCGGCGGTGATGCGGGCCTGCAGCGTCGATCTCGACAAGCTGCGCACCAGTCTGGTCAATTATCTCGAAACCGAGTTCGAAAACCTGGTTACGGACGGCGCCGACGACGCCAAGCCGACCGCGGGCTTTCAGCGCGTGATCCAGCGCGCGGTGATTCACGTCCAGTCGTCGGGTCGCGAGGAAGTGACCGGCGCCAACGTCCTGATCGCGATCTTCGCCGAGCGCGAAAGCCATGCCGCGTATTTCCTGCAGGAGCAGGACATGACGCGTTACGACGCGGTCAATTAC
Source organism: uncultured Alphaproteobacteria bacterium (assembly GCA_963710045.1). Classification (GTDB taxonomy): domain Bacteria; phylum Pseudomonadota; class Alphaproteobacteria; order Rhizobiales; family Xanthobacteraceae; genus Bradyrhizobium. The sequence goes on along the minus strand of CAVPZO010000017.1, from coordinate 68,437 downwards.
ATCAGTCACGGCATCGCCAAGCGGCCCGGCGTTTCCGAGGCGCGGCCGGTGCGCGGCGTCGATGAAGAGACCGAATCGAAGAACGGCGAAGACTCCAAGAAAAAGGGCGACGCGCTCGATACCTATTGCGTCAATCTCAACAAGAAGGCGCGCGACGGCAAGATCGATCCGGTGATCGGACGAAATTCCGAAATCAACCGGGCGATCCAGGTGCTGTGCCGCCGGCAGAAGAACAATCCGTTGTTCGTGGGCGAGGCCGGCGTCGGCAAGACCGCGATTGCGGAGGGTCTCGCCAAGCGCATCGTCGACAGCGAGGTGCCGGAGGTGCTGGCGGCCGCGACGGTGTTCTCGCTCGACATGGGCACGCTTGCTGGCGGGCACCCGCTATCGCGGCGACTTCGAGGAGCGGCTGAAGCAGGTGCTCAAGGAGCTCGAAGCCCACCCCAACGCGATCCTGTTCATCGACGAAATCCACACCGTGATCGGCGCCGGCGCCACCTCCGGCGGCGCGATGGATGCCTCCAATTTGCTCAAGCCTGCGCTCGCATCGGGCACGATCCGCTGCATGGGCTCGACCACCTACAAGGAATACCGGCAGCATTTCGAAAAGGACCGCGCGCTGGTGCGCCGGTTCCAGAAGATCGACATCAACGAGCCGACGGTCGAGGACGCCATCGCGATCCTCAAAGGTCTGAAGCCGTATTTCGAGGACTATCACCGGCTGAAATACACCAACGAGGCGATCGAGGCCGCGGTTCAGCTGTCGTCGCGCTATATCCACGACCGCAAGCTGCCGGACAAGGCGATCGACGTGATCGACGAATCCGGCGCGGCGCAGATGCTGGTGGCCGAGAACAAGCGCAAGAAGACCATCGGCATCAAGGAAATCGAAACCACCATCGCGACCATGGCGCGGATACCGCCAAAGAGCGTGTCCAAGGACGATGCCGAGGTGCTCAAGCATCTCGAGCAGACGCTGAAGCGCGTGGTGTTCGGCCAGGACAAGGCGATCGACGCGCTGGCGTCTTCGATCAAGCTGGCGCGAGCCGGCCTGCGCGAGCCGGAAAAACCGATCGGCTCCTATCTGTTCTCGGGTCCGACCGGCGTCGGCAAGACCGAAGTCGCCAAGCAACTGGCGGAATCGCTCGGCGTCGAGCTGATCCGGTTCGACATGTCGGAATATATGGAGCGCCACACCGTATCGCGCCTGATCGGCGCGCCTCCGGGCTATGTCGGCTTCGACCAGGGCGGCCTGCTCACCGATGGCGTCGATCAGCACCCGCATTGCGTGGTGCTGCTGGATGAAATCGAGAAGGCGCATCCGGATCTCTACAACGTGCTGCTGCAGATCATGGATCACGGCAAGCTGACCGACCACAACGGCAAGCCGGTCAATTTCCGTAACGTGATCCTGATCATGACCACCAACGCCGGCGCCGCCGATCTGGCGCGGCAGGCGTTCGGCTTCACGCGCAACAAGCGGGAAGGCGACGATCACGAGGCGATCAACCGCCAGTTTGCGCCGGAATTCCGCAACCGGCTCGACGCGATCATCTCGTTCGCGCATCTCAATGCCGAAGTGATCGGCATGGTGGTGGAGAAGTTCGTGCTGCAGCTCGAGGCCCAGCTTGCGGATCGCGACGTCACCATCGAATTGTCGGAGCCTGCGAAAGCCTGGCTTATTCAGCACGGTTACGACGAGCAGATGGGCGCGCGGCCGATGGCCCGCGTGATCCAGGAGCACATCAAGAAGCCGCTGGCGGACGAAGTGCTGTTCGGCAAGCTGAAAGGCGGCGGCCACGTTCGCGTCGTGCTGGTCAAGGACGAGGCGAGCCTGGAGCCCGGTCAGGAAAAAATCGGCTTCGAATATCTCGAAGGGCCGGTCACGCCGAAGCCGGAGAAATTGCCGGGCGCGCGCAAGCGGACGCCACCGCGCAAGCCGAAACCGGGTCCGCCCAGTGGCGGGTCGAAAGGCCCGGTTTCCAAGGGGCCGCTGGTCAAGGTCTGAACAGACTATATCGCCAAATGAAAAAGCCGGCGCATGGCGCCGGCTTTTTGCTGCCGCGCAGGCTGGGCGGATGATTTGGTACCTTCGCAAGATAGAAAACAGCCGAATGAGGTACAAACAATATGAAAAACAGCGCAACGACCAATGGCGAATCCCCCTCTCGGCTGATCGACGCGAGGATCAAGGAACTGGACGACTGGAGGGGAGAGACGCTCGCCCGGGTTCGAATGCTCATCAGGCAGGCCGACCCCGAAGCGGTCGAGGAGTGGAAGTGGCGGGGAGTTCCGGTGTGGTCGCACGACGGCATCATCTGCACCGGTGAGACGTACAAGGCTGTCGTGAAGTTGACCTTCGCCAGGGGCGCCGCGCTGCACGACCCCTCAGGCCTGTTCAACTCCAGCCTCGAAGGCAACACCAGGCGTGCCATCGATTTCCACGAGGGCGACAAGATTAATGAAAAGGCGCTGAAGGCGCTCATTCGCGCCGCCGTGGCACTGAACACGTCGAAGCGAGCGCCCGCTGTCCCTGTCCGCGCTCAGAAGAAACCAAAGAGCGCCTGAGGAGCGTCGTGAACCGGCCTCGTCCCCCAGTGCCGAGTGCTTGGACAACAGTCGCCCGATCCGCGCGTGCCGCCTAATTGAGACGACTCAGCCTTCGCCCGTAAGCTCCTTGATGCGGCGCTGCAGCTGACGCTTTTTCTGTTCGCTGCGACGCAGCCGCTCGTCGAGATCGGCAGATGCCGGAAGCCCCGCTGCAGTCATGGTCCGGAATGCGAGGCCGACCCTGTCGGCTTGCCGCCAGATCATTCTTGCGAAGAACGAGCAGTCCTTTCGCGCGATAGTCAGCCGCAGTTCGTCCGGTAGTTTGGCAGCTGCGGCGAACTCGACGCAGGCGCCGCCTTCGGACATATTGCGGACCACGCAATCCATCGTCGAGCCGCGCGTGTTGATCGCGGCCACGCCTCTGAAGATCACCCTATCCCGTACGCTTTGGCGTCGATCCAGCATCGGACATCCCTCAATGAGGAATAACTCTACGCCACTTTGCGACCATGGCGGGGAATATGCGGCGTTAACGTAAACCGATCGCGGGGTGATCGGCGGACGACCGCTTTCGTGCGCATAACGGACTCAAAGTCCGATATCGCGCCATATCCGAAAAGTGCCAACAGCGGACACTAGCTCTGCAGCATAGGTCCACATTTGCGCTGGAAAGTGTGTTATCTTCTGCTCGCTTGAACGAGCATGACTGCAGCGTTGGAGGTCTCAATGAGACGCCGCGATTTCATGGTTCTTGTGGTTGGCGGCTCGGCGACGGTGGGACCGCTGATTGTTCAAGCGCAACACGCACAAAAAATCTCTCGAGTTGGCTTACTCCTTCCGGGTACGCCGGAATCGTTCTCACTGCGCACCAAAGCGTTCCTCGATGGCCTGAGAGAACTCGGCCATGTGGAGGGAAGGACGATCGCGATTGAATGGAAATGGGGGCAGGACCGGGTCGAGACGCTATCCGGGCTTGCCGCTGAGCTCGTGCGAAGCAATGTTAATGTCATTGTCACCGGCGGGACGGCCGCCGCCAAAGCGCTCAAGGCGGCAACCCAACAAATTCCAGTCGTCGTGGCCATCATCGGCGATCCAGTCGCAGCCGGTCTGGTGGATAATCTTGCGCGGCCAAACGGGAATCTCACCGGCTTCAGCATTGTTGCGCCGGAATTGGGCGGAAAGCGTCTCGAGTTGCTGAAGGAGATCGTGCCCAATGTGTCCGCGGTGTCAGTGCTTCTGAATGTCAGGAATCCACAATCGCAAATCGAACTGAAAGAGATGCGGACCGCGGCGCAGGCAATGGGGCTGCAGCTTTACCCGGCTGAAATTTCTACCGAGGTGGGGCTGGAAGATGCCTTTGCCGCAATCAACAAGGCGCCCGTGCGGGCGCTCGTCGTTCTCACCGATCCGATCCTGTTCAGTCGGAGAAAACGAACGGTCGAACTCACTCACAGCTATAAGCTGCCCGCGATGTACTTTTTCCAGGGGTTTGTCGAGGACGGCGGCTTGATGAGTTATGGCCCAAGCGATGCCGACCTGTTTCGCCGCGCCGCGGGCTATGTCGACAGGATACTGAGGGGTGCAAAACCGGGAGATTTGCCGATCGAGCAGCCCACCAAGTTCGAGCTGTTCATCAACCTCAAAACCGCCGACACGCTTGGCATCCGTATTCCTGAGTCGTTCTCGTACGCGCCGATAAAGTGATTGAATAGGACGGATCGCCAAAGCGCGTTTGTCTGGTTTGACGATGAAGCAGCGCCGGCGTATCGCCACCCGCGCGTGGTTTACGCCGCGCTTTCGCGGATGCCGCGCGCGATTTCTTTCTGGGCGTCGAACTCGCGCCGCCGCCGCGCCAGCTCCTCCGGACTCATCTGCGCGATGTTGTTGTAATCGCGCTTCCAGGAGGCGTCCGCGCTCCAGCGCAGCGGCGATTGCACCGTGGTCTGCGGACCGGGTGCGGATTCCAGCACACGCAACGCCAGCTGCAGGGTGAACGCCTGCGAGTCCGCATCGTGCGGCTTGCCGGCCGAGTTGCCCAGCGGAAAATCGCTGAACAGGAAGCGCGGCACCGCAGCGTGCTCGACGATATCCTTGGCGCAGCCCATCACCACGGTGGAAATGCCGTTGGCCTCCAGATGGCGCGCGACGAGGGCGATGGTCTGGTGACACACCGGGCAATTCGGAACCAACACCGCGGCGTCCACGCCGTCGGCGCGGCAGCGCGCGAGAATCTCCGGCGCGTCGGTCTCGATGGTGACGCGGTGGCTGCGATTGGTCGGCGCGCCGAAGAAGCGTGGCGCGGCGTCGCCGATCTGTCCCGAGGCCGCGAGCCGCTGCAATTGCGGCAGCGGAAACCAGGTGCCGCTGTCGTCGGCCGAGGTGTGGGCGCGGTCATAGGCGATGTGCGAAATCCGAAGGTCATGCGGCTTCGACGTGTCGCCGTCATAGACCGAATAGAATTTGGCGCCGCCATTGTATTTCGCACCGGGCCCTTGATCGCCCTTGGCGGGATCGAACGGCGCCGCGGTCGTAATGATGGCGACGCGGGAGCGGGCGAGGGGCTTTCGCAGCGGCTGGAACGGCGCGTCGACATAATGCGCCCAGCGGTAGGGCGTCTCGTAGCCGATCGCCTGATAATAGTCGCGGGTCCGCGCCATATAGGGAATTGGCGCATCGTCATCCGGCGCAAAGCCAAGCGGTTGATCCGAAGCTGCGGTCATGTCTTGCGCTCCCACATGCGCGCCATCATTCTTCAATAGCTAGCTAGTCGGTTCCGTGTGTCAAGCACGGCCAACGGAAAGCTGAGATGACGCTGCGAAAACTCATAGGCCTGCGTCTACTTTGCGCCGCCCTGGCCGGGTCGTCATGCGCTGCGGCAATTGCGGAGGATGCGTCGTTCGGCGGCGAGGTGGCGCGGCCAAGCGTGGAAGAGCTTGCCATCCCGAACGATGAAAAGAAGGCCGAGCCGCAAAAGCCGGAAACCGCGCGCGACACAGACACCCGCGAGGCGATGTGCCTGATGATCGAATCGGCGGCGAGGTCGCAGGACCTGCCGCTGGAATTCTTTGCGCGCGTGATCTGGCAGGAAAGCCGGTTTCAATCCGATGCCATCGGTCCCATGACTCGCCGCGGCCAGCGCGCGCAGGGCATCGCGCAATTCATGCCGGGCACCGCCAGCGAGCGGCGGCTGCTCGATCCCTTCGATCCGGTGCAGGCGCTGCCGAAATCCGCGGAATTCTTGAGCGAGCTGCGCGGACAATTCGGCAACCTCGGTCTCGCGGCGGCAGCCTATAATGCCGGGCCGCGGCGGGTGCAGGAATGGCTGGCCGGCACCGGCTATATGCCGCAGGAAACCCGAAACTACGTCATCGCCATCACCGGAACGTCGGTCGACGACTGGGCCACGGCGGGCAGAAGCGGAAAACCTCCGGACCGTGCGCCGACGTCCAGGTGCCGGGAACTGATGGCGTTGCTGAAGCGCGCGCCAAATCCCTTCGTCACCGAGCTTGAACAGCATGTGAAATTCGGCGCGGATCGGCCGTGGGGCGTGCAGCTCGCCGCCGGCTTCAATCGCGATCGCGCGCTATCGATGTATGCCCGTGCGATGAAGCGGCTGAGCGCGGTGATCGGCGATCAGGATCCGAGCCTGCTGGGTTCGTTGTGGCGCAGCCGCGGCACCCGCACCTTCTATCAGGTGCGGATCGGCGCCGACACCCGCGTTGCCGCCGACGATCTCTGCGGCCGCATCCGCCGTGCCGGCGGCGCATGCCTCGTGCTGCGAAACATGAATGTCAGGGGCTGAGCGGGCGATTGCCAGAACTCTCACTTCCTTGTCGCGCGCTCCAGAAATTGCACCAGCGCGGCGCGGTCCTGTTCCGATCCGATGCGCTGCTCGGGCATCTTGGTGCCCGGCGTGTAGGATGCGGGGCCGATCTCGAACAATCTGGATACCGTCTCCGGCGTCCAGACGATGTCGAGGCGCTTTAGCGCCTCGGAGAAATCATAGCCCGGCAAGGTCGCGATCCGCCGGCCGAAAATGCCGGCCAGCGTCGGGCCGGCTCGGTTGGCCTGGTCGGCGCCGAGGGTATGGCAGGCGACACAGGCACGAAAGATATCCGCGCCGCGGTCGCCGGCATAGGCGGCCAGCGGATCCCCCTCCTTTTCCAGCAGCAGCGGATCGACGGGCTCTCCGGTTGCCGCATTCCAGCGGCGGATGATGTTGTCGGCGCCGCCGGTGAGCAGGGTGCGGCTATCAGGCAGGAACGCGACCGACCACACCGGCAGCCCGGGGCCGACCAGCGTGCGCGCCAGATCGCGCGTCTTGCGATTAATTATCGCGACCGTGCCACCGATGCCGGCGGCGGCCACCAGCGCGCCGTCCGGTGAGATCGCAAGAGAGATCACCGGTCGCGGACCGGCCGTGACGTCAAAGGCCCGCGCGCCGCCGGGGAAGAGGAAATACACCTTGCCGTCGGCGCCGCCGGTTGCGATCTCGCCGTCGCCGCCGACGGCCACGGCGTTGAGCGGAACCGGCATGGTAACGATGGCGGGCGAGGCGGAGCCCGCAAGCGGCCAGATACGAATGCTCAGATCGTAGCTGACGCTGACCAGCGTGCGGCCATCCGGAGCGAACGCCACGCCATTGACGTTCTGCGTATGCCCCTCGAGCACGCGCGGCACGCCTCCCGCGAGCGGCCATAGCCGCACCGTATGATCCCATGACGCAGACGCCAATGTCGCGCCGTCGGGCGACAGCGCAAGGGCAGCGATCGGCGCGGTGTGGCCTTCCAGCACGGCATCGGGCTGCGCGTTGCCGGGCGTCCAGAGCGCAATCCGCCCGTCGGCGCCGGCGGTTGCCGCGCGGCCATCCCTGAGCAGGACCACCGCGTTGACGGCGTCGGCGTGGAAACGCAGCACCTGCTCGGCCGCATTGCGCGTCAGCGACCAGCGGATCGCGGTCGAATCGAAGCTTCCCGAGATCGCGCTCTGTCCATCCGTCGCAATCGCCAACGCCCGCACCGGCCCGCCATGGCCGCGCAGCTGCGCGAGGGCAGGGGATATCCCAAGCGGCGGAATCATCAGCAAGGCGGCACAAGCTGAAAATGCAAAGCGGCGTTTTTTGTGAGGAAGGCGCATTTGCAGCATTTGTTCGTTCATTCGCAAGATTCGCTCTCTAGTGGGCTAATGATAAAGCGCCAGGACGCTCAATGGAAACGCGCATTTGCAGGGCGGACGAGCGAGTCCGATAGTTGACTGCCGTCTGTTTCACCAGCGTTATGCGCGCCACAACTCAAATGTTCCGGGTGCCCGTGCCGCTTCCCGCGCTCGATTCTCCAAAATGGCAAAGCTCCGCGCGCGCGTTCGCGTGGGGGCTGCGCTCGGTTACGTCGACCGTTCTAACCCTGGTGCTGTTCGCGACCTATCTGGGCATCGGCGCGCTGGCGCACGACAGCCATTTCAGCCTGGGATGGGTACTGGCCAGCACGGCTTTGGTCTGGGCGGGTCCGGCGCAGATCATCCTGATTTCGACATTGGGTTCCGGCGCGACGGTAGTGCAGGCGGCGATTGCCGTCGCTGTTAGCGCGATCCGGCTGTTTCCTATGGTGGTATCGGTGTTGCCGATGCTGCGCACGCCGCGAACCAGGCGGCGTCATCTGATTTTCACGACCCATTTCATTGCGATCACCATGTGGGTCGAATGCTTTCGCCTGCTGCCGCACGTGCCGCGCGAGCGGCGGATCGCTTTCACCAACGGCCTCGGCGTCGGTCTGATGTCGGTATGCCTGATCGCGACCGCCCTCGGCTATGGCCTCGCCGCCAATCTTCCGCAACTGTTCGGCGCCGCGATCCTGCTGCTGACGCCGCTGGCGTTCCTGCTCTCTACCGCGCGCAACTGCCGGCAACTGGCCGATGTCGTAGCGCTGGCGCTGGGACTGGCGCTGTTTCCGCTTGTGTCGATGCTAAACACCGGGGTCGATATCCTGATCAGCGGGGTGTCGGCAGGCACTATCGCCTATGGCGTGCACTTCTGGCGGGAGCGCGCATGAGCGATTTCCTCGGCGGCTGGTATGCCTTGACCGTGCTGGTGCTCGCCGGCTTTCTGCCCAACGAAGTCTGGCGCATGCTCGGACTGTGGCTCGGCGGCGGCGTCGACGAGGGTTCCGAACTGCTGGTCTGGGTACGCGCGGTCGCAACCGCGATTCTGGCCGGCGTGATCGCGCAGATATTGGTGTTTCCGCCGGGCGCGCTGGCGAGCGTGCCGGGATTTTTGCGGTATGGCGCGGTGGCGGCGGGGCTCGGGGCGTTTATCGTGACACGCGGATCGATCTTCGCTGGCGTGGTCTGCGGCGAGGTTGTTATGCTCGCCGGCAAATGGTGGCTGGGCTGATGGGGGAAACGACAATGCGGAACGCACGATCCACTGCGATCTCATGCCTTGCAATCGCCGCCGCGCTGCTGGCTACCAATGTTCGCGCCGCCGAATATCCGGTACGCCCGATCAAGCTGGTCGTTCCCTATGCCGCGGGCGGCCCGACCGACGTTCTCGGCCGGCTGGTGGCCGAATTTCTTGGGCGGGACCTGAAGCAGGCGACCATCGTCGAGAACAAGGCGGGCGCACAGGGGGCGATCGGCGCCGAAGCGGTGGCGCGCGCCGAGCCTGACGGTTACACGCTGTTTGTTTCGGCGGCGTCGATCATCGTGCTCAACCCGATGCTCTACAAGAAGCTGCCCTACGATCCGGTGAAGGATTTTCGGATGCTGGCGCTGGTCACCGATCTGCCGGTGGTGATGGAAGTGCATCCCTCGGTGCCGGCGAAGACGGTCGCCGAATTCGTCGCCTATGCGAAACAGAATCCCGGTAAACTCAATTTCGGCTCGGCCGGTACCGGCGGCACCATTCACCTCGCCGGCGAGATGTTCAAGCAGATCGCCGGCGTCGATATGGTCCATGTGCCTTACAAGGGCGCGGGTCCCGCGCTGACCGATCTGCTCTCCGGCAATATCCAGGTGATGTTCGACACGCTGAGCACCGCGTTGCCGCCGGTCAAATCCGGATTGTTGCGGCCGCTGGGCGTCAGTTCGGGGGAACGAAGCCCCGATCTTCCCGATGTTCCGACCATCGCGGAGAGCGGCTATCCGGATTATCGCGTCAGTGTCTGGTACGGCATCGCGGCGCCCGCGAAACTGCCGGAAGACGTCGCGCAGAAGATCAGCGCCAGCCTCGACCGCGCCTTGAACGACAACGCGTTTCGCGCCTCGCTGGAAAGGATCGGCTTTCCCGTGTTCCGTCCCCGCAGCCCTGCTGCGATCGCGGAATTTATTGACGCCGACCGGGCGCGATGGTCGAAGGTCATCAAGGCGCTGAACATAACCCTGGACTGAGCATGGTTCGTGAGAGTGAAATCCGCGAAGGCGAAACCGCGGTCGATCCGCCCAGGGCGCGCGACGCCGGGCTGGTGTTTATCGGCCGCATCCGCACCCCCTGGACCTCGCGCCTGATGACCCCGCGGCAGGGGCGTCACGACGGCCCGGTGTGCCGGCTGGAGATTTTCGAGCCATGGGTGCCGGCGCTGAAGGGTGTCGATTTTTATTCGAACCTGGAAGTGATCTACTGGCTGCATCAGTCGCGCCGCGATCTGGTGTTGCAGAGCCCGAAGAACGACGCTTCGACGCGCGGCACGTTTTCGCTGCGCTCGCCGGTACGGCCGAACCCGATCGGCACCTCGATCGTCAGGCTGGTCGGTATCGAGGGCAATGTCGTGCTGGTGCGCGGTCTCGATTGCCTCGACGAGACGCCGCTGCTCGACCTCAAGCCCGACCGCTGCGAATTCACCCCGCTGGCGCCGCCGCAAGCGGGCGATTTCGAGACGGAGTAGGGCACCGAATTGCTCGTCATGCCCGTGCCGGGCATCCACGTCTTTGGTGCAGCAGTCGTAGGGTGGGTTGAGCGAAGCGAAACCCACCACAGCGCTTGATGGGTTTCGCTTCGCTCAACCCATCCTACAATTTCAGCGCTGCGATCAGCTTGGTCGCATTGTCTTCCAGCACCTTCGCGTCTTCCTTGCGGCTGGCGGGCGGCAGCAGCCCGATACCGTCGTGGCGCGGCATCACATGCATGTGCAGGTGAAACACCACCTGGCCGCCGGCGGCTTCGCTGAATTGCTGCACGGTGATGCCGTCGGCGTTGAAGGCCTGCATCGCCGCGCGGGCGATGGTGCGGGAGCCGCGCGCGACATGGGCGAAATCCTCGGGCGAGATGTCGAGGATGTTGCGGGCCGGCGCCTTCGGAATCACCAGCGTATGCCCCGGCGTCCGCGGCATGATGTCGAGGAAGGCGAGCACGTGATCGTCTTCAAAAACCTTGTAGCAGGGAAACTCGCCGCGCAGGATTTTCGCAAAAATGTTGTTGGTGTCGTACGCGGTCATGGCTGCTCCGGAAATCTGCCCATGGGTTCTCGCCCCCAAAACGCGCCCCGGTCAAGACGGCTTGTCGGCGGCTTTGCGGAACGGGCCGGCGTCGGTCAGTTCGCGCGCCGCTTCCGCCACATAACGCCGCTCACGCCCGAGATAGTCCCGCACCGCGCGGCGCAGGGCGGGATCGACGATGTAGTGCGCTGAGTAGGTGGTCTGCGGCAGATAGCCCCGCGCGATCTTGTGCTCGCCCTGGGCGCCGGCCTCGACCCGCTTTAGCCCCCGCTTGATCGCAAAATCGATTGCCTGATAGTAGCAGACCTCGAAATGCAGGAACGGGTGGTGTTCGACCGCGCCCCAGTTGCGCCCGTACAACGCGTCGGAGCCGATGAAATTGATCGCACCGGCGATCCAGCGCCCGTTGCGCCTCGCCATCACCAGCAGGACATCGTTGGCCATGGTTTCGCCGACCAGCGAAAAGAACGCGCGGGTGAGGTAGGGCCGGCCCCATTTTCGCGAGCCGGTCTCCATGTAGAACGCGAAGAACGCGTCCCAGGCCTCTTCGGTAATCTCGCTGCCGGTGAGGGCGTGAATCGTGATGCCGGCGGCCACCGCCTCGCGGCGCTCGCGGCGGATCGCCTTGCGATGCCGCGAATTCAGGGTCTTGAGGAAATCCTCGAAGCCGGCATAGCCATCATTGTGCCAGTGGAATTGCTGGTCGGTGCGCTGCAGGAATCCGTTTTCGGCGAGCAGTTTCCACTCCCGTTCGCGCGCGAATGTGACGTGAACCGAGGAAGCCTCGGTGGCGTCGCACAGCGCGACCAATCCCCGGGCCAGCACCTCGCCGATCACTTCCGCATCGACGCCGTCGCGGATCAGCAGCCGCGGTCCTGTCGCCGGGGTAAACGGAACCGAGGCCTGCAGCTTGGGGTAATAGTTGCCGCCGGCGCGCTCAAAGGCGTCGGCCCAGCCGCGGTCGAACACGTATTCGCCCTGCGAATGCGGTTTCAGATAGCACGGCACGATACCGGCAATAGCCCCGTCGAGCCGGGCGATCAGATGGCGCGGGGCCCAGCCGGTCCGCGCGCAGGCCGAACCGGAGGCTTCCAGCGCAGCAAAAAAAGCGTGCGAAACGAAAGGGTTGTAGCCGGATATTAAATGGCAACGCGAATCGGCTGCGAAATCGGATGAGGCCAGCGTATCGAACCCGTTGAGCGAGCCTGGGCCGGTCTGCGGGTTGGCGCAGGCGTCCCATTCGTCAGCCGGAATCTGGCTGACCGACGATACCGCTTCGAGGGAGATTTCGGATGATGCCATCGACGACTTGAACCGGTCATAGCTGCGATCAGCCATCGCGCATGGTGACCAATCCCGAAGATCGTGCATTGCACTAGCGACTTCAAGTGCGGCGGCGCGTCAGGCTTCCGGCCGGAACCCTTCGAAGATGATCTGGTCCGCATGGCGTGCGGCAATGGCGCGCTGGTCGCCCGTGTGCACCGTCCAGGTCAGCAGCGGGCAGCCAAAGATGTTGCGGGCGATCCATGGCGCCGCGGCCGGCAGTTCGTCCACCCACCAGGCGACAAAATGCGGCCGGGTGCGGAACGCGTGGCGCAAATGCAGCATGCCGCGGCGCTGGGCCGGCGTCGCCTCCGGCCAGTCGGCCTCGGTATAGTCGCGTTCGGCGACGATGCCGCGCGGCCGTGACGGCATCAGCTCGCGCAGCGCCATCACCTGGTCCGGATCGAACGACATGCCGGCCGCCGGTCCGTCATAGGACGCCAGCACCTCGGCCATCCGGGCCACCAGTCTGCGGTCGCCGTCGAAATGGCTTTTGACCTCGATCAGCAACGGCACGCGGCCCGCCACCAGCGCGCAGAGGTCGCCGAGCGACATCATCTTTTCCGGCGTATCCTTGAACACGACCTGCTTGAGCTCAGTTGATGTCTTGCCCAGCAGCGCGCCGGAGCCTTCGGTGAGGCGGTCGAGCGCATAGTCGTGATGCACCATGGCTTCGCCGTCGGCGCTAAGCTGGATGTCGCACTCGATGGCGAAATTTCCCGCAACCGCCGCTGCCGCGGCGCCGGGCATGTTCTCGATGATGCCGCGGGCGCGGTCGTGCAGGCCGCGATGGGACACCGGCCGCGCGGTCAGCCAGTCCGGCGCGCGCATCGGATGGCTCCGCTTAAGAGACCTCGAAAATACCCTCGACCTCGACCGCGGCATCGGCCGGCAACGAGGCGACGCCGACGGTGGTGCGGGCGTGGCGGCCCTTGTCGCCGAAGGCAGCGACCATCAGGTCCGACGCCCCATTCAGCACTTTCGGTCCGTCGAGGAAATCCGGCGCCGAATTGACGAAGCCGCCAAGCCTGACCACCCGCACCACCTTGTCGAGGTCGCCGAGTGCGGCCTTGATCTGGGCCAAAAGATTGATGGCGCAGCCGCGTGCCGCGGCATTGCCTTGCTCGACCGTGACGCCCGCGCCGAGCTTGCCCTTGGCGATCAGCTTGCCTTCCGCATTGAAGCAGACCTGGCCGGACACAAACAGCAGATTGCCGGTGCGCACGAAGCCGACATAATTCGCCACCGGGGCGGCGGGCTCGTGCAAGGTAATGCCCTGTGCCGCCAGTTTCTGCTCGACCGTTCCTGCCATGTTGCTCCCCAAGGATTCATTTCGCGCCCGAATTCTTGTCTATAAAGCGTTGGGCTAGCTCAATTTCGCCCATCGTCCGGCGACATGCAAGCAAGGCCGGATCAAGCCCGCTCGCCATCCTGCGGCGCCATTTCGCGTCGGAAAATATGGCAATTCGGCAACCGAATCTCGGGTTTCCGGGGCGCGGCCCTAGTTGCGGCGCAATAGGGCGGTCATTATTGTATGGATTCGCATTTCAGGAGACGACATGGGTCGTTCGCACTTTTCCGCCGCTGCGCTCTTGGTCGCCGCGATCGCTTTGGTTCCCGGTTTCGGCAACGCCGCCCACGCCGCCGCGGGCGCGCCGTTTCTCGCGCATCAGGCGCTATATGAACTGAGCCTGGTGAAATCGCGCGGCAGCACCTCGATCGAGGCCGCGCGCGGGCGCATCCTGTATAATTTTTCCGGCAGCGCCTGCGAGGGCTACACCTCGGATTTCCGGCAGGTTTCCGAACTCGACAGCGGCGAGGGCAAGACCACGCTCAGCGATCTCCGCTCCACCAGCTGGGAGGATGGCGCGGGCAAGAGCTATCGCTTCAAGATCGACACCCGCATGAACAACGGCGATCCCAGCGCCGTCGACGGTATCGCCGAGCGCACCGGCGACCGCATCTCCGTCAAGCTGAAGGCGCCGGTCGCCAAGACCTTCACGCTCGACGGCAGCACGGTGTTTCCGACCGAGCAGATCCAGCGCATCATAGCCGCCGCCAGAGAAGGCAAATCCGTGCTGGAGCTGAGCGTCTATGATGGATCCGACAATGGCGAGAAGGTCTACAACACGCTCTCGGTGATCGGTAAGGCGATCTCCGGCGACCGGGAGATTGCCTCTCCCGACCCGTCCACTGTCCACGACAAGATGAAGGCGCTGACGCGGTGGCCGGTCACTGTCAGCTACTACGACCGCGACGCCAAGGCCAAGGACGGCGAGCATACGCCGGTCTATGCAATGTCGTTCGAACTCTACGAGGACGGGGTCTCGCGGGCGCTGATGCTCGACTACAACGATTTCGTCATTTCCGGAAAGATGGGCAAATTCGACGTCAAGGACTCCAAGCCCTGTAAGTGACGGTTGGAGCCGCAGGCTCTTCAACCGTCATTCCGGGGCGCGCCCTCTTGGGCGCGAACCCGGAATCCAGAACAGTGCGTGGCGCTGGATTCCGGGTCTGCGCCCAAGAGGGCGCATCCCGGAATGACGAGGTGTGTATTTCACCCCGCCTTCTCCGGCCCGTCATAGGCAATGCCCCTGATCACCGCCGCATTGCCGAACTTCCTGCGCAGATCGTCCATTGCGCGCTCGGCGTGGGCCGAGCGGCGGTCGAGCATGTCGGTATCGTCGGCCACAGAGCCCGGACGCAACGCGCTGACGCCGGTGCCCATCAGCCGGAAAGCGGTGCCGTCAATCTCCTTTGCCAGCATTTCGCGCGAGGTAGCAAAAATCTTGGCGGCCAGCTGGGTCGGGGAATGCACGGTTTGCGAGCGGGTGCGCTGCCTGAAATCGGCGGTCTTCAGTTTCAGCGTAATGGTCGACCCCGCCAGATCGCCGGTCTTCAGCCGTGACGACACCTTTTCCGACAGCCGCCACAGCAGCTTTTCCAGCGTCGCGAAATCGCGGATATCGGTCTCGAAAGTGGTTTCGCTCGAAATCGTCTTGGCGCCGCGATCCGGCACCACGGCCCGGTCGTCGATGCCGCGCGCCAGCCGCCATAATCGGCGGCCTTCCACCGAAAACTGCTTCATCAGCTCGATTTCATCGGCGCGCTGCAAATCGGCGATGGTGCGAAAGCCGCGCTGCGACAGCCGCTCCTGCGTGGCCGGGCCGACGCCGAAGATGAATCCGACCGGTTTTGCGGCGAGCAATTCCCGCGCCTCGTCCTGGTCGAGCGCCGCAAAACCTCTGGGCTTGTCGAGGTCGGAGGCGATCTTGGCCAGGAATTTGTTGCAGGACAGCCCCACCGACACCGTGATGCCGATGTCGCGCTCGACCTGCCTTGCAAAGCGCGCCAGCACTTTTGCCGGGATCATGCCGTGAACCCGCTGGGTGCCGGCTAGATCGAGGAACGCCTCATCGATCGACAGCGGCTCGACCAGCGGCGTCAGCGCCTGCATGGCGTGGCGCACCTCGCGGCCGACCCGGACGTATTTCGCCATGTCGGGCCGGATCACCGTGGCCTGCGGACACAGCGCCAGCGCCTTGAACATCGGCATCGCCGAGCGGATACCGAAGGTGCGCGAAATGTAGCACGCTGCCGCCACCACGCCGCGCTTGCCGCCGCCGATGATGACGGGCTTGTCGGCAAGCTCCGGATTGTCGCGCTTCTCGACGGTGGCGTAGAACGCGTCGCAATCGATATGGGCCAGCGTCAGCGCGGGCAAAGCGTGATGACGCGCCAGCCGTGGCGAGCCGCAGGCGCCGCAGCGCTTTGTCGCGAAATCGAGGTCAGCCAGGCAATCGCGGCAAAAGCACCGCGGTCCGTCCAGCTCCGGCGCGCCCGCGGTCACGGCACATCACGCTCCCAATTTTCCCCCAGGGCCTGACGCGCCGCCGCGATGTTGGTGGGATGAAGCTGCGTCGCACTGGCGAACGCCTTTACCGTTTGATCATCGCGCAGCACGAAATCGAGCACGCTCACAAGAAATTGCGGGTCGGCCGCGGCCGAGCGCAGGGTCTCCGGGCCAATGCCGCTTTCGGCCAGAAATGCGCCCAGCCGCTCGGGCTCGCCGGCGACAAAGGAAAGCGCCTGAATCGCCACGATTTCAGCCACTTCGCGGGCGTTGTGCACACGCTTTGTCATCGCCAGTGTTTGCCTTTCCGTAACTTATGGCCTCTATTTTGAAGCCATCATGCCCGAGTCTCCAGAACGTACTCAAGCAAGTGCAAACCACTTCGCAGAAAGAACGCACCCGGGCTTAACAGGTTAGAGCGAATCTGGCGCTAATTTGATTTCGGATTGAGCGCGTTGACGGGTGGCAATCGGGCTCCCCGCGCGGGCGTCTTTGGGATGGGGAGGGACGGGATGGCAAAAACCGTCCTGATCGTGGAGGACAACGAGCTCAATATGAAGCTCTTTCGCGATCTCCTGGAGGCCCATGGCTACCAGACCTCGGGCACCAGCAACGGCTTCGAGGCGCTCGATCTCGTCCGCAAGCTTCGTCCCGATCTGATCCTGATGGACATCCAGCTGCCGCAGGTGTCCGGGCTCGAAGTGACGCGCTGGATCAAGGACGATCCGGAGCTGCGTGCCATTCCGGTGGTGGCGGTCACGGCGTTCGCGATGAAGGGCGACGAGGAGCGCATCCGCGAGGGCGGCTGCGAGGCGTATCTTTCCAAGCCGATCTCGGTCGGCAAATTTATTGAAACCGTTCGGCGCTTTATCGGCTAGGAGAGTTTTGATGTCTGCGCGCGTTCTGGTCGTCGACGATATTCCAGCCAATGTGAAGCTGCTGGAAGCGCGGCTGTCGGCCGAGTATTTCGATGTGCTGACCGCGTGCAACGGCGCCGAGGCGCTGGCGATCTGCGCGCGCGCCGAATGCGACATCATCCTGCTCGACGTGATGATGCCCGACATGGACGGCTTTGAAGTCTGCCGCCGGCTGAAGGCCAATCCGGCGACGCATTTCATTCCGGTTGTCATGGTGACCGCGCTGGACAGTCCTGCAGACCGCGTGCGGGGCCTGGAGGCCGGCGCCGACGATTTTCTGACCAAGCCGGTATCGGACGTGGTGCTGATCGCGCGGGTGCGGTCGCTGACCCGGCTGAAGATGATGACCGACGAATTGCGCATGCGCGCCATCACCTCGCTCGAAATCGGCGTGCAGGCGCCGGAGCGCAGCGCGGTGGCCGACGCCGGCAAGGGCGGGCGCATCCTTTTGGTCGACGACCGGCCGTCATCCTATGAGCGGCTGGCGCCGGTGCTGTCGGCCGAGCACACCGTGGACGTCGAATCCAACCCGGCGGAAGCGCTGTTTCACGCCGCCGAGGGCAATTACGACCTGCTGATCGTCTCGCTTGGCCTGGAGAATTACGACGGTTTGCGGCTGTGCAGCCAGGCGCGCTCGCTGGAGCGGACGCGGCAGGTGCCGATATTGGCCATTGCCGATGCCGACAACAACACAAGGCTGCTGCGCGGGCTCGAGATCGGGGTCAACGACTATCTGCTGCGCCCGGTCGACAAGAACGAGTTGCTGGCCCGCGCGCGTACCCAGATCAGGCGCCGGCGCTACACCGATCATCTGCGCGACAACGTGCAGCACTCGATCGAGGCGGCGATCACAGATGGACTCACGGGGCTGCATAACCGCCGCTACATGGAGAGCCACCTCGGCACGCTGGCCGAGCAGGCCTCCAGCCGCGGCAAGCCGCTGGCGCTGATGATGCTCGACATCGATTTTTTCAAATCGATCAACGACACTTACGGCCACGACGCCGGCGACGACGTGTTGCGCGAATTCGCAGTCCGGGTGCGCAAGTCGATCCGCGGCATCGATCTCGCCTGCCGCTACGGCGGCGAGGAATTCGTCATCGTGATGCCGGAAACCGACCTGCATGTCGCCGGCATGGTGGCGGAGCGGCTGCGGCGCTCCATTGCGGGCGAACCCTTCGCAGTCAACAAGGGGGTGAAGCGCATCGAGGTGACGATCTCGATCGGGCTGTCGACGCTGGAACGCAAAGGCGAAGCCATCGCCGACGTGCTCAAGCGCGCCGACACCGCGCTCTACCGCGCCAAGCACGACGGCCGCAACCGCGTGGTGGCCACCGCGGCGTGAAGTCCGGGGCGCAGCGCGGCGCGTTTCTTAACCTCGCCCCGCTTTTGCGGGGAGAGGTCGAAGCCGGAGCGCAGCGAAGGCTTCGGGTGAGGGGCGAGGCACTGCGGTAAACACATTGATGACTCTCGGGTCGTGCTTGCGCTGAAGACCTTTCGACCCGATAAGTTTTCTGTTTGGTCGACTCAGTGCCTGGCCCCTCACCCGGCGCTTCGCACCGACCTCTCCCCGCGAAAGAGCGGGGCGAGGTTAAGAGACGCCTCGCTTCAAATCCCGATCTACAATTCAAACAGCCACACTTCCGCGTTCTCGCGGCGCAATGCGTCCGAGGGTTGCCAATCCCTCGCGAACCGCGCGAGGGGGGTGGAGCGGCGGGAGGCGCCAGGGCACCAGCGGGTACCCCTGGAGGCGGGATTAACGTACCCACCTCGCGCGGCAAGGCTACCGCGCGCGCCCAGTGACGTAGGGCGCGGCGCCTCCCGGCGCTCCACCTTGGCCACCAGCCTATCGGCCGGGCGCTGCAGACGCTCGGCAGATTACATTCCTACAGATTATAGTCTTACAAATTGCTTGTCAACTAGGAAAATCGTCATCTTGAGGTGCTCACCGCATTTAAGCCGTAGCCCGGATGCAGCGAAGCGAAATCCGGGGTTACCTGCCATTATCGGCGATGTTCAAAGATCGGTTATCTCTCGGCGACCGGTTGCGGGGAAACTCGGATCCCGGATTTCGCTTCGCTGCATCCGGGCTACGAGCAGGCCAAAACAAAAACGGGACCCGAAGGCCCCGTTCAAATCCCGCCAAAAGCCGCAAAAACTTACTTGATCTTGGATTCCTTGAACTCGACGTGCTTGCGCGCAACCGGGTCGTACTTTTTCTTGACCAGCTTGTCGGTCATGGTGCGCGAGTTCTTCTTGGCGACGTAATAGAAGCCGGTATCCGCGGTGGAGACGAGCTTGACCTTGATGGTGACCGCTTTGGCCATATCTGAAACCTCTGATGTCCGGAAAACGTAGCCTGCCAGACAAACTGGCCGGCATTTGGGCCGCAACCTAGCTTCGAACGCCCCAAAGTCAAGGTTTTACGGCGAAAACCTTCCAATTCAGGCCTCGAAAAACCGGTTTTTCGGCCGCGGCAGGCCGAGATTCTCCCGCAGCGTATGCCCCTCATATTCGCGGCGGAAAATCCCGCGTTTCTGCAGTTCCGGCACTACGCGATCGACGAAATCGTCGAGCCCTGCGGGAAGGAACGGGAACATGATGTTGAACCCGTCGCAGCCTTCCGTGGTCAGCCATTCCTCCATCTGATCGGCGATGGATTCGGGCGTGCCGACGAACGACAGCCCGCCATAGCCGCCGACACGCTCGGCGAGCTGGCGCACGGTGAGCTTGCCGCGCGCGGCGGCATCGACCAGCCGCTGCCGGCCGCTCTTGCTGGCGTTGGTCTCGGGAATCGGCGGCAACTGCCCATCGGGATCGAAGCTGGACGCATCGGTGCCGAGCTGCACCGACAGCGAGGCGATGGCGCTGTCATAGTGCACCCTGCTGTCGAGCAGCGCGCGCTTCTCCCTGGCTTGCTCGATGCTGTCGCCGACCACGACGAACGCGCCGGGAAGAATCTTCAGGTGGTCGCGGTTGCGGCCGAGCTTGTCCATGCGGCCCTTGATGTCGGCATAAAGCTTTTGTCCGTCGGCGAGGGGACCGCCGCCGGTGAACACGGCCTCCGCGGTTTCGGCCGCGAGCTGCCTGCCGTCCTCGGACGCGCCGGCCTGCACGATCACCGGCCAGCCCTGCACCGGACGGGCAATGTTGAGCGGGCCGCGCACCGAGAGATATTTTCCCTTGTGGTTGAGCACATGCATTTTTTCGGGATCGAAGTAGAGGCCGCTTTCTACGTCGCGTACAAAAGCGTCGTCGGCGAACGAGTCCCATAGACCCGTGACGACATCGTAGAACTCGCGGGCGCGCTTGTAGCGCTCGGCATGCTCCATGTGGTCTTCCAGCCCGAAATTCAGTGCCGCATCCGGATTGGAGGTGGTTACGATATTCCAGCCCGCACGCCCGCCGCTGATGTGGTCGAGCGACGCAAAACGCCGGGCGACGTGATAGGGCTCGTCGAAGGTGGTCGAGCCGGTCGCGATCAGCCCGATATGTTCGGTCAGGCCGGCCAGCGCCGAGAGCAGCGTGAACGGCTCGAACGACGTGACGGTGTGGCTGCGCTTCAGCGCATTGACCGGCATGTTCAGCACGGCCAGATGATCGGCCATGAAGAAGGCGTCGAACTTTCCGGCTTCGAGCTTGCGGATCAGTTGCTTGATGTGCGCGAAATTGAAATTGGCGTCCGGCCAGGCGCCGGGATAACGCCACGCGCCGGTGTGAATGCTGACCGGCCGCATGAACGCGCCGAGCTTGAGTTGGCGTTTTGGCATTGCTCCATCCTCAACTTCGTCATTCCGGGATGCGCCTCTTGGCGCAGGCCCGGAATCCATACTCCCTGCAGGGGTTATGGATTCCGGGCTCGCGCTTCGCGCGCCCCGGAATGACGATCACCCTCCGCCCAGCACGTCCTTGTGCATCTTGCCGCCGTAGAAGTGGAAAAACGGCACCGCAGCGTCGTGGCTGAGGGGCCCGGTGGCGAGCCGCGTCTCCAACTCGCGCAGCACACTTTTTGTCATGGGATGAAGATCGGCCAGCGGCTTTGAGCCGATCTCGACCCACACCAGCTCCACCAGTTCCGCGTCGGGGTGGATCACGCCCTGCACATGATGGGTGATGGCCGAGGCATCGGCGGTGAAGAACCGCGTATCGAACCGCCGTACCCGGCCGGGCGGCGTGATCGCACGCGCGATCAAAAACAGGCTGGAGGGATCGGGCAGCAGCCCGGCGTCGCTGAAGGGCTTCCATACGCCGTCGAGTTTTGGTGCCGTGCCATCGCTCTTGCGGCCAAGACAAAGCCCGGTTTCCTCGCAGGCCTCGCGGATCGCGGCGATCGCCAATGATTGCGCCCGCGATGGTGGCGTTTTGGGACTGCCCTTCATCAGATTGGCTTCGAGTTCTTTCGAGATCGGCGCAGCGACCGGGACACGATTGTCCGATTTGTCGACGCGGCCGCCCGGAAATACGAATTTTCCGGGCATGAACACCACCTTGTCGTGGCGCTTGCCGACCAGGACCTTTGGAATTGGGCCGCTGCGATCGATCAGGATCAGCGTGGCGGCATCCACCGGCCGGCGATAGGGATGGTGGTCGGCTTCTTTTTCTTCTTTTACGACGCTTGCCGCTTCGCTCATTTCACCCACGCTGATTTCTGTCATTGCGAGGAGCGAAGCGACGAAGCAATCCAGTCTTCCTGCGCGGCTTCTGGATTGCTTCGCTTCGCTCGCAATGACGGTTTCGAAGCTCTTCGTCGATCTCTACGGTTCGGGATTCTTCTCGTCAAATCCGTGCATGCGCAACGCCCACTGTACGCCGACCACGGCACCCTTCACCGGCTGTAGCAACAGCAGCGACAGGATCAGCGTCAGCGGCAGATAGATCGATAGTTGCAACGGCACTGACGGCGAATAATCCGTCTCGATCCAGAGAATCATCGGCACCACGATGTGACCGACGATGACGATCACGAGATAGGCCGGCAGGTCGTCGGCGCGATGCGGGGTATAATCGAGCCCGCACACCGCGCAGTGGTCGTCCACCTTCAGGAAGGCGCGAAACAGTTTTCCCTGACCACAGCGCGGGCAACGGCCGCGCAGCCCGCGCCTGAGCGCAGTCCACACATCGCGTTTTTCGCTGGACGCCTGATCCCGGGTCCAGACCTTGGTCGGCTCCTTCACGGTTTCCATGATTTGCCCCTTTTCGATTTGCCGGGTTTGGCTTTGCCCGGCTTGCGGTCTTTCTTGCGCGGGCTGCGGCCCGGATGGGCTGTTGCCTGCGCTTGGCGCGGAGCAGCGGCGCCGCCTTGCTCGCGCCGTCGTCCACGCTGGAGCGTGCGGCCTTCCGACAATAACTCAAAACGCAGCGCACCAGCGACAGGTGCTGCTTCTACCAGACGCACATCGACCACGTCACCCAGCCGGTGCATGGCACCGCTGCGCGAGCCGACCAGCGCGTGGCGCGCTTCGTCGTAATTGAAATATTCGGACCCCAGCGTGCGGATCGGGATCAGCCCGTCGGCGCCGGTGTCGGTCAGTTTCACAAACAGGCCGGCGCGGGTGACGCCGGAAATCCGGCCCTGAAAGGTCGCGCCGATGCGGTCGGCGAGGAAATGCGCGATCAGCCGGTCGGCGGTTTCGCGCTCGGCCTTCATGGCGCGGCGCTCGGTGACGGAAATTTGGGCTGCGACTTCGCTGAGTGTTTCGACGGTTTCGGTCGGCGGTAATGCGCCTTCGCCAAGTCCTAGCCCGCGGATCAGCGCGCGATGCACGACCAGATCGGCGTAGCGGCGGATCGGCGAGGTGAAATGCGCATAGCGCCGAAGGTTCAAGCCAAAGTGGCCGTAATTCTCGGCTGAATATTCGGCCTGGGCTTGCGAGCGCAACACCACTTCGTTCACCAGCGGTTCGGAATCGTGACCCTTGACCTGCGCCAGCACGCGGTTGAACAGCGCCGGCCGCAACGCGCCGCTCTTTGCAAACGGCAGGTCGAGGGTTTTCAGAAATTCCTGCAGGTTATGAACCTTCTCCAGCGTCGGTTCATCATGCACCCGATAGATAAGCGGCAGCGCCTTCTTTTCAAGCATTTCGGCCGCCGCGACGTTGGCCAGGATCATGAATTCCTCGATCAATTTGTGCGCGTCGAGCCGCTCCGGCACCACCACGCGGTCGACCGTGCCGTCCGGTTTCAGCAGGATCTTGCGCTCGGGCAGATCGAGGTCGAGCGGATCGCGCTCGTCGCGCGCGAGTTTTACGGTGGCATAAGCGGCGTAAAGCGGCTTCAGAATTGTTTCGAGAAGAGGACCGGTAGTGTCGTCGGGCCGTCCGTCGATGGCGGCCTGCGCCTGTGCGTAGCTCAGCTTCGCCGCCGAGCGCATCAGGATGCGGTGAAAGGAGTGCGAGCGCTTGCGGCCGTCGGCGCCGATCACCATCCGCACCGCCAGCGCGCCGCGCGGTTCGCCCGGTACCAATGAACACAGATCGTTGGAGATGCGTTCGGGGAGCATCGGCACCACGCGATCGGGAAAGTAAACCGAATTGCCGCGCGTCAGCGCGTCCCGATCCAGCGCCGATCCCGGCCGCACATAAAACGCGACGTCGGCAATGGCGACATTGAGGATGGTGCCACCTTTATTATTCGGATCGGGATCCGGTTCGGCGTGTACCGCGTCGTCGTGATCTTTTGCATCCGGCGGATCGATGGTCACCAGCGGCACGTCGCGCCAGTCCTCGCGGCCCGCCAGCGTCGCCGGTTTTGCCTCGTCGGCCTCGCGAAGCGCCGCGGGAGAAAACGCCTGGGGAATTTCGTGGGCATGGATCGCGATCAGGCTGACGGCCTTTTCGCTCGCCAGCGAGCCGAGCCGTTCCTTCACCTTGCCCGACGCCAGCCCAAAACCGCGCGAGCGCACCAGGTCGACGCTGACGAGATCGCCGTCCTCGGCGCCGCCGGAGTCGGCCTTGGCGATATTCAACTCGCGGCCGGCCTGTTTCTTGTCCACCGGCACCAGCCGTCCGCCGCCGTCGGGAGCTTTGCGAAAAATTCCGAGCACGCGGGTCTTGGCGTGATCGACCACCTTGATGACGCGGCCGCTGTAGGCGCCGCCATCGGCGTCCGGCTTCTCGACCCGCAGCAGCGCACGGTCGCCGACACCTGCCGCGGTGCCCGGTTGCGGGCGGCGCGGCACATGGATGCGGATTTTCGGCGGCGCGCCGCTCGCTTCGTCATCCCATTCGGTGGGCGTGGCGATCAATTCGCCGTCGCTGTCGCGGCCGGTGATGTCGGCCATCACGGTGGGCGGCAGCGCCGCCGGCTCGTGGATTTTTTTGCCTTGCCTGGCGATGCTGCCTTCGTCTGCCAGCTCCCGCAAGATTCGCTTCAACTCGACGCGGTCGGCGTTCTTCAGCCCGAATTCGCGCGCGATCTCCCGCGTTCCGATCTTGCCTGGATGCGCGCGGACGAATGCGAGAATGGTCTCCCGGTTCGGAAAGCTGTGCTCGCGCTGCCTGGCCAAATCTTATCCGCTCGCCTTGCCGGGGTTGGTCTTGGCGACCGGCTTTGCAGGTTTGGTCGGTGAGGTCTTCGCGGTTGCCGTCACTGGCGCACGCGCCTTGTTGGCCGCGTCGGATTTCGGCTTTGCCACGGATTTTTTCGCCGCCGCTTTCTTCGCAGGCTTCGGCGCGGTTGCATCCGCGTCGGC
The DNA here is from genome assembly GCA_963710045.1 of uncultured Alphaproteobacteria bacterium. Taxonomy (GTDB): domain Bacteria; phylum Pseudomonadota; class Alphaproteobacteria; order Rhizobiales; family Xanthobacteraceae; genus Bradyrhizobium. The sequence continues at coordinate 43,677 of CAVPZO010000017.1, read as the reverse complement.
TTTTGCCGAAGCCTTCTTCGCCGGCGCTTTCTTCGCACCGCGCTTCGGCTTGCCGCCGCCCTTGGCCGCACGCTCGTCGATCAACAAAATGGCTTCCTCAAGCGTGATGCTGTCCTGGGTCTTGTCGCTGGGAATGGTGGCGTTGACGCCGCCGGCAGTCACATAGGCGCCGTAGCGTCCGCCCTTGACCGCAACGGCGCCCAGCGTCGGATGCTCGCCCAGCGGTTTTCCGGGATCGGCGCCAAACCGCCGCTTGCTCGGGCCTTTCAAAATCCGCTCCGCGATCAACGTCACCGCGCGGTTGAGCCCGATGTTGAAGACTTCGTCGCCGGCCTCGAGACTCGCATAGGTCTTGCCGTGCTGCACGTAAGGCCCGAAACGGCCGATGCCGGCCTTGATCGGCTCGCCGTCCTCCGGATGCTTGCCGACTTCGCGCGGCAGCGAAAGCAATTGCAGCGCCAGTTCGAACTCCATGTCGCCGGGTGAGGTGCCTTTGGGGATACCGGCGCGCTTCGGCTTTTCGCCCTCGGCGTAATCTTTCGGCTCACCGAGCTGAATGTAGGGACCGAAGCGTCCGGCCTTCACCGCGACTTCGAGGCCGGACACCGGATCGTTGCCGAGAATGCGGTCGGCGGTGGCTTCGCCGTCGGTGGCGAGCGGCCGGGTGTAACGGCATTCCGGGTAGTTGCTGCAGCCGACAAAGGCGCCGAACTTGCCGGCCTTCAGATTGAGCTTGCCGGTGCCGCAGCTCAGGCACTGCCGGGGATCGCCGCCATCCTCGCGCGGCGCATAGATGTGGGGCCCCAGCATGTCGTCGAGCGCATCCAGCACCTGGGTGACGCGCAGGTCCTTGATCTCGTCGACGGCGCCGATGAAGTCGGTCCAGAAATCCCTGAGCACCTGCTGCCAGGAGATTTCGTTGTTGGAGATGCGGTCGAGCTGTTCTTCGAGATTGGCGGTGAAATCGTATTCGACATAGCGCGCGAAAAAATTCTCCAGGAACGCGACGACGACGCGGCCCTTGTCCTCGCCATGCAGGCGCTTTTTGTCGAGTTTTACGTAACCGCGGTCTTTCAACACCTGCAGGATCGAGGCGTAGGTCGAGGGCCGGCCGATGCCGAGCTCTTCCATGCGCTTGACCAGCGAGGCTTCCGAAAAGCGCGGCGGCGGCTCCGTAAAGTGCTGGGTGACGGCGAGATCCCGGCGTTTCAGCGCTTCGCCTTCGCTCATGGCGGGGAGGCGGCGGCTTTCGTCATCGTCGCCGTCGTCGTCGCGGCCTTCCTGATACAGCGCGAGAAATCCGTCGAATTTTATCACCTGGCCGGTGGCGCGCAGTTCCAGCACGCGCGATCCGGCTTTTGCCGCGATATCGACGGTGGTGCGCTCCAGTTCGGCGGACTCCATCTGGCTCGCGATGGTGCGGATCCAGATCAGCTCATAGAGCCGCGCCTGATCGTTATCCAGCCGCCGGCGCATCTCGGCGGGGCGCCGCGACAGATCGGTCGGGCGGATCGCTTCATGCGCTTCCTGCGCATTCTTGGCCTTGGTCTGGTACTGGCGCGGCGCGTCCGGCACATAGGCGTTGCCGTAGTCCTCACCGATCACCTTGCGGGCCTGGGTGATCGCCGAATTGTCGATCTGCACGCCGTCGGTGCGCATATAGGTGATGAGGCCGGTGGTCTCGCCGCCGATGTCGATGCCTTCATACAGCCGCTGCGCGATCCGCATGGTATGCGCCGGCGCAAAACCGAGCTTGCGGCTAGCTTCCTGCTGCAGCGTCGAGGTGGTGAAGGGCGCCTGCGGATTGCGCCGCGCCGGTTTTGCCTCGACGGTGGAGACCGTGAAGTTGGCGGCTTCGATCGCCTTCCTGAAATCCTCCGCCTCGGCGCCGGTGCCGATATCGAGCCGCTGGATCTTCTTGCCGTCGGCGCCGACCAGCCGCGCCTCGAAGGCGTCGCCGCGCGGCGTCGTCAGCGTGGCGACCAGCGACCAGTATTCGCGCGGGATGAATTTTTCGATTTCGAGCTCGCGGTCGCAGACGAGTCGCAGGGCAACCGACTGCACGCGTCCCGCCGAGCGCGCGCCCGGCAGTTTTCGCCACAGCACCGGCGAGAGGGTAAAACCGACCAGATAGTCCAGCGCGCGGCGCGCCATATAGGCGTCGACCAGCGCGCCATCGATCTGGCGCGGGTTCTTCATCGCTTCCGTCACCGCCTGCTTGGTGATGGCGTTGAACACCACGCGCTCGATCTTCTGATCTTTCAGCGCGCGCTTCTCTTTCATCACTTCCAGCACGTGCCAGGAAATCGCCTCGCCCTCGCGGTCGGGGTCGGTTGCCAGGATCAGCCGGTCGGCGCCTTTCAAGGCACGCGCGATGTCGTTGAGCCGGCCGGCCGCCTTGGGATCGATTTCCCAGATCATCTGGAAATTGGCCTCCGGATCGACCGATCCGTTTTTGGCCGGGAGGTCGCGGACATGGCCGAACGACGCCAGAACCTCGTAGGAGGCGCCTAAATATTTGTTGATCGTCTTGGCCTTGGCAGGCGACTCGACAATGACGATATTCATTTCATTCCAATAGCTTACAGGGGAATTTAGGCCCGCTCACGCGAGACTCGCATGGGCCGTTTCGAGGCGAACATGGGTGTCCGGGGGCTTTAAGTCAAATCGCCAGATGTTGAACACAGCGGGTGTGGGCGGCAACATTTCGTCCGGAGATTGCCAGATTATACTCAGAGTTGCGGTCGTAACATTCGCGATTATAACGATTATGCGGCCCGGATCGGGCCGACTCTTCAAGAGGAAAGACTGCGGATGGCCGCATCGCCGCCCCGAAAAAACAAGCGCAAGCCGGCCGCCAAATCCGCCCGCGACGGCGGACCGGGGGAAGCCGCAGCCCTTATCGCAGAAGCGGTGGCCGACCTCGCGCGACTAGCGCGCCGGCATAAACTGGACGTGCTCGGTTTCCTGCTCGACATGAGCCTGATGGAAGCCAAGGACATCGTCCGCCTTCGCGGCAAGCGGGCACCCAAGGCCTGAAACCCGTCATGGCCGGGCGTCCCGGCCATCCACGTCTTCTTTGGAGCCAAGACGTGGATGCCCGGCACAAGGCCGGGCATGACGAGTTCAAGTCGGCGATGTCGTGGCTCTCACGCCGCGCGAAGCTTGGTCGCTGCCGTCAAGGCGCTCTCCAGCGCCTTCTCGCGTTGTTCGGGCCCGATCTGGACACCCTCGGCAACGATGATCTCGGGATTTGCGATCCCGATGAAGCTGAACACCGAATGCAGATAGGCATGTGGGCGCGAGCATCAGGTGGACATCGAAGACGCGCGGGCGCGGCTCGACCGGCGCAACGACGCCGGCTGATCTAGAGCAGCGACACCAGCCCGCCGCCATGGCGTTCCAGCCGTCCGGCCAGTTCCAGTTCGAGCAGCACGGTGCGCACCACGGCCGGCGAGGTCCCGGCCATCCGGATCAGGTCGTCCAGTCCGATCGGGCTCGGCCCGAGCAGGCCGACGATCCGGGTGCGGTCGCTGTTGTCGGGTTCGTCATAGGAGGCGGCGTCTTCCGGTTCGCGGGTGGGAAATTCAACCGGCCGCTCCATGATCGGCGCGACCGCGTTGATAACGTCCGAAGCCTCGGTGGTCAGCGTCGCACCCTGCTTGATCAGGTCGTTGGTGCCGGCGGCGCGCGGATCGAGCGGCGAGCCCGGCACGGCGAACACTTCGCGGCCCTGCTCGGCGGCGATGCGCGCGGTGATCAGCGAGCCCGAGCGATGCGCGGCCTCGACCACGACCACGCCGAGCGCCACGCCGGAGATCAGCCGGTTGCGCCGCGGAAAGTCGCGGGCGCGCGGCACGTGGCCGAGCGGCATTTCCGAGATCGCAGCACCCGACCTAAGCATGGCATGCAGAAGACCTTCGTGCTCGGCCGGATAGATGCGGTCGTGGCCGCCGGCCAATACCGCCATCGTGCCGCTGTCGATGCTCGCGCGATGCGCCGCCTGGTCGATGCCGCGTGCCAGACCTGAGGCGATGACAAATCCGGCGTCGCCGAGGTCGCGCGCCAGCCTCTCGGTGAATTTGAGACCGGCGCCGGAGGCGTTGCGCGAGCCGACAATGGCGATCATCGGCCGCGCCAGCACCTGCAGCGCGCCGCGCACGCCGAGCAGGGGAGGCGCGTCATCGATCAGCGCCAGCCGCGGCGGATAACCAGCTTCACCGGGCGCGATCAGGCTGACGCCGATGTTTTTGCCGGCGGCGATTTCGCCTTCCGCGTCTTCTTCGCTGCAGATGCGGCCGGGACGCGCGGCGCCGCCGCGGCGCGCCAGATCCGGCAGGCGGCCGAGTGCCGCCCGCGCGCTGCCGAAATGATTGATCAGCGAACGGAAGGTGCGCGGCCCCGGTATTATGGCGCAAACGCCACAAGAATTTTGAACGGTCGCCACTACGTCCCCTGAAAAGGAGACGACCATGCGACGACGTACCAAAGACCCCTACGCCAGACCGGCCATCCAAACCCTTGAGCGGCTTCATGCCGAGCTAGGCGGCAAGATACTTGAGAACAAGCAAGAGCACGCCAGCCTTGCCGAGCAGATGCGACACATTGAATCCGTCATCAAGATGCTAGACCCCGGCTACAGCCTGCGGGCGATCTCGGTAAAGCGCCGCAAGCCGAACCCCTGGTTCAAGCGCGGCACGGTCTACCGCCGCGCCGTGGATGCCCTGCGGACGGCAGAGCAGCCCATGACGGCCCGCGAGATTGCCGAGCAGGTGTTGACCACGGCCAAGGTGACCAACCCCGACAGGGACGCGCTGGCGGACCTGATCGGCACCATCAACTCGTCACTGCGGAACCATGATGGCAAGGGCATCGAGCGGACCAATGAAGGCAGTCCGGCAAGGTGGCGGTTGAAACAGGCGGGCTAGTGCAGCGTGTCCCGGTTGGCTTCCCGGACATGCCGTTCAAGGTCGTCTGCGGCCCGGCTCAATATCCGAGCCGCTTCCGGGTCGCCAGTTTCAGCGGCGAAGCGGCGGCACTCTTCCTGAATTTCTGCCAAGGTTTTTGGGCGTTCGGGAATCATGCCCAAAGACTAGAACAGCCTTAGGTTGGAAACTACTAGCCCGCGGTTGTATCAAAGAGGCCATCCCGCCGCGGTGGGTATTGGCTGCCAGCTAGGTTGAAAAGGCTTGTTTGCCGCTCGAATCGCCACTATGGGTTGATATTCATATTGGGCATCTCATGACGGTTTGCGTCGCTGTCTCGGTCGATGATGGCATCGTGTTCGCTGCGGATAGCGCAGCGACGCTGCTTACCGTAGACGAGAACGGTCGCAGCGCCGTCGCCAATGTCTATCGGCACGGCAACAAGGTTTTCAATCTGTGTCGAGGCCTGCCCATATGCGCGATGACGGCTGGCATGGGGTCCATAGGACGAGCCCCAATTCATGCGTTGGCTAAAGACTTTCGCGTGCGGCTCGGACCGGGACAGGAGTACTCAATCGATCCGACGAACTATTCGATTGAAAAGATCGTTGCGGACGCCAGAAAGTTCCTCTTTGAGGAGCGATATCAGAAGTTGGATGCGCCGCCCCCGCCGCCGCACTCCTTAGAATTTTGGATCGGTGGGTTCTCTACAGGCCGGGAACAACCTGAGCTTTGGAAGATTAACCTAGCGAACGGTGACTGTGCCGAGCCCGAAAACGTGCGTCCCGTAGGGGACTGCGGCCTCAACTGGGGAGGCCAGCCGGACCCCATTAACCGCCTGTTAATCGGCTTTGCTCAGGCTACCGGGGAGGCTCTTCTGGAAGCCGGTGTTGACCCTGAGCAGTTGCCAAACCTGCTGAGCGTGATACAGGCTAAGACCCAAGCTCCTCTTGTTGTACCTGCAATGCCGATCCAAGATGCCATCGAGTTGGCAGATTTCTTGGTCGATATGACGAAAAAGTTCTTCCGATTTTATCCCGGCGCTGATGTCGTCGGGGGAGAAACGGACATCGCAGTCGTAACGAGGCACGAAAAGTTCAAATGGGTCAAGCGCAAGCACTACTACCGCGCCGACCTTAACCCCACGGAGCTAGATCATGTCTAAGGAGAAAGACGTGCCCTGCCAATGCTATCCGCAACAGACGACGCCGACTCAGATGCCGAACTATCAGTATCAAGAGATCGACAATCGCAGCTATTCAATTGATTATCGCGAGCCCAAAAAAAATCCAGTTTCCAAGGGCGAGCAGTTTTCGTCGCTGAGAAATTTGAACGTTTGATTCGCTTCCATGGCCATTCGATTTGAGCCCGGCTTCCTGCCGGGCTTTTTGTTGACTACCCATTGGCAACGTGACGCTGCCAGTAGCCGGTAAAATCCACGCTCTTGCCGCGCCTCATTGCCAGCGCGGCTACGCGCGTCACCTGATCGCCATTCGAGACGCGGCGGTTATCCTCCCGCCATGAACTTTCCTGAGCGTACCTGAGCAGATACGCGCCTGCGATATGGTGATGAATGCCAATCTCGGCACGGCGCAAGCGGCTGAAATACTCCTCTGCCTGATTGGTGCAAGCGCCGTCGAAGCTGTAAGCCTCTTGATGGTTGATCCGCTTCATTTCGAAGCGTTCATGCAAGCCGTCCCATGCGCCGCTTTCGTCCGCGTGTACCGTGGTGCCCTTGGCAATGCGGGCGCGGATGAATGAACCGGCTGCACTCTCAGAGGCAAACACTGCCGGGACCGATGCGCCGCCACGTTCGCGGATGATGACGACAACCTTGCGCTTGCCGTTCTGATTGCGAGACAGGCGACGGTCAAGGCGATCTTCTTTAAGGTTCGCGGGCTTGACGTAGCCGCCAAAATATCCGCCGTCGATTTCAGCTTCTTTGCCTTCCCCGCCGACGACGCGGCCCTTCATTTCCTCTGCCATGGCTTCGCGGCACTTGTGCAGCAGAACGAACGCGGCTTTGTAGCTCAGGCCAAGGTCGCGGCTCAGGGCCAGCGCGCTCTTGCCCTTTACCTCATTGCAGAACACGGCAATCGCGGCGAGGTAGCCGCGCAGTGGTAGCTTGTGCGAAGCGAACAGCGTTCCCGATGTAATGCTGAAATCCTTTTTGCAGCCCTTGCAGCGGAAGCGTAGCGCACCGTTCGGACGGCGGGCTTCATAGGCTTCGACCGAACCACAGGACGGGCAAACCGGCGCGCCGTTGGTATCGGGCCAGCGGACCATCTTGAACGTGGTTTCCGCTTCCACGTCAGTCATGCGGAAAACCTGAGCTAGGCTCAGGGTCTTTGCCGCTTTGCTGAGGAGGAAGTGTTGCACGTTGCTACCTAACGAATTCGATAGCTAACGAATATGATAGATTTGACAGGGTGTCAACACCTATCTATCATAAACGTTAGGTCACGAATTCGTTAGGAGACGCCATGGGACTTGCAAAGACTGAGGAGGAGCTAGCCGCCCGCGCCAGCGCCTTTATCAAGGGAAAACTGAAAGAAACCGGGGTTACCTACGCCGAATTGGTCAAGCGACTGAAAAAGCACGGCCTCAAAGAGACTGAGGCCGGAATCACCATGAAGCTGAAGCGTGGCACGTTTTCCGCAACGTTCTTTCTGGCCTGCCTTGCCGCCCTCGAATTGGAAGGGGTAGTGTTGGAGGAACTTTAGGAGGTCAAGGTTGCGTTGGGAACTGCCGCGAGAATTGCTATGGGCAACCATTGCCGGTCTGGCGATTACCGTCGCTGTTCTGTGGCCCTCAAAATATCCCTACAGCCAAGCTCCAAACGTCCACTCTGAGCAGCAAGCCAAAGATGGCGTAGGCCGCCAAGATTCCGCCGGTCACTCCAAAGCCCCGCAAGAAAACGCCGGTCGCGATCAGCAGGAAAAGCATCGTGCTGAGCACGCTTCCGAAACTACGGTTCTCGGGGTCAAGCCGGGCGAGTGGCTGATTGGAATTGTAACGTGGATGCTGTGGCTGGCCACTGTCGGTTTGGTACGCGGCGCGGAAAAGACTGCCGAGCGGCAACTGAGGGCTTACGTTGGAATTGACCGGATAACCGCCACCGTCATGAAAATCGGTCAAATTCCAGAGATTCGAATTAGGATCAAGAATTCCGGCCAAACGCCAGCTTATAGCGTCAAGCACGGCTACGCCTACGGTTTCAAACCGCCAGATCGCCCTGATCACGAATTCCGCGCGGACCCCAGCGCTAACTCCGGCACGACCATCGCTGCAAATATGAAGATATCTATGACAGACGCCAGTCCAGTCGTTGGACCTCTTACTCAGAAAAGGATCGACGCCATCAAGAGCGGCACCCTGATCTTCTACGTTTGGGGTGAGACGAACTACGTCGATGTGTTCGGCAATAAGAGAACGACCCGATACAAATTCGTTTTTGATGCCGACACCGGTGTGCGCGAGGGCCTCATGTATGCCGCCCTCGATGGCCACTACGCCGATTAAAGCGGCCCAAGCCGCCCGCCAGTATCCACGTCAGCCGCCTTGTGGCGTTTGCGCCATAATACCGCGCGGCCCGACATTGTCGGAACGGATCAGCCGCAGCCAGTCGATGCGCTGCTCGTCGGTGAGGTGGGTGGTGTTTTGGCTGTTGTTCATGCTGCCCGCCGGCGCGCAACATCAAACACGGCGGCAATGCGGGCAACGTACCGGCGGTTGCAGGTGCGGGTTTAGACCTCTCCCCGTCATGCCCGGCTTGTGCCGGGCATCCACGTCTTTGCAGCGTTGATGAAAGAGAAGACGTGGATGGCCGGGACGAGCCCGGCCATGACGTTGAAGCTTGCCGGATCCCGACACGGTCCGTAAAAGCTGTTCAGCCTTCACATGGGAACGCTGCCGATGTTGTCGCTTGCCGAACTCCAGCGCCGTATCGAGTTCGGGCGAACTTTCCGCCGATGCCGCGATAGCCCAATCCCTTGAGGCGATCGACGCGCAGGAAAACAACATTGGCGCCTTCGTGCGCCGTGCAGATGTCGCGCGCGCGCAAAATGCCGGGCCGTTGCGCGGCATTGCCGTGGGCATCAAGGACATCATCGATACCGCCGAGTTGCCCACCGAAATGGGCTCGCCGATCTACCAGGGCTGGCAGCCCCGTGCGGATGCGCCGGTTGTGGCGATGCTGAAAGCGGCCGGCGCGACCATCGCCGGCAAGACCACGACGACCGGATTTGCCTCGCTCGATCCGACGGCGACGCGCAATCCACGCAACGCCGGGCACACGCCGGGCGGATCGTCGTCGGGCTCCGCGGCGGCGGTCGCGGCCGGCATGATTCCGCTGGCGCTGGGCACGCAGACCGGCGGTTCGGTGATCCGGCCGGCCTCGTTCTGTGGCGTGGCTGCGATAAAACCGTCGTTCCGGCTGCTGCCGACGGTCGGCGTGAAGTGCTTTTCGTGGACGCTGGACACCGTCGGGCTGTTCGCGGCCGGCGTCAAAGATCTCGCGCACGGATTGTCCGCCATGACGGGCCGCCCCGAACTGTTATCCGATGCGGCGACGCGGACGCCGCGCATCGGCGTCGTGATGCAGGATTTCGCGGGCGCGCCGGAAGCGGCGGGCGGGGAGGCGCTGCGAACCGCGAGGTCGGCCGCGGAACGCGCCGGAGCGCCAATTGGCGGTCTCGCATTGCCGGATATCATCGCCGAGGCCTGGCAGATCCAGCCGACCGTGCAGGATTTTGAGGCGCATCAGGCACTGGCCTGGGAATACACCGTGCATCACGATGCGATGCCGCCGCTGCTGTGTGCAAAGCTCGACGAAACCGCCGGCATCCTGCCCGCCGCCTATGATGAGGCGCGCGGCATCGCGAACCGGGCGCGGGATGCATTGGCCGAAATTTTTAAGGAGGTCGACGTACTGTTGACGCTCTCAGCACCGGGCGCTGCGCCAAAGGGACTAGCCTCGACCGGCGATCCCCGTTTCAACCGGCTCTGGACCCTGATGGGTGTCCCCTGCGTCAACATTCCCGCCTATGTCGCCGATGGCGGATTGCCGGTCGGCGTGCAGGTGATCGCGCGATTTGGCGATGACGCCGGCGCGCTGGCGGCCGCGCGTTTCGTTGAAGACGCGCTGGCGTCGGGGTGAAACAGGTAAAGGCTTCTTGCTTAAGATCGACGTGACAGAGGTACGATATGGCGACTGAGCTGAAACCGATCCGCACAAAGGCGGACTACAAGCGGGCTTTATCCGAAGTGGAACGCTTGTGGGGCGCCAAAAGCGGAACGCCGAAGGGCGACCGGCTCGATGTGCTTGCCACGCTGATCGATGCTTATGAAACGCGGCATTATCCAATGGACCCGCCCGATCCGATCGAGGCAATCCAGTTTCGGATGGAACAGCAGGGCCTGAGCCGCAAAGACCTCGAGCCGCTGATCGGAACGCGCGCACGCGTCGCGGAGGTTATGAACCGCAGGCGGAGCCTGTCAATCGAGATGATCAGGCGTTTGCATGAGCAACTTGGAATTTCCGCCGAAGTGCTGATTTGCCCGACTCGTGAGGACGAGGCGGCGTGACGGGCAATTGGCAAGTAGCCTGGATAAGTGAAGCGATATCGGAACAATCTGGCGTCGTCCCGGCTTCCGTTCTCTTGTCCGGGCTGCGTTGCCAGTTATTTCTCCCCGATCCGTCCCTCGGTCCCCGCCTGCAGCCGCTTGATGTTCTCGCGGTGCGCATAGAACAGCAGCAGGGTCAGCACCACGAACAGCGCCGCCAACGCGGGATGGCCGAACCACCACAGGAAAATCGGCGTGATGAAACTTGCCACCAATGCCGATAGGGACGAATAGCGTGTGGTCACGGCGGTTGCGAGCCACAGCACGCAGAACACAACCGCGGCGGGCCAGAACAGTCCGATCAGGACACCGATATAGGTGGCAACGCCTTTGCCGCCTTTGAAGCCGAGCCAGACCGGATAGAGGTGGCCGAGAAACGCCGCGAGCCCCGCCAGCATCGCGGCATCCGGTCCGCCGAACGCGCCCGCAATCACTACTGCAATGGTACCCTTGAGTTCGTCGCCGAGCACGGTCGCCGCGGCGAGGCCCTTGCGGCCGGTGCGCAGCACATTGGTGGCGCCGATACTGCCGGAGCCGATCGAGCGCAGATCCTGCGTGCCGGCAAACCGCGTCAGCAACAGCCCGAACGGAATCGAGCCGAGCAGATAGCCGATCACCAGCGCTAGAATGTAGATGCCGATCATAGAACCTCACACATTATCAAGACGCGCGACCGGACGCAAAACCGGTATCCACTTTTGCTGGTCGCGCTAGACGTGTTCATACACCGTGCGTCCGCCGACGATGGTGCGCGCGACGCGGCCGGAGAATTTCGCCTCGTCGAACGGCGTGTTCTTGCATTGCGATTTGAGATCGCTGGGGTCCAGCACCCACGGCGTATCGGGATCGACCACGATCACGTCGGCGGGCGCGCCCGCGCGCAGCGACCCGCCGGGCAGGCCGAGCAGCTCCGCGGGGCGCGTCGACATCGCGCGGATCAGCGTCTTGAAATCCATCTCGCCGCCGTGGATTAGCCGCAGCCCCGCCGGCAGCATGGTTTCCAGTCCGATCGCGCCGGCGGCGGCTTCCGCGAACGGCAGCCGTTTGGTCTCGACGTCCTGCGGATTGTGATCGGACATCACCACGTCGATCAGACCGGATGCCACGGCTGCGACCAAAGCCAGCCGATCGTCCTCGGTGCGCAGCGGCGGCGACAGTTTCAGGAACGTGCGGTAGGGGCCGATGTCGTTTTCATTCAGTGTCAGATGATTGATCGACACCGAGGCCGAGACGGCGAGCCCGGCGTCGCGCGCGCGCCTGAGAATTTCCAGCGATTCGATGCAGGTCAGCGACGCCGCGTGATAGCGCCCGCCGGTCAGCGCCACGAGGCGGATGTCGCGCTCCAGCATCACCGCCTCGGCAGCGTTGGGGATACCGACCAGGCCGAGCCTCGCTGCGAACTCGCCTTCATTCATCACGCCTTCGCCGACCAGATCGGGGTCTTCGGTGTGATGCACGATCAGCGCGTCGAAATCGCGCGCGTAGGTCAGCGCCCGCCGCATCACCTGCGCATTGGTGACGCTGCGGTCGCCGTCGGTGAAGGCCACCGCACCGGCGGCCCTGAGCAGGCCGATCTCGGTCATTTCAGTGCCGGCCATGCCCTTGGTCAGCGCCGCCATCGGGTGGATGTTGACGATTGCGGTGTCGCGGGCGCGGCGCAGGATGAAATCCACGGTGGCGGAGTTGTCGATCACCGGCTTGGTATCGGGCTGGCAGATGATGGTGGTGATGCCGCCGGCGGCCGCGGCTTGGCTTGCCGAGGCAAAGGTCTCGCGGTGGCTGGCGCCGGGCTCGCCGACGAAGGCGCGCATGTCGATCAGCCCGGGGGCGACGACCTTGCCGGCGCAATTGACGATGTCGGTTCCCTCCGGCACGCCGGCCGCCCCGATGCCGCGCCTGCTGTCGCGGATTACGCCGTCGGCGATCAGCACGTCGCCGGTGGTGTCGAGATCGCGCGAGGGATCGATCAGGCGGGCGTTGGCGAGCAGGATCGGGCGGCGGTCGGTCAGCATGGATGCAAACCTCCACCGTCATTCCGGAGCGCGACGAAGTCGCGAACCCGGAATCCAGATGAGAGGACGGCGTGTGCGGCTGGATTTCGGGTTCTGGCCTTCGGCCAGCCCCGGAATGACGAATGAATAACGGCGCTACGCATTCGGCAGGTTCCGAGCCAGCGCTTCCAGCACCGCCATCCGCACCGCCACTCCCATTTCCACCTGTTCGCGGATCAGCGATTGCGCGCCGTCGGCGACAATGGAGTCGATCTCGACGCCGCGGTTCATCGGCCCCGGATGCATCACCAGCGCATCGGGTTTTGCATAAGCCAGTTTTTTCTGGTCGAGGCCGAAATAATGGAAATACTCCTGGCTCGACGGCACGAACGAGCCGTTCATGCGCTCGCGCTGCAGCCGCAGCATCATCACGATATCGGCGCCATTAAGACCCTCGCGCATGTCGCGGGCGACCTCGACCCCCATCCGCTCGATGCCGCGCGGCAGCAGCGTGGAGGGCGCGACCACGCGGACCCGCGCGCCCATGGTGTTGAGCAAGAGGATGTTGGAGCGCGCCACCCGCGAATGCATCACGTCGCCGCAGATCGCGATCACCAGGCCCTCGAGCCGGCCCTTGTTGCGGCGGATGGTCAGCGCGTCGAGCAGCGCTTGCGTGGGATGCTCATGGGCGCCGTCGCCGGCGTTGATCACCGAGCCGTCGACCTTGCGCGCCAGCAATTCGACCGCGCCGGATGCGTGATGCCGCACCACCAGGATATCCGGATGCATAGCGTTCAGCGTCACCGCGGTATCCATCAGCGTCTCGCCCTTGCGCATCGAGGACGAGTTCACCGACATGTTCATGACGTCGGCGCCGAGCCGCTTGCCGGCGATTTCGAACGAGGACTGGGTGCGGGTCGAGGCCTCGAAGAACAGATTGACCTGGGTGCGGCCGCGCAACGAGGTGCGCTTCTTGTCGACCTGGCGGTTGAGCTCGACATATTCCTCGGAAAGGTCGAGCAGGCCGGTGATGTCGGCGGCGGAAAGCCCCTCGATGCCCAGCAGGTGCCGGTGACCGAGGACGAAGGTCGATTTCGATGCAGGGGTCATTAAAACGATAGCGTATAGGCGGGGACGCCACGCGGGGCAAGGGCGAATAGGGGGTGTTGGAGTTATCCCCCGGTTCGGGTCGTCCCGGCGAACGCCGGGCCCCATAACCCCCGGCATCTGTTGGTGCAGAATGCCTTTGCCCCAGTGCCGAAACGAGACCAAACGGCGTATGGGTCCCGGCGTTCGCCGGGAGACGACGGAGAGATGATCGCGCGTGCATTCCGGCGTAGACTGATTCTGAAACGTTCGACCGACGGAACAGCCAATGACGCAAACCGCATCCGCCACCCATGAAGTCTTCAACCAGTCGCCGCCGTTCGAAGACGTCGATCTTTTCGCATTGGATCGACCTCTCGCAGAAGCGGTTGCGGCCAATGGCGGCGCGTCGGCGCAAAAGGAATTGTCGGAATTCGGCAAGCACTGGGGCTCCGCCGCCATGGCCGCGCGCGGCCGGATCGCCAACGAGAACACGCCGAAACTGCGAACCTTCGATTTGCGCGGCAACCGGCGCGACGAGGTCGAGTTTCATCCGGCCTATCACGAGTTGATGGCACACTCAGCCCACGCCGGCGTACACAATTCGACGTGGGGTCTCGACGGCAGACCTGCGGGTGCGCCGTCGGAAGTGGTGCGGGCGGCAAAGTTCTATATCGCCGCGCAGGTCGAGACCGGGCATCTCTGCCCCATCACCATGACGCGGGCGTCGGTGGCGGCGCTGGCCGCGCAGCCGGACCTGCTGGCCAAGACGATGCCGGTCATCGCCACGCGGGCCTACGATCCGGCATTCGCGCCGTGGTCGACCAAGCGCGGCATGACGCTCGGCATGGGCATGACCGAGAAGCAGGGCGGCACCGACGTGCGCGCCAACATGACGCGCGCGACACGCGACGGCGAGGCCTATCGCATCACCGGCCACAAATGGTTCATGTCGGCGCCGATGTGCGACGCGTTTCTGGTGCTGGCGCAGGCCGGGGAGGGCCTGAGCTGCTTCTTCATGCCGCGCTTTGCGCCGGACGGATCGGTCAACGCCATTCATTTCCAGCGCCTGAAGGACAAGCTCGGCAACCGCTCCAATGCGTCCTCCGAGGTGGAATTCAACAATGCCTATGCCGAGCGCATCGGCGACGAAGGCAAGGGAATCCGCACCATCATCCAGATGGTGCAGCTGACGCGGCAGGATTGCGCCATCGCTTCCGCAGGCCTGATGCGTTCGGGGCTCGCGCATGCGCTGCATCACGCGCGGCATCGCAGCGTGTTCCAGAAGCATCTCGCCGACCAGCCGCTGATGCAAATGGTGCTTTCGGACATGGCGCTGCATGTCGAAGCTTCGATCGCGCTGGTGATGCGGCTGTGCCGCGCCTTCGACGAGTTGCCGGGCGATCCCAAGGCGGCGGCGTATATGCGGCTGCTGACGCCGGCGATCAAATACTGGGTGTGCAAGAGCGCGCCGGGATTTTTGTACGAGGCGATGGAGTGCCTCGGTGGCAACGGCTATGTCGAGGAGGGTATTTTGGCGCGGCATTACCGGGAGTTGCCGGTCAATGCGATCTGGGAGGGCTCCGGCAATGTGATGTGCCTCGACGTGCTCAGAGCATTGTCGCGCGAGGCCGACGCAGCTATGGGCGTGCTGCAAGGTTTGATCATAGAAACAAAAGGCTTAGCCGGCGCGGCTGAGGCTGCGGCATTCATCGGCAGCACGTTCCGCAGGGCCGACAGCGAGCGCGCCGCCCGGCTGGCGGTCGAGAAGCTTGCGATGCTGGCGGCGGCAGCCGCGCTCAACGGCGTGTCGCCACGCAGCGCCGAATTGTTCGCGGCGTCCCGGCTGGCCGAGAATCACGCTAGCATGTACGGCGCCGTCGATCTCGCCGGCGATGACATCAGCGGCCTGCTGGAGCGGGCATTGCCCAATTAAAGAGTTGTCATGGCCGGGCTTGTCCCGGACATCCACGTCTTGCAGCGTTCGTGACAGAGAAGACGTGGATGGCCGGGACAAGCCCGGCCATGACGGTACAAGAAGGTTCATTGATGAGTTCGTTTGAAAGCCCCGCCGCTTCGGCCACGCCTGCGCCACACCCTGGCGCTCCCCTTCAGCCCCGCGCGTGGAAGTTCTGGGGCACCAGCCTGTGGGGATTGTTGCTGTTCGCAGCGATGTTCGTGGGGCAATTCGCGCTGGTCGCGGGTTTCTTCATCGCCAAGGGCCCGCCGTTCGATCTCGCTTCGATCAAAGCCGTGGCCAGCGCCGGGACGGTGATTTCGCTGTCGGTGATGATGGGGCTGCCCGCGGTGCTCGCGGTGTTGTGGCTGGCGACGCGGATGGCGCGGATGCCCTTTGCCGATTACCTGGCGCTGCGCCGCACCTCATGGACCGATCTTCTGATCGGCGTTGTCGCCCTGATCGTATTGGTCGGAGGCTGGGACCTGCTGTCCCGCATGCTCGGTCGTGATATCTCACCGGGCTTCATGGTGGATGTGCTGAAATCGGCGCAGGCCGACGGCGCATTATGGCTGCTGGTGATCGCGTTTGCCATCGCAGCACCGGTCACGGAAGAACTGATGGTTCGCGGATTTCTCTACCGCGGATGGTCGGAATCGGCTCTCGGCCCCATAGGCGCCATCGTGCTGTCATCGCTGGTGTGGACGGCGATGCACGCGCAATATTACGACTGGTTCCTGTTCAGCGAAGTGATGTCGATCGGATTGCTGCTGGGTTACATGCGCTACCGCAGCAACTCGACCTGGCTGACCATCATCATGCACGGCATCAACAATTTTGCCGCGACGCTGCAGAGCGTCTGGCTGGCGGGGCATTCCTAAGTCATCGTCATTCCGGGGCGTACGCGCACTTGCGCGTGCGAACCCGGAATCCAGACACACGCATTGCTCTGGATTCCGGGTTCGCGCGAAGACGCGCGCCCCGGAATGACGAGTTTTTACGTCCGACCCAGCACCGCAAGCCGGTCGAGCGCACCCTGCAAGATAAAGATCGCGGCGTGCTCGTCGATCACCTCCGCGCGACGGGCGCGGCTCATGTCCATGCCGATCAGCTCACGCTCGACGGCGACGGTGGACAGCCGCTCGTCCCACAGCGCGATCGCAAGATCGGTGAGTTTTGAGAAGTTGCGGGCGAAAGCACGGGTCGATTGCGCGCGCGGGCCTTCGCTGCCGTCCATGTTGATGGGCAGGCCGAGCACGAAACCGGCGGCGTTGCGCTCCCGCGCGATTGTGAGCAGCCGCGCCGCATCGGCGGTAAAATTCTTGCGCGCGATGGTCTCGACACCGGTCGCCAGCCTGCGATCGGGATCGGACACCGCGACGCCGATGGTCTTGGTGCCCAAATCAAGCCCGACCAGCGCGCCGCGTTCGGGCCAATGCGCGGTCGCTTCAATCAGCGGTAGGATGAGTGCGGGCATGGCACCGCATACCACGCGCCATGCGGCGCAGGCAAAAACGAAAGCGTTAGAGTTCGTCATGGCCGGGCTCGTCCCGGCCATCCACGTCTTTCTTGCTGGGCGGCTGTGAAGACGTGGATGCCCGGGACAAGCCCTGGCATGACGTGTTTGTTGCTGCTCAGCGGATCGCAATCGGGTTGATCATGCTCTGCACGCCACCCCTGAACCGCGGCTGACCCAGCACGAACATGAACTCGTAAGCCTTGTCCTTGGCGAGTTCGGCGGTGTCCATGTTCTCCAGGATGTAGGTGCCGTTCATCGGCAGCAGGATTTGATGCACCTCGAACACGTTCTTGGATTCGAACGGGATCACCTCGAGCCCCCAGTTGTCGGCGCCGACCGCGACGACGCCCTTGCCGGTCAGATATTTGGCGCCCTCGACGCCAAGCCCGGGCTCGGCGGTGCCAAAACGTTTGTCATCCTTGCCGATCAGGCTCAGCCACCCGGTGTGGAAAATCACCACGTCGCCCTGGCGGATTTCGACGCCTTGCTTTTTGGCAACTTCCTCGATCTCCTTGACGTTGAACGCGGTGCCTTCCTTGACCACGTCGGTGCCGTAATGGGCCGCCATGTCAAGCAGCACGCCGCGCGCGACCATCGGCGGGACCTTTTCGACGCCGAGTTTCTTCAACCCGGTGGGATCGGCGAAATCGGCCAGCTTGTTGCCGTTGTAATAGACGTGCTCGACGCCGATGTGGCCGAGCCCATCGAGCTGGCTGCCGACGCCGACCCATCCTTCGATGATGTCGTCATTGTAAGTGGTCTTGCTCGGCCCGAGGCCCGGAATACCGGCCTGACCCGGCTGAACGACGGTGATCTTGAATCCGCGCGGCGGATAGGCCGGCGTCTTGGAATTGACGGGAATGCCGAGCGCATAGGTCTTGCCGGTCTTGATCAGGCCGGCGGCCTTCACGACCAGTTCCGGCGTCATGTAATTGGCTGCGCCGATCTCATCGTTGGGACCCCATTTCGATTTGGTCCAGTCCTGTGCGCTCGCCGTTCCCAATGTAGCAAACAAGGCGACAGAACAGCTGAGTACGAATGGCTTCCGCATTGCAGTTCCTCCCAAGTGTTGACGTTATGGTTGGTGCTGAGCCCCGCGGTCATGTGCGCCACGGTTCGATCTAAGGTACGCCGCGCATGGCATCGTGCAAGCATTGTCGCGGCGTCATTTGCGGCGTCTTATTGTTACAGATTTATGACAATTTCCGTGGCGTGGAACACGCTACATTTCTTTGCCGGATGATTTTTGATCGAGAAGACTGGCGTATCCCTATTTGCCCGGCTTCATTCGCTGTCTCCCGTCGTTGCGCCCGGCGCCTTTGACCACCGAAGCCAGCAGGGTGCGCAATGCCAGCACCGGGGGCGAGACTTCACCCTGGCGCCAGATCAGCGGCGTGACCATCTCGCCTTGGGCGCGGGGAATGCGGTTGCGGCGCACAAGCGCCTGCGGCATGGCATCGAGCACCGCCTCCGGCATCAGGGCGATCCCTGCACCGGCGGCGACGCAGGCGACGATCGCGTGATACGAGCTGAGCTCCAGCACGCGCAACGTGGCCAGACTTTCGCGCTTCAGCCAGCGCTGCAGCACGCGGCGGTAGGCGCAGCCGTGAGGGAAGGCGATCAGGCTTTGCCCTTCGGCATCGCGCGCCGTGCTGATCGGCGCGTGGTCCTGACTTGAGATCACCACCAGGCTCTCACGGAACAGAGGCAGGTAAGCGAGCCCACGCGCCGATGGAGGCTCGGCGATAAAGGCGGCGTCGAGCCGCCGCTCGGCCACCGCGCTCACCAGCGCGTCGTTGGTGCCGGTGGTGAGCTCGAGGCGCACGTCTGGATAACGCCGGTGAAAGTCAGCGAATATGCCGGACAGCCGGCTCGCGGCCGTGCTCTCCAATGCGCCCAGCTTCAGCAAACCCTGGGGTGCTGCACCGGAGACGGCGTGGCGCGCCTCTTCGGAGAGGCCGATCAACCGCTCGGCGTAGCCGAGCAGCAGCTCGCCGCTCGGAGACAGATGAAGGCGCTGGCGGTCGCGGTGGAACAGCGGGACGCCCACAGCGGTCTCCAGCTGCTTGATGCGCGTGCTGATGTTGGATGGCACGCGGTGCAGCTTGTGCGCTGCCTTGACGATGCCGCCTTCCTCCACCACGGCCTTGAATACAAGCAGATCGGTGAAGTTCATTGTCAGCTCTCCGGAAGCGATCCGATGATATTGCTAAATAGAGAACAACTTATTCGCTATTATTCATTATTTGAGAAATAAAATCCAGTCTATGCTTGTTGCAACGGAATTCAAACTGCGGCGCGTCGAAACATCCGGGTCGCCCCCGCAATGGTTCCAGACCACCCTTTCAACCGGCAGCCCCGCCATGTCCACCGCTCTTGCGTTCGCAACCCTCGCCAGGATACCCACCGCCGGCGCCGCCGTATGGACCGGTCTTATCGGTCTGGCGGTGGCGATGGGTATCGGCCGTTTTGCCTTCACACCGTTGTTGCCGCTAATGCAGCAGGACGCCGGCGTGAGCCTGATGCAGGGCGGCTGGCTCGCGACCGCGAACTATGCGGGTTATCTGGTCGGAGCTTCGATCTGCATTTTTTCGCCCCCGCCGCCGGCGCGCGCCATCCAGTGGGGGCTGGTTTCGATCGCGTTATTCACTTTTGGCATGGGACTGACGCACGAATTCTGGCTGTGGCTCGCGCTGCGTTTTCTTGCCGGGGCGGGGAGCGCATTCGTGCTGGTCGGCGTGTCCGCATGGGCCATGCCTGCTCTCATGCAGTTGCATCAGGCGACACGGTCAGGACAGGTGTTCGCGGGCGTTGGCATCGGCATCTGCTTCGCCGGTCTGGTGGGTCTCGTCGCGGGCGTAACAGCCTTGGGCTCGCAGGCGACGTGGATCGGTCTGGGCGCCATTGCAGCGGGTTTCGCGCTTGCGCTGTGGCGGCAGCTCGCAAGCGATGGCGCGCACGCAACCCCGGTGGCGGGATCGGGACCTGCGCCGCTGACCAGGCAGGCGTGGATCGCCGCGCTCTGCTATGGCGCGTTCGGTTACGGTTACATCATTCCCGCCACTTTTCTGCCGGCGCTGGCGCACGAGGTGATCAAGGATCCCGCGGTGTTCGGCTGGGTTTGGCCGGTATTCGGCGCCGCTGCCGCCATCTCGACAATGCTCGCCGTGCGCCTGTTGCCGGCGCTTTCGCCGCGGCGTCTGTGGGCTTATGGACAATGGGTGCTGGCATTGGGCGTGGTGGCGCCGGTTTTCGCGGTCAATCTCACCACGCTGTTGTTCGCTGCCTTGTGTGTCGGCGGCACTTTCATGGTGATCACGATGGCGGGAATCCAGGAAGCGCGGCGCCTCGGCGGGGCGCAGTCGGCGCGGGTGGTGGCGCTCTACACGGCGGCGTTTGCCGTCGGGCAGATTGCCGGACCCTTGACGGTCAGTCTGTTTGACGGCGGGCTGCTGCTGCCCAGTCTGCTTGCTGCGCTGGCGCTGGCGGCGAGCAGCCTCACACTTGGTTTGACCGCGCGCGTCTCAGGCGCAACCGTCTGAGATTCAACAGGAGTGGATCATGTGGCCTGACCGCCGGCTTATCGACCTTTTCGATACTGAATTCCCCATCGTACAGGCACCGATGGCCGGCGTGATGGATGCGGAGCTGGTGATCGCGGCGGCGCAGGGCGGAGCGCTGGGATCACTGCCGTGCGCGATGTTGCCGGTGGAGAAGACGCGCGAACAGGTCAACATCATCCGGCAGCGCGTGTCGGCGCCGGTCAACATGAATTTCTTCTGCCACACGCCGGTCGACGCCGATTCCTTGCGCGAGGCCGGATGGAAGCAGCGGCTGGCGTCTTATTACAGCGAGTTCGGGCTTGATCCTGCCGCTCCCATCAACGCCGCCAACCGCGCGCCGTTCGATGCCGCGATGTGCGAATTGATCGAGGAACTGAAGCCGGAAGTCGTGAGTTTCCATTTCGGCCTGCCGCCGCCGGCGCTGCTGAAGCGGATCAAGGCAGCAGGCTGCATCGTGATCGCGTCGGCGACCATCGTGCGCGAGGCGATCTGGCTGGAAGAGCATGGCGCCGACGCCATCATCGCGCAGGGCGCGGAAGCGGGCGGCCATCGCGGTATGTTCCTGACTGAAAACATCGCCGAGCAACCCGGCACCTTCGCGCTGGTGCCGCAGGTGGTGGACGCGGTGAAGGTGCCCGTCATTGCCGCGGGCGGCATTGCCGACGGGCGAGGGATCGCCGCGGCGTTCGCACTCGGTGCGGCCGGCGTGCAGATCGGCACCGCCTATCTGCACTGCCCCGAATCCAAGATAATCGCGCCGCACCGCGCGAAGCTGGCCGGGGCGCATGACGATACCACCGTCATCACCAATGTGATGACCGGGCGACCGGCCCGCGGGGTCATCAACCGGGTGATGCGCGAGGTCGGCCCGATCTCGCCGGACGCGCCGGCATTCCCGCATGCCGCAACCGCGCTTGGGCCCCTGAAGGCGGCGGCGGAAAAGCTCGGCAAGGTCGATTTCACCAATCTTTGGGCCGGGCAGGCGGTGGGACTCGTCCGCGCCATGCCGGCGGCGGAACTGACGCGGGCGCTGGCCGGCGATGCATTGAAGCGGCTGAGCGCGCTGGCGGGCTGATCACGCTTTCTCGAGCCATTTTTCGTCATGGCCGGGCTTGTCCCGGCCATCCACGCCTTGTTGCTGCGCCACGACGTGGATGCCCGGCACAAGGCCCGGCATGACGAACTTTACTGAAGGAACGCGCGGTTGCGGCGCGAAAGCTCTGTCTGCTATACGGCGGGCTGATTTTGCCGCCAGAGGCCCGCCCTATGTCCGTCGATGCCGCCACCGTTCGCCGTATCGCGCATCTCGCGCGGATTGCGGTCGATGAGGCCGAGGTTCCCCATCTGCAAGGCGAACTGAATGCGATGCTGGCGTTCGTCGAGCAGCTTTCTGAAGTCAATGTCGATGGCGTCGAGCCGATGACCTCGGTGACGCCGATGGAGATGAAGAAACGCGCCGACGTCGTCAATGACGGCGGGATCCCTGACGAGGTGGTCGCCAATGCGCCGGCGGCAGAAGATCATTTCTTTCTGGTGCCGAAAGTCGTCGAATAATTTCTTCGAGGCGGGAATCCGATGTGTCTGCTTTGCGACGATGAGAAGGCCTATCAGGCCTACATGAACTACCTCGACGCCATGGAACGCCAGGGCAAGCCTGCCGACCCGGACCAGGCGATGGACGCCGTGCTCGATCAGCTGCAGGCGGCCGACAAGGCAAGAAACAGGATTCTTGCCGACGATCCCGCCAACGACAAGACGCTGTCGCCGTTCTTCTGCAGCCCGGTCGATAAATGACCGACCTGACCTCGCTGACCATCGCCGGGGCCCGGGACGGCCTTGCGGCAAAATCCTTTACCTCGCTGGAGCTGACCGACGCGCACATTGGCGCGATCGAGGCCGCGCGCGCGCTCAATGCCTTCGTGCTGGAGACGCCGGACAAGGCTCGCGGCATGGCGCGGACGGCGGACGCAAAAATCGCAAGAGGCGAGGGCGGTCGGCTCGGCGGCATCCCGCTCGGCATCAAGGATTTGTTCGCCACCAAAGGCGTGCGCACCACCGCATGTTCGAAAATCCTCGGTGATTTCGTGCCGCCGTATGAATCCACCGTGACCTCGCAATTGTGGCGCGACGGCGCGGTGCTGCTGGGCAAGCTCAACAATGACGAATTCGCCATGGGCTCGTCGAACGAAACCTCGTGTTTTGGGCCGGTGGTCAATCCGTGGCGGCGCGATGGCGCGGACACCAGGCTGGTGCCGGGCGGCTCATCCGGCGGCTCGGCGTCGGCGGTGGCGGCGGGACTGTGCATGGGAGCGACCGCGACCGACACCGGGGGATCGATCCGTCAGCCGGCGGCGTTCACCGCGACGGTCGGTGTGAAGCCGACCTATGGGCGCTGTTCGCGCTGGGGCATCGTCGCGTTCGCGTCCTCGCTCGATCAGGCCGGGCCGATCGCGCGTAGCGTGCGCGATGCCTCGATCCTGATGCGCTCGATGGCCGGTCACGATCCCAAGGACACCACGTCGGTCGACCGTCCGGTGCCCGACTTCGAAGCCGCGATCGGCAAATCCGTGAAGGGCATGAAGATCGGGATACCGAAAGAATACCGGCTCGAGGGGATGCCGGACGAAATCGAGAAACTTTGGACCGAGGGTGCCGCATGGCTGAAAGCGGCCGGCGCGGAACTGATCGAGGTGTCGCTGCCGCACACCAAATACGCGCTGCCGGCCTATTACATCGTCGCACCGGCGGAAGCGTCGTCGAATCTGGCGCGCTACGACGGCGTCCGCTACGGCCTGCGCGTCGAGGGTCGCAACATCGTCGAGATGTACGAGAAGACCCGCGCGAAAGGCTTTGGCGCTGAAGTCCGCCGCCGCGTCATGATCGGCACTTATGTGCTCTCGGCCGGCTATTACGATGCCTATTATTTGCGCGCGCAGAAAGTACGCACCCTGATCAAGAAGGATTTCGAGGATTGCTTTGCCAATGGCGTGCACGCGATCCTGACCCCGGCGACGCCATCGGCGGCGTTCGGCATCGGCGAAAAAGGTGGAGCGGATCCGGTCGAAATGTATCTCAACGACATCTTCACGGTGACCGTGAACATGGCGGGGCTGCCGGGAATCGCGGTTCCCGCAGGCAAGGACGTGCAGGGACTGCCGCTCGGCCTGCAACTGATCGGGCGCCCGTTCGATGAGGAGACGCTGTTCTCGTTGGCTGAGGTGATCGAGCAGGCGGCGGGACGGTTTACGCCGCCGAAATGGTGGGCGTGAGTTCCATTTTTGATCGCACCGGATTTTGCGTTGCGTTTTTCGTAGCGCTTCGTCATGTTCGATTCATGGGGATGTCATGAGTATGAGCGGCGACGACGGACTTCCGTCCTCCCAGCAGGTCGATCAGCTGCTGGGGTCGTCCAAGCTCGCCTTGGCGATCGAGAACGACAAATACAAACATCTGCTCGACCACGCGCCGGTGGCGGTGGCGGTATCGCGCGGTTCCGGCGCGGCGCAGCAGGTGGTCTACGCCAACAAGGCATTCGAGGGATTGCTGTCGCTGGCGCCGTCCGATGTGGAAGGCCAGAGCTGGCTCTGTCTCGACGGTTTTCTGAACGAGGACAATGCGGCGCAGACGCTGGGCGAGGCGATCCGGGACGGCGAGGATTTTATCGGCGTGTTCCGCCCCGCCGGGCCGGTCGACCGTCTGGTGATCGTGCAGGCCTACGCCTCGGTGATCGAAAGCGACGACGGCATCGAGAATTTCCGGATCGCGGCGCTGGTCGATGTCGGCGGCCGGGAGCGGGCACAGATCGAGCAGTTCGAAAACCAGATCCGCGACCGCGACATGCTGATGCGCGAGCTACAGCACCGGGTAAAGAACAACCTGCAACTGGTCACAGCACTGGTTCGCCTCGAAGCCCGGTCGGCGGTCGAAGGCGAATCCGTGGCGCTGGGGCGGCTGGCGAGCCGGATCGACGCGCTGGCGGTGCTGTACCGGACACTGTCGGCGGAGAACGCCACGGCCGACATCGATCTCGGCCAGTATCTGTCCGACATCGCCACCGCGGTGATGCAGGCGAGCGCGATGCCGGGCGTCGAGATCGATCTGCAGGTGGGCTATTGTCCGCTCTCGATCAACGTTGTCATGCCGGCCGGGCTTCTGGTCAACGAGATGCTGACCAATGCGCTGAAATACGCCTTCGTCGGGCGCAGCAACGGGCTGCTGAAGCTGATCTGCAAATGCGAGAACGGCCGCGTCACGGTCGTGGTGTCCGATGACGGCGTCGGACTCGGCGAAAACCAGGAATGGCCATCGCCGCGAAAACTCGGCGCGCTGATCCTGCAGACGCTGCGGGAAAACGCCAAAAATGTCGTGTTCCGCGCCGAAAGCATCCGCGGCCAGGGCACCTGGTTCACGCTGATGTTCGACGCCTCGCCGACGCCGGCGCCGAATTAGCTCGTTACCGGGTACTTGGAAACCGCGCGCGAAGGGCATATTCAGGCGCTCGTGCTGAACGAGCCTTTGCGATGACGACCGCCGACTTCAAATCGAGCCTTTCAAGCGCAGCACCCGCGCCCGGCATTGCGCCGCCGCTCGCCGCGCTGTGGTGGGCTGCAAAAGGTGACTGGAGCAGGGCGCACGCGATCGTGCAGGACGACGAGGGCGTGGACGCCGCATGGGTCCATGCTTATCTGCATCGCGTCGAGGACGATCTTGGCAATGCCGGCTACTGGTACCGGCGGGCCGGCAAGCCGGTTGCGGGCGGTCCCGTCGAGGCCGAATGGGAGCGGATTGTTTCGACAATGCTGGATGAACAAAGATGAACGCACCGGTCAAACCATCAAAACTCATCAAGGGCGCTACCGGCGACTGGGAAATGGTGATCGGGCTGGAAGTCCATGCCCAGGTCACCTCGAACTCAAAACTGTTTTCCGGCGCTTCGACCGAATTCGGCGGCGAACCCAACAGCCATGTCTCGCTGGTCGACGCGGCGATGCCGGGCATGCTGCCGGTGATCAACGAAGTCTGCGTCAGGCAGGCGGTACGCACCGGGCTCGGCCTGAAGGCGCAGATCAACCTGCGCTCGGTGTTCGACCGCAAGAACTATTTCTATCCCGATTCGCCGCAGGGCTATCAGATCAGCCAGTACAAGTCGCCGATCGTCGGCGAGGGCGAGGTGGTCGTCGAGCTTGAGGGCGGGGAGACCGCCACCATCGGCGTCGAACGGCTGCATCTGGAGCAGGACGCCGCCAAGTCGCTGCACGACCAGCACGCCGACATGAGCGCCATCGATCTCAACCGCTCCGGCGTTGCGCTGATGGAGATCGTCTCCAAGCCGGACATCCGTTCGTCCGAACAGGCAAAGGCCTATGTGTCGAAGTTGCGCTCGATCCTGCGGTATCTCGGCACTTGCGACGGCGACATGGAGAAGGGCAGCCTGCGCGCCGACGTCAACGTCTCCGTGCGCAAGGTGGGCGATCCGCTCGGCACCCGCTGCGAAATCAAGAATATGAACTCGATCAACTTCATCGGCCAGGCCATCGAATACGAGGCGCGGCGCCAGATCGGCATCCTGGAAGACGGGGGAGCGATCGAGCAGGAAACCCGGCTGTTTGATTCCAACAAGGGCGAGACCCGTTCGATGCGCTACAAGGAAGAGGCGCATGATTATCGTTATTTTCCGGATCCCGATCTGCTGCCGCTGGAGTTCACCCAGGCCTATGTCGATGCACTGAAAGCCGATTTGCCGGAATTGCCGGATCAGAAGAAGGTGCGCTTCATCGGCGACTTCGGCCTGACGCCCTATGACGCCGGCGTGCTGGTAAGCGAACACGTATGCGCTAACTTCTACGAAGCCGTACTGGCGAAGCTGGCGGACCAGGCCCGCGACGGCAAGCTTGCCGCCAACTGGGTAATCAACGAGTTGTTCGGCCGGCTCAACAAGGAAGGCCAGGACATATCGGCGTCGCCCGTTTCGGCTGCGCAGCTTGCGGCGATCGTCGATCTGATCGGCGAGGGCACCATCTCCGGCAAGATCGCCAAGGACCTGTTCGAGATCGTCTGGCAGGAGGGCGGCGATCCCCGCGCGCTGGTCGAAGCCCGCGGGATGAAACAGGTCACCGACCTCGGCGCGATCGAGAAGGCGGTGGACGAGATCATTGCCGCCAATCCCGACAAGGTGGCGCAGGCGAAGGCCAAGCCGCAGCTGGTCGGCTGGTTCGTCGGCCAGGTGATGAAGTCGTCCGGCGGCAAGGCCAATCCGCAGTCGGTGAACGATCTCCTGAAGTCGAAACTCGGTATCTGACGCGGCGCCGGCGCCGTTGCGCGGCGTCGCGCGAGCACGCGCAGATCATTCGCAACGTCCCTCGATACATCGCGCGAGCGAAAACGCCTCGCGAATCAGCGTTGCGCGATTCGCGCAAAAATCCGGTTTTGGCGAGCGCCGACGCGACGCGAAGTCTCCGCGCATGAAAATTTTTTCATTGCCAAAATCCGCGAACTCAGAGTCTGCGCCAAGCGCTTCCAGCTGCACGCAGTGAGTCGCGATGACATGCGCGAGGTGTTGCGCGCGTTGTCAGCGAATAAAGAAAACATCTGCGGCGCAAGCGCTTTCTGCAATCTTGACATTCGCCGATGCAGGCGTTTCGCGCACTATTCGCATCGCTGCGAATGCGCGTTGTCGCGTTGTCGTCGAGCGCGTGTCGCGCGCGCCGACATCGGCGCGTCAACACTTCCTTAAGCGAGACGCTGTTTTTTCTAATGTGTTGGTGTATTCGGGATGCAGTGCATATCGATTCCCGAATGCACGCAGCGAACTGAGCCATCTCACTACATTAGGAGGGCAACATGGCCAAGAAAGCTAAGAAGGCAAAGAAGGCGAAGGCAAAGAGCGCAGTGAAGAAGACTGCGAAGAAGACGTCCAAGAAGAAGTAATCTCGCCTTTGAAAAATTGCCGGCGGATTGATGCCGGCGACGTC
Source organism: uncultured Alphaproteobacteria bacterium (assembly GCA_963710045.1). Classification (GTDB taxonomy): domain Bacteria; phylum Pseudomonadota; class Alphaproteobacteria; order Rhizobiales; family Xanthobacteraceae; genus Bradyrhizobium. The sequence continues at coordinate 16,040 of CAVPZO010000017.1, read as the reverse complement.
ACAAGAGCCGTCAGGGCGGTTTGCTTCTCGAAGCGAATTTCAAACCGGCGGCTCTGGTCGACGAAAGAGGGTGTCGGCGAGACATCAGGTCAAACGGCTGGACCGTTGTTTTCGATGGAGCTCGCTCCGGCGAAAACCGGCTCGGCAGAAGAAAGAAGTTTTCTTCATCGGTGCGGATCCAAAGGTCCGCAATTTCACCGGCGCTCTTCGCCAGTCGAGATTTGGTCCTGACGTGTTCGCCGACGCCCTCGTTCCCCCGCCCGGCGCGTTGTCGCCCGGCGTTTTGATTTCCCCAAAATTGCTAAACGCCAATCCTGTCCATACGCGGCTTCATGCCGGGGGACGTTGCGGCAATGGTTATCGCTTTGCCAAATGGCAGGGTAAACCGAATTCCGCGAAGCCGCTGTAATCCAGCAAAACAAGCACTTTTGCGATTTGGCCAGCTGCGCCACGCGAAATCCGTTCAGATTCGATTCATCGCGAAGCTTAAACTGCTCTTCAAATTTGATCGGTCATGATCATCCCAACAAGCCGGCAAACGGCGGTGGGAATAGCAGGGCGTTGAACGATCGGACAGGAGCCGCGCTCGAAAACAGGGCGGCAAGAATAAAAAGGCAAGAATTAAAAAGGAGCTGCGAAATGTTTCAGGGACACCTCAATCTGGATACGGCGACGCCGGTGGAGGCCGGCGCCAACGGCGACGTGCTGTTCGATCTCGGCATGCTCTATGCGAGCGGACGCTCCGGCCTCGTCGATCTGGTAGCCGCGCACAAGTGGTTCAACCTGGCCGCGCTCAAGGGCCGCGTCGATGCGATTTCGCTGCGCCGCGAGGTCGCCGAGATGATGTCCGACGTCGAGATCGCCATGGCCCAGCGCGAAGCCCGCGCCTGGATGACGACGCATTAGGGGCGGCTGCGACGGGTAGGGAGCGTCATCCGCGCTTCAATTGCCGATTGCGTTATCGGAATCGCAACGCATCTCTCTATAAGAGAGTCTCTCTTTATATATGAGATGGACGATTGCTGGTGGAACCCGCCCGCCGTCGCTGCTTCGCAGCTATGGCGAGACACCCGCCTTCGCTTGTGTTCCTCCGCGGCTTGCCGCGCCGAAGCGCAAGCGAAGGCGGGTGGCGGAGCCGGAGGGATTCGAACCCTCGATAGGGCTTTACAACCCTATAACGGTTTAGCAAACCGCCGCCTTCAGCCACTCGGCCACAGCTCCGGTAGGCTGGATATGCCCGACGCGGTGGCCAGCCGCAAGCGCAGCTTTCAAGCGCGCGATTCGAAGGGTCTAAAGAGACCTCTCCAGGCCTCTATATACGTCGGGATATATAAGTCCTCGCCAGGTCCGTCGGCGGTCACGCACTAAACTTCGGCGTCACGTCGCTGATTCCTCGCGCAGGAACTTTCGTTTATCGTCGGCGACGATCCGTCTCGCAATCGGCAGCGCCGTTATTCAGATAAACCTCGCGCGTTCATTTTAAGCTTGGGAGATAAGGGTTTCTGAGATCGCAATTTCATTGCAGCGACCAGCGCCTGCGCGAGAAACGTCCGCCGTTTACCAAAAGTTAATGAATGAATTGATCAAAGCGTGCGGTCTGCGTCCGCTCGAAGCGACTCTGCGCTTGCTGGATAATCTTGATTCCAAATTGGCCGGTTTGGTTGCTCGATTCGGGCTCAATTCAACGCTCGGCGGGGGGACAAGCAGGCAGCGGATGCCGGCGCGCCGATCTCCGGTCGGGATGGAACTTTTTGAGAAAACGTAGATAATTCATATAGTTACGAGGCTAGTTCCATCACGGTTGCGTGTTATTTGTGCAACACCTTTTTGAAAACGGCTCGAACAGGGCCTTTGTGCGTCGTTCTGTTGTTGCGTGTGCAGAAGTGTTCGGGGATGTTGATCGTGCGACGGAGGGGGGCATCCCGAGGTCGTCCCGTTAAGTGGTTCGCTTAAGTCCCTCGCGTTGATGCGGGTGTGTCCGAAGACGCGAAACGACTGAAGCGGTTTTTTAAAGGGATTAAGGGAACCAACCTTAGGGTGTATCGCACCCAGCGGATCCGGAACCTTCCCAACAGAGCAACTTGGAGGTTACAATGAAGATGGTTAAGAGCCTTATCCTCGGCTCAGCGGCGGGTCTTCTCGCCATGAGTGGAGCCCAGGCAGCTGATCTTCCCGTTAAGGCCAAAGCGGTCGAATACGTGAGGATCTGCTCCCTTTATGGTGCTGGTTTCTGGTACATCCCGGGCACCGACACCTGCATGAAGATCGGCGGCTATCTGCGCGTCGATACCACGTTCAACGGCAGCATCTACGATCAGCCGGCGTGGTCTGGCGACCTCGGCCAGCAGAATCGCTACCGCGACTACTTCGCTTCCCGCTCCCGTATGGCGCTGACGGTCGATACCCGTACCGCCACCGAATACGGCGTGGTTCGCACCTTCGCTCAGGGTGACTTCCAGTTCACCACCCAGGGCAACAACTCGACCAACCCGGCCGTGTTCACTGCGTCACCGACAGCCGGCACTAACACCGGCCTGCTCAACCAGCCTGGCGAAGGCTATGTTGCGGTCGAGTTCGTGTTCATCCAGTTCGCGGGCTTCACCTTCGGTAAGTCGGCTTCGGCTTACGCGACACCGTGGCATGGGTATCCGGGCAACAACTCGTCGTTCCTGCTCGGCGGTCATGACACCGTCACCGGCGTGAACAACATCCAGTACACCGCCCAGTTCGGCAACGGCGTGTCCGGCACCATCGGTCTCGACGATCCGGTCGTGTTCAACCGCACTTCCGTCGCCAACCTGACCCTCGGTATGGGTGCGACGGGTGGCTTCGTGAACACCTACGGCGGCGTGCACTATCCTGATCTCGTCGGCAACATCCGCGTCGATCAGGCTTGGGGTCTGTTCCAGATTTCAGGCGCACTGCATGAAGTCAACGCCTCCTACAACGTGCTGAACACCACGGCGGTTCCCGCTGGTGCGATCGGTCCCGCTGGCGGTCTCTCGAACGGCTTCTCGGAAATCAACGGTCACCCGGATAGCAAGGTGGGTGGTTCGGTGATGGTCGCGTTGCAGATCAAGAACATCCCGACTGGACCGGGCGACGACATCAAGTTCGATGCCAGCTGGGCAAAGGGCGACACGAAGAACGTGATCTCCACGAGCGCTGCTTCGCCGAGCTTCGCGATCTTCAGCGGCACCAGCCGCGCTGATGCTTACCAGAGCGTTGGTTTCGGTTCGACGTCGGACGCCGTTTACCTGCCGGCTTTCGCCGGTGGCGACGGCTCCCTGCATCTGACCGAAGCGTGGGGTATCCGTGGTGCGTTCAACCACAACTGGGATCCCTACTGGTCGACCAGCATCTTCGGCAGCTACGCCGGCGTTCGTTATGACGACGTTGCCAAGGGCAACATTTGCGCGGTTTACACCCCGGGCAAGGCTGTGAGTGCGGATTTCGTCTGTAATCCGGACTACCAGGTCTCGCAGCTGGGCGCAGTCACCCGCTGGACTCCTGTCAAGAACCTGACGTTCTCGGCCGAAGTCATGTGGTTCCACCTCGACCAGAAGTTCGCGGGCTCTGCCGCCCTGACTCCTGCAGCTCCGAAGCCCGGTGCGGCTCAAGGCGCTCGCTACGAGTACAAGGACCAGGACGTGTTCTCGCTCAACGTCCGCGCTCAGCGTAACTTCTGATCGCATCGTCTAAGCACTGTCTGAAAGACCCCCGGCAGGAAACTGCCGGGGGTTTTTCTTTTTGATGCAGTATTCGATACGCCCGTTTTACAGAGGCGAACCTGCCGCCGTGAGTCGTTTCGCCCAACTGGCGAAATCCTGTTTATCGTTTATGGTCGAAGCCGATGTCGAACCGGCCGCCACCTCCTTCCACCCAACGCGCGAACTCCAGCGGTCCGCTCGAAAACGCGGTGCTGGCGCTGCGGATGCAGCGCCCCCAGGAGGCCGAGCGCCTCGCGGCGGGGGTATTGAAGTCGAATCGGAGCAATGTCCTCGCAGCCCAGGTCCTCGGACGCGCGCTGCTGATGCAGGACCGGGCCGCAGAGGCGATCGTCCCCTTGGAAAGGGCAGCGCGCCGCAGCGATGACCCGGCGATCGAAACCGAACTCGCCATTGCGTTGGCCGCCGCGGGCCGGCGCGACGAGGCCCTCGACCAGTTGCGCCGGACTGCGGCGCGGCGGCCGCCCTTTCCGCGTGCATTTGTCGAGCTCGGCGGCCTTCTCGCCAAGATCGGACGGCTCGACGATTCGATCGCGGTGCTCGAAAGCGGGCTGACGCTGGCCCCCGATATGGTCGATTTGCGGATGGAGCTTGGATTCGTTCATCTCAAGCGCAACGACCGCGCCAAGGCTCGCAGCCTGTTCTCGCAGGTGCTGGCGGCGTCGCCGGAGCGTCATGATGTCCTGCCTGCGCTGGCCAAAGTAATGGCGCTCGATGGCGAATATGCCGCCGCCGCCGATTTATTCCGGCGTGCGCTCGGTTTGCGGCCCGACGACGCTGTGACGCGGAACAATCTCGGCGCATGCCTGCTGGAGATGGGTGAACGCGACGCGGGAGAGGCGACCCTGCGCGCTGCGACACGTAGCGGTCCGCAGCTGGCCGGGCAGGCGATCACGTCGCTTGCCGCCGCTTCGCACGGCCGTTTCTTTCTACGGCCGAGCGCCGCCGCGAAATTCCTTCGCGGGGAAAAGACCTGACGTTGTTACGCCCGGTACTGCCGCCGGTAGACGCCGGTCTCGCGATAGATCGCGTTTGAGAGATCGTGCGCCCGCTGCGTCTCCTCCCTGGTGAGCGCCGCGGTGCGCGCCACCCAGTTTTCCCTCTTCACCGCCATGCATTGCGCGACCGGCGTGCCCTTCGGCAGTACGCCGCTGAAATTCGCGTCGTGCCAATGCGCCGGAAAATGTATCCAGTTGTCATGATAGCGGTCGCAATCGACTAATCCGGTCAGCGTGGTGAACGGCAGATCGAAACGGTTGGCTGGATGCGTGAACAGCACCGCGTAGCCGTCCGGCGCCTCGATCGTCCAGAGATTGTGGAATTTGATCATGAACCGGTCGGCGTTGAACAGCGGCGTGCCGATCACCTGGCTGGCATCGTGGAATCCGATCGGCGAGCGTACGAAGCCGACTTCTCCGCCCGGCGGCAGGTCGTTGTCCCAGGTGAATTCGCCGTTCTCGACTTTCACGTCGCAGATCAATGGCAGCAGGAAGCCGGAGGTCATGGCGTCGATAAACGGGGGACAGCGTTTGACGGTGTCGCCCATCCCGGAATTGACCGAGTTGAACGCCTGCGGCGGCATCGCCTTGAACCAGTCAGGCAGACCGAGCGCTGCCGGCACCGGAGCAGGCAGCAGTCCGTCCAGTTCCGCCGGACAGCGGAACGTCAGCGTCATCGAACTGTCTTGCTGGGATGTCACGTCTCGCTCCACAGGATGCAACGAAGCCACAGTCATACGACCTGCCGCGTCAGTTGAACAGAATCGACTGCGGCAACTTTCTTGCTCTCCTGGGGTGCGACCCAGGCCGCGATACGTTGCGCGAAAATCACATCCGCCGATAAACAAAGCTCCGTCCCGGCCTCGTCATGGGAAACAGGCCGGTCTCTACGTAAGATGTTTGCCGGACGGGCGCGTCGAAAACATTGGAAGACCAGGGGGGAGGACTCACATGAAAGTGGTCAAGGGCCTCATGCTCGGCTCCGTGGCGAGCCTTCTCATGATCGGTGCAGCGCAGGCCGCCGATCTTCCGGTCAAAGCCAAAGCGGTCGAGTATGTGAAGATCTGTTCCGCTTACGGCGCGGGCTTCTGGTACATTCCCGGCACCGACACCTGCATGAAGATCGGTGGCTATCTGCGCGCCGATGTCACGTTCAACGGCAGCATCCATGGTCAACCGGCCTGGTCCGGCGATCTTGGCCAGCAGAATCGCTACCGCGATTATTTCGTGGATCGCTCCCGCATGGCGCTGACCATCGATACCCGTACCGCGACCGATTACGGCGTGGTCCGCACCTTCCTGCAGGGCAATTTCCAGTTCAGCACGCAGGGCAGCAACAACGTCAACCCAGCCAACTTCACCGCATCCCCAAGTGCGGGCACAAATACCAGCCTGTTGAATCAGCCGGGTGAAGGCTATGTAGCTACGGAATATATCTTCCTCCAGTTCGCCGGATTCACCTTCGGTAAATCCGCGTCCGGCTACGCCACGCCCTGGCAGGGTTTCCCCGGCAACCTCTCTTCGTTCCTGCTCGGCGGGCAAAACACCGATACCGGCGTCAACAACATCCAGTACACCGCGCAGTTCGGTAATGGCGTGTCCGGCACCATCGGTCTTGACGATCCCGTGGTCTGGGACCGCACCAACGTCTACAACCTGTCGCTTGCGCTCAATGCGACGCTGGGCGGGAGCAACGTCTACGCCGGCGTCCGCGCACCCGACGTCGTCGGCAACATCCGGGTCGACCAGGCCTGGGGCCTGTTCCAGATTTCGGCAGCCGCACACGAAGTCAGCGGCTCCTACAACGTCCTCAACACCGCGGCCGTTCCGGCCGGTGCGATCGGTCCTGCGGGCGGAGTGTCGACCGGCTTGTCGGAAATCTCCGGACACCCCGATGCCAAATGGGGCGGCTCGGTGATGGCTGCCCTGCAGGTCAAGAATCTCCCGACCGGATCGGGCGACGACATCAAGATGGACGTGAGCTACGCCAAGGGTCTCACCAAGAACGTGATCGCCGGCACGGCGGCCTCGCCGAGCTTTGCGATGTATGGCGGCAGCAGTATCGGCTACCAGAGCGTCGGCTTCGGGGCGACCACGGACGCGGTGTACTTGCCGGCATTCGCGGGCGGCGATGGTTCGCTGCATCTGACCGAGTCCTACGGCATCCGCGGGGCGTTCACCCACAATTGGGACGCGCACTGGAGCACCAGTATCAATGGAAGCTATTCCGCCGTCCGCTATGACGGCGCCGCGAAGGCCTATGTCTGCGCCAACTACACGACGCCGGCCAAGGCGGTCAGTGCGGACTATAGCTGCAACCCGGATTATAACGTCTCGCAGCTGGGCATCGTGACCCGCTGGGTGCCGGTCAAGAACCTGACGTTCTCGGCCGAGGTGCAGTGGTTCCATCTCGATCAGAAATTCACCGGCACCGCGACCCTTGCGGCAGCCGCGCCGAAGCCAACGGCCGTCTACGAATTCAAGGATCAGAACGCGGTGCACCTGCAGCTGCGCGCGCAACGCAACTTCTGATCGGATCGGAAAATGCCAAACTACTCCACCACCGCGGCGGTCGCGCCGCGGTGCAGGTCGGCCTCGATCTGCAGCCGCGTGCCGCCGCCGAAACGCGCGCGGTAGACCTGCAGGTTTTCCATGATCCGCTGCACATAGTTGCGGGTTTCGGAAAACGGGATCCGCTCGACCCAGTCGACGGCGTCGACCTTTGGATCGCGTGGGTCGCCGTAACGCTCGACCCATTTTTTCACGCTGCCGCGTCCGGCATTGTAGGCGGCGAAGGTCATGATGTAGGAGCCGCGGTAATCCTCGATCAGCCCGCCGAGTTCGGCGGCGCCCAGCTGGGTGTTGTAGACCGGGTCGGTCTTCATGCGGGCGAGATCGAAGGTCGCGCCATGTCGCTTGCAGACGTAGCGTCCGGCATCCGGCGTCACCTGCATCAGTCCGTAAGCCTGCGCCGGCGACACCACCGACGGATTGAACGCGCTTTCCTGCCGCGCGATCGCAAACACGATGCTCTGCTCGACCTCGGGCCCGATCGGCTTGTAAGATGGAATTCCGACCACCGGATAGGCGTAGAACTCGAACGGCAGGCCGCGATTGAGCGCGGCCTTGCCCATCAGCAGCATGCCGCGCGCGTCGCCGTTGCGCGACGCCAGTTCGCCCAACCCTTGCAGCACGTCGGGATCGCCGTTCTCGCCCATGTCGCCAAGGATCGGAATCGCGACCTCGCGCTCGTTCAGCGCATAGAGCAGTTGCACCGCGCGAACCATTTCGAGCCGCTCGATGCCGCGCGAGCGGGTGCTTGGCACGCCGTTCAATTCGATCTGCGGCAGTCCGAGTTTCGCCCGCGCCAGCTGGCCGTAATAGCTGGTCGACTGCTCGGCAGCCGAAGCATAGGCCCTGCGCGCATCCTGGGTGCGGCCGGCGGCTTCGGCGGCGCGGCCCTGCCAGTAACCGGCGCGCGCCAGCGCGGTCGGATTGACGCTGCCGACGCCGATGCGCGCAAAATGCTGGGCTGCGGTGGCCGGATCGTGCAGGAAGCGCAGCGCGATCCAACCCGCGGTGAATTCCTGCTCGGTCTTGTAGATGTCGCGCGCGGGGAGGGCGGCGTCGCGCGCGATCAGATAGGCGTTACGGTTCTCGCCGACATCGAGCAGCTTGCGCGACAGCAGCCGGCGCTCGATCCACCATTCGTCGAGATTGTAGAGCCGGTGCGGATCGCGCGGCGCAGCGAGCATCAACTGTGCGGCTTCGGCAAACTTCTCGTCGCGGCGGAGCAGTTGAATCCGCGCGAACATGTAACCGGGATCGCCATGCAGTTCGCGCGGCACGGCGTCAAGCAGAGCTTTTGTGTTCGATGCCTTCCGGTAGGCCGCATTCCGCGCCTTGGCCAGCGCGACCTGACCGACCCGCTTCGCGGCGCGCATGCCGGCTTCCTGCTCGCTGCCATACAGCATCGAGTCCATCCGCGCTTTCTGATCGCCCGGCGTCAACAGCGCGCCGAACAGGTCGAGCGCGGTTTCTTCGGTATCCGACGACATCGAGTCGAACCGCCATGCATCGCGGACAAGGCGTTCCGCACCGGCCCGATCGCCGCGCCCGAGCAGTGCTTTCGCCAGTGAAAATTTGCCTTTGGCCGACAGCGGCTTCTCGCTTCCGAACCAGGACAGCACGGTGGCGTCGTCGCGACGGTCATCCCACAGCGCCGCTTCGATGCGCCGGCGCAAAAATGTCTGCGAGGGCCAGCTCGGATTGGCGTCGATAAACGCACGGTAGCGCTCGACCGACGCGCCGTTGTTGTCGCTGCGCAGGATGATCCATTCGGCGAGCTTTCGCGCGACCGGATCGGATATCGCCGCCGCGGCCTGCGTCGCATCGGCCGGCTTCTTGTTGCGCACCAGCTCGATGACGTTTTCCACTGCGTCGGTGTCGGCCTGCGGCGTCGATGACGTGGCAGCCATCGCCGCCGGCGGAGGCGGTTTTCGCGCGGCCGGGGGTGGCAGGGCCGCATGCTGGCGGGTGGCAGGTTGAAGCGCGGGCGCCACGGTCGCCGCATCTGACGGAGCCGGCTTGGCCGGAATCGCAATGGTGGTTTTGGGCACCACGCTGCGCGCGATCGGCCGCGGCTTCGGCAACGGAACTTTTGGCTTGGCCCAGGCCTCCGCTGCAAAAGCCGACAATCCCACGGCCAGCGCCAGGCTCGTGCCCAGGGCCGTCCATCGCATTGCAATCGCGCGGGCAAATGGGCTCACGGCTCTCTTTCCTGGCGAATCAAGCAATCGTGCTTCCCTAGGTCTATTTCATTGAAGTTGTGGACAAAATACTAAATCTGCCGACAGCTCTCGATGTCTGCACCAGCACCACGGCAAAATCGCGGCTAATGCTTATGGCGCGGGTCTTTCGCCGCAGCATCATACCCGGTATGAATTGAGTTCTGCTTAACCGGTTGAGCTGACGGCAAGTCGCCGCGCGTTCGGAGAAAATCATGGCAGCCAAGACGAATTTCCGGGGGTCCCTCACTGCCTTGGTCACGCCGTTCAAAAATGGCGCGCTCGACGAGGCCGCGTTCCGCGGGCTGGTGAGCTGGCAGATCGAGCAAGGTTCGCACGGTCTGGTCCCGGTCGGTACCACCGGAGAAAGCCCGACGCTTAGTCACGACGAGCACAACAGGGTGGTCGAGGTGTGTCTCGACGAGGCGAAGGGGCGCGTCCCGGTGATCGCCGGAGCGGGCTCGAATTCGACGCGCGAAGCCGTCGATCTGGCTGTCCACGCCGAGAAGGCCGGCGCCGATGCCGTGCTGGTGGTGACGCCTTATTACAACAAGCCCACCCAGGAAGGGATGTATCATCACTTCAAGGCCGTGAACGACGCGATCGGCATTCCGATCATCATCTACAATATTCCGCCGCGCTCCGTCGTCGATCTGTCGGTAGAGACCATGACCCGCCTGTTCGAGCTGAAGAACATCGCGGGCGTCAAGGACGCCACCGCCAATCTTGCTCGCGTGTCGCAGCAGCGCCACGCAATGGGTCCGGATTTCATCCAGCTGTCCGGCGAGGACATGACGGCGCTGGCCTATATGGCGGCGGGCGGGCATGGCTGCATCTCGGTGGTCGCCAACGTGGCGCCGAAACTGTGCGCCGAGCTGATGTCCGCGGTCCTCAAGGGCGACTACGCGACGGGCCTCAAGATTCAGGACCGGCTGACGCCGCTGCATGACGCCATTTTCAAGCAGCCGGGCCTCGCCGGCGCCAAGCATGGCCTCAAGCTGCTGGGCCGGCTGGAGGAAGAAGTTCGCCTGCCGCTGATGACGGTGACGCCGCCCACCGGCAAGGTGATCCGCGATGCCATGGTTCATGCGGGCCTGATCAACTGATCTCCGACCCTGCCGCATGAGCCTTCCGTACGCGACGTTGAAAAGAGGGGATTGCAGATGCTGAAGGAATTTCGCGAATTCGCGATGAAAGGCAATGTGGTCGATCTCGCGGTCGGCGTCATCATCGGCGCCGCCTTCGGCGGCATCGTGACCTCGCTGGTCGGCGACATCATCATGCCGATCATCGGCGCCATCACCGGCGGCCTGGATTTCTCCAACTATTTCACGGGCCTGTCGAAAACAGTAACCGCGAACAATCTGGCCGATGCGAAAAAGCAGGGCGCGGTGCTGGCGTGGGGAAATTTCCTGACCCTGACGATCAATTTCATCATCATCGCTTTCGTGCTGTTCATCGTCATCCGGGCCATGAACAATCTGAAGCGGAAGGATGACGCGGCACCTGCAGCGCCGCCGAAGCCGACCCGCGAGGAGGAGTTGCTGACCGAAATCCGCGATCTCCTCAAGAAGGCCTGACGTGGCCGGGAAGGCCGAGCGCGCCATCAAGGTCGTCGCGGAAAATCGTAAGGCGCGGTTCAACTATGCGATCGAGGACACCATCGAGGCCGGCATTGCGCTGACCGGCACCGAGGTCAAGTCGATCCGCAACGGCAAGACCACGATCGCGGAATCCTATGCCGATTCCAAGGGCGGCGAGATCTGGCTGATCAACGCCAACATTCCCGAATACCTGCAGGCCAACCGCTTCAACCACGAGCCGAAACGGCCGCGCAAGCTGCTGCTGCACAAGAAGCAGATCAACAGATTGATGGGCGCGGTGGACCGCGACGGCATGACGCTGATTCCGCTAAAACTGTATTTCAACGAACGCGGCCGCGCCAAGCTGTTGCTTGCGATCGCCAAGGGCAAGAAGCTGCACGACAAGCGCGAGAGCGAGAAGAAGCGCGACTGGAGCAGGGAGAAGGGCCGACTGTTACGGGCGAGGGGATGATGACGCCGCAGGGCGGCTCGCCGAAGGCGTAACCCGCCGTTCGGCAAACGAGGCGCGGTGGATTACGCTTCGCTAATCCACCCTACGAAGCAAGGATGCCGCCATGAATCAAAAAAATCTGCTTGAAGTCGACTGGAGCAAGATCCCGGCGCCGACGGACGATGGTGCCGCGGCGCATTTGAACGGTATGACGCTTCCCCCGATCAGCCTGGTCGCGACCGACGATACCTCGGTGGCGCTGTCGGCGCTTAAGGGGCGTACCGTGGTGTTCGCCTATCCGCGAACCGGCGAGCCCGGCAAGATCGCCCTGGTTGACGACTGGGACATGATCCCCGGCGCGCGCGGCTGCACGCCGCAAACCTGCGCGTTCCGCGATCTGTTCGCGGAGCTGAAAGCGGCGGGCGCGCGGCATGTGTTCGGGCTGTCGACGCAGAGCAACGAATACCAGACCGAGATGGCGTCGCGGCTGCATCTGCCGTTCCCGGTTCTGTCCGACGAGAAACTGGCGCTGACGCGCGCGCTCGATCTGCCGACCATGGACGTCGCGGGACTGACCCTGATCAAGCGGCTGGCGCTCGTCATCGACGACGCCCGCATCACGCACGTGTTCTATCCGGTGTTCCCGCCGGATCGAAACGCCGGCGACGTGCTGGCGTGGCTGAGGGATAATCCGGCTTCGTAGGGCGGATTAGCGAAGCGTAATCCGCCGTTCGTGAAACGGGCGCGGTAGGTGGCGGATTACGCTTGCGCCTTCACTCGTTGAGATACGGCGGATGGGGTCGCTAATCCACCCTACGAGTTCGAGATCCGCTCTTACCTTCGCGAACACGCTGCGAAACATCTCCGGTGTCAGCACCCGCGTATTCGTGTTGTAACGCGAGCAATGATAGCTGTCGTAAAGCTTCACGGCTCCGGCTTGATGCATCGCGCCGTGCGAAAACGGCGCCGCGGCGGCGCGAACACCCAGCGCCTTCACCGTCGATTCATGCGCGATGCGGCCCAGCGCGACGATGGCGCGCAACCGCGGCATCGTCGCCATGGTTGCGATCAGAAACTGCCGGCAGGTGTTGATCTCGGCCGGCAGCGGCTTGTTCTGCGGCGGCACGCAGTGCACCGCGTTGCCGATCCGGCAATCCACCAGCGTCAGCCCGTCGTCGGGCCGCGCCTGATAGACGCCCCTGGCAAAGCCGTATTCGAGCAGCGTCGCGTAGAGCAGGTCGCCGGCGTAATCGCCGGTGAAGGGCCGCCCGGTGCGATTGGCGCCCTGCAGACCGGGCGCCAATCCGACAATCAACAGACGCCCGTTGGCGTCGCCGAATGCCGGCACCGGCGAATTGAACCAGCCGGGCTCGCGCGCCCGCGTAGCCTCGCGAAAGGCTGCAAGCCGCGGACAGAGCGGACAGTCGCGATCGGGTTCGGTGCGAAGACCGGCGGATTTGCGCGCCGGATCAGTCGTCGAAATCGTCGTCATCGCCCCTTGGCGCCATGGTGGTGGCGCGCTGCAGGAATTGCGGCGCATGATGACGCGGCTCGCGCGGGGCCGGGCGCTCCGACGGATCGCGGCCGAGCTTGGGCTGCAACTCCACCAGATCGGTGAACACGTCGGCCTGGCGGCGCAGTTCGTCGGCGATCATCGGCGGCTGGCTGGAAATCGTGGAGATCACGGTGACGCGGACGCCGCGGCGCTGCACGGCCTCGACCAGCGAGCGGAAATCGCCGTCGCCGGAAAACAGCACGATCTGGTCGACGTGTTCGGCAAGCTCCATCGCATCGACCGCAAGCTCGATATCCATGTTGCCCTTGACCTTGCGGCGGCCGGAGGCGTCGATGAATTCCTTGGTGGCCTTGGTGACGACGGTGTAGCCGTTGTAATCGAGCCAGTCGATCAAAGGCCGGATCGAGGAATACTCCTGATCCTCGATTATCGCGGTGTAATAGAACGCGCGCACCAGGGTGCCGCGGCTCTGGAATTCCTTGAGAAGGCGCTTGTAATCGATGTCGAAGCCGAGCGTCTTGGCGGTCGCATAAAGATTGGCGCCATCGATGAAGAGCGCGATCTTGTTGGAAGCAGGTGACATAAGTTTCTCACGAGTTGTTGTTGCTAAAACGTTTTTTTTGGCGCGGCGGCAGCGGCCACGCATTCCAAAGAACTTCGCTGCCTTAAGTGCCGGATCAACTGGACCAGACACCACCGTCGATAGAGTGAGGCAAGAGCTTCAGGTCGATACTTAGGTCAAGCAATGAAGCGAATTCTTGTCCGCGAGGCTGTTGGACGAGTCTCAGGGCACCCGGTCTGCCGGTTCCAAATGGGGTTAGCAGAGCGTTTTGACGAGGCCAAATGACAAATTTGGCTTGCGAAATACTCCCGGCCGCTATACCTACCGCGCATAATCAACAAATTCGATCCCATATAACGGAGCGACAGTCGATGGCGCGCGTCACGGTAGAAGATTGCATTGATAAGGTCGATAACAGATTCGATCTGGTCCTTTTGGCGGCGCATCGCGCCCGTATGATTTCATCAGGGTCACAACTTACAGTTGATCGCGATAATGACAAGAATCCAGTCGTTTCGCTACGGGAAATTGCCGATCAGACCATTTCTCCCGAAGATTTGCGGGAGGAGCTGGTTCATTCCTTGCAGAAATTCGTCGAAGTCGATGAGCCGGAGCCCGATACGGTGCCTCTGATCGGCTCGGCCGGGGCCAGCGTGGACGCCGACGACACCGAGGTGGCGGTCGAGCGCATGACCGAGGAGGAGCTTTTGAAGGGCCTCGAGGGCTTGGCGCCTCCGGAGGAGCAGCCCGAAGAAGACGAGTAATATCAAGCGCAAAGCGGTTTGCGACGTGTGAAAGCCCGGGCCTGAGGTCCGGGCTTTCACATTTGTGGAGAAAATTTAATGTATTATTGGCAGCCGGCGAGGAAGATCGGCTGAATGCCGCCCCGGAGGCGCAGAAACGCGAAATCTTGAGCAAATTCAGGACGAATTCCGCTTCCCGCCGGGGCACTCTGGGATAGATTAGAGACGATAGGGGCCGGGCTCTTCCCGCCCCTGGAGGCAGGGATTCGATGGCAATTTGGCGCCGCAGCTCCCGGCAGATGCAGGCCGCGGCCGATTCGGCCGCCGTGGCGCTGGCCGCCCCTGCGCCGGCGGCCAGGCCGGTCCGGGCGCCGCGCTCGCGCATGATGCGGCAATACGACCTTGTCGACCGGGTCCGCGCCTATAATCCGGACACCAACGAAGACCTGCTGAACCGGGCCTATGTCTACGCCATGAAGGCGCATGGCGCGCAGACCCGCGCCTCCGGCGATCCGTATTTTTCGCATCCGCTGGAGGTCGCTGCGATCCTGACCGACCTCAAGCTCGACGACGCCACCATCGTGGCCGCATTGCTGCACGACACGATCGAGGACACCGAGGCCACCCGCGCCGAAATCGACCAGGTGTTCGGGTCCGAGATCGGCGCGCTGGTGGAAGGTCTCACCAAGCTGAAGCGGCTTGAACTGGTCTCGCGCGAAGCCAAGCAGGCCGAAAACCTGCGCAAGCTGCTGCTGGCGATATCCGACGACGTTCGCGTGTTGCTGATCAAGCTCGCCGACCGCCTGCACAACATGCGCACGCTGGAATTCGTGGCGCCGGCGGCGCGGCGCCGCATCGCCGAAGAAACCCTCGATATCTATGCGCCGCTTGCCGGCCGCATGGGCATGCAGGAGATGCGCGAGGAGCTCGAAGAGCTGTCATTCCATATGCTCGACCCGGAAGCCTATGCGGTCGTGATGAAGCGTCTTGACGCGCTGGAGGAGCGCAACCGCAACCTGATCGGCGAGATCGAAAGCCAGCTCTCCAAAAATCTGGAAAAGAACGGCATGGCCGCGCACGTCTACGGCCGGCGCAAGCGTCCGTTTTCGATCTGGACCAAGATGGAGCGCAAGTCGGTCGGCTTCGAGCAATTGTCCGATATTTTCGGATTCCGTGTGGTGCTCGACGATGTCGAAGCCTGCTATCGCGCGCTGGGCGTCGTGCACACCACCTGGCCGGTGGTGCCCGGCCGGTTCAAGGATTACATCTCGACGCCGAAACAGAACGACTACCGCTCGATTCACACCACCGTGATCGGTCCCGGCCAACAGCGCGTGGAGTTGCAAATCCGCACCGCGGAGATGGACCAGATCGCCGAATATGGCATCGCGGCGCATGCCTTCTACAAGGAGGGTGTCGGTTCTCCCACCGAATTGCTCAACCGTGAATTGAACGCTTTTGCGTGGCTGCGCCATACCGTCGAGGTTCTTTCCGAAAGCGCCAATCCGGAAGAATTCCTCGAGCACACCAAGCTGGAGCTGTTTCACGATCAGGTGTTCTGCTTCACCCCGAAGGGAAAGCTAATCGCGCTGCCGCGGCAGGCCAATGTGATCGACTTCGCCTATGCGGTTCATACCGACGTCGGCAACAGCGCGGTGGGCTGCAAGATCAA
>CAVPZO010000016.1:0-13169 GCA_963710045.1 uncultured Alphaproteobacteria bacterium | reverse complement strand
TAATCGCGCGACGTGACAACTCCAATCTGCGATCCCAATCGCTCCGACCGAGCGGACGATGCGTCGGCATGATGCGCCGGCTTCCGGCGGCGGATGAAACTTTCAGCCGTCATGCGCGTTATGGCCGAATGACGCAGCCTGATACCTGGTATGTGGCCTTCGGGCCGGACAAAGCCGTGAAGACCGACGACAGCGCCACCGGCGTGGTCCGCTCCACCAAGACATTCAAGTCCGAAGTCGACGCCAAACTGTTCGCCATGCAGATTTTGGCGAAAGGCTGGTCCGCCACCGCAGGCACGCTCAATCCGCACCAGCCCAAGCAGATCGTAGGCTCCGCCCAGATCGAACGCTGGGCCGATCCGGGCCTTGGCGGCTGAACCACCTCGTCGTCCCGGACGCGGTGCGGCATTCTTCATGCCGCTCCGCAGAGCCGGGACCGCATCGAGCACCAGCGTTCGTGACGGCCCCGGCTCTGCATTGCACCGCTTCGCGAAGAGCTACGCGCTGCACTGCGTCCGGGGCACGAGATGCGCTACGTGGCGAGCGCCGCTTCGCGTTCGGCCAGAATGCACCTTGCGATACGGTTTCCCTCTACCTGCACATTGGGCGGCAGCGCTTCGACGCAGCGCGGTTGCGCAAAACCGCAGCGCGGCGCGAACGAGCAGCTGACCGGCGCCTTGTCGAGCGACGGCGGGGTCCCCGGGATGGTTTCCAGCCGCTGGCCGCGCTTGGCGCCATGCACCGTGGATGCCAGCAGGCCCCGCGCGTAAGGGTGGATCGGTGAGCGCACGATCTGGCTGAGCGTGCCGGTTTCGACGATCTGGCCGGCATACATCACCGCGACCCGGTCGCAAATCTCGATCGCAACGCCGATATCGTGGGTGACGAAAATCACCGACATGCCGAACTCGCGCTGCAGTTCGCGCAGCAGCAGCAGGATCTGGATCTGCACGGTGGCGTCGAGCGCCGTGGTCGGCTCGTCGGCGAGCAGGATTTTCGGCTTGCAGGCCAGCGCCAGCGCGATCATGGCGCGCTGCCGCATGCCGCCGGACATTTCGTGCGGATAGGCGTCGAGCCGGCGCTTGGCGGAGGGGATTCGCACCACTTCCAGCATTTCCAGCGCGCGGGCCATCGCCTCAGTCTGGCTCTTGCCCTCGTGGCGCATCACGCTTTCCGCGATCTGCTGGCCGATGGTGTAGACCGGATCCAGCGCCAGCGCCGGCTCCTGAAAGATCATCGACACGGTCTGGCCGCGAAACGCCGACAGTTTTTCGTCGTCGAGCGCCAGTACGTCGCGGCCGAGCACCTGAACGCTTCCTGAAATCTGCGTGCGCTTTTTCGGCAGCAGCCGCATCAGCGCGCGCAGCGTCACGCTCTTGCCCGAGCCGGATTCGCCGAGCAGGCCCAGCACTTCACCCTCGCCGAGCGTGAGACTGAGATCGTTGACCGCGTAGACGGTGCGCTCGCCGGTGAAGCGGATATTGAGATTGCGGATTTCGACCAGGTTGCTCATGCCATTTCCAGCTCCGGGCAGTCGGGCATGAAAATCGGTCGCGCGCTGGAACGCGGCGCCGGCGCGGAGCAATGTCGCTTCATCGAACGGACGGCCGATCAGTTGCATCCCCACCGGCAAGCCCGTGCCGGTGAATCCCGGCCGGGATCGACAGCGACGGCAGGCCGAGATAATTGACCGGCCGCGTGAACCGCGTCAGCCGCTGAATCATCGCTTCCGCGTCGGGACTGTTGCCGACGTCGCTTTCGGCGATGGTGGGGGCCGCGGACGGCGCCACCGGCGCCAGCACCGCATCGACGCCGGCGGTTGCCGCAAGATGCGCCGCCAAAGCCGGACCGCGCCAGCGCATCGCCTCCAGATAGGACACGGCCGGCATCGCCAGGCCGTTCTGCAGCCGCATCAGCACCTGCGGGCCGTAATCCTGCGGCCGCTCGATCATCCATCTTTTGTGGAAGGCCGCGGCTTCCACCGCGAGCACGAACTGGCACGCCGCGGTGAGCTGGCGCTGGTCCGGCAATTCGACCTGGACGACCTGCGCGCCCTCGCGCTTCAGCGTCGCCACGGTTTCATCGAGAATGCGCGCGGTGTCGGTGTCGAGGTCGTCGACATAGAACGCGGCTGGCACCCCGATCGTAAGGCCCTTCAGAGATTCCGCGTGTCGCCGCCATGTAGTCCGGCACCGCACCACCGATGCAGGTGGGATCCGCGGGGTCCGCGCCCGCCATCAGGCCCGGTGAGCAGCGCGCAATCCTCGACGGTGCGCGCCAGCGGCCCGACGGTGTCGAGCGATTGCGACAGCGGCATCGCGCCGGCGCGGCTGATGCGGCCGACCGTGGTCTTGAGGCCGGTGACGCCGCAGAAATGCGCGGGCATCCGGATCGAACCGCCGGTGTCCGAGCCCAGCGCCGCAAACGTCAGCCGCGCCGCGACCGCCGAGCCCGATCCCGACGACGAACCGCCGGTGATGTGATGAACATTCCAGGGGTTATGCACCGGACCGTAATGCGGGTTATGGCCGGTCGGCCCGTAGGCAAACTCGACCATCTGCAGCGAGCCGAGGCGAATCGTGCCGGCATCCTTCAGCCGCTGCAACGACGTGGCGGTGGTGGTCGCGACCCAGTCGCGGCGGATTTTGGAACCGCAGGTGACGACCTTGCCGGCGTCGTAATACATGTCCTTGTGCGCCAGCGGCACGCCATGCAGGGCGCCGCGGTTGTTGCCTTGCGCCATTGCTGCATCGGCGGCATCCGCCGCGGCCAGCGCTTCCTCGGCTTCGATCGCCATGAACGCATTGAGGCGCGGCTGCCATTGCGCGATGCGGTCGAGGCAGGATTGCGTCACCTCGCGCGACGACACGCGCTTCTGCGCGATCGCCTGCGCGACTTCCGTCAGCGAAAGCAGTGCGGGTTCGGTCGCGCTCATCGTCGCGGCCTCGTTCTGGACGACAATGAATGTCGCCGGCTCCAGATCGAACGGCAGCGTTCCCGCGATCGGCGCGAGGCCTTCGAACGCCGGACCGATGGAATTGGCGATCCGTGCCGCGACCTCGTCGGTTACCGGCACGCCGGCGACATCGGCCATCGCCTTGATCTGCTTTGCTGTGGGTCTCGTCATGTGGATTCTCCTCCCCTTGACGGCGCGAGGCTGTGGCCGGAGCCGGGAATCGCCATGTAGCACGCCGCCTGATGGCCCATTGTATCGATATCCGTCAGCTTCGGAGTGGCGCCGGCGCATAGCGGCTCCGCGAACGGGCAGCGGGTGTGAAACCGGCATCCTGATGGCGGGTCGATCGGGTTGGGCGGATCGCCGGTGATCGGCGGCGTCTCGGTCCGGTTGTCGGGATCGGACGACGGCATCGCCGCCAGCAGCGCCCGGGTGTAAGGATGCGCCGGCGCGTCCCAGACCCGGTCCACCGGGCCGAGCTCGACCACCTCGCCGAGATACATCACCAGCACGCGGTCGGAAATATAGCGCACCACGTTGAGATCATGGCTGATGAAGAGATAGGTCAGGCCGAACTCGCGCTTGAGATCGACCAGCAGATTGAGCACCTGCGCCTCGACCGATTTGTCCAGCGCCGACACCGCTTCGTCGAGGATCACCAGCCGCGGCGACAGCGCCAGCGCGCGGGCGATGTTGACGCGCTGGCGCTGGCCGCCGGAAATCTCGTGCGGATAACGGTTGGCGAAGGTTTCCGGACGCAAGCCCACCTTGCCGAGCAACTCGCGCGCCAAGCGCGCGGGCCGCCGTATCCTCCACGCCATGCACCCTGGGCCCGAACGCGATCGAGTCCTCGATGGTCAGGCGCGGATTGAGCGAGGCGTAGCTGTCCTGAAACACCATCTGCATGCCGCGGCGCAATTCGCGCAACGACAACGCGCGCCCGACCTGCATGCCGTCATAGATGATGTCGCCGGCGTCGCGCTTCATCAGATGCATCAACAGCCGCGCGGTGGTCGACTTTCCGCAGCCGGATTCGCCGACGATGCCGACCGTCTCGCCCTTGGCGATGGAGAACGACACGTCATCGACCGCGCGCACGGTCTTGCTCTTGCCGAACAGGCCGCCGCGCACCGGGAAATGTTTTGTCAAACCCTCGACCTGGAGCAGCGGCTGCGCCGCGCCGCCGATGTCCTCCACCGGCTCAAGCATGTCGATTGCGGGGCTGATCTCGTTCATGGCGTCAGTTCCGGATGTCCATGGCGCTGCGCATGCCGTCGCTGAGCAGATTGAAGCAGATCGAGACCGCGAAGATCATCGCGCCGGGCAGCGCCGCCACCCATGGATTGACGTAGATCGCGGTGCGCAGCGTGTTGAGCATCAGGCCCCATTCCGGCTCCGGCGGCTTGGTGCCGAGCCCGAGGAACGACAGGCCCGCGGCGAGGATCATCGATACCGAGATCAGTCCGGTGGCGTAGACGAAGATCGGACCCAGCACATTGCCGAGCATGTGGACCCGCATGATGGTGAAGGCGCCGGCGCCGGACGCCCGCGCGGCTTCCACGAAATCCATGTTGCGCACGCCGGTGGTGACGCTTTCGGCGACCCGGGTGATCTGCGGCACGAACACGATGGTCAGCGACACGATGGAGTTGACGATGCCGGCGCCAAGCGCGCCGGAGATCGCGATCGCCAGCAGCACCGAGGGAAACGCGTAGAACACGTCGATGGTGCGCATGATCGCGGTGTTGATCTTGCCGCCGACATAACCCGCGATGAGGCCAAGCGACGTTCCGATCACGAATGCAAGGATCACCGGCAGGATGCCGATCAGCAGCGACAGCCGTCCGCCATAGATCAGGCGCGCCAGCATGTCGCGGCCAAGCTCGTCGGTGCCGAGCGGATAGTTCGGCGTGCCGATATGGCGGAGGCGGCGGATCATCGAACCCTGATAGGGATCGGCGAGCCCGAGCCAGGGGGCGCACAACGCCGAGAGAAAGATCGCGAGCAGGATGAAGGCGCAGACCATGCTGACCTTGTCGCGCGTAATGCGCCGGCCAACCGTCGCCCAGTAGCCGCGCGCCTTGGTGGCGGGCGCCGCCTGAAGCGCCGTATCGGTCATCGCGCTCATGCATTGCAACACCAGCTTGAAGCGGTTCCTTCACCTCTCCCCGGAGGGGAGAGGTCGAAGCCGGAGCGCAGCGTAGGCTTCGGGTGAGGAGTCTCTCCACGCGGTTTGAACTTGCGGATAGGCCCCTCACCCGCCGCGCATCTAACGATGCGCGTCGACCTCTCCCCTGCGGGGAGAGGTGAAAGAACGTCGGTGCCGGTTCAAAGTCATGCTCTAGCTCCGCTTGATGCGCGGATCGATCGAGGCCTGCGCGATATCGACCACGAGATTGAGAAACACGAAGAACAACGCCAGCACCAGGATGGTGCCCTGCAGCAGCGGCAGATCGCGCTGGAAGATCGCGGAGTTGAGCAACAGGCCGGAGCCCGGCCACGAGAACACGGTTTCGATCAGGATCGAGCCGCCGAGCATGTAACCGAGCTGCAGGCCCATCACCGCCAAGCGCGGTCGGCGCCGCGTTCTTGATGACATGACGGAACACGCCGGTTTCGCGAAGGCCTTTGGCGCGCAATGCTTCGACAAAATCCTGCGAGAGGATGTCGCCGGTCAGCGCGCGCACCGTGCGGGTGACGATGCCCATCGGAATCACCGAGGTGGTGATCGCCGGCAGGATCAGATAGCGGATGTGCTCCCAATCCCAGGCCCATTGACCCGAGCCGCCCGGTCCGGCGCCGACCGCGGGCAGCCAGCTGAGCTGCACCGAGAAGATGATCACCAGCACCATGCCGAGCCAGTAATGCGGCACCGAGACACCGGCGATCGCAATCGAGGTGGCGACCTTGTCGATCCAGGTATCGCGGAAATATCCGGCGATCAGCCCGAAAAACAATCCGAGCGTGAAGCCGATCATCGCCGCCGCGATGGCCAGCGTGACGGTGTTGCCGACCGCGCGCATCACTTCGGACAGCACCGGGCGCCCGGTGGCAATGGAATTGCCGAGATCGCCGCCGACCGCCCGCCATAGCCAGAGCCCGAACTGCACCGGCAGCGGACGGTCAAAGCCGTACGCGATCCGCAATTGCGCGGCGAGTTCCTGCGACGCATCCGCCGGCAGCACCGCGACCAGCGGATCGCCCGGCGTGATGTGGACCAGCAGAAAGCACACCAGCGCCACGCTGATGACGATCGGAATTACATAGACGATACGCCGGGCGATATAGACGAGCACGTGTGGCCTTCAGTTGTTTGGCTCTCGTTCGTCATGCCCGGGCTTGTCCCGGGCATCCACGTCTTTCTCGATCGCATTCAAGGCGTGGATGGCCGGGACAAGCCCGGCCATGACGGCTTAAGATGTGAGCGCAATCCGCAAGCGGCCCTCACGGCGTCATCGTCACCGGCGAGAAGTCCACGAACCAGCTTTTCGGCTGCACGAAGCCCTTGACCTTCTGGCTCATCGCGCGCGGACCGACGTCATGCGCAACGTACAGGAACGCCGCGTCGTCGACCGAAGCCGCATGAAGTTCAGCCAGCGCCGCATCACGCGCTGCCGGATCGAAGGTCTGGCGCGCCTTGGTCACCAGCTCGTCGAACTTGGGATTGTTGATAAAACCCCAATTGTTCGACACCGGCGGCGCCATCGACGATTGCAGGAACCGCACCATGGCGAAGAACGGGTCCATCGCCGCGTAGGTGACGTTGGTCGCATTGGCGCCGTTGGCGGTCGGATCCTTGGCGCCGCGACGCCAGTTCGTGAACAGCGTATTCCACTCGATGACGTCAAGCTGCACGTCGAAATAGCACTCGGCCAGCGCCTGCTGCAGATATTCATTCATCGGCAACGGCAACATCTGGCCCGACCCCGACGCCGAGGTCTGGGTCTTCACCGTGAGCTTCTTGTTAGGCCCAAAGCCCGCTTCCTGCATCAGCTTCTGCGCCGCGGCCTTGTCGTATTTGATCTCGAATGACGGCTTGCCGCGCCAGGGATGACCGGGCTCGAAGGTGCCGCTTGCCGCAACCATCAGGCCTGCGAGCAGGCCCTCCTTGAGACCTTCGCGGTCGATGCAGAGATTGGCCGCCTTGCGGACGCGAATGTCGTTCCACGGCGAGCCTTCAACGCGTGAAAACTGCCACGGCCAGACATGCGGCTGCTCGTTTTTCTGAATGACGAAGCCGCGCTGGGTGATTTCCTTCACGGCATCCGGAGCCGGCGCCTCGATCCAGTCGACCTGACCCGACAGCAGCGCCGCGGTGCGGGCATTCGCCTCCGGCATCGGCAGCAGCAGCATCCTGTCGACTTTGGGGACGCGCGCCTTGTCCCAGTAGTTTTCATTCTTTGCCAATTCCAGCCGTTCGCGCGGCGTGAACTTCGACATCTTCCACGGGCCGGTTCCCGATGCATCGCGCGCGAACGCAGCCCAGGCGGCCTGCGATTTCGCCTTGGCGTCGGCGCCTTCGGCCGCCTCATAAAGCTTCTGCCATTTGGCGGGGCTCGCCATGAACAGATTGGTGAGATTGATCGGGAGGAAGCTGTCGGGCTCCTTGGTGGTCAATTCCACCGTCATGTCGTCGATCTTGCGGGCCGAGGCCAGCGTCGGCATGCGCGACGCGGTGACGCCGACCTGGCTCGGATCGAAATGCGGTGCGTCTTGTTTGAGCACCTTCTCGACATTCCAGACCACGGCGTCGGCGTTGAACGGCGAACCATCGTGGAAAGTGACGCCGGGGCGAAGCTTGAAGGTCCACTTCTTCTTGTCGGCATCGTCGACCGCCCATTCGGTGGCAAGGCCGGGGATCATGACGCTCGCCTTGGTGGCGGAGGAGAGATCCCACATCGTCAACGCGTCGTACATTGTGAGGCCGGTGAAGCGGTTGCCCTCGAATCCCTGATCGGGCTGGCCCAGCGTGCGCGGGATGTCGGCCGCCGTCATGCCGATGCGCAAAAGGGTTTGGGCGCCGGCGATTTGCGGGAATGCAAAAGCCGATGCGATTGTCAGCATCATAAGAGCAGTCGCTGTCGGGCTTTTTGCAGGTTTTTCGGTACGCATCGTTGTCATTCCTTCTCGGCTTTCGCTGACTAATTCTTATGCAATCTTATGCAACGGCTGTGCCAATGGCGAGAACCATTCGTTCGATTAAGTGCCGGCGGCACAATTGGTCGCGGGTTGGCTCGAACAACGAACACAATGCCTAATCTGGCATCAAGCTTGCTTGGATGAAGCGAAAACTTCCCCCAATGGAGCTTGGTTCATGCGCGTCCGAAATTCGATCCTGCTTGCGGCCCTGTCTATCGCCATCGCAGCCGCCGTTCCGGCGAATGCCGAGTCCGTTGTGCGATACGGCATCTCGATGGCGGACATTCCGCTGACCACCGGACAGCCGGACCGCGGCGCGGGCGCCTATCAGTTCACCGCCTACACGATCTACGATCCGCTGGTGGCCTGGGAAATGGACGTGTCCGACCGGCCCGGCAAACTGGTGCCGGGGCTTGCGACCGAATGGAAGGTCGACGACAGCGACAAGAAAAAATGGCGCTTTACGCTGCGCCAAGGCGTGAAATTCCATGACGGCAGCGATTTCAATGCCGACGCCGTGATCTGGAATCTCGACAAGGTGCTCAACGACAAGGCACCGCAATTCGACAAGCGCCAGAGCGCGCAGGTGAAGACCCGCCTGCCGTCGGTTGCGAACTACGCCAAGGTCGACGATTCCACCGTCGAGATCACCACCAAGGCCGTCGATTCGTTCTTCCCGTATCAGATGCTGTGGTTTCTGGTCTCAAGCCCGGCGCAATACGAAAAGCTCGGCAAGGACTGGGACAAATTCGCAAGCCAGCCCTCCGGCACTGGACCGTTCAAACTTACAAAACTGGTGCCGCGCGAACTCGCCGAACTGACGAGGAATGACGACTACTGGAACAAGAAGCGGCTTGCGAAAACCGACAGACTGATCCTGATCCCGATGCCGGAAGCCCTGACGCGAACCAATGCGTTGCTGGCGGGGCAAGTCGACCTGATCGAAACGCCGGCGCCCGATGCCGTGCCGCAGTTGAAATCCGCAGGGATGCGGATCGTCGACAACATCACGCCGCATGTCTGGAATTATCACTTGAGCGTGCTGCCGGGTTCGCCATGGACCGACGTGCGGCTGCGCAAGGCGCTCAATCTCGCGATCGACCGCGACGCCGTGGTCGGATTGATGAATGGCCTCGCCAAACCCGCCAAAGGTCAGGTCGATCCATCGAATCCGTGGTTCGGCAAGCCGGCCTTTGACGTCAAATATGATCTCGCCGAAGCCAGGAAGCTGGTGAAGGAAGCCGGCTATTCGCCCGAGAAGCCGCTGAAGGCGACGTTCATCATCGCGCAGGGCGGCACCGGGCAGATGCTGTCGCTGCCGATGAACGAATTCCTGCAGCAAAGTTTCAAGGAAATCGGCATCGACATCGACTTCAAGGTGGTCGAGCTGGAGACGCTCTACACCCATTGGCGCAAGGGCGCGGCCGACGAAATGAATGCCCACATCACCGCCAACAACATTGCCTATGTGACCTCCGATCCGCTGTACGCGATCGTGCGGTTTTTCCACTCCGGCCAGATCGCACCGGTCGGCGTGAACTGGGGCGGCTACAAGAATCCCAAGGTCGATGCCTTGATCGACGAAGCCAAGCAGACCTTCGATCCGGCCAGGCAGGATGAATTGCTGGCGCAGGCGCATGCGCTGATCGTCGACGACGCCGTGCTGGTGTGGGTGGTGCACGACACCAACCCGCATGCGCTATCGCCCAAGGTGAAGAAATTCGTGCAGGCGCAGCACTGGTTTCAGGACCTGACGACGATCGGGCTGCAGTGATCGGAAAAAAGCGGCGCGCTGCAGGCCTCGGCGCGCCGCGCCTCCCGCTGGATAAAATGCGGCTCGTCCAAAGCTGCATACAAGCGATTGACTGGTCGTTTAAGCTTTGTGCCGTTGTGCTGAAATCGCTGTCATCCGGCCTTTTGCATTGCGACCGCATCGCGCAAGGATAACTCGGAAACAGGACAGGGTCGTCCAAACAGGTAGCCTTGCGCCAAAGTTACACCGGCGGCTCGCATGATTTCGAATTGCTCTTCGGTTTCGATCCCCTCAGCGGTGGTGATCATGTCCAACCCGCGCGAAAGGCCGATAATTGCGCTGACGATCGCCATGCTTCCCTGATCGTTCCCGATGTCATTGATAAACGATCTGTCAATCTTGATTTTGTCGAAGGGAAACTGTTTGAGGTAGCTCAACGATGAATACCCCGTCCCAAAATCATCCAGGGCAACTGTAATGCCGATGCTTTTTAGCTGGTGCAGCAGCGCTACATACTCGGCGTCATTCTCCAGCAGCACGGACTCCGTCACCTCAACTTCCAGCCGCTCCGGGGGCAAACCGGCATCGACGAGCGCGCCCATAATCGCATCGAACAGGTTCGCCTTGCGAAACTGAACGGCTGAAAGATTGACGGCAACTTTCATACTGGCGGGCCATCGCATGGCGTCCTGACAGGCTTGCTTAAGTACAAATTCTCCCAAAGGGTTTATGAGGCCGGTCGACTCAGCCAGCGGAATGAACCGGGCCGGCGAAATCATGCCCAATTCGGGGTGATGCCAACGCAGCAGCGCTTCCGCCCCACTTACCGTTTTGGTGCGTGCATTCACGAATGGCTGATAGTAGACCTCAAAATGTGATTGCTCCAAACCGAGCCGCATATCCGTCTCGAGTTTATGCAACTCACTTATTTCACTCATCATATCGTGGGCAAAGAAACTGTAGACGTTCCTGCCCTTTGATTTCGACTTATAAAGCGCGATATCCGCTTTTTTCAGCAGATCATTCGGCTCAATTCCATCATCCGGGGCCAGCACTATGCCGACGCTGGTGCCGGCAAACACGGTGTGACCATCAAGAAGAAATGGCTCATTGATTACGTCCAGAATATCTTTCGCGAGGACGGCGGCGCTGTCGCGGTGTTGCGACTCGTATTCGTTTGAGAGACAGGCCGGCGAAGCGAATTGAATAATGGCGAATTCGTCGCCGCCGAGCCTGGCCACCAAATCCCCCTTGGTCGCAACACTTCGCAGCCGGCGCGCTACATCCTTCAACAGCGAGTCGCCGGCGAAATGACCGAGGGTGTCGTTGATCCTCTTGAAACGATCAAGATCGAGCATCAGTATTGCGAACGGCTTGCCCTGTTCTTCAAGCGCGGTTTTTGCCGCTTCCATCGTCTCGGTAAAGAACGATCTGCTAGCCAGGCCCGTAAGCGCGTCATGATGGGCCAGATAAGTGATCTTCGCTTCGAATCTCTGCCGCTCGGTAACGTCGAGGTGCGTTGCCACCCAACCGCCGCCAGCCATTGGTTGTCGGGTGACGCAGATCAAACGGCCGTCTGCGAGCTCGTCAATCCGGCTCGAAGTCGTGTCGCTTGGAAGCGCGCTCAAGGTCGAAATCAGCCGTTTCGCGGCGCTGTCACTCGTCTCACCTTTGAGAATGCCGCTGGTGATGCGATGCGCGATGATCTCACGGTGCGGCGTCCCCGCCCTTAGGAGTTCCGGCGGCAGCATGTACATTTTGGAGTAACGATCATTGCATACGACAAGTCGTTTTTCCGCATCGAACATACACAGGCCTTCGGCCATGTGGTTGATCGCCGTATCCAACCTGAGTTTTTGCTCCTGGAGTTGTTTTTTTGAACCTTCAACCTGCTGTTGGGCGTACGAAAGCTGGCTGATGATTTCTTCGAAATTGTTGGTTCGACTGGCAAGGCGGCGATCCGCCAGCACACCGACGAGACTCATCCCGAGCACCGATAGGGCCACGCCGGCAATCGCCAGTGCGAGGTAGGGTGGAGAAAGGGACAGTGCGTCAGGGGCTCTCGTCGGATCGGGAATAATCTCCGCCGCGCCCATTGCCGTAAAATGGTGTGAGACGATAGCAAGCGTGAGCAGGAACGCGGCTAAAAATGTTCCCCGCTTATCGTTATGACGTACCGCGATCACGAGCGCGGCATAGCCAAAAAGCATCCCGAGAGCGATGGATGCGAAAACGAGGTCGAAGGACCAGATCACGCGACCCGGCACTTCGAGGGCCCACATGCCGAGATAGTGCATGCTCGCAATTCCGGCACCCACGATCCCGCCGCCAATGGGCGCGCCCCAGCGGCCGGGGTTGTTCGCGGCATAGCCAAAGCCCGTGGAGGTCAGCAGCATCGCCGCGGCGAGCGACAGCGCGGTCAGGACCACGCCGTATCCGGTGGAAACGCCGGGCTCATAGGCCAACATTGCAATGAAATGCGTCGCCCAGATCCCGTATCCGATCGAAGCGCCGGCAATTCCGATCCAGACCAGGCGTGTCCTTGTTTGCGACGCAATCGCACGATGAAAAATGTTAACGGCAACAATGCTTGCTGCAAAACAGACCAGCCCGGCGAGCAAGACGAGCCGCCAGTCGTGCTCACCAGTAAGGCAGGAAAGTACCCGGAACATGGCTTTCGGCACACAAGTTGTTTCTCCGAGGGATAATCTTATTGGATATTCTTCTTGCTAATGTTTCACAACTTCTGGTGGCATGGTTATTGCGGCGTAAAGATCTTTTGCAAAAATTTAATCAACCGCGAACGCCGCGGCGAAATCACGGAAGCAAGAATGGTCACTACTTCGTCAGCAGCGCGAAGGCGCCGTTCCAGTCTTCCGGCGGCGGATTTTTCTGAAAGCCGCGAATCCGCGTCTCGTAAAGATTGAAAAGCAGTTCGAGCGAGTGGGCCTCGTCGGTGCGGCGGCCGCGCTCGATCGCCGCCAGCGCGCCGTCCCAGTCGCGGCTGCGGTAACATGCCAGCATCTCGATGGTCAGGTTGCGCAAACGCTGGAAACGGCCGGATTGGGCGGTATCCCCGCGGCCGGCGATGGCATAGATCACCTCCGGTTCGGTCTTGCCCTTCACCATGATGAAGTCGAGTTCGAGAATCGCGAACCTGTCCTTGGCGGCGAGCGCGGTGGTGGAGCCGACGATGATCGGGAATCCATACTCCTTGGATTGCCCTTCCAGCCGCGAGGCGAGATTGACGCTGTCGCCGAACACCGAATAATCGAAACGCAGGTCGGAGCCCATATTGCCGACCACGCAGGTGCCGGTGTT
>CAVPZO010000015.1:0-48607 GCA_963710045.1 uncultured Alphaproteobacteria bacterium | reverse complement strand
TAGCGGTCATTGCGAGAGGTCAGGTAGGGTGGGCAAAGCCTTTGGAAGGCGTGCCCACCATTAACGCCGGAATCCAAACAGATGGTGGGCACGGCGCGAAGGCGCGCCTTTGCCCACCCTACGATCTACTCGCGATCCACCCGGACCACGCGGCCTTTTTCGATCGCGAGCGCCAGACGGCCGTGCTTCAGCGCCAACGCCGCTTCGCCGAACAGTTCGCGGCGCCAGCCGTGCAGCGCGCCGACGTCGGCGTTGTCATCGGCGGCGATTTGTTCGAGATCGTCGACGGTGGCGATCACCTTGCTGGCGACGGCGTGGCGCTCCGACGTCATCCGCAGCAGCACCTTTAGAAGCTCGACGATGGCCGCGCCGTTGGAGTTGTTTCGCGCCTTTTCGATCTTGGGCAGCGTGCGCGGGTCGCGGGCGATGCCGCGTTGCACGGCGGCGATGATGTCGGCGCCCCATTTCGAACGGTCGAATCCTTTCGGCAGCGAGCGCAGGCTGGCGAGCCGCTCCAGGCTGGTGGGGGCATGGGTGGCGATATCGCCGACCGCGTCGTCCTTCAGCACGCGGCTGCGCGGAACGTCGCGGCTTTGCGCTTCCTGCTCGCGCCAGGCCGCGACTTCCATCAGCACCGCGAGCTCTTTCGGCTTGCGCACCCGCGTCTTCAGCCGCTCCCAGGCGCGCTCGGGATGGAAGTCGTAGGTTTTCGGCGAGGTCAGGACTTCCATCTCCTCGCTGACCCAGTCGCTGCGGCCGCGCTTCTTGAGGTCGACATCGAGTGCGGCGAACACGTCGCGCAGATGGGTGACATCGGAGACGGCGTAGTGCATCTGTTCGGCGGTCAGCGGCCGGCGCGACCAGTCGGTGAAGCGGTGGGTCTTGTCGGGCCGATGCCCGGCGATGCGCTCGACCAGCTGGTCGTAGGCGATCGAGTTGCCGTAGCCGAGCACCATGGCGGCCACTTGCGTGTCGAAGATCGGGTGCGGAATGACGCCTGCGCGATGCACGATGATTTCGATATCCTGCCGCGCGGCGTGGAAAACCTTCAGCACCGCCTCATTGGCCATCAGATCGAAGAACGGCTTGAGGTCGATGCCCGGGGCCAGCGTATCGATCACCACCGCTTCGTCGGCGCTGGCCATCTGGACCACGCAGAGCAGGGGATAATACGTCGTCTCACGCAGAAATTCGGTGTCGACGGTGATGATGGGGTGCCGGCTAAGGCGGCCGCAGACGGCCGCGAGGTCGGCGGTGGTGGTAATCAGGTCCATGAACGGTCCATAACGCTTCTGAAAGGGCGTTCTGCCGAAAGCGCTGAACTGTCAAGGGTGTTGCGGTTAAATTTGCCGCTTGCAATGGGGTTGGGCAGGTACTTTCCGCCATCGTGCCCCGGACGCAGCGCCATAAGCGCGTTTACGCGCGTCTTCGACGCGCTATGGCGCCGTTCTTCACGGCGTGGTGCGCTGCAGAGCCGGGGCCGTAACGAACGCCGGCCTGCGGTACGGTCCCGGCTCTGCGGAGCGGCATGAAGAATGCCGCACCGCGTCCGGGACACGCGATCCGGTTTTCAGACCGTCAGACCCTGCGCGCGCGGCCGACCGGCGCCCGTCGTGAGGGAGTAGCGATAACGATGAGGCAGAGGCCAAGCATCGCCAGTCCTATAAACTCAAACGCCAATGTCTCGAACACGATCAATCCCCCCAGCAAACCGTCAGATTTGTCGGGAACGCGTTGACCGTTTCTTAAAACCTGTGGCGCCGGCCGCACGCGATGGCGGAGAGGTTACCGGGCGGTTAACGACGTCACGTGCCGCAAAAGGTCTGCAGCACGCGCTCGTCCGGCTTGGGCGGCTCGGCATACGAGGCGAATGCCGGCTGGTCCTGATACGGTTTTGACAGCACCGCCAGAAGCTCTTCGAACGGCGCAAAATCGTCGCGGTTCACCGCCGCCTCGATGACCGCCTCGACCCGGTGATTGCGCGGAATGAAGGCGGGGTTGACCGCGCGCATCGCGGCCTGCCTCGTTGCGGCATCCTGGGGCTCGTCGGCGATGCGCTGCCGCCAGCGCACGGCCCATGTGTCGAGAGCTGTGGGATCGGCGAACAATTTTCGCACCTCGGCGTCGCTCTCAGGCGCAAGCGCCGCGTCGCTCAGACGCCTGAAGGCGAGCGTGAAGTCGGCAGCATTTTCGGCCATCACCTTCAGCAGGTCGTTGGCCAGTTCCGGATCGTCCTCGCGCGCGGTGAACAGGCCGAGCTTGCCGCGCAGGCCGGCGTAATAGGCAACATCGAATTTCTCGCCGAAGCCGCCGAGCGCCGACTGCGCCTCCGTAATGGCCTTGTCCTGCTCGTCGGAAAACAGCGGCAACAGGCATTCGGCAAAGCGCGTCAGGTTCCACAGCGCGATGCGTGGTTGGTTGCCATAGGCATAGCGGCCCATCTCGTCGATCGAACTGAACACCGTCGCGGGATCGTAGCCGTCCATGAAGGCGCAGGGGCCGTAGTCGATGGTCTCGCCTGAAATCGATGTGTTGTCGGTGTTCATGACGCCGTGGATGAAGCCGACCAAAAGCCACCGCGCCACCAGCTCAGCCTGCCGCGCGATCACCGCGTCCAGCAGCGCATGATAGGGACGCCCGGCATTCGCGATGTCGGGATAGTGGCGGGCAATGACATGGTCGGCGAGCCGGCGCACGCCGGCAACGTCGCTGCGCGCGGCAAAATACTGGAAGGTGCCGACGCGGATATGGCTGGACGCGACGCGGGTAAGCACCGCGCCGGGCAGCAGCGTTTCGCGAACCACGTTTTCGCCGGTCACGACCGCTGCGAGCGACCGCGTGGTCGGAATGCCCAGCGCCGCCATCGCCTCGCTGACGATGTATTCGCGCAGCACGGGGCCGAGCGCGGCGCGGCCGTCGCCCCGGCGCGAGAATGGCGTAGGTCCCGAGCCTTTGAGTTGGATATCGCGGCGCACGCCGTCGGCGTCGATCACCTCGCCGAGCAGGATGGCGCGGCCATCGCCAAGCTGCGGCACGAAATGCCCGAACTGGTGCCCGGCGTACGCCATGGCAATGGGGTCGGCGCCATCGGGAACGCGCTTGCCGGCGAGAATCTCGACGCCCTCGGGTCCGGCCAGCCAGTCCGGATCGAGGCCGAGATGCGTTGCCAGCGGGCGGTTCAGCTTGACCAGTTTTGGGGAGGTGACAGGCGTCGGCGCCACGCGGGCGAAAAAGCCGTCGGGCAGCGCCGCATAGGTGTTGTCGAAGGGGAAGTGAACCGTCATGAGGGTCAAGATAGGGATGTGCCGGGAATTGGCAAATCACGCGGCAACCGCCGCATTGTTTTTGCGTCATTTCTCGCGGTTTGATCGCATATCAGAGGCCCGAAAATGGCCGGCGTTCGGTTGCCGTGCCGCGATGCCTCGGCTAAACCCTGACGCTCTTCCGGGCCTGCTTTCAGCCCTCGATTCTGACCTCCGACGCCTTTTCCCAGGATTTCCATGCATCGTTACCGGTCCCACACCTGCGGCGCGCTTCGCGACAGCGATATCGGCCAGGACGTCCGTCTGTCCGGCTGGTGCCATCGCATCCGCGACCATGGCGGGCTCCTGTTCATCGACCTGCGCGACCACTACGGCCTGACGCAATGCGTCGCGGACCCCGATTCGCCGGCCTTCAAGGACGCCGAAAAATTGCGCGCCGAGTGGGTAGTGCGGATCGACGGCAAGGTGCGCCGCCGTCCCGAAGGCACCGAAAATCCCGAATTGCCGACCGGCGCGGTCGAGCTTTTCATCACCGAGATCGAGGTGCTGGGCCCGGCCGGCGAATTGCCGCTGCCGGTGTTTGGTGAGCAGGAATATCCTGAAGATATAAGGCTTAAGTACCGTTTCCTCGACCTTCGTCGCGAGAAACTCCACCAGAATATCATGACCCGCGGTCAAATCATTGATTCGATGCGCAAACGTATGAAGGAGCGGGGTTTCTTCGAATTTCAGACCCCGATCCTGACCGCCTCGTCTCCCGAGGGCGCGCGCGACTTCCTGGTGCCGAGCCGGATCCATCCGGGACGCTTCTACGCGCTGCCGCAGGCGCCGCAGCAGTACAAGCAGCTGCTGATGATGTCGGGCTTCGACCGCTATTTCCAGATCGCGCCCTGCTTCCGCGACGAGGATCCGCGCGCCGACCGGCTGCCCGGCGAATTTTATCAGCTCGACGTCGAGATGAGTTTTGTGACGCAGGACGACGTCTTCGAAGCGATGGAGCCGGTGATCACCGGCGTGTTCGAGGACTTTGCCAAAGGCAAGCCCGTCACCAAAGGCTGGCCGCGGATTCCGTTCGCGGAGGCCTTGCGCAAATACGGCAGCGACAAGCCTGACCTGCGCAATCCGATCGAGATGCAGGATGTGTCCGAGCACTTCCGCGGCTCCGGCTTCAAGGTGTTCGCGCGGATGCTGGAGGACCCGAAGAACCAGGTTTGGGCGATCCCCGGACTGGATGGCGGCTCACGTGCGTTCTGCGACCGGATGAACTCGTGGGCGCAGGGCGAGGGCCAGCCCGGGCTCGGCTACATCATGTGGCGCGAGGGCGGCGAGGGCGCCGGCCCGCTCGCCAACAATATCGGCCCGGAGCGTACGGCCGCGATCCGCACCGCGCTCGGATTGAAGGAGGGTGATGCCGCGTTCTTTGTCGCCGGCGATCCTGCAAAATTCTGGAAGTTTGCAGGCCTTGCGCGCGCCAAACTCGGCGAGGAATTGAACCAGGTCGATAAGGACCGGTTCGAGCTTGCCTGGATCGTCGATTTTCCGATGTACGAATACGACGAAACCGAAAAGAAGATCGACTTCTCGCACAACCCGTTCTCGATGCCGCAAGGCGGCCTCGAGGCGCTGCAGACCAACGATCCGCTGACCATCAAGGCGTTTCAGTACGACATCGTCTGCAACGGCTACGAGATCGCCTCAGGTGGCATCCGCAATCACAAGCCGGAAGCGATGGTGAAGGCGTTCGAGATCGCGGGCTATAGCGAGAACGATGTGGTCGAACGCTTCGGCGGCATGTACCGCGCGTTCCAGTACGGCGCGCCGCCGCATGGCGGCATGGCGGCGGGGGTCGACCGCATTGTGATGCTGCTCTGTGGCACCACCAATTTGCGCGAAATCTCGCTGTTCCCGATGAACCAGCGCGCCGAAGACCTGCTGATGGGGGCGCCGTCGGAGGTCAGCCCGAAACAGCTGCGCGAACTTCACATCCGGCTCAATCTGCCGGACAAGACCTGATCACCGGCCCGTCGAGGCCTCGACCCGGAACTGAGCCAGCGCAATTGACGGATCGGTCTTCAGCGCCTGGATGAGCTGCATCGCAGGCGCTTTGGCGCGCGGCGTCAGCTTGAGCGTCAGCGTTCCCTTAGGGGTCTCGATAAAGCGTGCCAGCGCGTCCGCGATCGGCCCGGCATCGGGACCGGTTACCGTCGCGCCCGTGGCCCTGATGTTGTCGACGATGGCGCGGCGCGCCTCGTCGGGACGGACGTTCTGGATGCGGGCATATTGCCCCACCGCGAGGTCGACGCCGCCGATATCGCGCAGCATGATCTCCATCGTCCCGGCCTCGATTTGCGCGGCGACGTTCGCTGCCTGCAGCGGATTGACCGAAAATACCTCGCGCGGGACATTGGCGAGCGCGACCCGCGCCGACGCCTTCAGCAGGCCGCCCAATTCGGCCGTTCCGAGATCAAGCGCGAATGTGCGCGATGCTTCGGTCCAGGCCGCGCTGAGATCGATGTTGAACGCCAGCGTGTCGATGCCGGCTGCGACGAGCGGCGTTTGCTTGGGATCGGTCGCATCTACCGGGCCGGATATCCTCGCGGTCAGGTGCGCCTTGCTCGGGATCGGTCCGACAAACTGGCCCCAATTCAGGCTGAACGTATCGATGTTGACCCGCCTCGTGGTGTCCCCATAGGGCGCGACGAAGTCTTTCACCTCGACCCCTTCGAGCAGCGGCAACAACCCGAGAAACTGTTCGGGCGAAGGTTTTTGCGCCGGGTTTGCGAATAGCGCCGACAGCCGCAGCAGGTTGGCGACGTCGAACGATTTGAGCGCGAAGCGTCCGACCTTGACCGGCCCTTTCGGGGTTCGCGCGTCCAGGCCTTCGAGTGCGAATTCGCCGATCTTGCCGTTTTCAAGGTTGAGCCGGATTGCCGACAGCTTGAACGGGCCCTCCGGCGTCTCGACCGAGAACCCACGCAGCTCGGCGTTCCCGACGCGCGTGCCCTCATAGATGCCGGCCAACTTGTCGAGCATGTCGCGCATTTGCGCCGGGGTCGGAACGGTTCCGGGCGACGGAATCGCCGCCATCAACGCCGGAATCCGCAGCCGCGATGGACGCACGCCGATATCGTCGATGGTTATGCCGTCGATGATGAAGCGCACGTCTTGCCCGGACGTGATCGTATAGGGGCCGGCCGTCATTTGCCGGTAGACGCGGTAGATACGGTCGTCGTTCGCCTTTTGCGGATCGAGGATCGCCGCAGCTGCGCCGGCATCGAAATCATACGAGGCGACATTTGCCATCTCGCCGGTAACCTGTACGGCTTTGCCCGTCTGTTGCGTATTGGCGGTAAAAACCATCCGATCGACCTTCATGGAGGCGATCTTGCCGTTCTTGATGTCGTTCAGCGCAAGCCCCGAATAGACGAAGTCGCCGGCGCCTATCGCTGCTGCGCCGAAGTTCACGGTCCCTGCCAAACTGGGTGCGGTGACCGAGGACGCTGTGACGGAAGCCAACTGCTCCAGCGCGAACCGGTACACGTCGATGGCCGACCAGGAAGCCGGTTGCCGCTGCAGGCTCCCGGGTCCGGAATAGTCTTTTATTGTGATCCTTGGCGCCTTGTAGGTGAGACGCCAGCCCGCCTGATCGGCCATCGTCGCGCCAACCTCGATGCCGGAGGCTTCGATGGTATCGGCGGAGAATCGCGCCGCGTCCGGCTGCCTGACGCCCGAAGCGGTGAAGCTGGCAATCTTCACGCTGAGCGGCGGCTGGGCGGTCGATTCACTGGCGATATCAGCGATGGTGACGGTGCGGCTCCACGGGTCGAACGACACTTTGCCGTGGCTCGCCTTGGCACCCGCCGCGCGAATCTGGTCGAACGCGGCCTCGATATCGCCGGCGACCCGGTGCTGCATGTAGAATTCAAAACCGAAGAAACCGGCCACCGCAACGGCGATCGCGGCAACCAGGCCGATCAGGATTTTTGCCATTCGGTCAGCTCCGTTTGCCGATTGTGCGGCGGGTAAATTGCCATATTGTCGGTCGCGAAGTGAGGGCAGGGAGTATGGCAGTGACCTCAGGGATTTCCGCCGATTTGCGCGCCGAAGGCCTATTAGCGGGGGCGCCGTCGGATGTCACGTCCGGGCAGTTGCGCCAGCTTCACATCCAGCCCAATCTGCAGGACAACTGATCTGCCTCAATTCAGCCACCGGCGCATCAAGCCGGGGTCGCGGAAGCCGCGGGGGAAATGCATGGCGTCCTATTCTGAAGACCTTGATTCCGCGGCCATCGCCTATCACCAGTTTCCGCGGCCGGGAAAACTCGAGATCCAGGCGATCAAGCCGCTCGCCAACCAGCGCGACCTGGCGCTGGCCTATTCGCCCGGCGTCGCCGCGGCCTGCATGGCGATATCAGCCGATCCGGCGAAGGCCGCCGAACTGACCATCCGCGCCAATCTGGTCGCTGTGGTCTCCAATGGCACCGCCGTGCTCGGCCTTGGCAATATCGGCCCGCTGGCCTCCAAGCCGGTGATGGAAGGCAAGGCGGTGCTGTTCAAGAAATTCGCGGGCATCGACGTGTTCGACATCGAGCTCGCCGCCGACACCATCGACAAGGTGGTCGAGGCGGTGGCGGCGCTGGAGCCGACTTTCGGCGGCATCAATCTGGAGGATATCAAGGGTCCGGAATGTTTCGAGATCGAGGCCCGGCTCAAGGAGCGGATGAAGATCCCGGTATTCCACGACGACCAGCATGGCACCGCCATCATCGTCGCCGCCGCGATCAAGAATGCGCTGCTGATCAACGGCAAGAAACTGGAGGACGTCAAGATCGTCGCCTCCGGCGCGGGCGCCGCTGCCATCGCCTGCCTCAATCTGCTGGTGTCGCTGGGGGCGCAGCACAAGAACATCTGGGTCTGCGATATAGACGGCGTCGTGCACGAGGGCCGCAACACGCTGATGGACCGCTGGAAGGCGGTCTATGCGCAAAAGACCGACAAGCGCGTGCTGGCCGATGTGATTCCCGGCGCTGACATTTTCCTCGGCCTGTCGGCTCCGAATGTGCTGAAGCCGGACATGGTCAAGCAGATGGCAGACAAGCCATTGGTGATGGCACTGGCCAATCCGGATCCGGAAATCATGCCGGATGAAGCCCGAAAAGCTCGCCCCGACGCCATGATCTGCACCGGGCGCTCCGACTTT
Organism: uncultured Alphaproteobacteria bacterium; assembly: GCA_963710045.1. Classification (GTDB taxonomy): domain Bacteria; phylum Pseudomonadota; class Alphaproteobacteria; order Rhizobiales; family Xanthobacteraceae; genus Bradyrhizobium. Next base: position 40,145 of record CAVPZO010000015.1, on the reverse strand, counting down.
CCCAACCAGGTCAACAACGTCCTGTGTTTCCCGTTCATCTTCCGCGGCGCGCTCGACGTCGGCGCCACAGCGATCAACGAGGATATGAAGCACGCCGCGGTGGAAGCGATCGCGCAACTGGCGCGCGATCCGCCCTCGGACGCCGTCGCACGCGGGTTCGACAGCACCGAAAGCCAGGGGTTTGGTCCGGGCTCGCTGATCCCGAGCCCGTTCGATCCGCGGCTGATCCTGCGCATCGCGCCCGCCGTGGCGAGAGCCGCGACGGCCTCGGGTGTTGCGACCCGGCCGATCAAGAATTTCGACGAGTACGCCGCAGCACTGGAACGCTTCGCATTCCGCTCCGGCCTGGTCATGAAGCCGGTATTCGCCAAGGCGAAGACGCAGCCGGTGCGCGTGATCTATGCCGAGGGCGAGGACGAGCGCGTGCTGCGTGCGACGCAGGTCGTGCTCGAAGAAAGGCTGGCGCGGCCGATCCTGGTCGGACGGCCGTCGGTGGTTGAAGCGCGGATCAAGCGCTTTGGGCTTGCCATCAAGGCCGGCAAGGATTTCGACCTGATAAATCCGGAGGACGATCCGCGATACCGCTCCTACGTGCAATCCTACATCGAAGCGGCGGGCCGTTACGGGGCAACGCCGGACGTCGCACGTACGACGATTCGAACCAATGCGACGGTCATCGCGGCGCTGGCGGTAGTTCGCGGTGAGGCCGACGCGATGCTTTGCGGCATCGAGGGCAGCTATATGCGGCATCTCCGCCATATTCGCGAAATCATCGGATACCAGTCCGGCGTCAGCGATTTCGCAGCGCTCTCGCTGATGATCTCCAGCAAGGGCGCCTTGTTCATCGCCGATACGCAGGTACGGCCAAACCCGTCCGCCGAAGAACTGGTGGATATCGCAGGAAGGGCAGCGGTTCACGTGCTCCGCTTTGGCATCACCCCAAAAATCGCCTTCGTATCGCATTCCGATTTCGGCAGCTACGACACGGAATCCTCGCGCAAGATGCGCAAGGCGGCGAATCTGTTTGCCGAGCGCCATCCGGAAATCGAGGCCGACGGCGAGATGCAGGGCGATACAGCGTTGTCCGAGGCGGCCCGTGAGCTGATCCTGCCGCATTCGCGCTTGAAGGGCGTAGCAAACGTCCTGATCATGCCCAATCTCGATGCCGGCAACGCGGCCTATCAGATGATCAAGGTTCTGGCCGACGCGTTGCCGGTGGGTCCGATCCTGCTCGGGCCTGCAAGGCCGGCGCACGTTCTGACACCGTCGGTGACCGCGCGCGGCATCCTCAACATGACGGCGGTCGCAGCAGTCGAAGCGCAGGAGCGGGCGGGCCGCCAGCAGCCGACCCTGTTCGGCTAGATCAAAATGCAATGAGAAAAATGATCAGGTTCCGGTCTGGTCGCGGCACGGAGATTCATATGATCGTTTGAAAAGCGCAGCTCAAGCGCCCATAATCGGTCCGTCGTTCGAGCGATCTTTATTGCACCAGTTTGAAGTGAGGCCGACCATGCCAGCATTTATCACCTTCGGGCGGGTTCTGTTCGCCGTGTTGTTTATTTTCTCCGGAGCTTCCAAGCTCCTCGATCTCGCCGCGACGACGCAGATGATCACCGACAAGGTGGTCATTCCGGGGATGCTGACGGAGTACAAGACTCAGCTCGAAAGCATGACCGGCATGCCGATGGCGCAAATGCTGGCGATTGCGGCGGGCGCGCTTGAGCTGATTTGCGGGCTGCTGATCGCGCTGAATTTCGGCGCGCGGTTTTTTGCGATCGTGCTGATCATTTTCGTGATCGCGGCCACGTTTCACTACCACGATTTCTGGAACCAGACCGGCGCCGACCAGAAGAACAACATGATCCACGCCCTGAAAAACCTCTCGCTCGTCGGCGGGTTGTTCATCATCGCGGGCATCGGCCGCGGACCAAGGGCCAACGAGCCGACCTATACCGACGTCTAGTCCAGGTTAACGCGCCGCCACGGCGTCACGATGACGTCGTGCGCGGCGTCGAGCATCTGCGGTTCACCTGCCTTGAGGCCGTGCGCGGCGAGAATGGCTTGCGGCGAGCGTGCGGGCACGCCGGGAAAGCAGGGCTGGCCGCCCGGCAGACGCACGTGCGGCGCCTGCGATAGCCAGAACGTGTCGTAGCGATCGAGAAACATCCCGAACACTTGGGGGCCGCCGATCACAGCGACGCTGCCGGAACGGAGGCCGGCGCGTTCGCAGGCCTCGTCGAACGTGGCGCCGGCCGGATTCCACAGCGTGGCGTTGGGATTCGACGGATCCGGCGCGAGCGCTGCGGTCTTCGAGGTGAGGATAATCCGCCTTCGCTTCGGCGAATTCGGCTGGCCCTCGTATGAATGGCGGCCGTGAACGATCAGGCCGGCGCGGTCCAGCGCGGCGTTGAAGAATTCCTGATCGCCCCTGAACTTGAGCGAATCCGGCATCACGCGATCCGCGTTCGCGAGCATGCCGTCGCCGGAGACGATGACGTAGCCCTCGATGCGCAGCGCTGCCATGATTGCGCGCGAACCGCTACTCCGAGATCGTCTGCACGACGCTGGAAACGGGACGGGAGCTCATTGTCGGCAGCTTGGCGTCCTTCAAAAGTTCTTCGTCATATTGCGGAAGAGTTTGTACCGGCGCCTTGGCTTTCATCTGCACCACCTTGTAACCGCCGGCTTTCAGCTTGCGAAGAATCTCCGGCAGCGCTTCGGCGGTATGTTTCTGGAAATCATGCATCAGGATGATGCCCTTGCCGAGCTTGTCGAGCTTCCTGAAGATGTTATCGACGACCTGCTGCGGCTTGCTCGACTTGAAATCGAACGAATCCAGATCGCAGGAGAATATCCCGATGTTGCGCTCGCCGAGATAGGTCACGATTTCCGGCGGGTGCTGCAGCGCCGGGAAGCGGAAGAATGGCGCGGGCGGCGCGCCCAGCGCCCATTTCACCGCGCTAAAACCTTTCTCGATCTCGGCCTTGCGCTGCGGCTCGGTCAGCTTCTTGTTGTTCAGATTGGCATGCGACCAGGTGTGGGAGCCGATGGTATGACCGGCGGCCGCCACCTGCTTCAGGATCTCGGGATAATAGGTCGCGTGCTTGCCGATCGGGAAAAAGATGCCGGTGGTGCACTGGTCCGCCAGCGTTTTGAGGACCGAGGGCGTGTTGACCTGCCATGGCCCGTCGTCGAAGGTCAGCACGACCTCCTTGTCCCTGAGGAAGTCGAGTTGCTTGAAATGTTCGAAACCGAAACCGGGCCCTCCGGTGGTATCGATCTGCACGACGCGGGAAACACCGAGCGCGTCCGGCATATTGTTGCAGGCGACCTTGGGGCCGGGCGGTGGCGCGGGAGCCGGCGGCGGAGCAGGGGCCTGCTGTGCCGGCGCGGCGCCTTTGGCAGCCGCTGCCGCCGGAGCAGCACCCTTGGCAGCCGGCGTCTGCGCGAAAGCGGCGCCCGCCGCCACAAACGAAACCGCACCCGCAAAGATCAAACCTGCTGCAATGCGCATCGTATTCCCCTCGGATTTGTCGAGCCTGAACGCGGCATTACGCCAGCGCACAGGTGCCGTGTCGCCTTATCCACCTTAGCTGAAACGAGGTTGCGCCGCCATTGTGGCGTCTTTTATCCCCAAAGACCGACCCGGCTGGACTCGATCGTGGCCCGCGACGAACCTCAGCTGTCCGCCAGCGCGCGGGCAATGGCGGTCTTGATTCGCGTGTCCGCCGGTTCGACCGACTCCGGAAATACGTCGGCGATGTAGCCGTCGCGCCCGACCAGATATTTGTGGAAGTTCCAGCGCGGCAAATCCTTCGGCCGTGCCTCGGCCGCCCATTTGTAGAATGGGTGCGCATTGGCGCCCTTCACAACGGCTTTCGCCGCAATCGGGAAGGTGACCCCATAGTGGTGCTGCGCGGTTTGCGCGATTTCTTTTGAGCCGCCCGGCTCCTGTCCGCCGAAATCGTTCGAGGGCACGCCGATGATGGTCAGGCCGCGGCCGTGAAACTGGGTCCAGAGCTCCTGCAGCCCGGCATATTGCGGGGTGTAACCACACAACGACGCCGTATTGACCACCATGAAAGGACGTCCGGCAAGATCGGCGAGCCTGATATCGCCGCCGTCAAGCGCCGGAAACGAAAAGCCGTAGGCGGTGATCCGGCTCATGGGCGTCTGCGCCAGGGCGGTCCTCACCGAAACTGGCGCGGCGATGGCAGCCAGCGCCGCCGTCATGATGGTCCTGCGGTCGATCATGGTCAGTGTCCGTCATTGCGAGGAGCGAAGCGACGAAGCAATCCAGCCTTCCTTGTGGCCTCTGGATTGCTTCGCTGCGCTCGCAATGACGATAACCTTTTCCGCGCCAGCGCGCTGCTCAACACCGCGTTACGACGAAGCCTTGCACCAGTGCAGCGGCAGCAGCGGCAGATGATATCGATTCCATTCGCAGACCGGTTCCGGGCCGGCGCGCTTGAGCGCGTATTTCACCGGCTCGGCCTGACCGATGACGAGATGCAGGCCCACCAGCGTGGCGGCGATCGGATACGCCCATTTGTGAAACCGAAAGGTGCTCATGCGATCGAGCAGGATGGCGCCGGCGAGAATGATCAGGGGATCGGTGAAGACAAAGTATTCCGATTTCAACCCGCGCCGCACGCCGAGCGCGTCGATTGCGACAGCGGCGAGCAGCAGCACGAGCGCCTGGATCGAAGCCTGCCGTTCGCCGCGGCGCCATGCGATGATGATGCCGGGAACGATCAGCCAGATCAGAAACACCGTGGGTCGCGGCGAGGAATGCAGCACGAAGCTGTAGCGCGCGAGCACCGATGCGATGCCTTCGAACAGTGGCAGTACGATGCCTTTGAGGCTGGCACCATTGGCGAGATCGGCCGTACTCGCATCGGTAAAACTCAGCATTTTTTCCAGCGGGTTGAAGACCGCGATGACGTCGCCGGTGTTGAATTCAAACTTCAGTGCTAGCAGCGCGATTAGCGCGCCCGCCGCCACGGCAAACATCGAGGCGATCGTTTCGGCCATGCTGACGCGCCAGATCGCCGCGTAGGCCACCATGCATGCGCCGATCAGGATCAGCAGCGCCGTCTGATAGACCCCGAACTGGCCGAGAAACAGCGGCCGGAGTTGCGCCGCCTCGAGCAGAGCGCGGTCGAAGCCGATGCCGACGAGCGGGAACGCCGCCCACGCGGCGATGGCGGCGGCAAGTGCCGCTATCGCCGTGGAAATCCATGCCGGAGCCGGATTGCGCCAGAACGCGACGCTGGCGCTGCCCGCGCCGCCGAACGGCAGGACCAGCAGCGGCAACGCGGCAATCAGCAGAACCGCCTGCACCTTGTTCTCCATCCCGAGTACGCAGAGCAGGGCCGCCAGCGCCATTGCAAGCGGACGCGCGACGCCGGCACGGCGTCCGATCACGATCAGGATCAGCAGCGCAAAAATTACCGGGCAGGCCGCCACGAGTTCGCTGCGCAGGATGCGCGAATGAACGGCGATGCCGCCGGAGAATGCGAACGCAAACGTCGCGATCAGCGCGACGCGCCAGTCGCCTACGATTTTGCGAATGAGACCAGCGAAGATCAGCACGCAACCCGTCGCCGTCAGCCAGGCGAGCAGGCGTCCGGCGCGGACCGCCGATGTCATCGCGGCATCGAACGCGGCAGGGTTGGATGGCATGCTGGACAGCGTCCAGGCATCGAGCAGGCCAAGCCCGTGCAGCAGCTTGAACCATAGCTGTACCGAAAGAATCGTGATGTATGCAGGGTGATCGACGAATTGCTGCGGCTTGCCGTCGTTGAGCAGGAGTGCGTTGTAGACCACCATGAAATCCATGTCGGCGTTGCGCCAGTAGACCAGCGCGTAGCCGAACAGGAAAAACGATGCCGCGAGGCCCAGGACGATCGCCGCGAGGCCCTTTCGCCAGCCAAGAAAAGTCACTCGGTCGAAGCTGTCCTTCGCCGTCCCTGGCTCACGCGTTGTATCTGGGGCCGGTTGCTCCATGCGCGCGTGTTTAGCCCAGCAAACGGTTTACAGAACGATTTTTTTCGTCATGGCCGGGCTTGTCCCGGCCATCCACGTCTTCTTGCTGCAAGCCCGCCAAGACGTGGATGCCCGGGCCTTCGCCGCGCCGAAGGGGCTTCGGCCCCGCAGGCGGGACAAGCTCGGGCATGACCAATTTTGGCCAATCGATCTACCGCAGCGGGATAATGAAATCGGTGCCTTCGCCGGTTTCCCCGCCGTTGATGCCCTGATCGGACACGACGATCGAGCTCCCGGTCGAAAGCGATTCGGCAATTCGCGCCATCGCATCCGCGGGGATGGTCAGGCGATCCAGTGCCTCGGTGGCGCTGTCCGGCACAGGCGCAGGTTTGAGTTCGACGGCCCCTGTTGTCTTTCTCCGCCGCGATATGCGTTCGTCTTCGTCCTGCCGTGCGGCGTCGCGCGCCACCACGGGCATCGAAACCACGGACCAGTGCAACAGATTGGCGTCGTCCTTGTCGCTTTGCGCCGTGAACACATGGGTTCCAAGCGGGCGGTCGCTCGGCGCGATCGTCACCGGCAGGTCGAACAACGGCGCGAAATTCTGCCGCACATAGAGCTTGCCGTCCTTTTTACTGACGAACACGGCAATCTGCCCGCTGCGCTTGGGCGCCGCTGCGACCGCGGGCTCCGGCCTTGCGAACGCCTGTTCCGGATCCGATGGACGGGCCTGGTCCTTCTTGACATCCGTGCCGCTAGCGCCGGCATCCGCCGTTGCCTTGGCCGCTTCCGCAGGCTTATCGGCTGCCTTTGCCCCGTCTGTGGTTGCCGCAACAGTGGTTGGCGCATCGCCAGCCTTGTCGCTGGGCCCGCCGGCATCGTCAGCGACTTTTATCGCCGGGTTGCTCGCAACCGGGGCGTCGATGATGGTCACCGGCGATCGCGACTGGGATAGCGCGCTGCTGGCGTCGGCGGTGTGGGTGCCCGCCGCGGGCCTTGCGGCGTCGTGGCCTACAGTCGATTTCAACTCGAGGCGCGCCTCCGAATAGGTGGGCGTAATGGCCGGAGCCAGCAGCGCCGCCTTGTCGGATTTTGCGGTGACGGCCACATCGACGTTCTTCCGAGGCTCTACGGCGGCAACCGAAGGCGTCTTCTGCGTTGCCAGCAGCGGGTGCGAAAAACGCTCCGGCGTCAGTTCGCCCGGCGTGATGACGACGCGGGCGCCCATCCGGGTCCAGCCCCACATCTTCACGGCGAAGTTCATGGGCATGCGGATGCAGCCGTGCGACGCCGGATAGCCCGGAAGCACCCCGGCATGCATCGCCACCCCGGACCATGTGATGCGCTGCATGTACGGCATCGGGGCGCCGCTATAGATGTTGGAATGGTGGTATTGCGCTTCTGGATGACGCTGAACACGCCCATCGGCGTCGAATGCCCGCGCATGCCGGTCGATATCGGCGTCTCCGCGAAAGTGCCGTTGGCGTCATAAATCCTGAGAAGCTGTTTCTCGATCGAAATCGCGATAATCAGCGGCCCCTGCGGCTTCCGTGCGTCCTTCGCAACATCCTCGCTCTTCAAAGCCCGATTTTTGATGGATTTACGCGCGCGCGGGGGCGCGATCCGCGGCGGCGGGTAGGGTTCGTAGTAATCCGGCCAGAATACCGAAGGTGCAGCTTCGGCCGGCGCTGCAGCGCCGACGATTCCGGCCGCTGCCAAAACAGCAATTCGCCAAAAAGGTTTTGAAAAAGCCGTATTACCCAGAAAATAGCTTTTGCCGGCCGGCAGTTGCTGCCCTCCAGCCAAAGTAGCCTGATGCCCGTCCACTTCCCAACACTCCGAATTCAGCTTCACTGCTTAGTTGTCGCAGCCGAGAAACGCGTTCAATAGCGTAAGCCCTGTTATTCCCTGCGGTTTTCGGCTCCAGCGTAGCAAAAAAGCCTCACAATTCATTAACCAAGGAGATGGGCGCGAACCATCTTCCGGTGCGGCATCCCCGCACTACATGAGAGGCTCCCTTGGCCACACGGAGACCTTCATGACGCGCCGCCGCAGCGACCATTTTCACCCGCGCCTCCGAGGCTGGATGTTCGCCGCGCTGGCGTTGGTGGCGCTTGGATGCTCATCCGCGCTGGCGGCCGATGAGCCAGATCTGATCTTCCGGCGCTCGACGGTGTTCAAGCTGCTCAGTCCCAACGACAAGCTCGCCACCTACGGGCTCGACGATCCCGAGGTTGACGGCGTGGCCTGCCATTTCACCGTGCCGGAAAAAGGCGGATACAAGGGCTGGCTCGGTCTGGCCGAGGAAGTTTCGGATATCTCGCTGGCCTGCCGCCAGATCGGCCCGATCCATTTCAAGGGCAAGCTGGAGCAGGGCGACGATATGTTCAAACGCCGGCGCTCACTGTTCTTCAAGAAAATGCAGATCGTGCGCGGCTGCGACGCCAAGCGCAACGTGCTGGTCTACATGGTCTATTCGGACAGGATCATCGAAGGCTCGCCGAAGAATTCGACCTCTTCGGTGCCGGTCATGCCATGGGGCGCCGCCGATCCCGCTGTGCAGAAGTGCGGCGATTTCATCCAGTAACCAATGCTGGCGTCAGCGTTTGACCGGGATCAGCCGCGGGCGAATCCATGGGTCCGGCCAGGCATTGGGATCGCGACAGCCGACCAGGTGCACCAGTTTCTGCGGAACCTGTTCGTTGCCGCGGCCGCTGTCTGCGCTCTGCTCCGACATCGCGCCGCATTTTCTGGCGCTTTCCCGTTTCGAAGGACTCCCATCGATCCGCAGTTCGGGAAAGCCGCCGCTACTCGCCAAACGCTCAAGGGTCGGCCGTCCGGATTCACGGGTCGGGGTCTTGCTGCCAACATCGATGTTGCCATTGCCCACGACTGCAATCCTCGTTCTGGAGATAGGGGGTAACGCACGACTGCACAGAAAAGTTGCACGTGCGATGGTTAAGTCGGCTGCGGCGGCGTCCGGGTTCAACGTTTCCGTCGCGAACAGCCTGCCTAAAGAGAAAGGTTGAAGAAATGCTGACGGGCGAAGCTGGCCGGATCGGCCTGGCTCCGCGCCGCGAATCAAGGTTGTCCAGGCGCGCCGCTGAACCGGCTGTCATCCCGGCGTCAAAATCACCTCACTGAAATCATTGAGTTTTTAGGCTCAAATGTTTCGTCGTCATGTTCCGATGAAACAATTCTCTTGAGCGACGAAACCATTTTCCGTTTTCGAGCAGACATCCGGAAACAGCCGTTGGTTATCAGTTACCAACGAAACGGCGCACAGCGCCTCGGTCTGACGGGAGACAGCCAATGCGGACGATCAGCTTCATCCTGGCCTTCGGCTTCATCCTGGCCGGCCCTTCGATAGCTGGTTCTTCCGAAGGCAGCCTGCCGGGCATCGGCACCTTCGCCTACAGCGGCTCGACGGCCGTTGCCGCGAACTGATCGCCATCCCAACAAAATTCCAGAAGAAGAATGTGACAATGATCCGCACCAGTTCGCTCGCCGCCATCCTTCTCGCCGTCGTGTTCGGCAGTTCCGCACAGGCGCAAATCTGGTCCTGGAAGAAATTACCCGACCCGCGCGGCGAATTCGTGCGGCTGTGCGCGCCCCATATGGTCGATCGCTGGGCCCATCCGGAAGCCGTTTGCAGCTGTCTGCACGACCATGCGGTCGCAGCCGTCGACGATCCCGATCTTCGCGAGGCGCTGCTGCGCGGCATCAGCGAAACCGGCGTGCCGACCATCGAGAACGACTGGGTGCCGGCGTCGAAGCAAACCCAGATCGCCGCGACCTTTACAAAGATCGCCAAGCCGACGCTGCAGTGCATGTTCGAGCCGCGCGAGCCGCGGACGTAAGCGTCTCATTCGTCATGCCCGGGCTTGTCCCGGGCATCCACGTCTTTGTAGCATCGCAGCTAGCAAGACGTGGATGGCCGGGCATAGGCGAGCGGGAGCGACGCCGTCCTTCGGACGGCTATGCCCGGCCATGACGGGATAACAATGACAGACATCCGCAGAGACGACCGGCTCAAGGGCAACGTCGCCATTGTCACCGGCGCGGGATCGCGCGCCGAAGGCATCGGCAACGGCCGCGCCACCGCGGTGGTTCTTGCCCGGCACGGCGCAAAGGTCACGCTGGTCGATACCGTTGCGCAGTGGGCGGAAGAAACCAGGCGGCTGGTTGAAGCTGAAAGCGGCGTTTGCCAGATCGTCGAAGGCGACGTCAGCGATCCCGCCTCGTGTGAGGCCATCGTCGCGCGCACGGTCGGGGCGTGGGGCAGGCTCGACATTCTCGTCAACAATGTCGGCATCACCGGGCCGCGCGGCAACGCCGTCGAGGTCGACGTTGCGGCATGGGACAACGCGATGCGCGTCAATGTCGCCTCGATGATGCTGATGGCGAAATATGCCATTCCCGAAATGATCAAGAGCGGCGGCGGCTCGATCATCAATCTCTCATCGGTCGCGGGACTGCAGGGCGGTCATCCCAGTCTGCTGTACCCGACCTCCAAGGGCGCCATCGTTGCGCTTACGCGCGCGATGGCCGCGCATCACGGCCGCGACGGCATCCGCGTCAATTGCATTGCGCCGGGCACCGTCTACACGCCGATGGTTGCCTCGCGCGGCATGACGCCGGAGCTGCGCAAGGCCCGCAGCGAGCGCACATTGCTCGGCACCGAAGGCACCGGTTGGGATATCGGCTATGGCGCGCTGTATCTGGCCAGCGACGAATCGCGCTGGGTCACCGGCATCACGCTGCCGATCGACGGCGGCGCAACCGCGGGCAGCAAGGCCTCGCCGGTGCCGCCGAGCGAGCCGGCGAACGGGTAGCTCGTCATCCTGAGGTGCTCGCCGTTCTTCACGGCGAGCCTCGAAGGATGGGCCACAAGTGCGTGCCGCGATCCTTCGAGACGCGCGCTGCGCGCGCTCCTCAGGATGACGGTGTTCTTATTGCTGCACCTACTTCTTCGTGCCCATGCGGGGCACGCATTTTCGCGCGCGCGCAACGCCCGAGGTTGTAAGCTTGACGCCGGTGACTTCCTTGATTTGGCCCGCCGGGCACGATCCGTCGTCAACCATGATGCGCTGGCCCAGCCGCAGATCGGCGATGTCCTGTTCGCGTGCAACTTGCTGCGCCAGAGCGGGAGTTGCGAATCCGAACAGCAGAAACGCGGCAAGAATGACGTGCGAGACTTTCATGCGCATTACTTGTTCTGGATCTTCAGGCCATCAGGACCGACATTGATCTGAACACCTTTCGGTTCCTTCCTGGCCTCATAGAGATTGTAGCCGAGCACGCCCACCACGACGATGAGCGCGCCGATGATGAGAAACATGAGGTTGCGATTACCGGGCATCCGGGTTCTCCTTTCCGTCATTGCGAGGAGCGAAGCGACGAAGCAATCCAGTCTTGCTCGCGGCTCTGGATTGCTTCGCTTCGCTCGCAATGACGGGTCCATTGTATGGACGCGCCTGCGATTCTCATAGCGATCAAAAACGTCGGCAAATCCTGGATAATGTGGTTTGATCGGGAGCCAACAGGAGCAGCGCCGCAATGAGTTCCGACGATATCAAACGCAAGATCCTCGACGCCGTCGATGCCGGTTTCGATGCGCAGCTCGCCACCACAAGGGATTTTGTCGCGATTCCCTCTACCCGCGGCGCCGAAGGGCCGTGCCAGGACATGATCGGCGATCTCTTGCGCCAGCGCGGCTATGAGGTCGACGATTGGCACATCGACCTCGACGATCTCAAGGACCTGCGCGGTTTTGGGCCGATCGAGCACGATTTTTCCAAGGCGCGGACGGTGGTCGGAACTCACCGGCCGTCGAACAACGCCGGCAAATCGCTGATCCTGCAGGGGCACTGCGACGTGGTGCCGGCCGGCCCGATGGAGATGTGGGAGACGCCGCCGTTTTCGCCTGTCGTGAAGGACGGCAAGATGTACGGCCGCGGCGCTTGCGACATGAAGTCCGGCACCATCGGCGCGCTGTACGCGCTCGATGCCATCAAGGCGGCGGGATTGCAGCCGACCGCGCGAATTCATTTTCAGTCCGTGATCGAGGAGGAGAGCACCGGCGTCGGCGCGCTCTCCACCTTGCAGCGCGGCTACCGCGCCGACTGCTGCTTCATTCCCGAGCCGACCTCAGGCCGCATGGTGCGCTCGCAGGTCGGCGTGATCTGGTTCCGCCTGAAAGTGCGCGGCCATCCCGTGCATGTATTCGAGGCCGGCGCCGGCGCCAACGCGATCACCGCGGCCTATCATCTGATTCAGTCGCTGGAGAAGCTGGAGGCCGGCTGGAACGAGCGCGCCAAGGGCGATCGTCACTTCAAGGCGGTCACCCATCCGATCAATTTCAATCCTGGCATCATCAAGGGCGGCGACTGGGCCTCCAGCGTGCCGGCGTGGTGCGATGTCGATTGCCGCATTGCGATTTTGCCGGGCTGGTCGGTGAAGGACTGCCAGTCCGAGATTCTGGCATGTGTCTCGGCCGCGGCGCGCGACCATCGCTTCCTCTCCAACAATCCGCCTGACGTGGAGTGGTCCGGCTTCCTGTCGGAAGGCTATGAGCTGAAGGATTCCGCCGCCCCCGAAGCCGCGTTCGGAAAGGCCTACGACGCGGTCTATGGCGGCACGGCGCCCGACCTGGTGTTCACGGCGCTGACCGACACGCGGTTCTACGGGCTGAACTACAACATTCCGAGTCTGTGTTTTGGGGCCAGCGGTGCGGCGATGCACGGCTTTAACGAATATGTCGATTTGGAGTCGCTGCGAAAATCCACCAAGGCCACTGCGCTGTTCATCGCGGAGTGGTGCGGGGTGGAAGTGATGTAGGTTTCGTAGGATGGGTAGAGCGAAGCGAAACCCATCGCAACGTCAATGAAAGATGATGGGTTTCGCTTCGCTCTACCCATCCTACCAAGTCGGCCACAACGCCTTCACGATCGCATCGAGCCCATCCGTCAGCGCCGCCGGGCCGGGCTGCAGGATCAGCGGCGACTTGATCTCGACGATGCGGTCGTTGCGCACCGCCGGAATTTCGTTCCAGCCCGGGCGCTGCCGGATCCGGTCCGGCACCACCTTCTTGCCGCACCACGACGCCAGGATCACATCGGGCGCTGCGTCGCGCACCATGTCCGGCGAGATGATGCGATCCTTGGCGGCCTGCTGGAATCGCAAGCCCGGCAAAATATCCTCGCCGCCGGCGATCTCGATCAGTTCGGACACCCAGCCGATGCCTGATATCAGCGGATCGTCCCATTCCTAGACTTTCGGTTTCGGCAAGGGCCGGACCACGCTTGCGATCTTCGCGAGGCGCTGCTCGTATTGTTTCGCGAGATGATCGGCGCGTTCAGTGGCATCGACCAGCGCGCCGACGGTGCGGATCATCGCCAGAATGCCGGCAATGTCGCGCTGGTTGAAGACGTGGATGGCGACGCCGGCGCGCACCAGATCGGCAACGATGCCGGCCTGAAGGTCGGAAAACGCCAGAACAAGATCGGGATCGAGCGCGAGAATCTTCGGAATGTCGGCGGAGATGAATGCGGACACCCGCGGTTTCTCGCGGCGCACTTGCGGCGGCCGCACCGCATAACCGGAGACGCCGACGATGCGATCCTGCTCGCCGAGCAGATACAGCGTCTCGACGGTTTCCTCGGTGAGACAGACGATTCGGCGGGGAGGGAATTGGCGCATGGCGAATGATATGTCAGACATCCAGTGAACGCACGTAGGTGAGGACCGATCATGACGCCGCTTGAAAAAATCAACGCAATGAAGATGCCATTCGCCGAATTGAAGGGCGTGACATTCACTGAGGCCGGGAAGGAGCGTGTCGTGGCCCGGATGCTTGTGCGGCCGGATCTCTGCACGCTCAACCACACCATTCACGGCGGCGCGCTGATGGCGTTCGCCGATTCGGTCGGTGCCGCGGCGACTGTCATCAATCTTCCCGAGGATGCCAAGGGCACCACGACCATCGAGAGCAAGACCAATTTCATCGGCGGCGCCAGGGAGGGAATGACGGTGATCGCGATTGCAACGCCCGTGCATCGCGGCCGGCGTACGCAGGTGTGGCAGACGCGGCTGGAGACCGAGGAAGGCAAACTCGTCGCCCTCGTAACGCAGACCCAGATGGTGCTTTGAGCGGAACCTTTTGTGTAACGTTTTGTTAACCAAGCCTTGCGCGAAATCGTGGCTTTCTGCCGTAAATTCAGGCGGTTACAGGCCTTGAAATTCATGGTGCAGCGCACAATATCAGTGTTCTAGGGATTCGACGCCTCCTCGAGGGCTTCACGAGGAGAAAGACACCATGAACGGACTTCCTGCCAACGGCAGCATCAGAACTCTTACCGCGCGCGAGATGCCTCTGCTGCGTGAGCATCTCTTGAGGCTCGATCCGGCGAGCCGGCGTGACCGGTTCAACGGCGCGGCCGACGAAAGCTTTGTCGAATCCTACGCAGCGCGCTGCCTTGCCGACGGCACGGTGGTGATTGCCTATGTCGAGGACGGCAAGGTGCTCGGTGCCGCCGAATTGCATCAGCCGGATTTGTCCGGGGACGGCATGCCCGAGATCGCCTTCAGCGTCGAGCGGGCGGCACGGCGCAAGGGCGTCGGCAGCATTTTGTTCCGGCGGCTGATCACGGAGGCGGAAGGGCGGGGCTACGAGCGCTTGCGCATCACCACCGGCTACAGCAACGAAGCGATGCGGGCGCTCGCCCAAAAATTCGGCGCGCATCTGACGTTTCGTCAGGGCGAATCGACCGGAAGCATCGATCTGAAGCAGCAAACGGCGCCTGACGTTACGAAGCCTTCAGCTGCATCCCCGGTCGATGCCGCGCGCGCGATCGTAAAATTCAATCGCACCTGGTGGTCGATACTGCTGGGAATGTACGGCTGGCGCCGCACCGCATAGACAGCGCTTCGACAAACAAAACGCGCACGAAACTTTTCGTGCGCGTGATACGTCCGGCGTTGGTTACGTCCCGGTGCGCTTGTCGTTGCCGAATTTCCTGACAATGCGGCGCTCGACCACGACCGAGCGCTGCGCGCCCTGTTCGCCGGCGATCACGCGCGTCGTCGAGCGGCCCGGCGTCACGCGGCTGGCCTTTTTCACTTCGGCCTGCACGTCCTCGATCGGCAACCCCATCAGCGAGGCTGCGATCTCGGCCTGCGCCTGCTGATCGTCGGTGATCCCGATCGCAGCGAAGATGGCTTCGTCCAGCGTCGGCGGATCGCGCCGCACCCGCCGCGTGCCATATTTTGTTTTCCAGTCGTCGCTCATTTCCGGGCCTCTCAATCGATCCGAGACACCTAGTCATGCCAATGCTGCAATGCAATATAGGATTTAGTAGGGCAGCCATGCATCGGGGAAATCACAGCTTTTCCAGCGGAGTCGCGTCATATAGTTCGATCGTGCTGGCGCTTGCGGCGAGCGGCTGCAACGCCCGCACGAAATCCCGCGAGGCGGCGACTGCGAAATGCGCCAGCAGCGCCGCGCGATCGGCCCATTGCTCGATGAACACCAGCCGCAGCGCGTTCTCGCAATCGACGTGTACGGCATGGGAGATGCAGCCCGGCTCCTTGCGCGAGCGCTGCACGTGTTCGAGGCTGAGGCGACGTACTTCGTCAAAGGTATCCTGGCGCGCCACCACACTGCCGGTCACCACTATCATGCTATCCTCCCATCCATCGACGATGCTCCATGACTAAGCCGGCGCCAGTTCGCCGGCGTCGGCGATCTCGATCGGTTGCTGCGGCCACCGCTTCAGCGCGGCGCGTCCGGCATCGGTCAGAACATAGACGCCGCGCTCGGCGCGGTCGAACCAGCCGTAGACGTTGTGTTGCAGAATTTTCGGCGCATCCGGGATATCGGGCCGCAGCTCGCGCAGCTTGCGCGGACCCAATGCCATTGCCGAGGCGCAGGCCAGCGCTTGCTGGCGGTAGGCCGTCATGATCGGCGCGCGCGTGCTGCCGCCGGCGGTCGGATCGCCCTTGCGGCGATTATGCTCGGCGACCAGCCGCGAGCGCTTCTTCGGGTTACGGCGCGGCGCGGTGGTGGCCGGCCTGACGATCACCTCGACCTGGCCGCTGCCGGTCACAGCGAGCATGCCAAAACCGAGCCGCCGGCACAGATTGCGGTAGCGCGCGTCGCTCTCGCGGCCCTTGCCGCGCGCCGACATTCTGGCTGCCAGCCACACCTCGTCGCAGGCGCCGGCGCGGTCGACGGCCTGCAGCAGCAGTTCGAGGTTGAAGGTAAGCTTTAACTCCCCGATCACCACGACCGGCGGATCGCCGCCGCTTAAGCCCACCAGATCGCAGCCGCCGACCTCGCCTTTGACCGTAAAGCCGAGGTTTTCCAGGAAGCGTTTGACGGGCAAATAAAGCGCGGTTTCCAAAGGGCAGGGCTCCGGCGCCGCGGCAGCCGCAACTCAATGACCGAGTCTAGCCCGAAACTTCGTAAAGGATTTGATCAAACCGGGCCTGAGCGGCTAACCTGTGCCCGGGACAAGGCAAAAGGTGGCAGTTCAATAACCTGTGGATCGGGGATCCGCGGGTTGCGACGCATTTCATGGATGCCGGAGCGCACTCAGGTGTTGCAGGGGCTGTACAAGGTTGAGTTTCACACGGTGCACGGTTCGCGCTGCGGCGTGATCTATGCCTATGACGGCAGGATGCTCGGCGGCAACTCCGCCTTCGCATTCATCGGACGCTACGATGAGGCCGGCGAGGAAATCAGGGCCGAAGTCTCCACCGTGCGCCACCATGACGATCCGAACTACCAGCCGCTGTTCAAGACCGACAAGATCACCCTGAAACTGCGGGGCTGGCAGGAGGAGGATCATTTCTATTTCGAAGGGGGCAGCGGGCAAATGCCGGGCATACCCTTCAAGTCCGTGATGACGCCGATCAGTGACGAGGCCGCACCTCCATTTACCCCGCCCGGTGCGGGCGCCATCGCCAACGGACTTTACTCGCTTCACATCCGGATGCTTGACGGCGTCGACGGCGGCAACACCGGCGTCATGGTGCTGCATGACGGCCGGATTCGCGGCGGCGACGGGTTCTTCGATTACATCGGCTCCTACACCGCCGCGAACGGCAAATGGAAGGGCGAGATCGTCAATCACGAGCACACGCCGAGCAAGGGCGAACGGCCGGTGTTCGGCGGCTACGAAGTCGGCATCGGATTTTCCGGCACCTACAGCGGTGCAAGGGCAGACGCCGAGGCCACCGCGCTGGCCGGCAAGCGCAGCATTCGTTTCAGGGCGGTGTTGAAGAAATTCGCGGATTGGTGAAAGAGTGTTGTTACGACAGCCATCAGGAACAATATGTTTCGGCAATATTGAAGAATTTTCAGTGACCGAGGAGTAAGCTTTGAAGGTAGTTAAAGCGAAGAACTGGGAAGATCTGAATACCAAGTTGTTTGATAAGACGTGGAATCCGGCGATCAATCGATTTCGTTCGAACTTTGCCTACCGGGGCGTCAATGTTCACGACTACCGTTTGGAGAACGGACTGTCCCGCCTCGGCACGCCCTACGAGGGCATGGAAAAAAACCTGATCAAGCAATTCAAGAAATACGCACACGAACATGTATTCGAACGTGAATCGGAGTGGCACTGGATTAGTATCGCGCAGCATCACGGATTGCCGACGCGGCTACTGGACTGGACCTATTCCCCGTTTGTCGCGCTGCATTTCGCCACCAATAATGTCGATAATTTTTCGGACGATGCGGCGGTCTGGAAGGTCAACTATGCCGAGACTCATGCCCTTCTGCAGAAGGAACATAAGGCAAAACTCAAGGAGTTCGGCTCGAGTATTTTTTCGATTGATGCGCTGGTCGAAAGTATCAAGGACCTGGATGCGCTCAATTCAAAGCACGCTGACAATTACGAGATCGCGGTATTTTTCGAACCACCGACCATCGACCAGCGAATCGTCAACCAGTTCGCCTATTTTTCGGCACTGAGCGATCCGTTTCTGAAAATGGACGACTGGTTCCTGATGCCGCATGTCAAGAACAAGGTTTCTGTCACCAAGATCATCATTCCCGCAAGGATGAAGTGGGAGATACGCGACAAGCTTGACCAATCGAATATCAATGAGCGGGTATTGATGACCGGGCTGGATGGCCTCTGCTCGTGGCTGAAGAGACATTACAAGCCCGTCGTTTCGGCGAATGGCCGCCGGCCCAAACCTACCAAACCGGTGAAACCGCCGGCTAGGCTTCCGGCCAAACCCGCGGCGACACCGGCCGCAAAGCGGGGTGCGGCCAGAGCCGTCAAACCCGCCCGCTGACCGGCAGCAGCGCGCCGGTCACCGCACTCGCGGCATCGCTGGCAAGAAACATGATCACGTTGGCCAGTTCGTCCGCGGTCACCCATTTGGCAAAATCAGCTTTCGGCATGCTGGCCCGATTGGCCGGCGTATCGATGGTCGACGGCAGCACGGCATTGACGGTTACCTTGCCCTTGAGTTCGGCGGCCAGCGCCTCGGTCAGGCGATGCACGCCGGCCTTGGATGCGGCGTAGGGGCCCATGCCGCTGCCGGCCTGAAGCGCGCCGATCGCGCCGATATTGACGATCCGCCCCGCCGATGAGGCAACCAGATGCGGGATCGCCGCGCGCGAGGCATTGAGCGCGGTGAGTACATTGATCGCATATAGCCGAGCCCAGGTTTTCGGATCGCCGTCGGCGACGGTTTCGAACGAAAACGCGCCGGCGATATTGATGAGGATGTCCAGCTTGCCGAAATGCGCCACGACCGCGCCGATGGCCTGGCTGGCCTGCGCTGGGTCGGACAGATCGACACCGCCGAGCTCGATGCGGTCAGGCGTATCCGCAAGCTGCGATTTGGCGTGATCCACGCCGGCCACCCGCGCGCCGCGCGCCAGCGCGGTCTCCGCGACCACCTTGCCGAGCGCGCCCGAGGCGCCGGTGATGAGTATGACTGTTCCGCGCATGGGATTCTCCGACGATCTTGCCGGCTTTGTAGCCCGAATGAAGCCATCGGGTCGCGCTAAAAACGCGCCGGCTACATTCGCCCCGTCCGCGAACGATGGAAGTGATAGGGCATCAAAACCCACGACCAGCTGAACGGCTTGAGGTGCCGTTCCGGAATTTTGTCGGCGATGGCTTCGTGAATTCCGGGAAGCTCGGTCCAGTGTGCGCCCGGCCGAATGTGATGCGCGGTGTGATATCCGAAATTGTGAGTCGTAAAATTGAACCACCACGATAGTGAATTATTGGCCCGGGCGTAGGGATTGGCGCTGGTTTCGTCGCAGCCATAATGGTTGAGGTAGTCGACATAGCGCGTGACGAATTGCGTGACGAAATACCACGGCAACAGATAGATCAGCACCAGCCGCGGTTGCCATGCCGTCAATGTCGCCACGAAACCAATCAGCAGCATCTGGTCGAAAAACGCCCAGCGATAGCTGATCGGGGTTTTGACATTATCCAGAATTCCCTTGTTGAAGGACTCGACGATCGGCGCGTAGATCGTCTCGAACAGCGAGATTGCCGAATAGGTAACCGCCCGCATCGCCGAATAGTCTTGCAGATATGCGCTTCGTTCGCCCCGGTAGGGCCTGTCGAGGCCGCGATGGTGGCCGTAGACGTGCTGGATCCGCCAGTTCGAAGCGGTCATCCCGGTGACGACCCCCATGCTGAGGTCGAGCAGGATGTTGAGGGCCGGATTTCTGCTGAAGGGCCGGTGGATGTGGAGATGCAACAGGTAGTTGGTTTCTCCGATCGCCACGAAAGTGACAATGGCGTAGATGATTTCGTACCCCGCAAACCAGCTCACGACGAAAGGTGCGAACAGCAGGAACGGCGCAACCAGGGCTCTGGCGGCATTCACCCGATCGGCGGGATGCCTGATCCATCTGCCGGGTTTTTGTCGATCTGGCATGGTGGCTTTCCCCAAGTTGCCCATCAGGAAGCGGTAGCGGGTATTCTCGCGCAAGATGTTATTGCCTACCTGAGCAACCGGCAAGGATTGGTGTGAATAAAATAAAAAGCAGTTTCGGCCGGATGCGGGGCCGGCGTCTTCATGGAGGCTGGTCGGCGATGCGCAAGGCCGTGTCTACCGGTTGCGCGAATCGTTAAAATTTGCCGGAGTTTTGTAAGCGGATTTCAGAAAAATCCCGCTAGATGTCATGGCGTCCAACAGAAGGCCGGGGAAGAATCATGATGAAATCTCTTGCGGATCACGGGTTGCCGCTGGTCCAGCTCAAGGAGCAGCGGCGCGATCTGGTGGTGGCGCTGCAAAAGCGCAACGGCCCGATCAACGGCTGGGAGCTGATGCAGATCGCCGCGGTCCAGCAGGCGATCTCGGCATTCGAGGACGTTATCGCCGATCTTGATGCGGAAATGGAAGCCGCGGCCTGACACCCACTGGATTTTCGCCGCCCGCCGTGAACTATACCTCCCGGAAAACGGGGAGCGGGTGATGAAATCAACGGCAATTGTCATTGTCGGTGTGGCGGCGGTAGCGCTGGCAACCGGCGCATCGCCCGCGGCGGCGCAGACGTTCCGGACCTATGTTTGCGCCGACGGTTCGCAGTTCATCGTGGGATTTTTCCAGTACGACAAGCAGGCCCATCTGCAGATCGACGGCAAGGCCGTGGCGCTGAAAAAGCGCATTGCGCTGTCCGGCTCGCGCTATAGCGGCGGCGGCATTACGCTGAACATCGGCAAGGCGGGCACCACGATCAAGCACGGCAAGCGGCCGGCGTCGGCGTGCAGCGTGCAGGGTTAAGGAAACGTCTTGAACAAGCCGGCCGGGAAGGTAACCTGCCGTCAGCATGTTTGTCCCGACCACACCACTTCACGCGCTCTGGTTTACTGCAACGTTCCGCATCGCCGTGACGGCGATTGCGATTGCGGCGTCGCCGTCTTTGGCCCATGCCCAGTCCGCCGATCTGGTGCTGTGCGACCGACTCGCCGCCGATCCCGCCGATCCGGACAAGCCGGCCAACGTCAAAGGCACAGCCGAGATCGAACCGTCCGACGTCGCCATCGCCATCAAATTCTGCAATACCGCGTCGAAATCGTCGCGCCGCGCGCTGTACCAGCTCGGCCGCGGCTACGCCGCCAACCGGCAGCTGCCGGAGGCCATCGCGGCCTGGCGCAAGGCGGCCGACAAGGGCTCGACGTCGGCCATGGTCGAACTCGGCGTGCTCTACGGCAGCGGCGCGGGTGTCGCGAAGGACGAGGCGCAGGCGCGAAAACTGTTCGAGCGCGCAGCAGCTGCCGGCAACCCGCGCGGCATTTCCAGTCTTGCAGCGCTTAGCGGCGGCGTCACCGCCGATCCCGCGCAGGCGCGCAGCCTGCTTGCGAAAGCGGGGGAGACCAATGCCGAGGCGCAGTATCAACTCGGCATGATGATCGCCGACGGCGTCGGCGGTCCGCAGGACGATGTCACGGCGAGGGCGCTGTTTACCAAAGCCGCCGCGCAAAATCATCCCGGCGCGCTGGAGCGGATGGGCGCGTTTGCGCTGGAGGGCCGCGGCGGCGACAAGGATGCGACCGCCGCCAAAGCCTATTACGAGAAGGCCGCAGCCCTCGGCAACGAAGACGCCAAGGCGGCGCTGAAGCGGCTGGAATGTCCTTACGTGATCAAGGACAAGCGCGGAAATTTCGTCACCAATCTGTGCTTTTAGGCTAACCATGACCATTCTCGTGCTCTACGGCTCCTATCGCTCCGACCGGATGGGCATCCGGCTGGCGCATTTCGTCATTGAAGGTCTGCGCGCGCGCGGCGACGACGTGGAGCTGATCGACGCCAAGGCGGTCGATCTGCCGATGCTGGACCGGATGTACAAGGAGCATCCGAAAGGGCAGGCGCCCGCCGCGCTGGAAACGCTCGCGGAAAAGATTCGCGACGCCGACGGCTTTGTGTTCATCACCGGCGAATACAATTGGGGCATGCAGCCGGGCTTGAAAAACCTCACCGATCATTTCCTCGAGGAATGGTTCTGGCGCCCCGCCGCCATCGCCAGCTATTCCGCCGGCCGCTTCTCCGGCGCGCGCGCAGCGCTGGCGTGGCACGGCACATTGTCCGAGATGGGCATGGTGGTGATCTCGAGCTCGCTCGCGGTCGGTCCGATCGCACAGACACTAAATGAGAAAGGCGAGACGATCGGCGAAGGCGGCAAGGCGCTGGTGCACGCGTTTCCGCGGTTTGCGGATGATCTCAAGTGGTGGATCGAGGCGGCCAAGGCGCAGCGGGCGAGAAGAAAGCCGCCGTATTGAGCGGGCGTGTCGCATGAAGCAGAATATATTGCCGCGTTCCCCGGATGCTGCGCAGCGCGCCGCTCTTCGCGGCGTGGTGCGCTGCTAAGCCGGGGTCGTAACGAAGGCAGCATCTGTAACGGTCCCGGTTCTGCGAAGCAGCACTGCGTGCTGCATCGCGCCCGGGACACGAGGCATACAAATCATCAAATTCAAATTTCAAACAGCCAAGCCTCTACATTCTCGCGGCGCAAGGCGTCCGAGGTTTGCCAGTCCCTCGCGAACCCAAGCGAGGGGATGGAGCGGTGGGAGGCGCCAGGGTGCTTGCGAGGCACCCCCCGGAGGCGGGTGGTGAACCCACCTCGCGCGGCAAGGCGACCGCGCGCGCCCAAGGCTAGGCGCAGCGCCTCCCAGCGCTCCACCAACCACCAGGCCGTCGACCGTTCCGGGGCGCCCCGGTCCGGCCAGCTCTCGCTCTGTCCGTTGAAGGATCGCTTCTAGAAAGCGGCCCCTCGTCGGACAGGACACGGGCAGGATAAGTCAGGTCTTGAGGACGGGGATAGGTATACATTCACAATTTCGTGAACGGCGGGCTTGCAGCTCTGCAAGCAGCGGGTCATGCTCGCCGCCATGCCGGTTGCGTCTTTTCGCTTGAGACCCTGCCATGACATCCCAGGTCATCCTGCACCATTTCGAGGCCTCGCCATTCTCCGAAAAAATCCGGCTGATCTTCGGCCTGAAGCAAATCGCATGGCAGTCGGTGCTGATCCCGCGCATCATGCCGAAACCCGATTTGATCCCGCTGACCGGCGGTTATCGCCGCACGCCGGTGCTGCAGATCGGCGCCGACATTTTTTGCGACACGCAAGTGATTGTGCGGGAATTGGAGGCGCGCTTTCCGACGCCGTCGCTCTGTCCCGCCGGGCACACAGGCTTACCCTGGATGATTGGGATGTGGACCGACCGCGCGTTCTTCGCCTCCACCATCCCGCTGGTGTTCGGCTCGCTCGGCGACAAGGTGCCGCAGAGTTTTATCGACGACCGCACAAAGCTTCGCGGCGCGCCGTTCGACGTGGCCGCAATGACGGCGGCGCTGCCGCATCACCGCGCGCAGTTTCGCAGCAACCTGGACCTGCTCGAGGCAGAGCTTTCCGCGCGACCCTGGCTGCTCGGCGACGAGGTCAGCCTTGCCGACGTCAACGCCTGGATGAACCTCTGGTATGTGCGCACCAACCTGACCGACTCCGACGCGCTGTTCGCCGAATTCCCGCGGATACGCGACTGGGAGAGTCGGCTGCAGGCCGCCGGCCACGGCACGCGCACCGACATATCCGGCTCGGACGCGGTCGCGATTGCCCATGCGGCGACGCCGGCGACGCAGGTCATGCCGGATCCGCGCGATCCCTCAGGCCACAAGCCCGGCGATCGTGTCGCGGTAGTCGCCGACGAGCCGGTGCGCACCGCCGCCGAAGGCGAGATCGTGGCGCTCTCGGCGCAGCACATCGCGATCCGACGCGTCGATGCGAGGGCGGGCGAGGTGGTGGTGCATTTTCCGCGCGCGGGGTATGCGGTGGAGCGCAAATAGCCTCGTAGCCCGGGTGAGCGAAGCGAAACCCGGGACGGTATCTCGTCAAGCACAGATCCCGGATGTCGCTGCGCTCATCCGGGCTACACCGCTTCTTTGCACGACGCCGATTGAATGCGAATAGTTTTGCACTGCGACTCATTCGGAGCTGAAGGCGGCATGAAAAAAGCCCGGACCATCCTCGTAATCGACGTCGGCGGCTCTCACGTCAAGGTCAGGACCAATCGCGCGCGGACCAAGCGTCGGTTCGACTCCGGGCCGGACCTCACGGCGAGGGCGATGGTGCGCGGGGTCAAGGCCCTCACCCGGGACTGGTCCTATGACGTGGTCTCGATCGGCTATCCCGGCGCCGTCGCCGGCAATCGCGTGGTCAAGGAGCCCCACAATCTCGGAGGCGGCTGGAGGAATTTCAATTTCGAAAAGGCGTTCGGGCGGCCGACAAGGGTCGTCAACGACGCATTGATGCAGGCGCTCGGCAGCTACCAGGGCGGCCGCATGCTGTTCCTGGGCCTCGGCACGGGAATGGGCTCTGCCATGATTCTGGACGGCGTGCTGGAGCCGATGGAATTGGGTCATTTGCCTTACCGCGGGGACGAGACGTTCGAGGACTATGTCGGCGCTGAAGGCTTGAAGCGTCTTGGACGCAAGAAGTGGCGCGGGCATGTCGGAGACGTCGTCAAGCGCCTGACCGCCGCGCTGCAGCCGGAGTATGTCGTGCTCGGCGGCGGCAACGTCGGCAAGATCGGCAAGTTGCCGCCGAAAGTTCGCCGCGGCAGCAACGCCGATGCGTTCAAGGGTGGCTTTCGACTGTGGGCGAAGCGGCCGAAGCGAGGGAGATAGGTCATCCCGGATGTCGCTGCGGTCATCCGGGCTACGCTTACTCCTGTCACAATTCTCGCGAACGACCAGCGCGATGTTCGGCAATAGCTTCCTCTGCGAGCATATCGAGTTTGGTCGAGTGCCGAGCGGGTCCACTTGCATCCGCATGACCGTCCAACAAATCAGCGATTGATATATCTTCGTCGACGGCTTCCCAGTGCAAGGCCACGCGGCTCAGCTCGACCTGTTCGCGCTCGGCGGGCGTCGCGCGCAACAGCCGCGGAAACCATGCGAGGGGAACGCCGAGCGTCCGCCCGTCGGTCAGATCGATCCACATCGTATGTTCCTCAAAGCGAACGCTGGTTGCCGAAATAGATCGCCCGCGGAATTTTGCGAAAGCGGATTCGACCTGCTGCGGCGTCGCGAAGCGGCCTTCCGCGGCGTCACGCAGCCCGCGATCAATGCCGGCGAGTTCTTCCGCCGTCGGCTCATAGTCGTCAGCCCTAAATCCCGCGTTGAGGTCGAGCGCGAAGTCGGCCAGTGCATTCTGCGCCTCGGGGGGCCAAGCCTCGATGCGCTCCAGAACCGCGATCAGTTTTTTGGTTTTCATGGATTTGAATGTACACAAGCCCGATCAGTTGTCTGCGGCAGCAGACGGGAACCGCTCATTCGGTTCGCGGCAAAAGTGTATCGGAAACAACGACATTCATCCGCGGGTTGGTGGTAGAGCTATTTCAGCGGACCATAGTCTGTTGCCGGATGGGCAGAGACTCGCGCGATCTCATAAGAGAACTGGAGGCCGACGGCTGGCGCTATATCGGCGCAACGGGCAGCCATCAGCACTACAAGCATCCGACAAAATCGGGTAAGGTGACAGTGCCGCATCCGAAACGGGACTTGCATCCAAAGACTGTCCGCTCGATCTACAGGCAGGCAGGATTAAAGGAGCCACGGTGAGCAAGACGGCGGGTTACATTGCGCTGGTCCACAAGGACGAAGGCACCAGCTACGGCGTCAGCTTCCCCGATGTGCCGGGCTGCATTTCGGCCGGCGATACGTTTGAGGAGGCTATCGATAACGCGTCCCAGGCGCTGGCAGGACATCTAGCCGTTATGGAAGCTGACGGCGATCCGATCCCTCATGCGCGGAGCCTGGAAGAGCTAAAACGGGATGCGGAGTTCGTTGATAACTCCATAGATGCGGTCGTCGCATTTGTCGCGCCGCAGGCGGATCAGGCGACAGTCTTGCAGACGGCATCGTAGGTTCGTAGCCCGGACGAGCGAAGCGACCCCGGGGACCGATATCTCCATCAGGCACAGATCCCGGATGTCGCTCCGCTCATCCGGGCTACGCTTGCTCGCGGAAAAAGTGTATCGAAGCCCATGCACAATTCGACCCGTCGTTCCGGTTTCGCGCGAAGACGCGCGCCGGGAATGATGGGCAAGCCTTGACCGAAAATACTAGCACTATTGTCCGTGGTTTAATCAGCTGCCGGCTGATGATCTTGCTTGATGAAAGCAGGCGCGTTGGTCGCTCGAAACATACGGAGGCTTCGGGTCGCGCGCGAGCTCTCTCAGGCTTGCCGTCGATGCCGGAATCGACCGGACCTATGTCAGCCGTCTTGAACGGGGACTTGAGAATCCGAGCGTCGCGGTTCTCGAAAAACTGGCGCGCGCGCTGTCTTCGAACATCGAGGAATTCTTCACGGCGCCGCGCGCCGGGGAGGGCGGCGCGCCGCCTCGTGTCCGGAGCAAAACATGAAAGGCAAGCGCGGCCGCCTCCCGCCAAACGTCATAACGCTGCACGCCTCCCGGTCTGGGCCGCCCAGCACGGCCGCAATTCTCGAGGGTCTGAAACTGATGCAGGTGTTCTTGAGGATTGAAACCGGACGAGACAGGAAGAAGGTGCTCGATCTGGCAAGGCAATTTGCTCTCGACGATGCGAACTCAAGAAGATGAATGCTTCCTAGGGGCGTGATGTCAGATCAAAATGCGTCATTGCGAGGAGCGAAGCGACGAAGCAATCCAGTCTGCGCTTGCGGCTCTGGATTGCTTCGCTTCGCTCGCAAAGACGGTTCAACGCACCGGATGCGTTGCATTCTCGCGTTCACGCTGGTCGCGGCCGTGGCCGCACCCGCGCTCGCCCAGGATCAGCCGAAGCCCCTCAAGACGATAAGAATACGCGAGCCCGCGCCCGGGTCGCCCAACCTCTACGTCATCGATGAAGACGGCACGGTGTGGATCGACTGGCCCGCCGTCGAAACGCTCGCCGCGTCGAAAGCGGATCGTACCGTCCTGCCGCTGGCACAATTGATGCTGGCGATCAGGGACGGGACGTGGAAGCCGGCGCGGTGACGCCCGTGAAAGCGGGGCAATATGACGTCTACCGCGCTACGCTTGCTTTGCGCGATGCGTTCAGCCCGCGCGCTTGGGCGGCAGCGCGAGGCGGCGCGAGACCGCGCCGATCTGCTGCATCAGGCCGAGCATGTCCCAGTTGACGTGGCTCTGCGAAAGCTTGCCGCGCGTGAGCGTATAGATGTTGATGCCGGTGAGCGTGATCTTCTTGCCGGTCGGCGCAACGTCCATGAACGCCGCCTTGTGCGTGCCGGTTGCCTCCCAGCGCGTCACCACCTTGTTGCCGGCGCTGATCTGCTCGATGATCTTGTGCTTGAGGTCCGGAAACGCCGTGTAGAGCGAATAGTAGAAGTCCTTGGTGGTATCGAGGTCGAGCGCCTTCGGCATGCCGGGAAGGTTAAGCGCGTAGGACGGCACGAACAGCTCGTCCAGAATGCCGAAGTTCTTCTTGTCGAGCTCGGCGAAGCGCCGGCGGACCATTTTTTCACTGACCTTCACGTCCATGGGCATCGGGTTATCCTCCTTCCGGTTGCGCAAGAATTCGCCGTGAGAGTGTAGCGCCCGCGGCCGCCCGCGCCAAGGGCATGACCGGCGCCCGGGTCGCCCAGCTTCTACGTGATCAATGAAGAAGACGGCACGGTGCGGATCGACTGGCCCGCCGTCGAAACGCTCGCAGCCTCGAAAGCGGATCGCACCGTCCTGCCGCTGGCCCAATTGATGCTGGCGATCAGGGACGGGACGTGGAAGCCGGCGCGGTGACGGCTTACGAAAAGCGGCCCAACATAACGGCCCGGCCTGCTGGTCAAACAGTTTCGTAGCCCGGATGAGCGCATCGAAACCCGGGAACAGCCATCTCGTCTGACCCAATCCCCGGATGTGCCGCTCCGCTCTTCCGGGGCCACGCTTGCTGATCTTTGCCCTGGATAGATAATATTAGCGAGAGAACTGGACCACATTGGGCTTTTCAAAATTGAAAAAGTCCGTGTAACTTACAAAGAGGATCTTTGTATTAATTGATTGAGAGCGCATATGCCAAGACCGCACGAAGTCGAGCAACTGGCGCTTTGGAGCGTTCTTGAGGAAAAGGGCAACGACCAGGAAAGAGCGCTCGTTCAGAACCTTATAGACGAGGCCGCCCCGCGTCTGGATCGCGTCATTGAAACATTTCCTACCTACACACTGCACAACTCTTTGCATGCGCGTAACGTGGCAGAGCTTATGGCGTCGCTGTTGGGACCGCGCCTAAAAGATCTGTCCAGTCTCGAAGCCGCGCTATTGATTTTAGCAGCATATTTTCACGATCTCGGGATGGTGTTTGACGACGAAGCTCGACACAACCTGACAAAGGAACCTGAATGGCCACAGTTCCTGAATCTTTTTCCAGAGGCCTACCTTGCGGTTGGCTCGAAGGGTGAACCGCCGCGCGATATTTCCGAAATGTACTGCCGATGGCGTCATGCTGACCGGGTGTTCGTCTATCTAAATGAGATTAAACCGGAGAAATTCAGGTGGGGGCCGGTTAGTTTCCGGGTAGAATTGGGAGAGCTTTGCCGAAGTCACAATTTGAAGATTTCGGAAATTCATTCGAACGCGATCTTGAAGAAAGCATTTCTGGAACGTGCCGATCTGCGCTTTTGCGCGATTCTGCTCAGGCTTGCCGATATACTTGACTTTGACCGCTCCCGCTCCCCTGAATCTGTTTACAAGCATCTGAGTTTGACGCGCCGCTCGACACCGCGAGAGGCGGCCAGCGACGTAGAATGGCGCAAGCACCTTAACTCTGGGGGTATGGTTTTTCCGGAGGAAAGAACCGAATCGTACGATCTTGGCTTTGTTTGTGGTCCCGATCATCCTGCGGTCGAGCATGATGTCAGACGTTTTCTTGATACGATCGAGCACGAGTTCAAGGCGTGTGAAGTCTTTCTTAGCGAATGCTCGGATCGCTGGCGCAATCTGCCGCTGCCAGGAAGAGTGAATCGCGATAACATTTTGGGAGATGGATATCGATACGGTGAGTACCGTTTTACTCTCGACCAGGATAACGTTCTGCAACTCTTGATGGGAGAAAATCTCTATGATTCCCCGTTCGTTTTTGTAAGAGAACTTCTTCAAAATGCGATTGATGCCAGCCGCTTGCATCAACACCTGGAACGCACACGTAGAAATACACCTTATGACGTTCGGCCAATACAGGTCAGCGAATGGATAGATAGTGACAAGTATCACTGGGTGCGGTTCGACGATTACGGCACCGGCATGGACGAATTTATTATTAGAGAGCATCTGCTGAAGGTCGGATCCTCCTATTACAACTCAACGCAATATAAAGCGGATATCCTGAAAGCAACGCGAAAGGGTGCTCGCGAATTCGTGCCGATCAGCCGATTCGGAATTGGCCTTCTATCCTGCTTCATTGCCTGCGACCGTGTCGAGATCAGTACATTGAGGCAACGTCCTGACGGCGGCTCCAGTGAACCAATCCGTCTGTCGCTTGTCGGGTTGAGTGGTTACTTTTCCTTGCAAACACCAAGCTTGCCGCCGGCACCAATGCCCGGCATGGGGAACGATGCTGCCGACCGTGATTATAGAACCGAGTTCGGAACCTCGATCGCGTGCCGGCTTGATCCCACGAAGGAGAGAGGAGAATTCGATTTAGCCAAACTGTTGAAGGAGAATTTATTTTGTCCTGTAGTCCCGGTGCAGTTTGAGGGTGAAAATATAGGGGGAAACTTTAGAAACGTCATCGAAACACCTTGGTGTAAACGAGAATCCTTAAAGCTCACACAGGATCAGCTCTCGAAAATAACCGATGTTATCAAGTGGCCCCTCGGGCCCGATGACATCTCCGTTGAGGTAATCCCGATTGATCTCACCGGTAAGACATCTTCGGATGACTTTCGGGGGCAAGCCGTTTTTCTCGAGCGGAAGATTTCGGGCGAACTCCTGTTGCTGGAGCAGTTTCTGGATCAATTCCGCGGTGGAGATATATCCTTAGATTTGGAGTTTGGAAATTCGTTGATCGTTGTGTCAGCAAGATCGGAAGTCCGCCAGGAAGAAATTGGCAGGATTGAGGAAGCGGCAGCAGCATTGCCAGATAGAGGTTTTCGCAAGAAGGTTTTGACCTGGTGTAAGCAGGTAAGCTCGGAAATGCGGTCGTACGGGCATTATGGGCCAGACAGGGGACCGGCATACGAGAAAAGGAATAAAATACCTCTTCCGCAATCCGATCACGTCCTGCGCGCGGAAATTCGATCTTGTCTCATTGGAGACGCCAATTTGAAAGTAATGCATAACGGTATCAGCATTCCGACACAGTGGGCCGACGTCGTCGAGTGGCGCTCCGAACGAATATCCTTGGCCAGAAGCAGAAACAGCGGGTCCAATGCAATTGGAGCTATCGGGCTTCAGGATGGTCTAAGGCCCAATTTGTCTTTAGCAAGAGATCGAGTAAAGAGCTGGCCGTGGGAGGTGGTGTCTACTGCAGATATGACGCTTTCCCGCGTATTGCAGGACGGCGACGAAGTTGCGCAAGCAATTGCTCCGGCAAATCTGCTTAGAGTTGATTCTCAGGTGCGGGAATATTTGACGCTCGGCCGGCTGTTGAGTGATCCGCTTCTTGCTGAGGGCGGACCGTGGTGGGAACAAAAGATTTTCGATGTGTCAATGACATCCGAGTATACGTCGCTCATTGAAATCAGAAAAAAATTGGCGGAAGGAATCAAGGTCGAGATACACAATCTGCTCGATCCCAGTGAATTGAACGGCCGATACCAGCCCTGGGGCTGGCAAACGGTGGCGACAGCGCTAGCCGCGGCATATCTTGATCTGACAAATGTCGCCGAAACGGCTTACTCGACTGACATTGTTGCAGTCGGCGTACGTTCGAAACCCCTTCAAGATGGGGAGCGACTTTTCCCGCCGCTTACCTTTGTGCCTTACGTTAAAGGCGATATTTTGCGCCGTTACAAACCCATCCTGAACAGCAATCACCCTTTTGCGAAGTGGCTGATCAAAAGCGCTCCTCTAGTTGCCGAGCGGTATCCGGGCATCATCGAGATGATACGCTCCAAGATTCTCACCGGGTCACTTTACGCCGGAGAAGAACAGAAAAAGGTGGTTGAGAGCATCAATAGCGCTGTCGACAGACTCTCTCAGCTCGACCCGGCGCTTGTGCCGCCCAAAAAAGCAAGGCTCACCGAGGCAGATTTTGGTGAATAGCTAGCCCATAAGACTGTGACGACGGACCCCACGAGCCTGAACTCCGTCACGTTCTTTCTTATGGCTAGCACTCATCGTGTGTCGAATGAACGCATTGATGGCCGGGTCAAGGCCGGCCATCACGTCTCGGTTTCACGAACACCCCGTCGTGCTCCCGCACGTATCGCACTTCATGCAGGTCCCGTTCCGCACCAGCGAGAAGTGCCCGCATTCGCCGCACATTTCGCCCTCATACCCCTTGGCCTTGGCCTCGGCGCGGCGCTCCGCCTTGGACGGCGCGGCCTGTGCTGCCGCGGCGCCGGCGCGGCTCCATTGCAATGCCTCCAGCTTTTCCGTCGGCGACAAATCGTGCTGGGCTTCCTGTTTCAGCGCGACCGCGCCTTCCGTCGCGTCGGCGGCGCGGGAGGTGGCGAGCGACATCACGTTGCCGCCGCCATGCGACGACGACGAACCCGAGTCGCCGCCGCGCACCACGACGAGATTATCCGTGCGCGAACGGGTCAGGCCCTTCGACACGTATTTGGTGGAGTGCGAGGGATCGGGCTGCTTGCCTTCCTCGACGCCCTTGCCGAGCGCGTCGAAGTTGCTCTCGTTGGGATCGACATGGGCGAGGTCGAACCGGCTCATGTAGCTGACGGCGAGTTCGCGGAACACGTAGTCCAGGATCGAGGTCGCGTATTTGATCGAATCGTTGCCTTGCACGGGCCCGGCGGGTTCGAAGCGGGTGAAGGTGAAGGCGTCGACATATTCCTCCAGCGGCACGCCGTATTGCAGGCCGAGCGAAACCGCGATGGCAAAGTTGTTGATGAAGGAGCGCAGCGCGGCACCTTCCTTGTGCATGTCGATGAAAATCTCGCCGATGCGGCCGTCGTCATATTCGCCGGTGCGCAAGTACACCTTGTGGCCGCCGACCACGGCCTTTTGCGTGTAACCCTTGCGGCGGTCCGGCATTTTTTCGCGTTCGCGCATCACCACGATGCGCTCGACCAGGCGCTCCACCACTTTTTCCGACAACGCCGCGGTGCGCGCGGCCATCGGCTTGTCCATGAAGGCTTCGATGGCGTCGTCTTCCTCGTCGTCGTCGCTGATCAGCTGCGAGTTCAAGGGCTGCGACAGCTTTGAGCCGTCGCGGTAGAGCGCGTTGGCCTTCAGCGCCAGCTTCCAGGACAACAGGTAGGCGGATTTGCAATCCTCCACCGTGGCGTCGTTCGGCATGTTGATGGTCTTGCTGATCGCGCCCGAGATGAACGGCTGCGACGCCGCCATCATGCGGATGTGGCTTTCCACCGAGAGGTAGCGCTTGCCGACCTTGCCGCAGGGATTGGCGCAGTCGAACACGTTGTAGTGTTCGGCCTTGAGATGCGGTGCGCCTTCCACGGTCATCGCGCCGCAGATGTGCACATTGGCGGCTTCGATCTCGCGTTTGGAAAAACCGACGGCGGCGAGCAGGTCGAAATTCGCAGCGGCGATGGCTTCCGGCGCGATCTTCAGCGTGTCGCGCAAAAAGTCCTCGCCAAAGGTCCATTTGTTGAAGGCGAATTTGATGTCGAACGCGGTCGGAAGTGCTGCTTCCACCTTCCTCAGTGCTTCGTCGGTAAAGCCTTTTGCTTTCAGCGTGGAGACGTTGATCGCCGGCGCATTGCTCAGCGAGCCATGGCCGACGGCATAGGCTTCGATCTCCGCGATGTCGCTCTCGCGATAGCCGAGCGCGCGCAGCGCCTCGGGCACGGCGCGGTTGATGATCTTCCAGTAGCCGCCGCCGGCAAGCTTCTTGAATTTCACCAGCGCGAAGTCCGGCTCGATGCCGGTGGTGTCGCAATCCATCACCAGGCCAATGGTGCCGGTCGGCGCCACCACGGTGGTCTGCGCGTTGCGATAACCATGCAGCTCGCCGAGTTCGAGCGCCTTGTCCCAGGCGGCCTTGGCGTGCTCGACGATGTCGGTCTGCGGTACGCTGGCATAATCCAGCGGCACCGGGTTGACGGCCAGCGCCTCATAGCCACGCGATTCGCCATGCGCGGCGCGGCGGTGGTTGCGGATTACGCGCAGCATGTGCGCGGCGTTCTTCTTGTAGCCGGGGAAGGGGCCGAGCTCCTTTGCCATCTCGGCAGAGGTGGCGTAGCTGACGCCGGTCATGATCGCGGTCAGCGCGCCGCACAGCGCGCGGCCTTCCTTGCTGTCGTAGGAAAGGCCCATGGTCATCAGCAGCCCGCCGATATTGGCGAAGCCGAGGCCCAGCGTGCGGAATTCGTAAGACAGCTCCGCGATCGCCTTGGACGGAAACTGCGCCATCATCACCGAGATTTCGAGCACCACGGTCCACAGCCGGCACAGATGCTCATAAGCCCCGACGTCGAACTGTTTTGTCCGTGTGTCGTAGAAGGTGATCAGGTTGGCGGAGGCCAGATTGCAGGCGGTGTCGTCCAGGAACATGTATTCCGAGCACGGATTGGACGCGCGGATGTCGCCGGACGCCTTGCAGGTGTGCCAGTCGTTCATGGTGGTGTTGAAATGCAGCCCCGGGTCGGCGGAGGCCCAGGCGGCGTGGCCGATCTTTTCCCAGAGGTCGCGGGCTTTAAGCGTCTTGGTCACCTTCTTGTTGGTGCGGCCGATCAAATCCCAGGTGCCGTCGGTTTCCACCGCGCGCAAAAAGTCGTCTTTCAGCGAGACGGAGTTGTTGGAGTTCTGTCCCGAGACGGTGAGATAGGCTTCCGAATCCCAATCCGTGTCGAGAATCGGGAAATCGATTTCCTTGTAGCCTTGCCTGGCGAACTGGATGACGCGCTTGATCATGCCGTCGGTGACCAGCGAACGGCGCGCCAGTTTTATCTCGCGGCGCAGCGCAGGGTTCTTCTCCGGGTCGAAGCAGTCGTCGCCACTTCCTTCGCAATTGACGCAGGCTTTCAGGATCGCCTTGAGGTGCTTCTGGTTGATCTTGGAGCCGGTCACGAGGGCAGCGACCTTCTGCTCCTCCTTCACCTTCCAGTCGATATAGGTCTCGATATCCGGATGGTCGGCGTCAACCACCACCATCTTTGCCGCGCGCCGCGTGGTGCCGCCGCTCTTGATCGCGCCCGCGGCGCGGTCGCCGATCTTCAGAAAGCTCATCAGGCCGGACGAGCGTCCGCCGCCGGACAGCCGCTCGCCTTCGCCGCGCAGCCGCGAGAAGTTGGAGCCGGTGCCGGAGCCGTATTTGAACAGGCGGGCTTCACGCACCCACAAATCCATGATGCCGCCCTCGTTGACGAGGTCGTCCTGGATGCCCTGGATGAAGCAGGCGTGCGGCTGCGGATGCTCGTAAGAGGATTTCGATTTGGTCAATTTGTGGGTGAACGGATCGACGTAATAGTGGCCCTGGCCGGGACCATCGACACCATAGGCCCAGTGCAGGCCGGTGTTGAACCATTGCGGCGAATTCGGCGCCACCATCTGCTTGGCCAGCATGTAGCGCAGCTCGTCGAAGAAGGCGCGGGCGTCGGCTTCGGAGCCGCCGAAGTAGCCGCCCTTCCAGCCCCAATAGGTCCAGCAGCCACTGAGGCGGTCGAATACCTGCTTCGAGGACAGTTCGCTGACATAGCGCTCCGACTCAGGCAGCAAAGCGAGCGCCTCGGTGTCCGGCACCGAGCGCCACAGCCAGGACGGCACGGTCTCTTCCTCGACCTTCTTCAGGCGCGCGGCGACGCCGGCTTTGCGAAAATACTTCTGCGCCAGCACGTCGGAGGCGACCTGCGACCAGAACTCCGGCACCTCGACATTCTCCAAGCGAAACACCACCGAGCCATCGGGATTGCGGATCTCCGATGTCGTCATTCTGAAATCTATTGCGGCGTAGGGTGACTGGCCGTCGGTGGTGTAGCGCCGTTCGATTCGCATGGTCGTGCCCCGTTCTTGTTCTGACCGGACCGCAATGCCTGCGGCGCCGGGTGGTTTTCCTTGAGCGAACTCTTGTCCGCGGGTTCAGCCGGTGGACCCGACTTCTGTTTCTCTGTGGAGCATGTCCTGACGGAACGCCGGTTCCGATTTCCAGGCCATACTTTAACGCCTCAACTCACAACCGGAGCCGATTTCGGCCCATTTTTAGCGCCCGGAAGGCCTCCAAATTCAGGGCAACAAAGCCCGTCACCCGGTGCCTCGATCGGCACGGCGGAGTGGTCATTCTGGAACCCTTTTGGGACGACCGGCGGGACTCCAACACACTCGCGCCGAACAGTTTTAAAGCTAGAGCAACTCCCTTGCGCCCGTCAAGCACTAGTACGAGTTCCTGAATCAAATACTAAATATGGTGGAAAGTTGGGAAATCCAAGGGGTCGGGCCGCACCCTGATTGCTGCCAAGTATCAGTGAGTCCTCACGGATTCGGAAGCGAAAAATTTTGTTTTTGAGAGTGAGGATTTCGGCTTCGCCCGCTGTTCACAGGTCAAGTATTTATTGTCCGCGAGGGGTTGCATCGGAAAGACTCAGCCGCCGCGTCGGATGTCCGGGCTGGCATGCCCGCCGGCGATGGCTTCCCGCCCCGATAACCGGCATGGTGCGGCCGATTCCCGCCGGTCATCCAGCCCATGAAAACCCAGAACCAGCCCGCCGCGCGCGCCCGAATCGGGCCCGCAGGCCTCATGTTCCTCGCCATCACCTCGCTGGGCTGGGGCTTTAACTGGCCGGTCACGAAATATCTGCTCAGCGAACTGCCGCCGCTGACCCTGCGCGGCGGCACCGGCGTGATCGGCGCCGGCCTGCTGGCCGTGCTCGCGGTGATGTGGGGGAATAGCCTGAAGGTCCCGCGCGAGCTGTGGCCGCGCCTGGTGCTGGCGGCAGTTCTGAACGTGAGCGGCTGGATGGTGCTGATGGGGCTGGCGCTGCTGTGGCTGCCCGCCAGCGAGGCGGCGCTGATCGCCTATACCATGCCGGTCTGGGCCTCGATGATCGCCTGGCCTGTACTCGGCGAGCGGCCAACGGTGCTGCGCGCGATTGCGCTGCTGATGGCTTTTGCGGGCCTCGCCGCGATCATGGGCGGCAACGGCTTCAGCGCCAGTGTTGAGAAGCTGCCGGGAATCATCATGGCGCTGGCGGGCTCAGTCGGGTTCGCGCTCGGCACCGTGCTGGCAAAAAAGCTGCCGCTGCCATTACCACCGTTCACAGCCGCCGCCTGGCAGATCGGGCTGGGATGTTTTCCGGTGGCGGTGGTCGGCCTGTTGATCGAGACCTCGCACTGGCACGCCGTATCGAATGTCGGCTGGCTGCTGATCATCTATTCCACGGTTGTGCAGTTCTGCATTGCCTATGTCGCCTGGTTCGCCGCACTGACGCGATTGCCGGCATCGGTCGCGGCGATCGGCACCATGGCGGTGCCGGTGATCGGCGTCGTCGCTTCAGCCATCGCGCTGCATGAGCCGCTCGGCCCGGGCCAGATCGCCGCGCTGGTGTTCACGCTGGCCGGCGTGGTGCTGGCGACGCGGTCATGACGAACGCGCATCCCGCCAGCGCACGCGCGCGGATCTCGCCGCTCGGCCTCTTGTTCCTGACCATCACCTCGCTGGGCTGGGGCCTCAATTTTCCGATCATGAAGAACCTGCTCACCGAATGGCCGCCGCTGTCGTCGCGCGGATTGTGCGGCCTTGTCGGCGCCGGGCTGCTTGCGCTGATCGCGGTGGCGAAAGGGAAAAGACTGACGGTGCCGTTGAAGATGCGGGGGCGTCTGCTGCTGGTGTCATTGCTCAGCCTCGGCGGCTGGATCGCGTTTCTGGGCCTCGCGCTGCTCTGGCTCAACGCCAGCGAGGCCGCGGTGATCGGGACGTCGGTGCCGATCTGGGTGGCACTGCTGGCCTGGCCGATCCTGGGCGAACGGGTGTCGCCGGGCCGCGCGGTGGGCCTGACGATTGCATTATGCGGCATCACCTTCCTGATCGGCGGCAACGGTTTTGATGCCAGCCTGGAAAAACTCCCGGGATTGCTGTTTGCGATTGCGGGCGCAGTCAGCGTCGCGCTCGGCACGGTGCTCACAAAACATTTCCCGCTGGCGATGCCGCCGATTTCGCTGGCCGCGTGGCAGATCGCTCTGGGCTGCCTGCCGATCGCGGTTCTCGGGCTTGCGGTGGAGCAACCGCATCTCGCCGCGTTGTCGAGCATCGGTTGGGCGTCGATGCTCTACATGACGCTGATCCTGTTTTGCGTCAGCTATGTATGCTGGTTCGCAGCGCTGGAGCGGTTGCCGGCGGCGACCGCATCGATCGGCACGCTGATGGTGCCGGCGATCGGCGTGCTGGCGTCGGTCGCGATGCTGCACGAGCCGTTCGGCATCAGGGAGATTGCGGCGCTTACGGTGACGCTGGGCGGCATTGCGCTGGCGATGCGGTCATAGGTTTGTCGAAAACAAAAAGGCGGCGCACCGGATGCGCCGCCTTTTTTCGAATTTCAGAAACGCCAATGTTACGGGCAGGGGTGCCGCAGGCCGTCATTGCCGAGATAGGTGCCCGAAGCCACATCGTAGGACCGGAAGCGCTGCCTGCAATAGGCCACGTCATCGCCGCCGGTATCCGGAGCAACCGCCACCGCGCCGTCGTCGACGTATTGCTCGTCATAATAGGCCGGGCCGCCGTAATAGCCGCCATACCCGTAGGGATATTGCGAAGCGATCGCGCCGCCGATCACCGCACCTGCGACTGCGCCGGGAATAAATCCGCCGCCGCGATAGTAGCCGCCTCGGTAACCGCCGCCACGATAAGCGTATCCGCCACCGCCGCCACCGCCGCGATAGATGGCGCCACCGCCGCCGCCGCCACCGGCGCGGAATCCGCCGCCACCACCACCACCGCGGAATCCTCCACCGGGAGGCGCAACGGCTACACCACCGCCGCCACCGCCGGCGCGGAAGCCACCACCGCCGCCGCCACCACCTCCGCCACCGCGGAAGCCGCCACCACCGCCGCCGCCGGCTGCGGCACCGCCACCTCGTCCGGCGCCGGCCATGCCGGGCGGGCCTTGCGCATAGCTCGGCTCAGGCGTCACCAGCGGCAACGCCAGCGCCACAATAGCAGCGGTACTTAAAACCTTGAGATTGATCATCGAAAGCGGCTCCATCTGCGGGACACAGCCCAACCCTCTCAGAGGGCAGACGTTCCCGAGCCTCGCACCGATTGTGCACCGGCAGAGCGTGTCAGATCGCAACTGTATGCGGCATGAACGGATTACGCCGTTTCCGCGACAATCGGTCACGAAATCGCGCGTGCAGCTGCGGCGCAAAGCGTGATCGCAGCGATCCCTGGAGCAACTGGACAATCCACCGCGCCGATGGCATCAGGGTCTTGCGCTTCCCGCATCAATCGGCACGGCCCATGAAACTGTTTTTGCTCAAAATTTTCACCTGGTGGAACGGCCAGACCTTCGGCACGCAATTGTGGACATGGCGGTTCGGCGAGCTGGTCGGCGAGGACGAGCAGGGTAACCGGTACTACCGCACCAAGGGCCGCAAAATCGATCCATCGCTCGGTTTTGAGCGCCGCTGGGTGGTCTACAATGGCTACGCCGAGGCCACGCGCGTGCCGCCGTCCTGGCATGGCTGGCTGCATCACACCGTCGACGTCGCGCCGACGGAGGAAACCTACAAGCCGCATGAATGGGAAAAGCCCCACATTCCCAACATGACCGGCACGCCGGCGGCCTATCGCCCCTCGGGCTCGACGCTGGCCAGCGGCCGCCGCCCCGCGGCCACCGGCGATTACCAGCCCTGGACGCCCGGGCAATAAGCAATCTCTTACCCCCCCCCCGCTTCCTGGAAACGCGTTTTCGTTGAACCATTCTGGTGGGAATGCTGCGCTTTGCCCACCATGCTGCCGCAAAAAAGCCTGCTTGCGCCGCCCATGTGCGACCACCTGACATCGGAAGGGGGCGACCGGTTATGCGCAGGATTTCCAATCTTCTCATCGGTGCGGTGGCCGGCGCGGGTCTGACCGTCCTCGCCATTCAGCCTCCGAGCGCGCTGGTCGCCGCGGCCAGGGCTGCCGCCAGCACCGACACCTATTCGCAGCTCAATCTGTTCGGCGATGTGTTCGAGCGGATCAAGGCCGGCTACGTCGAAAAGCCCGATGACGCCAAGCTCGTCGAGGGCGCGATCAACGGCATGATCGCCTCGCTGGATCCTCATTCGCGCTACATGAATGAGAAGGCCTGGCGCGACATGCAGGAGACCACCAGCGGCGAGTTCGGCGGGCTCGGCATCGAGGTCACGATGGAGGATGGCCTGGTCAAGGTGATCGCGCCGATGGACGACACGCCGGCTGCGAAAGCCGGCATCATGTCGGGCGACCTGATCAGCGGATCGATGACGCCGCGGTCCGGGGGCTCACGCTGGAGCAAGCCGTTGCCAAGATGAAGGGGCCGATCAATACCAAGACCCGGCTGAAAATCATGCGCAAGGGCGCGGAGCAACCGATCGACGTTACGATTGTGCGCGAGGTCATTCGGGTGCGGCCGGTGCGCTACCACACCGACGGCGGCGATATCGGCTATATCCGGATTACCACATTCAACGGACAGACCACCGAGGGACTGAAAAAAGCCATCCGCGACATATCGAACCAGATTCCGCCGAGAAGCTGGCCGGCTACGTCGTCGACCTGCGCAACAATCCCGGCGGCTTGCTCGACCAGGCGGTTTCGGTGTCCAGCGCGTTCATGGCGCGCGGCGAGGTGGTCTCGACGCGGGGCCGCAAGACCGAGGAGACCCAGCGGTCGATGGCGCGGGCCGGCGACCTGGTCAAGGGCAAGCCGCTGGTCGCCCTGATCAACGGCGGATCGGCGTCGGCGTCGGAGATCGTGGCCGGCGCGCTGCAGGACCACAAGCGCGCGACCGTGATCGGTACCCGCTCGTTGGCAAGGGCTCGGCGCAGACCATCATCCGCTCGGCGCCGGCAAGGGCGCATGGCGCCGACCACCGCGCGCTA